>NZ_SCNE01000005.1:0-351320 GCF_005503595.1 Enterobacter sp. 2VL
CAGATATACTTATTCGATAGACAAACAATAACTACACATTTAAAATTGTAGTTTCTTTGATGATTAAAAATATTTTTAAGCATAAGTTAAAAAAGGGATTCAAATGCGCAATAAAAATTTATACCTTATTGAAGTTATGAGAAGGAAAATATATAACTTTGATGACTACCGAGAAGAATTTAACAACAGGAAAACGTTAATATCATTAGATAGCAATTGCTGCACAGACCTTCTATGCAAGTTCTGGTCAAGCAAATTCGCCAGATTGCATGGCTATGAGATGACAGCAAACTATGCCGCTTTGGAAGGAAATTCATCATCATTTGATGATGAAATAAAAAAATACATACATTACTCATATATAACCAAGGATCGACTGGTTAATTTTGGATATAAATTCCAGCGTCATGAATTTACGAAAAGCTTTTTAGATGCCTTTAATCATCCATCGAAGGATATCCATAATAGTGGAATTCAATTTCTAAAAAAAATATATGAAATGAAAGATGCCAACTTGAGAAAAATCATTGAACTCTTCCTAAGTTTTGGTCCCATTTCAAAGCAACATTTGATCAATCCGTTTTTAGTTCACACTGCATTATTTTATGCTTACAGAAACAAAAGAGACATAAATAACACTCCTGCTACATTTTTAAAACAACAGCAGTATGATAGTGCAGAACAAAAGAAAAAACTTAAAATCGCATATAACGTTTACATGGATTGTTATATTATTTTTCACACTTTGCACCTTCCATCTGAAATAAAAGAGGCGATTATAACTATGTTAGGTAGGGCAGAGCCTTACATAGCTGTCCCTTTGGCAACTTTTGATAAAGGAATGATGTTATTCGCAAAGGCCTTTTTTATCATTTACGAAGTGTTTAATAATAACTTTAACAATATTAAAAATGATCCTAAACCTAATTTCAAAAAAGATGAAATCCTGAATAAACTTTCGCAGGAAGATATAGAAGTTATACGAAAAGAATGTTATCCCGATGCTGACGATAACTGCATCAAAGAAATAGTATATGAATTATTAGTTAATAGATTAATATTCTGATTTTTAGAGCAAGGGCTAACTCATCGAAGCGCTACGCTGCTTCTTCGAGTTCCCCTTGTTTTTTTCGCCCTTCGGTTAAAAAAAATTAAAAGCAAAATCAACACACTGCATTGACATTATTCGCATCTATCATATAAATAAATTAAGCATAAGGAGTATGCTTAATTTATTTATATGAAAAGGAGTTCATATGGTCGAAAATAATACTTTTAATAAGATCGTTGTGAGTAAACATTCCCGTAATGGAAGCGTTAACGAAGCGAAGCTCTCACACAATCAGCTTCGTTCTCATTGCGTCAGTGTCAGATTAAATGATGAAGAGCTAACGCTTCTCAATGAGAAACGTGGCAGTCATCGTAAAGGCGAGTGGCTTCGCTTATCTTTACTTAATAAACTTCCTGCTGTCGTTCCAGCTATCAATATTGAAGCCTGGAAAACCCTTGGTGAGATTTCGCAGAAGCTGAACAAGCTTGTGGCTCACCTTGATAGCAAGAGCTATGAAAGCTCTCTGACGCAAACTGAACTCTTCGCCGTAAAGCGTCATGTCTCAGAGCTTCGCTTGCATTTAATTACCGCTGGCCTGTAAAGGTCTGCCAATGAAGGGAATGCAAAAAATCCGCAGGGGTAAGAGCTTCGCTGGTGTAGTGCTTTACGCATTAAAACCAGCTTCTCATCATAAAAAAGATCCGATAGTGATTGGCGGGAACATGGATGGAAGCGATGTCGGAGAGTTGATTGCAGAATTCAATGCGACTAAAGCGCTTCGTCCAGAAGTCATTAAAGCGGTATGGCACAATTCGCTTCGTTTGCCGAAGAACGAAGCGTTAACAAATTCAGAATGGGCAATCATCGCTGATGACTACATGAAGCGTATGGGCTTCTCTGAAACGCATCTCAGATGCTACGTCCTACATGACGACGAAGATGGCCAGCACATCCATATCATCGCCAGCAGAGTGTCTCTTGATGCCGGAAAGCTCTACCTCGGCAGGAATGAGAACCTGGCAAGCACGAGAATAATTCAGCAACTTGAAAGAGATTACAATCTGACAAGAACCAAAGGATCGAAAGCATCTCCAGCAGCGCCCTCACCTAAACCGAAGCTCAAAAAATCCCGTAATGAACTGATGATGGAGAAAAGGACTGGTGAGCTATGCCCGAAAACCATCATCCAAAACGCTCTGGAAGTACTCCTTGCCGATAAACCGTCAACCACTGAGTTTGTGCATCAGCTTGTCGCACAAAACATCAGAGCAATCCCGAACATCGCTTCTACTGGACGCATGAACGGCTTCTCATTCGAATACGACGGGATTGCTTTCAAAGCATCTCAGCTTGGCAAAGGCTATTCCTGGACGGCTTTACAGGACAAACTCGATTATCAGCCGGAACGCGATAATGCTTTCCTGTTTAAACTGAAATCCTCTGTCAGAGAAACATCTGTTAGTGCAACTCATGATATGGCCATAACTACAGATGCTCCTGAAATCATGACAGAATATGCTAACCGCCCCATAGAAGCACTTATCCTCGATAAACGAGCTGCTGGTCAGGACGAATACTCTATCGCTTCTGTCGAAGCGCTTCTCCCAGAAGCTGTTGCAACTAACAAAGAAGCGATAGCAACCGAAACGTTAAAAGTAGCGCCCAAGCGAAGCTATAGGGCTTCAACGTTCAGATGGTTAGAGACCATCCCCTATTTCAATACCATTATTACCATCTTCAAAAACCTCAAAATCCCAACCCTTAAACGCCCTCAAAAACACAAAACCATCACTAGCGTGAGAATGGTAGAGATTACGCCTCTCCCCCAAAAAAATCTCATTGAATCAGCACCTCAATCCAGAAGAGCTTCGCTTTCGATGTAAGGCTGGCAAGCCTTTTTGATAGATACAGGTCAATAAATTGATCGTTTATACCGATCGATATTCTTTTGTTGATAGCCTACATCTATCATTAATCTTTAATCGATCGGTACAAGTGATTTGCCTTTCCTGTAAACCCAGTCAAAATGTGATTTCACACCAAAGAATATAACAGACTGATTTAACTAGCCTATTTACGTATTCAACTAACATGCAGGTTTTGAAATGGCAGATACCATCTCATCTGTAGTCCCTGATTTCTTCATACATCGAATATGAATTTAACATCTAACACAAAGGAACTTGTATGAGCATCTCCACCACGAAACGCCGCAATGAAGAAGTCAATGTTGGTCTTTCTGATCGCCGGAAAGCAGAGATTACAGCCTCAAAGTTTGATCTGTTTGGTGAAACTTACACGTTTGTTAAGACTTTCTCTGGCACTATCATTAATTCCAACCCAAGCAATAATCAGATCTGGGTAAAAACCGACGCTGGGGATGAGAAGCAGATTTCCGACTATGGTATCCCCTTCAGAAGTTCACACACTATTTATAAATACGAGCTTCGCCAGTATAGTGAGGATGGTTCGTATAATGTGTATAAAGATGCACTTATCGTTAATAAGAACACGGGAGCACATGAAGTAAACTTAAACAGGAAAAAAGTTGTCATCCCCGCTTTTCTGACAATGCTGTTCCATAATGCTTCTACAGCATCGTATTACAGAGCAATGCCTGTTTCGAAACTATTCTCTATTGTTTTCATTTTACTTTGTGCTGCTGCACTTATTTCATTTCTCACATTGCCTTGGGGCTTTAAAGATGGATATGTGTGGGATGAGCACAAGTATATGTGGCTCACATATTTCCTATCAAGGATCGGAAGCTTCGTTTGTATCAAATGGATTAAAAGAAGAAGCGCTAGATTTGATCATGAAATCAGAAATCTTATCGATTTAGTAAAAAAATAAAAAAATATAAGCAACAAAGAGTTAGCCCGTAGATTCCTACTACGGGCTTTTAAAATAATTACAATCCATATTTTCTTTTCTTCTCTTTGATGGATAACGATCTTTTTAGGGTCGAAGCATCATATTTCCTTTTCTCATTAGCATAGACTTTCTCTGTTCGGCTACCATTACTGACTATAAAGTTAATCAATGAAGAGCATACATGCTTCATACGCTCTTTATTGATCAAATCATCATCCAGTTTATTTATATGACTATAATATGAAAGTAGCAGAAAGGTTAAAACAACCTCCCTGTTGGAGAAGGTCATTTTTTCGATACCACCTTGGTATTTGATATAAAATCCTGCACAAAAAAGATATGATTGTTCTATAATTCGTTGCTCCGAGAAACCTGATTCAGCGAGTTTATCAACGAATCGATCAAGCAGAAGTAGATACCTTTCCATTAAGTTAATATTTGTTTTATCCATAATATGCATCCTTGCAATAGTGAAATTTTGTCGTCCTGACAAGAAAATAAATAACATAATATTTTACCATGTCAATAGCTAAAACCTATCAATTCTATTAAAGGTATTTTGCAGGTAACGGATTATTAAGTTCTTCAATCGTTATTTGTTTAAGGTGAGCATTATAAAGCCATACTTTGAACTGTTCTAAATAGCGTTCATTTAATGCCTTCAAAGCTTCATTTTCTGCTTCAAGTCTTCTAATTCGTTGAGAAGCCACTTTTAAATTAGCAGGTTTTACAGTGTGTATTTCACCAGATTTGATAGTGGCTTTTTTCACACTGAAGCTTTCTGCAATCCTTACATGACTACTTAAGGATTGTCTTGATGGTCTTTTCCCAATAATCCTTACTAACCTGTCGCACAAAGCATCCCAGGTTAGTTTTTCATCTATAGACCATGTGTTAATAACATCAACAATCTTCTTCTCATGATAACCATTTATATGCTTAGCCATTTATTCTCCTTTTTTTATTCTCTTATGGAATTCATACCATCTATCAGCATTTATGTTCCCATCATTTTTATCATACAGTGTTCTTTTTAAAATTTTATCGTGAATGTTTGAAATCGTTTCGTTATCTAAACCAGAATTCTCAATCGGATAATGTTCACACGGCTTAAACGCATATGAGTGCTTGCAGTAGCCATATTTTGATACAAGTAATGCACCACTACTAAGTGAATCAAACTCATTAAGATCCACCACTGGAATATCCTTTATTCTGTGCTTATTAATACACACTGATAACTTTTGCTCTCTTATTACTTTAGACATTTGAAGATGCGATCTGTGGTCATAAGAAACATTTTGAGAAATAAGCTTACGTCCAGACCAGCGAGCAATACTAAATTCATCCATACCATTTATTTGAGCAAATGTGTTGAGAAGATGCCTCAGTTGATGTGTTCTTAGCAAATATGGGCTACCATCTTCATTTATATAACCATGTCTTTTAAAAACATTAAAATACCCTTTTATATAATCAGAATCAACGATATCAGTTTTAAAAAAATTCGTTGTAGGTCTGAATAATTTATCTGACATTTCCTTTTTATTTTGATTTAACTGTCCTTCAGTTAACAAGCAAAGCGCATTAGAATATTTGATTTTCTTCTCTCTATCATACCAAAAGAGATCAGGAGGTATATTTTCTTTAAGGGTTCCCTTCGTTGAATTAGAGTAATTCTTTTGAATTTCAGCAGCCAATAACCTCGCTTGACTTGATAATTCTTTTAATCTGCTAATAGCCTTTTTAGCTACAGGTATCATTAAAGTTGGAATCCATTTTATATTGCCTTCATACCCTTTTGCTGAAAAAAATCTTAAACCGTATCTTTGAATGCCCTTTCTATCACATTCTGTGATTTCACAATCCGCTGGCAAAGCTAAAATTTCCGATATCCTACTCGGTGCACACATAAGTAAAGCAAGCACAGATGTAGTAAATATATCTCTTGACGATAATTGTTCATCCCGCTTTGAAAAAATCTCAGCAATCGCAATAACTGATTTGATATCAGGCAATCTAGAATGGCCTTCCAGTGAAGAATCATAACCAGTCCAAGACTGAGTAATCCTATACCTAATTGGATTTACCCAAAATAAATAAAATGAGTTAGTCATCCTATTATCATTTAAAAATGAACTCAATTTCTCAAGTTCTTTCCCAATAGCAAATGCATGTGCTTTAGAATACTTTTCAGAGGCTATCCTTATGCATTCATCAAAGATTGAATTGTTGCAATAGTTTACATTAGCTTCCATATTGATTTTAAGTAAAACGAATTCGACAATCTTCAACATTGATAATGTTGAGTGTTTCGTCTTAGATTTATTGAATGAATGCACATGCAACATATATGCTTTAGCAAAATTAATAAAGCTAACATCTAAGCACTCCCTGCTGTTTAGGTTGTTTTTTGAGTTAAACTTAGTAAACCTATATAAACCTTTCCATTTATTGCTTTCCCATGAAGTTGTTAAATTATTATTAGAAATAGTACTCTTACAAAACTCGATAAACTTAATAACATTATCGTGAGGGTTGTTTTTATTGCTTGGTTCAAAAATAAATATATTGTTCATAATGCTCTCCAGGGATTGAATTTTTTACACGTTAAACATTTCAAATCCTCTTTCGTATCTTCCAATAAGAAAAATGCATCTGAAACATACTTGATAAAAAAGTTCTTGTTTTCTTCAATCTCTATGCCCATAAGTATATTAGATAAGGGGTTAAAAAACGCACTTAGTCTCTTATCGATGTCATAAACGTTGTCAGGATTATTTTTTATATATATCATAGAAGAGCTTACTGATTTATGATCTAACGCTTTAGCAATCACCTCAATTGAGGCTCCTTCATTAGCCAGTCGACTTCCTAACGTATATCTGAATCTTCTAGCATTAAGTTCTATATAGCTGTTAGTCCTTTCTGACCTAACATCGAATTTTGACGGAAAGTGTTTTAATAGTTTTGACATAACTGAATTTTTCATATGGAAAAAATCTGTTGTTAAATCATATAAAAAATCCTCAATCCTTTTTGTTTCCGTAATCTTATCTAAATTCATGAAGATTGGTAATTCGCCTCTATAGTTACTAATCCCAACACTGAATTTATCTTCAACAAACGCCTGATTTTGATTAATTAGCATTGATAAGCTGTCATATAAGAACGGTTCTATCATAACCATGTTAAATTCTTTTCTGAAACATTTTCTTTGTTTTACTTTTGGTACATTCAAAAAGCACCCTCTCTCATTTTTAATGAGATCTTTAGCTTTTAGAGATATTAATTGTAATGGCCTTCTTCCTGTTATTGCCAGCAAAAGGATATAACAATACAAAAAGCATTGAATTTTCTTCTCATGATAAAATTTTCCAACGGCGTTAATGATGTTATTGAATTCCGTTTCAGTTAAAGGTCCTTTATTTGGATCTCGTCTTTTAACTGCATCTCCTGTTTGGTTTGGAATGATTTTTATTTTCTCCAGCATTCTAATGGCAGTCGCTTCTACCCCAGGGTAATTGAGATTTTTCCATTTAATGATGAAAGCCTTAATTAAGTTTAGTTTGTAGTTTCTTTCTGAACCTAAATAAACATTCAATTGATATATTGCTTTGTCATCAATAGTATCGATGGTTATTGCACCAAACCACTTATAAAATAGAGTGTTAATATTTTGTATATAAAAAGAACTATATTCAGACGCATAGTAAGCTAATGTTTTTAAGTAGCTAAGTTTCATTTTTGTAGGCATTATATCTACAACTTTATGAGGGTATACGCAGTTTTCTTTATCAAGTTGCCATTTCTTATCTGACAGTTTGAAACTATATCTATTCATCTTAGCAAAAAAAATTTGCTCACTTTCAATACATTTGATTTCCACATTAAACCCCACTAATTATTTTACTTACTGATTTATAGACCTTTAGGACGACATCCTTCTCTTGTTGGGATATATATTTAAAATTGTATCTATCACACATGATTGACTCCTTTGACCAACCCATTAGATAATTCCTTAAATCTTTCCTTCTACTATATTCTAATTCAGCGCCTTCTATTCCTTTAGAATACATATAATTCCAAGAGTGCCTTAACCTATGACCTGAAAGATTATATAGCTTTGGACTTGCTCGTTTCAGTGTTGATATCACCTTCTCATAAGCTGAAATGCTTAAGGGTTCTCCTGCGTTTTTTCCGGTGCAATGAGCCACCAATAAGAAATTATGCTTTTTCCTTTTTGTCATTTTTTCCCTGCTATTGCTTATGTAATCAAAAATTTCACTGGCTAACTCATCAGATAACGGAATAACCCTTTCTCCAGTCTTTACTAATGGTTGATAAGATCTTCCATCTTCTTTTGAATCATGTCTTCTGACTACACTTAAAGTGTTGTCTCTGAGATCAAAATCATCTATTTTAAGATTGAGCAACTCTCCAGCCCTTAAACCTAAATTTAAGAGCAAGGTAAATATTAGTCTGTTCCTGACCTGTACTTCCTTATGGAAAGGGTTTTCAATCCCGCCAATTTCCAATAGACGGAAAAGCACATTGATCTCTTCTTCGTTTAACGATTTTTCAGATATTTCATTCATATTCAATGAACTGTTTCTTGGAATATGTGCTCTGATACTTTCAATAAATACTTCTACTTCATACTTTGCATGAATACCCTTTGACGAATGAACTAATCCACATAACCACTTAAGGTAGCGTGAAAAAACGTGTACTCTATAACTAAAGGTTCTCTTCGCAATAAAATTATTACTTGCTGATTTTATATTTATAATTCTTTGTCTATCGAATCTTTGTTTCGCATATCTTACCAGATCATCTATTTCTGCAACACTGAGATACTTTTTAAGCTCAATTCTCTCAACTATATTAATTTTCCTACTATCTAAAAAATTACTAAAAATTAGTAAGTTAGTTGCAACTATTTCCATAGTTGAGGCGGTTGCGCCTCTATTTCTTATGTCTGTAGTAAGAAATAGATTTTGATAGTAAGCTGGTAAATTACTATTTTTATCAAGGATCAGGCATCCTCGCTCCCCATTACTCATGATGAATTTCTTTACTTTATATCCCATTTTGACCTCATTCTTTACAAATTAATATCACTCTCACTTATTAAATATATTCCAATTCAAAATAATTCAAATTTTTTACAATGACTTTAGTTTATTTGGTATATATATTAATGGCTTGAAAAAATTTATTTGACGTCAAATAAACAGGTACGGCTAGTTACCAGTATCCATACCCGATATTAAGAAAACCATCTCTAAACCTTATAGCAAAAGCTCTGCCAGAAAAAAGGTAAAGAATTACGTTAAATATAGTAATTTTTTAGATTGAAACTTTACAAAACCTCGTTTTTTTTGAAACTCAGTCAGTCAACTTATAAGGTATCTAAATTTATTTCCTTAACATTATTAAAAGTTAAAAGATCGATGTAGCAACATTCCTCTTAAGCAACATGCTTTCTTGAATTCTCGATAGTTAATTGAATCCACTCTTCCACTTCACTTTCAATGAAAGCAACTGCACGAGATCCAATTTTTACTGGTGATGGGAAACATCCTTTGCTGATTAGGTGATAGATCCAGGCTTTACCATAACCGGTTCGATTGAGAACCTCTGGTAAACGAATAAGGCGGGTATTGTGCTGATTCATAGTCGCTTCCTCTTGTGTCGTTTTGATGGAAATGACTATACGAATGAATCAGCAAGAAAGAGACAGAAGCTGAGAACGCCAGAGCTAATAGAGGTTAGCCTTAGTCAGAATCTGAGATTTTCATCACCTCTGAAACTCTGATCTTTTTCAAATGGCTGTTCTTGTTGATGAACAGATGAAACTGGCGAATAAAAGGTATACTCGCCGCCTTCAAAGCAAGTGGTTTGTCCGTATCCCTGATTTGGTGGTTCAGGCGAGTGTTGATCTCATCATCGTCATCTGTATACAACAGGCGGGAAAGGCGGTCTTCTGATATACGTACTTTATGCAATTTTGACCATACCAGGATGTCAATCATAGGAATGAGTCTGTAATTGATGATTTTCTTGATGGTGCCATAGCCAAACCTGATCGAATCAGATGTATCGGCTTCGATGCCCCGTACTTTACGCCATTGAGGTAGCGCAGCTTTGAGTGATTCAGCGATCTCTTCATCTGTCCCGTTTGCAAGATCGATTTCGACCATGACAGTATCCCTGAACAACTTGGGGAGAGCTTCTGAAACAGGGCTATCGAGGAGTTCACGGTTAACCGAGTACTCATCCCCTCCCTCCCAGAAGAAAAGTGAATTTCGCAGCCCCACAATACTGAGTTGCGCCAGTCTTTCAGTTGTTGTCAGATAGAAGTGAGGTGGCTGGTAAAGGGTATCTTCTCTTGTGAGGTATCCAAGATGTTGTTCTGTAATAAGAAACGGTTTTCCGATGAAAATCCGCTCAATGTAAAGTCTGACCGCTTTTGCTTCAAATTCTTCATGATATGGTTTGAAGAACAATGTCCTTGCCAGCAATTCATGGTAGAGGTGTATAAGCGGAAGCTCTTCGAATCCTCGATATGTATCTATATCCAGCCACTTCTTCACCTCTCTCGTATGCTCAACTGACCAGTTTTTCATAACAATCTCCAACAGGCGGAAGACTTAATGTATGTAGCTAACGTAATCGACATGTTAAAGGAAGACCAATGAAATGAGTTCAGATGACATCAGGAAGTTGAACCAAGAGGTTTGATATTTTTTGATACAGTTTGCCAACGGACTATTTTCAGGGGTTCATGCCGTTACGATTTAAGGTTCCTTTATAGAACCAAAGATAAAGTCAGAAACAACAGTTATCTAGAAAATTCAATCAAATAGATATCTGGTTACAGGGACGCCAGCCCAAAATTCTCCATCGGTGATTTTCAGAGTCATCCGATGAAGTCCTAAGAGCCCGCATGGCACAAGCCCTGCGGGCTTTTTTGTGCCTGCATTTTGTCCCGCGAAGTCTGATGCCAACTCATTAAATCCGAACCTGTTAGGTTCCTCTTTAAGCATTATTGTTGTTGAGATGCCATAATCGATGAAAACCCAGCAATGGCAAGACATATTTCTATCGATCAAGAAAATCGAATCTGCTCAACTCAAGGAAGCAGACTACGTCGGACGTACCCGGCAGAGACACTGTATTTTTATCGCTTCAGAAGCCTGAGTGAGGCGCAGGAAATTACAGCGTGCTGTAACAGCCTCACGAATAGTCATGTACTGTGAGTAGCACTACACATCGAGTTGAGAGGGAAAATGTTTTCCCCAGTCACCACATTCAGGATGAAAAAACACAGGGGATTTTCCCCTGTGTTTTATCTTTAACTCAGCGCTGTGTCTTTTCCCCCATATTCGCGACGTACCTGTACCCGCGCTGATGAGAATGCCACTGCCTGACGGTTAATTTACAGCCGAACAGTTAATGCTCTGGCTGTAACTTAGCCAGTCAATCACGCACTGGTTATTACCCTTTTCTAGATAGTTAAACTTCACGCTGAATTTATTGGTCGCCAGTATAGATTCAACAGTGGGAACCCAGGTGCCATATTCTCCCGCTACTGCATACTGGGTTCCATTTTTCCAGGGCTGACTGAACCAGTTATCGGTCACGGTAATAGGCCCCCTCGATGGCTGACCACGCACGCCAATTGAGGATCGATTGCTGGTACCGTAGCGGCCATAGTCAAACCAGTTTTGCGTGACCTCCATAAACGCGCCGGCCCCTTCAGACTGATATTTATGCATGTCAAACTGATGATAAGCGCCGCGCCCGCCACCATTTAATACCAAATTGTGATGCGCCGCATATCCTTCTCCAGCCTTGCCGCTTCCGGCAATCGAATGTCTGTTGCTGTTAAAAAGATTGCATGCAACTTCCGCCGTGGCATTACCGTTTTGAACAACAACGCCATAACCGAGTTCAGATTTAATATTGTCATGGATATAGCTGTGATGTACCCGCACATTTGTCGATTTTTTCACACTCACGGCTGCCCATGGCCATCCCCAGAGCTCCATATTATCCACCTCAACATTATGGCTGCCTTCCACCGTCTGGATACCAATAGTGGTATTTTTAGTCAGCGTACCTTTATAGGGTCCCTCATAGCGAATGCCAGACATTCGCGTATTGCTGTCCATAACGATAATCGGGAACTGATTATTTTGTTCGCTCAAATAGGGAATGCTGAGACGAGCACCCTCGCTACCGTCAGAACCGCGGTCGCTGAAAATAGTCGTTCCGCTTTTTATAAAGAGTGCATTTTTCGTGACCGGTAATTCAATTTCAACATCGCCCGGAATATAGATATAGGGCGTTCCGGCATCAACCAGCGCCTTAAGCGTCGTATAATCGGTCGCTTCCTGATAATCCACACTCTCTTTATCAATCTGGTTCGCATAACCCTCGCCCCCACCCACAACAGAGCACTGGCCGCTCGCATCCTGAAGCCGGGTGGTAACAACGATGTTCAAATCCAGCGGTGAGGATACCCGGCCTCTCTTATCGACGGCCCGTATCGTTACTGGATATCGGTTTTCCCCGCCCACGACAAAGCCCGGCAGGGTCAGCTTAAAGCTTCCCTCTTTCTCCGTAATGGTGCCGCCGGCGGATTTGAAGGCGGAAGCGTCAATCTCGTAATTCGCCACACCGTACAGACTCTGAACCTCTGGCGTCACCTCGGTTGTACTGCCCTCAAAGCCCGTGACGGCCGTATCCGCGGTGATGACGAACGGGGCCTGACTGACGGCGATATTTATCTTCGTCGGTTCACTGATATTGCCGTGCGCGTCTTTTCCGGTAACCGTGATGCTGTAGTGGTTGCTTCCCGTTGCCTGCCATGCGGGCATGACAAAATGATAGTCAGGGAGTGTGCCGGTAATTTTACCGCCTGCGGCAAGGAAATCCTCCGCGCTGAACTGGACGTCACTTACGGTAGTTCCTTCTGACACCACGTTCAGGGTGGCATCCACCGCCTCCTGCTCGGTTCCTGTCAGCGTGCCGGGCGCCGAAACGGCAATGCTGACAGGCTGCACCTCTAACGTCAGGGTGACCGGTGTCGACGAACGGCCAGACTTATCCCATGCGACAGCGCGCACAGAATAACGGTTGGTCCCCTCTTTTTTCCATAAAGGCAGGGTGAACCGCCAGGCATTCGTGCCGTCCTGCGTGATTTTCCCGCCAGCGCTGAAAAATGCCTCACCCTGCCACTCGATGCGATCGATGCCGGACTGGGCGCTGGCCTGCGGCGTAACGACAAGTTCCTCACCTGATTTACCCGTCAGATTTTCATCAAGAACAAGGTTAACGGTCGCTGAAGCTACTGAAACAGTGGCGGTTACCGGCGCGGAACGGTGATTCTGATCGTCACCTGCGGTAAGGGTAATGGCATACTGGTTGGAACCCGCGTCCGACCACGCAGGCAGTGCCAGCCAGACTTTTTCTTTTTCCACGCTGACTTTACCCCCACGGGCAATAAACTCGGGCGCCTCCCAGTCGAGCCGGGTCACGGGAGTTCTTGCATCAATCGTCAGCGGCAGCGCAATACGCTCCCCCTCATTACCCGCTACCTCTGGCGGAACGGTGAGCACAATAGAGCGAGGCTCAACCACGATTCGGGCTGAAGCGGTGTTAGAAATGTTCCCCTCGCTGTCACTCACCGTCACTTCAATGGGATAACTGTTTTCACCGCCAGCCTTATAAGGAGGCAGAACGGCACTATAGTTCAGGCTCAGGCTATCTGCTTTTGCAGCACGCGTCTGGATAAATTTGCCCCCGGCAGCAAGAAATTCAGGCGCCTTCCAGTCAACTTTGCCAATGGCGCCGGTAGTGCGAACATTGAGGCCGATCGCCAGCGTTTGTCCCTCTTCGCCCTTCAGATCGCCCGCAAGCGAGATGTTGACATCCATCGGCAGAACATCCACCTCGACGCGGAACGGCGCTGAAAGATTGCCTTTTTCATCAATGGCGCGTCCTTCCAGCTGGTAATGATTACTTCCGTTTGTTTGCCATTCGGGCAGAGCCATAACGTAGGCGCCGTTTACATAGGTGATATCACCACCGGCGGCGAAGAACGCCTCGCCCTGCCAGCCAATCCCGGTCACGGCATAGCGCGAAGAAATGTCCAGGTTTAGCGCGAGCTGGCTGCTTTCAACGCCCGAAACCTTGTGATGCGGAGCCACGTTAAACAGGCGATCCTTTTTATATTCCAGAACAATAACGTTGTTTCTGTCCACCAGGTCATAGCGGGAGCCCGCCAGCGTGCGGTTAAAACGAACGCGGTCCGGGTCAAGCTGCGTTTTGAGCGGCAAGCCAAACTGCCAGGAGAAGTTCAGCCCTACGGAAAATTCGTCGCCCCCGCCACGCGTGTTAACCGTTTTTTGCAGTGAAATGCCCGCCAGGGGTACAGGTGTGTAATTCAGGCCAAGGGTCAGTACCTGAGGATCTTTCTGAAGATCATCCGGGCCAAAAATGCCGACCCGATCGCCATAATATCGCGCCCAGGTGATTTTTCCGCCTAACTGCGGCAAACGAGGAAGCCAGGCCTCTGTCCGGATATCAAAGCCATTAGCGACGCGTTCGTGATAGTCCGTGAGATCGCGCGAGCGTTTCCAGTCGCTGAGCCGGTAATAGCCATTAGCAGAAACACGAAAGAAATCGCGCGCATACTCAAGACCTGTGCCAAGGCGCTTATGCTGGCGACTGACGTCGTAATCGTAAAACATATTGGCGCCGAACATGGCGGTGTCAGAAGGCCAGAATCGATAACCCATACCGAGATTCGCCATGGTCCTGTCGTCTATCCGTCTTATTCCCGTCTGGGAAAAAAACAGATGGCTGCGGTTTTCATAAAGGGGCAGTAAAAAATCAAATTCACTGCCTTCAAGATGTGCGCTACTTAAATTCAGCTTCACTCTTGCTGTACCAAAAGAAGAAAGACTTTGCTGTACGGCTGAACTGAAGAGTCCGGAGGCCATGCTTCCCCCTACGGCGCTGATGCGTTGGGCGGAAGCGTCCTGCCCTAATACCTGTGCGAGTTTTGCGCCTGCACCCGCTCTTGTCCGTGCGAGAGTTTCTTCACGGCTATTTTGCCCTTCATGTAACGCGCGATATATACTTTCTCTGGCATTCATGGTTTGTTCATTTATATTGACTTCACTTCCGGTAGCCAGTCCGGGCTGCATAAAAAGTACAATATAAAGTCCATGTTTACGTTTAAGAGAAGGTAGACAGCTGACCACCATATTGATAATTGCTCCATAATTTAAATAGTCGCTCTCCATAAATGAGATGAAAATTCATCTTCACTGGCGACGGTATTGCCATGTAAAACGCAGTTAATCTGACTGTAGTTATATGTTGTTCATACCCTTAAGGCGTCACTACACGTACTGGTACCAAATTAAGGAAACAGGTACCAGATGGTATTCATCTTTGGTTTATACAAAAAAGAAATACAAAAAGATGATTGCTACATTTTTTTCAACATGTATATGTCACAGCTGTCATGGCCGGTATTGCCAAGTCGTGCAATATGTTTGAATCCAAAAGCTTCGTAGAGACGCACGGCATGCTTCAGCTCTTTAAGAGTTTCAAGATAACAGGCGTGGTATCCCATGACTGAAGCCTGAGAAAGAATAAAAGCGATCATTCGTCTGCCCAGTCCCATTCCTTGTACTTCGCTTTTGAAAAATAACTTCTGCATTTCGCAAATGCCAGTTTCTCCGTCCAGTGACGCGAGTCCCGCTCCCCCGACAATCATTCCATTTGCTTCAGCAACCCAATATCCGGAACCGGGATGCTTATAGGCTTCACTTAAGGAATCGAGTTCTGGATCATGGAGACTTACGCCCTCAAGATGATCGATTTTATTCTCACGAAAGCTATTACGGATAATATCTGCGATTGCGGCGTTATCTTGTGGCTCCAGACGCCTGATAACGATATTTGATTCACGCTGGCGACGTGCATTACGCAAACTACCTGAAAAGTGCAGTAAGGATTTACGTAAAACCTGAATTTCTTCCTCAGATGATGATGCGAGAGCGTCCACAACAAACCTGTCGGCGTTTTCTTCAAGCTTAGACAGGAGTTGCTTTCCGGAGTCGCTTAATCTGTACAGAGAGGCTCTGCCATCCTGGGCGTCATTTTCTTTAAGCAGGTATCCCTCATCACTAAGATTCTTTAGTGTGCGGCTCATACTTGCTTTCTCAACGCAAAGCTTCGAGGCGAGATCGGTACACCCCTCAGGACGATTGCTGAGTTCAATCAATATATGACTCTGGAGAGGGGATAACTCGGTTCCACTTGCTTTACGGCTGAGCATACCCAGTTCTCTGACCATTTCTCGCAATGTTGCGCGGAAAGAACGAATTTCTGACTGTTCCATAGTCCAGGACCTTCAATGATGTGAAGGCGTATGATACATAACATAGTTAACGGTGTTAACTATGTTGTCCGTTTTTCCAAAATTCTCGATCGGTGATGATCAGAATTATCCGAAGACCTCCTGAAGACTGCACGGCACAAGCCCTACGAAATGTGTGCACCTTAACCCTTTCACCACTTCCCACCCAACGCCCGCTCACAACCCCGCGCCAGCGCCAACAACCCCGTCTCCTCCGCCTGCACCGATAAAATCTCCATGCCCACTGGCAGCCCACTGCGGCTCACGCCACAGGGCAAGGTTATTGCAGGCAGACCGCTTATCGCGGACAACTCAGGCGCGCAGCCGGGCGGCATTTTCGCCATGCTGTCCGGCAACCGCTGTACCGTGGGATACACAAATCCATCCAGCCGCAGCTCCTCCGCTACATGGCACAGGTTCTGGCGCAGCTGGCGCTGAAAACGCCGCCCCGCCAGCCAGAGCGGGGTTTTGAGCGTGTTATACGTCAGCATCTGCCTGAGAAAGGGTGCAAACTCAGGCAAAAATGCGCCGGAGTCGACAATGTGCTTCAGCCCGGCAGGTGCAACAGGCTGTTTTGTCAGCCAGTGATCGATCGCCACGCGAAATTCAGACAGGCTCAGGCACGTCGCCTGTCTGACTTCATCCATAAAAGGTAATGCTATCTCAACCAGCGTCGCCCCTGCCCGACTCAACGCATGCAGCGCCGGGTTCCAGACCGCCAACTGCACGTCATCGCTTCCCTGCAACGCGGTTATCACGCCGAAGCGCACACCTTTCAGCGAACGTGGCGGCAGCGGAATCGGCGGCAGACCGTGGATGATGGCGTGCAACATGGCCGCATCTTCCACGCTGTGAACCATGGGCCCAACGGTATCTTTACTGGGAGAGAGCGGTGCCACACCGTCCAGCTGCGCGCGGCGATAGGCTGGGCGCAGCCCCACCAGCCCGGTATAGCTACAGGGAATACGAATGGAGCCGCCGGTGTCAGTTCCCAGCGCACCATCTGCCATGCCAGCGGCCACCGCGGCGGCGCATCCTCCGCTGGAACCGCCGGCGGTCACCGACGGGAGAAGCGGGTTTGCCACATCGCCGCCCAGCGAGCTTCGGGACCGCACGTCAAATGCAAACTCGGACATATTGGCCCTGGCGAGAATAATGGCGCCGGCCCGGCGCAAACGCTGTATCACCCGCGCGTCTGAGGTCGCCCTGAGCGAGGCCAGCGCCCGGCAGCCAAGGGTAATAGGCAACGGCGCGCAGGCAATATTATCCTTGATAATCAACGGCACCCCGTGCAAAGGCCCGATACGCTCTCCGCGATGACGCTGCTGCTGGCACCGCTCCGCCAGTAGCATGACGTCGGGGTTAACGCCGAGGATGGCGTTTAGCGCAGGTTGCTGTTTTATTGCCTCAAGCCGTCGGGCGATTTCATCCGGGCAATCCTCCGGTGGTATCAGGCGCATCATGGTCATGCGTGAGAATTCCTGTGCTAAAAGCCGGGCGCATGTCGCCCGGCGCTGTCTTTGATTTAATCCCGCATGCCTGAGGTGATTGCGTCGATGTCCTGCGCACGCAATCGGATCTCCGCCGCCCGCCGGTGCCCCTGCATCCCTTCAGTGCGGATCTGGCGGATCGCCGGTTCCGCAATTGCCGGGATGCCCTGCTCATCAATCCACTGATGGGTGCAGATTTTGACATACGCCCCCACCCACAAGCCGCCGGTATAGCGCGCCGCCGCCATGGTTGGCAACGTGTGGTTGGTCCCGCAGCATTTATCGGAGAACACCACGCTGGCGTTCTGCCCAATAAACAGCGAGCCGTAGTTGCGGATCTTCGCCGCCGTGGCGTGCGGATCGCGGGTATGCACCTGCAGATGTTCCGTCGCCATATGGTCAGCAAAAGCGATGAGTTGCGCTTCGTTTTCGCAAAGTACAATCTCCCCCTGTCGACGCCACGCCTCGCCTGCCGTTGCCGCCGTGGGCAGGCTGGCCAACTGGCGCTCAACCTCAGCCAGCGTACGCTCGGCAATCTCCCGGCTGGTCGTCGCCAGCCCGACGCGGGTATGTACGTCATGCTCTGCCTGGGCCAGCATATCAGCGGCCAGAATACGCGGGTCGGCGCTGTCGTCCGCTATGGTGAAAATCTCGCTCGGCCCGGCGAGGGCATCAATGCCGACTTTGCCAAACACCTGACGTTTCGCCTCGTTAACAAAGGCGTTGCCTGGCCCCACGATTTTATCCACCGACGGTATGCTGTCCGTCCCCCAGGCCATGGCCGCAATCGCCTGCGCGCCGCCAACTTTGAAGATGCGATGCGCGCCCGCCAGATGGCACACCGCGATCATCGCCGGATGCGCGCCCGGCGGCAGACAGGCAATGATCTGTTCGCAGCCCGCCACCGTCGCCGGAACAATCGACATTACCGGCGCGGAGAGGATCGGATAGCGTCCTCCGGGGACGTAGCAGCCCACCGTCTGCACCGGGATGATCCGGTGCCCCAGGTGCACGCCCGGCAGGGTCTCGACCTCCAGCGGCTGCATGGTCGCCAGCTGCGCCTGGGCAAAACGGCGCACCTGACTGATGGCAAATTCACTGTCGCGACGCGTCTGGGCGTCCATACCGGCAAGTGCTTCGGCAATCTCCTGTTCACTCACTTCGAACTGGGCTGGCACAACCTTATCGAACTGCTGTGAATAGGCCCTTAGCGCCGCGTCACCTTCATCTTTTACCCGCGCAATAATTCCGCTGACCGTCTCCGTCAGCGAACGATCGGCCTGTGCATCCTGCCCCTGCGGATGCTTGATCCAGATTACGTCATTCAACATTTACGCATCCTCCATCTGGCCAAGTTTGATTTGCGCCAGCAGCGCCAGGTGATCGTAAACCACCCACTCATCAACAATTTTCCCGTTGAGGATGTGGTAGTGCGACATCCCCATCACGAACAGTCGTTCTCCGGTCGGTTTACCCAGCTCGCCGTAACCCAGGTGATGCCCTTCGATAATCCAGCGAACCGCCACCTTCACGCCGCCCTCGTCACAAGGGTTGGAGCAGATATGCTGCGGCAGCCACGCGCCGTCAGGGATCATACCCACCAGCGCCAGCGTCTGGTGGGTCACCGCCGCCGTTCCGTACAGCTCTTTCATCAACGGGCCGTGCCACTGCACGTTCGGGGCATACACCTCTTTGATTTTGCCGAACATCCGGCGGTTGTAGATCTCATGCAGCCAGCGCAGGCACTGCTCTTCCGTATCGCTGTGCGCAAGAGAAACATCGCACGCGATCTCCGGCGGATATTGCCCCAGCATGCGGCCGTTTTCGCCGATATCCGTCACGCGGAAGCCTTTATCAAACTGCTCTTTGGCCATATTAAAGGCGACTTCATCGGTGTTCAGGCCAAGCTGTTTCATTAACGACATGTTGTCGCTGACCACCCACTCGCGATAAATTTTATTCTCGTGGATCATGCAATCCGCCACGGTCCGGGTAACAAATGTGCGGTTGGTCGGTTTGCCTAAATGGCTGTACTGGGTATGGCGCCCGCTTCCCGTGACCAGATGCGAGGTATAAAAACCGTCGACATCATTTCCGTTCCAGATAACCTGGGTTGCCATGCCGCGGCGTTCCGGGAAAGCAACCAGGCGCTGCAATGTATCCTGCACCACCTGTTCGCGGTTATATAACGTCCCCAGCGCGTTATAAAGCACGCAGTTATGGGTATAGTGGGAATAAATTAAGCCCACGTCTCGCTCATCCCATATTTTATGGGTGCAGCGAACAATATAATCGACGATATCGGTATAGCAGTCGTCAAAGCCTCTTAATGACTGCGCACGCGGGCGATTCTCCGGCACCAGATCGACAAAATCACGGCGCTCGACCTGTAATACGGACTCTTCTTTAAGCGCTTTCACACTGCTTTTTTCGGGTACGGCTGGTGCTTTATTTGTTGCTTCAGTGGAAGACATATAAACTCCTGCTCTATTTTCAGAAAATATACCCGTCATACTTCGCGTTGCAGATGCGTTGGCTACGCGAATTATTTAGGGTATAAGAACCCGCACCCGTAAGTGAGGGTGAATTAAAAATGATGAGTATTGGCAGCGGAAATAAGGAGGCTGCCGCCCCGTTAATTAAATATTTGCGACCAAATCGCTAATTCATCAATACCTAAATATTCACGGAAAATTAACCCATCGCGTAATTCAAGCTGGGTAATACCGGTGACTGAAACAGGTTTACGCGTCGGCGCGCCAAACTTGCCGTATCCGTCATGCCAGGTCAGCAGCGACCAGCGCAATGAAATGCGAACCGGCTCGTTGGGATCTTTACGCACAACCAGGTGGTGCAGTTGCGTTTCGCTGTCGGCAAACGAGGCGCGGTAGCCGGAAAGCTGTGCGCCGATCTCCTGTTCACCGGTACAGGTGCAATGGCCGGGCGCATAGAGCGTTGCCGCCGGGTGGTATAAACCGGGTACCACGCCGCTGTTGCCGCCCGCCCACATCGTCAGGTAGCGCTCCACCACGCCTGCAAGTACACCTTCCACATCATCGCCTTCTGGGCCTCCCGCCCAGCGCGCATCCAGCGTCTCGGCGGAAACAGACTCCAGCCCAAGCTGCTGACGCATGGTCGCCAGGTTAAAAGCAAACTCGCGGATATCCAGCCCCAATTGCGACACGATGGCGGCGCGATCCTGCAGCAGCCACTCCTGACGCACGGCTCCGTCGACGCAAATGCGATCGGCCCACGTACGTACCCAGACATTTTTGCCAGTTGGCGGACCAAAAAAGCCCTCCCCCTGATGCTGGATCCGCGCGACGGTGCGCTGAGCGGCATAGTACTCGTCACCCGGATTCTGGCTACAGAGGATGTCCTCGGTCAGCACGGTGCGCTGCGGAAAACTGTGCATCGCCTCAAGGGTGAGGCGCATAAACTGTGACAGCTCATGCAGCTGTTTTTCCGGGGTGGTAAATACCACTGGCGTGGCGTAAAAATCCGCCAGCTGACCAATGTCTTTTTGCTCCCATACCACGTGTGTCAGCGTCAAAATAAACTGCTGGATGGAGTCGAACTGTGGGCTGAAGCCCCGCAATCTGGTCATTTGAGCTCCTTAGTCTGGAACAGCGATAAGCCATCTTTTTCGATAACGCCACTGCGCGGGCGGCGGGCTGAGTGGCGTATAACCAGCGTACCGGGCACCGTAATCTGCTCAGGCTCTATGGTTTCGCTTTCAATTTGCTTCATTAATAACTCGACCGTGGCGTCCACCATTTCGCCCACCGGCTGTGATGCTGAGGTCAATGCATAGGAGGGCCAGCCTGAGGGGCCGATGTCGTCGTACCCGACAACGGACACCTCCTCGGGAATGCGCAAGCCAAACGCATAGCGCGCCACATCCATCACCGTCACGGCCATATGATCGTTGGCGACAAAGACCGCATCCGGCACAGGCGGTGCCGAAAACAGAGCATAGGCTGCCTGCGTGGTGTGCTGAACGTCGTAATTGCCATTCACCACCTGCACATCGGTGATGCCGTGCTCGTGCAAGGTGGAGATAAACCCGCGCTGACGGGCGATATTGACCGGGGAGTCAGGCACGCCGCCAACGTAGGCGAAACGCTTATGCTCCCCCGCCAGCAGAAACTCGGCTATCTGCCGTGACGCCGCCTCGTTATTGCTGTTGACGCTGGAGGCCATCCCACTCTCTTCGCTGCGGTTAAACAGCACCACCGGGATCCCGGCGGCGAGGCACTCCTCGGATAACTCCAGCGACAACGTGACCGATGCCAGCACGATACCGTCCACGCGGTACTGCATAATCTGGTCGAAAATGCGGTCGACGTTGCCTTCCCGGTCGCCGACAAACAGCAGCAGGTGATAGTTCAGCGTATCCAGCTTTTGTGCCAGCGCCTCCAGCACCTGCGAGTAAAAGGGGTTATCGAAGTAAGAGATCACCACCCCAATAATGCGCGAGCGGGCCGTGTTGAGCGACCGGGCTATCGCGTTTGGACGATAACCAAGCTCGCGCGCCGCTTTCAGCACTTTTTCACGTGTTGCCGGTGAAATGCTGGCCCCGGGCGTGAACGTTCGCGACACCGCGGATTGCGATACCCCCGCCAGCTGCGCGACCTGTTGAGATGTGACTGCTGCAAAAGTCTTACGTTTCATTACCCCGTTTTCCTTATCAACGACTTACTCACGTTCATTCTGTTCACGGACCGCGAAAAAGCCCCTTTTTTCACCTGTTCCGGACGCTTCAGCTGGTGGGTGTTTTTTATACTTACACCACCTTTGCATGCGTATGCAACACAAAAAAATAAAATTCTCACAACAAGATCGAGATCACTTTACAAACATGAAACCTTTTCGTAACTTCAAAGCTTGAATACGTATGCAAAGAGTTTTCATACCGTCAAAGGTACCGGAGAGAACAGGAGTCGCCCAAAGGATTGAACCGGTAAACGTCGTACTTGGCTGGTTGTAACCCATTACTTTTAAGAGGTTCAAAACCATGTTTCGAGCACTGTTACGCCGTCGGGAAGCCCGGCTCTTTTTCATCATCAGCGTCCTGTTCTTTATCTGTATTCACAGCATCGATGCCTTCCTGGCACCAATGATGATCAACCAGGGCTTCGAGCCACAGATAATGGGCATCATTATGGGGGCGTCCGGGCTGGCTACGCTGCTTATCCGTTTCCCGTTGGGGATCATCTCCGACGTGGTAAAGAGCCGCAGGATTTTTATTCAAATCGGTTTACTGCTGCCCATTATCGCCTGGCCGATCGCCTGGTTCGAGCCTAACGCCGTCACGTTATATATGGCTAAAGCGGCTGACGGCGTCACGGCGGCCACGTGGGTGCTGTATAACATCTTGTTCATTCGCTATTTCGACCGTAACGAAGCCCCGGCGGCCGTGGCGCTGCTGGCGCTGGCCGGGCCGATCGGCGTGTTCCTCGGCAACTGTATTGGCGCCGTGCTGATCCACTACTTCGCCAACAACATCGCCTTTTTCGTCTCCTGCATCTCGGCCCTGGTGGCGCTGATCCTGACGACCCGCATTCAGGACGTTCATGATCCGGTGCAGGCTCCCACGCTAAAAGCCTGCATCACCGGGGCGGGACAGCAGCTGGCAGACCGTTCCGTCTGGTTGATTGGCATCCTGGCGACCATCGTGATTCTGGTTCCCTTTGCCACTCGCGACACCCTGACGCCGGTCTACGCCGAACAACTGGGCGCCCGGGCGGGGATCCTCGCCCTGCTCGGTAATATCCATCTTCTTTTTTACGGGCTGGCCATTGCCCTGTGCAGCTCGGTGTTTTATCAGCGCCTTGGGCTGGTAAAAACCGCCGTGCTCGGCATTGTGTTACAGGTGATCTCGACGTTTGGCATTCCTTTTACCAGCAATTTTTATGTCATTTATTTGCTCCAGGCGCTGGCAGGTTTTTCCTTCGGCATGGCGTTTGCGGCATTTATGTCGCTCAGCGTGGTGAATACCACCGCCGATGAACAATCCACCCGCATGGGATTATTCCAGACGATCTATTCCTGCGGCATGTTTGTTGGGCCGGTGATGATGGGCGTGATGATGCAACATATTAATATCTCGTCCGGTTACCTGTTAATTGCCGCGCTCTCGGTCGTCGCTGCGATTGCCACGCCGCTGTCCGCACGCTGGGTTTATGCCCGTAAGGCGCAACACGCGTCCCGCTTATTAAAAAACGGGGCTTACGCCGCCGCGCCGGATCAATAACACATTCTGCAGTAATTCATTTATCCCGGCTCGCCGGGAGGGCAACTGACATCTTAAAAAGGTAAGGAGAAGCGTGTGTCGTGGAAATTAAAAAGCGGTAAAAGTACCGAAGAGCGCCAGCAGGCGAATCAGCAGGTCAGAGAAACAGTTGAACATATCCTGGCGGATATTGAGAAGCGGGGAAATAAAGCCATTCGTGAATTATCGATTAAATTCGATCGCTATGACCGTCAGGATTATCGCCTGACGCCAGCGGAGATCGACCGCTGTATAAAACAGTTAAGCCGCCAGGATATTCAGGATATTGAATTTGCCCAACAGCAGGTGGCGAATTTTGCCCGCGCGCAGAAAGAGTGCCTGCGGGATCTCGAAATTGAAACGCGCCCCGGCGTGATCCTCGGCCATAAAAATATTCCGATCAATGCCGTGGGGTGTTATGTCCCCGGCGGGAAATATCCACTGCTGGCCTCTGCCCATATGTCCATCATTACCGCCAGCGTGGCGGGCTGCTCGCGGATCATCAGCTGTGCCCCGCCGTTTAACGGCGAACCCGCTCCGGCGATTGTCGCGGCACAAAAGATGGCGGGCGCAACGGAAATCTATGCCCTGGGCGGCATTCAGGCGATTGGCGCAATGGCATTGGGCACCGACTCGCTGGCACCGGTAGATATGCTGGTCGGCCCCGGCAACGCCTTTGTTGCGGAGGCCAAGCGCCAGCTCTTTGGCCGGGTGGGTATCGATCTGTTTGCCGGGCCGACGGAAACGCTGGTCATCGCCGATGACACCGTAGACGCAGAAATATGCGCCACGGACCTGCTCGGGCAGGCCGAACACGGCGTCACCACCCCTGCCATTCTGCTGACCAATTCCCTGACGCTTGCTAAAGAGACGCTGCAGGAAGTGGAGCGGTTGCTGGAAAAGCTTCCCACTGCCGATATCGCCCGCCAGTCGTGGCAGGATTATGGCGAAATCATCGTCTGTGACAGCTACGAAGAGATGCTGGCCGAGGCCGATCGCATCGCCTCCGAGCATGTTCAGGTGATGACCGACCGGGACGACTGGTTCCTCAGCAGGCTGACCAACTACGGCGCACTGTTCCTCGGCCCGCGCACCAACGTCGCCTACGGCGATAAGGTGATCGGCACCAACCACACGCTGCCAACGCAAAAAGCCGCGCGCTATACCGGCGGGCTGTGGGTCGGCAAGTTCATGAAAACCTGCACCTTCCAGAAGGTCCTCAGCGACGAAGCCACGGCCGAAATCGGCAGCTATTGCTCCCGCCTGTCGCTGCTTGAAGGATTTGCCGGACACGCCGAGCAGGCCAATATTCGCGTGCGTCGCTATGGCCAGACGGAGGTGCCCTACGCGATGCCGGCCCCGGTCAGGGAAAAGGTGTAATCCATGACGCTTGTACAAACGCCCTCTTTCGCTCTGCACGGCAAACGCGCGCTGGTGACAGGTGGCTCGCGAGGGATTGGCTTCGCCGCTGCCGTCGCCCTCGCGCAGGCGGGCGCAGAGGTGTGGATTGCCGCCCGCAACCGCGAGGTGCTGGACCAGGCGGCCGGTCTCGCCGCCGGGCATCGGCTCACTCTTCAGACGGTAACGCTGGATATCACCGACGCCCGGGAGGTGGACCGCGTGCTGGCAACCCTGCCGGAGATCGACATTCTGGTGAACAGCGCCGGGCTGGCCCGCCACCAGCCGTTTCTTGAGGTCAACGAAGACGACTTCGATGCGGTGATGTCGCTTAACCTCCGCGCCACTTTTTTCGTCAGCCAGCGCGTGGCGCGGCGTATGCGGGCGGGTGGTCGCGCCGGATCAATCATCCATATCTCATCGCAAATGGGACACGTGGGCGGCCCCGAGCGGAGCGTTTACTGCGCCTCTAAGTTTGCGCTTGAAGGGTTAACCCGCACGATGGCGCTGGAGCTGGGCGAGGCCGGGATCCGGGTCAATACGCTGTGCCCGACTTTCATTGAAACCGATCTGTCGCGATCGGCGCTGGAAGATCCGGCGTTTCGCCGCTACGTGCTGGAGAACATCAAGCTGCGCCGGTTAGGCCGACTGGAAGACATTATGGGACCCGTGGTGTTCCTCGCCTCCGAGGCCGCCGCGATGATCACCGGCAGCGCCCTGATGGTTGACGGCGGCTGGACGGCAACGTGAGGCACGCAATGGAAAACGCTCTGCTGGATAACACCGACCTGCCGCTGGTGCTGCTTGGCGGCACGCTGTGCAACGCCCGGCTCTGGCAGCCGGTAATTGAGCGGTTAAACGTGACGGCGGTGCTGTGCGTCACGTTGACGGGGGCGGAATCGGCGCGGCAGGCATCGCAGCGTCTGCTCAGCGCGCTACCGCCGCGCTTTTTGCTGGCCGGGTTTTCGCTGGGGGCAATCGTCGCGCTGCACATGGCCGCCGACGCACCGGAAAGGCTTAGCGGGCTGGCGCTGATATCTGCCAACCCGCTTGCCGATCCGCCGGAAAACGCCGCACCACGGCGGGACGCGGTGCGCACCGCACGGGCGCAGGGAATAGTTGACTGGCTGGTCCCGGCGCTGTGGCAACGTTACGTCGCCCCGTCGCGCCTCAACAACCGGGCTTTACAGGACATTATCTGTAAGATGGCAAGCGAGTGCGGTGTAACGACCTTTGCTCAGCAAACGGAAATCGCCATTCACCGGCAGGACAACCGGGCGGCGCTGGGCAATCTCCCCTGCCCGATAGTGCTCCTTAACGGCGCGCAGGATCCGATCTGCACGCCCCATCATCATCACTTACTGGCGGCAAGCGCCGCGAACGCAACCTGGCATACGGTGGCATCTGGCGGGCATTTTATTCCGCTCGAGACCCCGGATGAGGTCGCATCGCCGCTGCGCCAGTGGATTACGGAGTGCATATCGTGCGCAAGAACACACTAAAAACCGCCTTTCAGGACAATACCCCCATCATCAACGGCTGGCTGGCGATCCCCTCCGGCTACAGTGCGGAAATTGTCGGGCAGCAGGGCTTTGATGCCGTAACCGTCGATCTCCAGCACGGCATGATTGATTTTGCCAGCGCGCTGACGATGCTGCAGGCGCTGTCGGCCACGCCAGCGGTGCCGCTGGTGCGGGTGGCGGATAACGATCCGGCGCAAATCATGCGCGTACTGGATGCCGGGGCTTACGGGGTGATTTGTCCGATGATCTCCAGCGCCGAGGAGGCCCGCCGCTTCGTCGCCGCCTGCCGTTATCCGCCGCTGGGCGTACGTTCCTTTGGTCCGGCGCGGGGCCTGCTTTACGGCGGCAGCGATTATCCGCAGCACGCCAACGATGAAATCCTGACGCTGGCGATGATCGAAACCCGCGAAGGGCTGGCAAATCTTGACGCCATTCTCGACACCGACGGGCTGGATGGCGTGTTTATAGGCCCTAACGATCTCTCGCTGACGCTGACGGGCAACGCCAGCGCCGAATCCCAACACCCGGAGATGCTTGCTGCCGTTGAGCGGGTGATCGACCGCTGTCGCCAGCAGCAAAAAATCGCCGGGATTTTCTGCACCTCCGGCGCGGCTGCCGCAGCGCGTATTGCCCAGGGGTTTCATTTCGTTACCCCGGCAAACGACGTCATGCAACTGGGCCGCGCCTCGCGCGAAGCCATCGCCCTTGCGCGCGGTAACGCCATCCCTGCCACCGGCACATCCGGCTATTAAAAGGAGAAAAAAATGAACGCTATCCATCTTACCCAGAGCCAGGCGAGAAGCCGACTCATCACCCCCGATGATATGGTCTCCTGCAACCTTGCTTTTATTGACTGCAAGCTGCCCGGCTCGCACCTGAAGCAAAACTATTCGTTTATTGGCCCGGGCGTCACTCAGTCCTCCGAGCAGGTGGTGAATATTCCCGAGCCGCACGGTTTTAACATAGGCGCGGCGGCCATGCCGAAAGGGGTAACCAATAACCTGCATCTGCATTTTACGGCGGAAGTGTTCCTGATCCATGAAGGGACATGGCGTTTTCGCTGGGGCGCGCAGGGTGAACATGAAGCGGAATTCAGCGCCCCTGCGATCCTCTCCATCCCCACCTGGATTTTCCGGGGGTTTACGAACGTCAGTAAAGAGGACACCAGCGGCATGGTGTTCACCGTGCTGGGCGGCGACAACACGGGCGGGATCATCTGGCATCCGTCGGTACTCGCGGCCGCCAGTGAGTACGGTATGTATTTAAGCAAAGAGAATATGTTGATTACGCAGGAACCCGGCGAGCCGCAGCCTGACCCCGCCACGCTGCTTAAGCCGCTGTCGAAGGCGTATATTGCCGGGCTACGTGATTACAGCGTTGAGGAGATGCGCAAGCGCGCGGTGACAGGCGATGACCGTTGCTGGTCGGCACGGGGACTGCTGGACTCGGTGTTGCCGGGACACGGCGGCGAAATCGCGCCCGTTATCGGCTTTGGCATTTCCCAGGACCGGGATTCCTGCCCTGCGATTGTTAGCCCGCACGGTTTTTCCGTCGAGTGGCTGCGGCTCGCGGACAATTGCGTCACGGGCCGCCATGTGTGTCCTGACGTGCAGGTCATCATGGTCTTTAAAGGAAAGCTTGAGGTCACCTGGAATGAGGCGGACAAGGAAGTGAGTATTATCGCGCCGGAACGGTCGGTCATCTCCATTCCGGCGAACAGCTGGCGGCGCTACCGCGCGATAGAGGGGAATATGGAATGCATTTTGACAACCCAGGGCGATCAACGTAAACGCCTGTACTGGGATGAGGAGATCCTGCAGGAGGCGAAAAATCATAACCGCTGCCTCGATCCGGATGGTTATGTCGCCGATGCCGATATACTGCCCGCCACGGCCCGCCGTGCAGGGGCAAAACGTGAAAAATGGCAGGCAGATGCCTGAACCTGTGCCTGAAACGAAAACTGGCGCAGCAGGTTGCCTGCGCCAGCTTTCCGGCCCCGATCAGGCCAGCTTGTCGAGCGCCTGGAAAAAGCGATCTTCCGTCATGACGACATTCGCTTTTGCATCCTGATGCTCACGCCGGATAAACCAGCCGGTTTCCGGTGCCATGCTCAGGTGATACGCCTGGCGACTTTCAGGCGTCTCTATCCGCATTGTCACGCAGCCCCGCTCCGCTCCGCGGCAGAGTTGTTCCGGTACAATGCTGGCGCTACGGTCTGCGTTCTGGATCCGGATAGTGGTTACCGGATACCGGCATATGCCGCAGTTCAGACTGTAACCAATCGTACTGAGGTCGTGAATATGTTTTGTCGATACGACAACCTCAATGCTTGACCCCGCAAACCACTCGCTGATTTGCTCCGCCAGCTCGTCCATCCGCTCACAAAACAGCCTGATCTCAGCCTCCGCAGACGATTTACCGGGTGGGGTGATGTCATTATTTTGCTGCACTTTTTTAAAAAAACGTTCTTTGGCTGACACGCTGTCGTCCCTGTTCATTTTCACATGCTGTTATGCCTGATCACGCGCGCCGTGCGCTGAGCGACCGTCTTCAATTTATCTCTGTAATGCCGTAAACGGGAGTCTGCAACTCATGACTGCACGCAGGTTATTGCGCCATTTGTTGTTTGAGTACCGCATAGCGGGTAATAAGCTGTTGCAGCTGCTGCTCCGTCTGGCTCTGCTGTGCCGCTGGCCAGGGCCGATCGTGCGGCAGGACTGAAAGCTGGCGCAGCTGTTCTTCTGCCGGTATGGCGCGGGTAAATGACTGCGTCATCGCAAACACTGCCGACTTGAGTTCGCTGACCGTCATGTATTTGCCACGCTTTTCATCCAGCGCGTTGAGCCGGTTCGCCAACTGCTGGAGCTGGGTCATCCCCTCATGCCAGCCGTTCAGCTCCGGTGCAGGAAGCGCGGCGGCAGCGACCTGCTGCTGCCACTGCTGTGCCAGCGGTTTCGCTTGTTCAGGCCACAGAGTAAGGGCCTGACGCACCAGACTGTCGCCATAGCTGACGGCCCAGTCCGGTTTCAGCCGTAACAGTTGCGCCAGCTGCTGCTGCGTTTTGTCGATACCCGACACGGGAGATAGCGACATGTGTCGCAGGGACTGTAGCTGTTCGGTGGATAGCGCGGCGGGTAACGGGGCCAGCGTGGCAGCGAGCTGCGTCTGTGCAGGGTCAGGCTGATGAAGTGCCTGCCAACCCCACGCGACCGCACCTGCCACCACCAGCATGGTCAGCATACCGGCCGCAAACGGCTTCCAGGGTTTAACCGGGGGCGAGCTTTCGGTCACCACCTGCACATTCGGCAACGGATCGGGCTGTACCACGTATACCCATTTCACCTGGTCGCCCGGGTTGGAGAGGCTTTTTTCAGGCGTGAGCGCCGCGTCATGGGGCACACTCACGCCGGTGTTGTCGCTGTTTTCCAGCCGCGCCGCTGTGTTATGCATCAGGATGCGCAGGGCATCAAGCTGGCTGGCGTGTTTCAATTCCAGACGCTGCAACACCTCACCCAGGGTATTCAGATGTTCCTCCGCCTGGTAGAGCTGGCTCAAATCCGCATACGTTAGCGCCCGGGTGCGCATCGCCTGCTGTAGCCGCCTGCTCAGCGCGCTGAGGATCTCCATTCGCGCATGGACGGGCTGCGGCCAGATTTCCCCCCACTGCCGGGCAACCAGCGTAGCCAGGATCGCCAGACCTTCATTCATGCCATACAAACCGGCCAGATGGGTACGGGCAAGCGTATACCAGGCGGTGGTCTGCAGCTCAATCCCGTTGTGCTCAAACAGCGAGAGGCAGAGCGTTTCCGCAAGCTGCCAGTTGACATCCGGGCGCGCCGGATGCGTCAGCTTGTTCATCTCATCGCGAAGGGCGGCGTAATCCGCAAGCGTGCGCGGATCGCCGCCGGTATTAAGGTGGCGTTCAGAATGTGTCGTCATAACCGTTTTGCCTGAGAAAAAACTAGATTGCGGCGCGTACATCAAGGTACTGCTGCTGTTTCAGATGGCGGATTAAGACCCTGCCTTCCGGCATAAACTCGGTACCGTAGCGCACCAGTCCGATGCCCTTTAGTTCCGCATCAATGGCGTAGCGCAGCTCGCCAGGCTGCCTCTGATCCAGCATCACTACGGTGATTTTGCTCAGGCGCGGCTCGTATTTCAGCAGCACGGCGGAGAGCGTCGTGATCAGCTGGTGCGCGGTGCCGGGCATCCCCTGGAGAATTTTGGTCATATCCGGCAGGCCGTAGTCCGGCAGATGTGCCAGCGTCCCGGCGCGGCAGTTGAGAATGCGCTGCATGTTGTCCAGCACTGAAAGGATGAGCTGGTTCTCCTCGCTGACGCTGTTCAGGTCGAGGCCGCCGGCGAAGTTGCCGAAAAGCGTTTCATACAGAGACGGACGTGGCATTTCAGTCCTCCTTAAGCGGTTGCAGGGTCAGGCGGTTATTGCTGGCTTCAATAATGCGAGGTTTATCCGGGTCGAGGTCGTCGCGGGTGAGGACCAGGCGCCATGTATTGTTCGCCTGGTCCGGCGACATAAACATCCCCGCCACCGCGACAAACTGTGCCGCCTCTTCCAGCGGCATGTCCAGCGTCACGGATTCTCCAGGACGAAGACGGATATCTTTTTCGGCCACCAGGTCAGCTTTAATGGCCTGGCTGTCATCGGCAAACAGCGACGGATAATCGGTGCTGTCGAATGCCTTGCGCTCTTTCAGCTGGTAAATGCGTACGACCGTCGCCAGCGACGCCCCTTTCGCGTTGTTATTTACCCCCGAGCGCGCCTGAATATCCAGATGCAGGGTTTTAACCTGTTTGTAAAAAATGGAGCGGGTCATTGAGACCGTCCCGTCTTTTACCGTTTGCGTCAGCCCGCAGCCGGTTAAGGCCGTGGCGAGTGTTATTGCCAGCAGCGTCGCGGTGGTGTTACCAGCGGTAATCGCCATCTTCATCGCTCTCCCTTCGGTGAATATTTTCCTGAACGCGCTGATAACGGCCCAGGTGAATGGTGATAACGTCATTGTTGTTTTGCTGCGCATTGAGCGGCCGCAGTACCGCCGTCCGTCCGATCTGGCTCCCCTGGACGTCATTGCACGCCAGCCGGGCATCCGGCAGCAGATGCCGCGCCACGCACAGTTGCATCCGCACGTCCAGATGCGATCCCAGATAGACATGCAGCAGCGCCATCAGATCGCCGTGCAGCTCCCCGCCAGGGAGCCAGCCGCGCACCTCTTCGGGGTTATCTGAGGTCAATTGCAACAGCACCTGACCATTCACGTCCGTCCCGTGCGTGCCCATGACAGGGCGAAGCCGCAGGCCAATCGGCCGCTGCGTACTCATGGTGAGCGGATGCTTCAGCTCGATGCGGCAACGGTCGTGGGGATACACCGTCGCACGGGTATCCGGTGCCAGGAGTTGAACCAGCGCAGCGATCCCCTCCGCCGTGCGCCCCGGTAGCAACATGACTGGCAGCAGCGCCAGAAAGCGCGACAGCGGCGTGGCGGTATTGTCCGCACAACCGGGTATCCCCAGCCCCGCCAGCCCAAGCAGATACTGCGAGGTATTGTCAGTGCCGCCCGCTTCAAAGGTCGCCGGATAAGAGTACTTACGCCAGATACGGTAATACTGGGCGATCAGCCGATGATTGAAGATATCGAGAAAATCGCGTGTGGCTTCGGCTCCCTCCCGCCGCTGGGCGATATCGTCGATATAGTGCGTCGGCAGCGGCGATTCGACCCCGTACAGGCCCATAAAGGTGATATTGACCGATGGCGGCAGATGCGTATGTTCCGGTTCCGGCTCCGTCAGCCCCCTGATTTCACTGGCCGGGAACCCCATCCCCGGATGCGGGCGGAAACGGACAGGCTCCTGAGGTAACTGCCAGTCACTGCCGGGCACCGGCGCATCCGGCTGACTCTGCTCAAGCAACCGGCAGAAGCGGTAAAAATTCATGTACGGCAGTTGGGGCCGTACCCTTTCCATCATCCGGGCAGGCGCGGACTGTGATTCTCTTTCCACCGGATACACTTCCCTTCAGGCTGAACAATCAGCGTGAGCTGGTTAAACTGGTTCATGTCGGCGTACAGGGCGAAAAAGCGGTTGAGCATTTCACCAAACAGGTGAATGTCGCCTTCACCCGTAAAGCCGTTGCTGTCGAGCGTCACTTCCACGTCCAGACCCCGCAGCAGAAACCCCTCTTCGAAACGCTGAATACGGTGGTGCCTGACGTCCAGAATGGCGTCCAGGCGACGGTTGTTTAACTCATCGTCCCGCCAGTTATAGAGCGACAGCGTGCCACGCAGCACATCAGCGCTGCTCATCATATTCAGAAAACGGGTTCCCAGATGGCTCATCACCCGCCAGTGGAAACGATCTTCCGCAGGAGGGTAGGCCGGGAGCGTCGGCTTACACAGGTTGCGCACGGTTAGCGGCGTTTCGGAGACCTGTTCACAGCGGTCAAGCAGCGTGCTTTGCAGCGCCCGGCGCGGCAGTTGGCCGTTGGTGCCGGTGATACGCAACGACACGGTTTCCCGGGCTATTTCCCGGTCAGCCTCCCACTGCTGGCCGCCGAGGATCAGCCAGGTATCGTGCATGCCGTTCACGCCCCGCTTCACGCGAGTATGGAAATAGCGTTCCGGCGCGTGGCGGCGCATCATCCCGCCCTGATGACGGAAGCTGGTGAACGGCACATAGCGCGCATCCCCGGTACGCCCGGAGCCGGTAACGCTATCAACGGAGTAAATCTCGGTGTGCCCGTCCTGCAGGCGCTTCGGACGCAGCAGGTACTCGCTTTCCAGCCCGCTGATGGTCAGCGGATCGGCCTCAAGCGTGAACAGGTTGATCACCGGCACGCAGTGCAGGCGCAGGGCGTCGCGGGTCACCGGCAAATCACTCTGCCAGACCTGGCTGAACACCACTTCGATATCAACATGTTCTGTCCCCGACGGCAGCGTGATGTTTTCCAGGCCGTTAAGGTGCACGAACATAAATTTTTCACGGAACGTGAAATACTCCAGCAGCAGCTGATACCCGCTAAACGCACTGCCCGCTTTGGGCCACAGGCCGTCTTCATCGCCAAAGCCGCCTGGCGAGAAGTAACCATCGAGCGCGATGCGATCCGTCTGACCCGGCAAACGCAGGTACAGACTGGCCTGGCGTTTAGTCAGCCACAGGTGCAGGGCGCTGCCCGTCACAACCTCTTCCCCGAGATACAACGGCAGTCGGCGCAGATCCACCTGCGACCAGTCAGCCTGGCCGCTACAAGTGAAGCGTAACCGCAGGGCTGAACGCCCGTCCGGCTCTGTGGTCATCACCACGTCTGACACCACCAGCGGGTTGAGCACCAGATCACGGGTGGTGCGGTAGCGGCAAACGGTATTTTTCTGCCCCACCGGGCGAGACGAGATTTCCAGCCCGGCGGGAATGACTTCACTCATCTTCATCGCCGCAACATCCGGGCTGAACGCCACAATCGACAGCGACGGAATGGTGCGCATGTAGTGTGGCCACAGCATGCTGACCAACCCTTCCGTCAACTCCGGCAGGTCGTCATCAATTTTTTCGCGCAGACGGCCCATCGAGAAGGCAAAGCCTTCAAACAGGCGCTCGACGTACGGGTCTGGCGTACCGGCCTTATCAAGATCCAGCATCGCCGCCCGGTCCGGGTGGGTTTGCGCGAACTCCTTTGCCGCCTCGCGCAGGTAGCGCATTTCGGCGTCAAAATAACGCAGGGTTAAATCTTCCATAGATTCCAGATCGTTAACGTCCAGTAGCGGAGTTGGTAATTAGCCCTAACACGCGAATACTAATTGGGAAAAAAACGATATCAGCAACCGCGGCGAAAGGCGTGAGAACGACATTTGTCACTAAATTAACAGGATGGAATTCTGTAGAATCATTATCGACATAAAATTCGACCTTATGGGGTTTATCCAGTAACGTCATATCGTTGAACAAACTGTTATTTTTCTCACGAGGAAGTATTACCCCAGCTAAAGATATACGTTTGACATAATCTTCACCTTTACGCTGAAAACCAGCCTGCTTTAACGTTTCGACATCGTGGTCTGTAATTGTTTTAATGTGTTGATTGACGAATACAAAGAGTTCATCGGAGAAACTTAATACTGCATCATCATTATCTGGCTTTTTAAGCTCAAGCCTTAAAGCATCTTTTTTTTCGAAGCCCGAGACTAAAGGGTATTGAGTCGATATTTTGTCTAGCGCCAGAAGATCATTAGCCCCAGAGGTAAGAATATAAACATTCTTTTTTCCCAGAAAGGCAACCCCATTTTCAGGAATAGCTACTTTTATTGAAGATGTGCCCTGCAAGGCCGTGACTGAAAGGTTTTTATACTGAAAAGCCGCCGTTACCTTGTCCTCAATAACCGTTGAATATCCATATCGATGTTCAACGACTTCATTACCGTTCCAAAGCAGAGCTGTACATCCTGACGCCAAAAATACAAAAGACAACAAAACGTTTTTTACGAAACGCATATGTTTCTATTTCCTTATAGAACAAATAATGTGGTGAGAGCGTAATCAGTTACACAGTACTGCGGCTTTTACCGGATCAATTGCAACCAGCCCAGCCAGCAGCAGCTCCATTTCCGGATTCAGACGTGCCTTATCAGCCTCGCTACGTCCTGCTTTCATGCGCAGCAGTTTCAGGCGGCGGGCTTTTACTTCAAACAGCAGCCCGGGTTCCCACTGGGTGAGCGTGACGGTTGTTGCCCCGTCGTCCAGCTCACCCAAAAGGTGCAGCGCCAGCTCATTTTTGCCCGTCTGCTCGGCGACTCTCGCCATCAACAGACGCAGCAGCCAGCGGTTGCGCCTTGAGGTGATGCCAGGGCGATTTTGCAGCCACGCCAGCGCAGCCTCCGTCCCTTCGCTATCGGCAAGGGCTAAGGCTTCTGTCTCAAGCTGCAGAATGTCCTCATCGTCCACTGCGGGAGAAGCCCCGAGCGTGTGTGTCTCAGACCAGCCTGTCGTGCTCTCCTGCACCTGCTGTTGGATCCAGTTAAGCGTTACTTCGTCGGCAAACGGCGTACCGTCGTTAAAGGCCAGCGTCTCCAGCCCCGTCAGACGTGAGAGAAACCCTTTCAGGTCAGCCTGGATAATGGCCGCCTCGTGTTCACGGCCTGATTTGACCAGCGCCTGATGAAGATACCACTGCACATCCAGCCACAGATGGTTGGCCCCGCGTGACAGCAGGCTGTCCGCCTCCTCCATCAATTCCCGCCAGCTCTGCTGCAAATACAGGCGTTTCAGAAGCGCCCGCTGGTCGGGTTTCGGCGGCTCAATGCGGGTTCTGCCGTCTGCCAGGAGAGCCGGTAGCTGGTGAAGCGTGTCGTGGCGAAGGTTTTTTATTAAACGGTGGGCGGACAGCCATCCTTCCGGCTGGTTTCTCAGGTAATCAGCCAGCACTCGCGCCTGCGCCAGCAGCTCCTGCCCTGACGCGATTCCACCCAGCGAGGGCACGTTCGCGTCCGTCATGGATGTATGACCGGTATCGCTAACGTTTTGCGGCACAACGGCCTCCGGGCCGCCGGATTTTTGCAGACGCGTTTCCAGCGCGGTGTAAAGCCCGGCCGGTAAAACGATTTCTCCTGCCTGCTCCAGCAGTAACAGCGCACCGGTAATACGCAGGGTATCGGCATTGTTGACTTCCGGGTAACGTGCGAGGCTGTCGAGCATTCTGGCGCTGGCAAGCCATTCGAACGCCCCCAGGCGACTGCGCTCGCGCTGCGGATGCAGTTGTACGCCATAACGCAGCACTAATGCTGCCATCAGCTCAAGACCGTCTGCCAGGCCCGCCTCACCATCGCGATGCAGGCGCGCCCAGGCATAATAAGAGACCACGCGAATATCTTTGGTTGTGGTGGTCAGCAGTTTTTCGGCAAGCTGACAGACCAGGTCCGTGTCTGCGCCGGAGAGTTTGTTTACCTCCTCCCGCATCTGCTGAAAATCATCATCGTAGCCCGGGTCTTCCCCGACTGGATTTTCAGCTGATACCGGTTGCAGCCAGTTTTCCCATAGCGACAGACGCTGTTGCGTCCGCGCAGCCACGTCATCTGCATTGGCCTGGCAGGCGCTAATCAATGTCTCAACGGTCGCCATCAGTACGTCTCCTCTGTATTATCTTCGTCCTCTGCCGGGTAGGCCATTGCAGGTGCGCTGACGCTGAATATGGCCTCCGGCAGGCTAAAATTACGTAATTTCAACAGAGCCAGCGGCCCTTCTCCCGCTTCGGTGCGCAGGGTATAGTTCAGCGGCCTGCCATCCTGAGCCTGCCAGCTCAGACTCCAGCTACTGCCCGTTCCCGGGTAGGCGCTGACCGTGGCTTTGTCCAGGAGCCGTATCCAGCCCCATGCGCCGGACATATCGGCGTACTGCCGCGTTCCGGCCTGGGTACTGATCCAGCTCAGGGCCGCACCCGGGGCTTCCGTATCCGCAGGCCAGGTGAATCGCTTCCAGGCGGGCATCTGGTTCATATAACTCAGCTTTTGACTATCAATCACCAGCGTGGTTTGCATAACGCCATCAGCCGTGCCGGGGCGGATCTCAAAAGAAAGCCCGGCCTCGCCGTTGGTAAACACCACATCGGAGAGGTGGCTCAGGGTATCGACCGCGCGAATGAAGGCCGGATTAAAGGTTAACCCCTGAGCGTTTATGCTGTCCGGTACCCAGTGACTTCCCTCTTTATGCAGTACGCCGTTTAGCCGGGTCTGCAGAAACTGCGTAATGCGTCCGGAATCGGCATTGAGGTATTTCGCCAGCAGCGGCAGGGATACCTCGCTGCTGACATCCTTAAACGGATACCTGCCGCCAAACGCCGTGTTCCAGTCCGCGACCACCGCGCTTTGCCACTGGGCATTGAGGCTTTCCGCTGCCGGGGTCAGCACCTGCTGCCAGGCCTGTTCCATGGGGCGAACGAATACCGTCTGCCCGAAGCCGCTCCACTCCTGGCCCAGTCCCGCCGCCACCAGGCTGCCGTAGTCCCGGGTTTCGGTTAAATCCACCGCCTTTCCCTGGAACACCGTCTGAGCCAGCGCCTGGGTCATCGCCTGCGGATCGGTGGCATTGGTCACCTGCTGTAGGCGCAGGCGCACCTGAGTCACGCGAGTCAGGAAGGTTTGCAGGCTGAGGTCCGCATTGCCCGTCCCTTTCGTCTGACTGCCCATCAGCGCCAGTACCGGCCCAAAGGTTGCATCGAGCGGGCCATGTGCACCGACCTGCTGGTCGATGGCGGGTTGCTCATCGCGGTTAAACAGGTTTTTCGCCGATTTGACCAGCGAATCGGACATTGCCTCCCCGGTCTGCCCGGTGCGTCCCTGTACGCTTAGGGTGTTCATCAGGGCTACCAGCGGCGACTGACGCACATCGGCCATCAGGGTCAACTGGTCAATAGCGTCCGACAGCGTAGCTGCCGGCTGGAGTCGCAGGCTATTGAGGAAGTCGAGCCAGACGCCGCCAAAATCAGCAAAGTAGCGTTCCGTCAGGCGCGCTTTCAGCGCGTCCGGGGAGGCCTGCTGTGTGGCTGGCTGTTTAGTGTCGCTCAGTACCCAGTCCATTTCATCGCGACGCTCCCTGACGACCTTTTCAATGGCGGGCTGCACCGCCTGCTCCCACGCCTGGCGGGTGAACATCCCCGGCACCACTTCACCGGTCGTGAACAGGCGCGACGCATCCGTATCGCCGGTCATGTCCGACAGGCGCATGTCGGCATACTGGTTTGCCACCTGCGCGAGCATCTTCTGGTACAGCGTGGATTCGCTGTTACGCATCCCCATCTGGCGGATCAGCAGCGTCCGTGCCTGGCTAATCAGCCCTTCATCAGGATGCAATCGCCACTGCGGATGGGTCACCAGATTGGCGCCGTAGAACCGAAGCAGCGATGTGCCGCTTCCCTGCCAGATGCCGTCTTTCACACCCGAACGCTGCGGCCAGTCCTGCATCAGCATGCCGGAAAACCAGGCGGCGTCCATTCGCTCCGGTCGGGCCAGCATCAGGTACAGTTTCAACTGGTCGTAAGCGGTTTTGGTCATCTTCTCGCGTAGTGGGCTGTCCGGCGGAAGCTGCACGAAGGCGCTCAGCTGTTTCTGAAGATGAGTAGCCGCCGCATCGCGCAGCAGCGGTATCGCATTTTCGCCGTAGCGCGGCAGCAAGGCCGCCAGGAGTTCATCATTCTGGCTAAGGCCGCCGCGGGCATACCACGGCGCACCGTGTTCCGCGCGATACTGAAGGCGGGAAAGGGTTTTCTGCAGTTCCGAAAGTGCGTGTAATCTGACCGCCAGCGGCTGTTCCTCTGCCGATACCTGCCCTACCTGCTCCTGAGAGGTATGGATGATAGAACGATTGATAAAGAAGGAGGTAACTGCTACTGAGCCCCACAGCACCAACATCGCAGCAACAGCAATACCTGATGCCTTCAGTCCAGAAAATCCTATTTTTCGCGCCTTCAATCCAGGCGGCAGTTTGGTCAAGGAATCCAGCAGCGCATCCCAGCGTGCATCTTGAACCCAGTCATGGTGAACACGTTTTGTAGGAACAGAGGAAGGCTGACTGAACACAATCCCTGCCAGAGATAACGGACGGAGAGGGGAGAAAAATATCGCTAATGAATCACTGATGCCTGTATGATTCTGCGTCAGAAAATCTGCCAGTTTCAGCAAAAAATTATGATGAATATTCTGCATTACCCGCTGTGTACCCTGCTCCACCAGCATCGGCAATAACCTTGTCAACTGAGTTTGGCAGATTGAAGAAGTACATTCTGCGGGGAGAAGACAAGTCGCTGATATGCTCTCCAAGTCGGTTGGCTGATGCTCATGCAATGACCAGAGATACAGCGGCACACGCCAACCTGTTATGGTAAATACCATCAACAGGTAGCGGACTAAACCACTCATTTGCTCCGCTGAGGACAATGTAAACGCTACTGACTGACCTTGCGTACTATTCTGAGTATTGAGATCTGTTATCCACACAACACCGTCCAAGGGACGACGACCAAATCCGTGCAATTGCTGAAGCCATACTCCATCCGGAGCATTATTAAAATCGCCCCCCCACAGCAACAGTGTGTTGTCATTTTTCTGCCAGCGCTGCACGGTCAGGTCGGGGAGCAATTGCTCAATCTGAGCAGTATACCCTGTAACAAGCAAAATGCGTGTTTTGTTGCGCCAACGCCATCCATGCAATGCTTTTATTGACGGAATAGCACCCTGATAAAAAACTTTATTATCTATATTGGTTACAGAAGTTTGATTTTCATTTTCCTGGTGCTTTCTAAGCCAGTTAAAAAAGCGAAACTGCGTAATCATGCCAGAAAGAGAACGGTTAAGTATAACCCATAGAGAAAGCATCACAACTACACCAGAAAAAATTACCAGAAGGCGTTTCCTGTCACTCTGCCAATCCCATCCCATATTCGCGCCGACGAAAATGAACAACGCAAGACACAACATGACGAACAGTATTAAAAAAAACACTCCAGAAAATCTGGTTAATAGTCTTTTCATGCTTCACCATCGCTATTATTGGCAATATTTAAAGACCAAGAAAGGATTTTGTTATTAGGTTTAGTAACTAACAGATAATTACCAGGTTTGACATTTTGCAGAGCATATTGAGTTAATAAAAGTTCACTCGTTGGGTGGCTATTTGCAAATAGTAATGAACAATCAATAAACCCATAAATACTTTCTATGCAAATATAGTCGATTAGCATATTGATGATTTTGTTTTTTTCATCCTCGTTAAGACCTGAAAATAACACCCCAGAAAGGTCGCCTGTTTTAATTATGTCACCCCAGAGTAATGATTTCCTGATACCACTATAGTCCGACTCAGGCCGGCGCAATATATTAGCTGGAAGCACTTTGGCTCCAGTTATAGTTTTTTTACCCAGTAAACAGGTGAAACTCTCCGTTTTCCCATCGAAATCATCATTATCATAGAATTCTGTCGTTAAAATTACAGAACTGAAAAGAAGAAGATACTGCTCACTATCAAATAACGTATCTTCATCATCCAACCAAATATCAAGAGCGGAAGAAAACTCTTCGCAGAAATTTACCTGAGTTTTTATAGGTAGATTCTGAATATAATCCATCCAGATATTATTAAATATTTCTCGCAGGTGTTCGGGTAAGACACAAAAAACAGTTACAATTGCAGTTTTTGGGATAAGGTACAGCGATAATCTTAACTCATCCAGCACAGACTTGATTTTATCGCAGAATAAGTAATACTCTCTTTTATTTAGATAATTTTTATTATTATAAGATGGAATTGAACTGTGAAAGACAAGATAGCGGGCAAATTTTTTCTTTTGCGGTGTATACCTCATTGGAAGCAATGAATTGCTTAATACTCTTGAATCTCTACCCTTTTCATCTGGCGTAATCGATATAACTTTCAAAACTTCAAGGCCCTTTTGACCTTTCATTACCAGTTCATTGTAATAGTTATTTCTGGCTGCATTCCATTGTTCTGCTTTCATTATGGAATTATTCCAGATAAATAAACGAAAAAACAATGTGCTTCCCCATATTAGAACCGGGATGCCTGCTAATTCAAACCAAAAAAGAAATTTATTCACTGATAAATAAGAAGAGAAATAATTTAATGATAAAAAATCGAAGAAAACAAAAATAATTATAAATAATATCCCCCACAGCCACATCGATGGTGGTGATATTCTGGTATTTTTTTCAGGCGGGCATTGTGACAAATCAACAGGCATTGTTTACCCCTTATAAAACCTGTCGACTGCTGCAATAAGAATTGCGCCACAAGCACAATGATGCTGCTCAAGAGCAATAGAAATTCCATTATCGCAGTGCATCTCATCACCTTCAATAATATAGTTTGCTCCATGCACTGGGCAGGAGACCTTATCAAACTTTCTGGCAACAGACTTCCCGTCAACTGATACTAACCCAGAACCGGTTAGTACCACACCACCATGGGATGTTTTATCGCCAACACAAATTATTTTTCTCATGATGTCACTCTACACCTTAGTCATTGCGTTACAGGCGCAGAAAATTGTTCCACAACAACCGGCACACTAAGTGGCGAGCAATAATTAAGTGAACAATCATCAGGGCAATCATCGGGATCATCTTGACACTGTAATCGACACGATTTGGCTTTTTCAACTAATTTATAGTCCCAAGGTTTTAATGTTTTTGGATTTAAGGGAAATACTTTTTTATTATCTTTGACTTCAAAAACACACTTTCTGTTAACGTAGTTAGCGGGATCAGGATAAATATAGACTCCATTATTCTCTTTTATATTGAATAGATTCGCAATCTCACTATAAGAGCGGTTTACAGACATGACTGAACTAAATATTTTAAATAAAGAAGTTGTGCGCTTATCATAAATAAAAACATATACATGCATTGCAGTTTTAGCATCATGTTGATTATTTTCCTTATAACCGCAACTGGTTAAAAAAGCTGTGTAATTTCTTGTATCTTTATATATAAGACCTCGATATGAATCACAGTCTAATGGGTATACATCATCATCGGCATATAATCTAAACTGTATTATTTTTCCTTCTGCTTTTATTCTTAATATTTTTTCTTGTGCATATCCTCCCATAGGTAAACCTGGTCGATATTTATCAGATGCGAAATACAAATACTTTCCATTAAATAATCCAAACCATAGTTTTTCATCTTTATTTACCAACCAATATTCGTTCTGAAGAAGATATTTATCTCGCTTATTATCAGGTAATTTATTTTGTTCATCTTTGTATACGCGATATTGCTGTCTTTCGAATTCATGTTCCACTACTACTGGGTCAATATTTTCGAAAGCACCTTTCAATAGGCTATCGTTTGCAAAAACGATTTTAGAGAATATACTATTAAGGATTAAAAATAAAAAACAAAAAATATAGTTCAATTTACACATAGTCACCTCATGGATAATTAAAACCATCAATAAATGGAGCAGGATCCAGACGATAATTGAGCCCACTTTTCCCAGCAATAGATGGTTTGGTCCTTACTTCAAAATGTAAATGACCGCCATTCTTGATGGAATTCATAGGAGGAGTGCAATCTCCTGCATTTCCGGTATATCCAGAAATGCCTATTACCGTATTAGATTTGATAAACAGTTTCTTTTTTTTCTTTGTTTTTAAATATTCATTAATAAAATCTGCTGCGTCAGTGAGATGTGCATAGAAAAAATAAATTTTTTTTAATTTTTTATCTTTATAAACGCACAATTTCTGTTTCTCTGGTGTTAAGTCATTTACATCAACACCTATACAAAGTGTATTCCCATAAGATCTCTGAAATTCATAATAAACAAGATGACAATCACAAACTGCATAGACAGGTGTTTCTGCATCAGCTTCAATATCAACTCCCTGATGAGCACGATGACCACCATCTCTGACAAAACCAAAACTCGCTTTGTGAGGACCCTCAGGATTAAATCTCTTTGTTCTTATCCTGCAATGAGGTTGAATAGGATTACTCCACATTGTCTCTTTTTTCGATTCCTCCTCAGCCTTCTTATCCGACTTATCGCTCGTTCTCTCTGTTTTAACAGGCAATTTAAAATTATCTGGATTAAATTTAGAATTAAACCTATTTATTATATTTCCTAATGAAATTGTATCCCCTAGTTTATCTTTAGGCTCAAGACGATAAAATTCAGGGATAATAAAACAATCGGTTCGATTCAAAATCCAAGCAGTAAAGGCTGTCTTCCCTTTATTATCAATAGAATATAATGTGTCAATTGTTTGATGATCTAAACCTTGCCTACGTAATATATAATCATAGTTTTCATCGCTGGCATCAAATTTTGGATAATATTTGTCATTATCTTTCCCATTCATCATAATATCCCAAGCTCGTGCTTCACCAGAATAGAAAAAATACATCAATTTTATTTTTTCATCATCTGTCAACGATGGTAAAGGTGTAAATCGCTTACCCAGCATATTCATTATATGTTCATACTGAGCACCTATCATATCGATAGAATATTCTGCCTTATATCGTAATTTTAATATATCCCCATTGCTTATACTTTTATTTTCTTTAAACTGATATACTTTGGATTTTTTATAAGTGCTTCCCTGTATCCAAGCAGGGACTGTAAACTGCCCCAACCCTACGGCAATCCCATTGTCAGCATTGGCTTTCCAGCCAGATTCAGCCTGGATAAATGCCGCGATCCCTTCGGCCGCCATGCCATACTTTTCAGAAGCCTCCAGGATTAATGCTCTGTACGGTTCACCTTCTGGAGGAAGACGTAATCCTTTTTCATGATTTCCCGTTGGATTTACCTGAACCGGAATTCCGCCTTCCACCCGAGTATTTATTTGTTCTGACGTTTTTCCGTTATCAACAGGTGGCACCAGAATTGAATTCTGATTTTTATTATCATTAGATTTATTATTCTCTGTCCCCCCCACGGTCCCTGCATCGCAGGACGGTTTACCAGCCCCGTTACTTTCATAGTCTTCATTTCCATTATCCAGATTGTCAGTTCTTGCTGAATTTATTTTATAATTATCCCCTTTGCCGTCACCCGGAGTTCTATTTTCTAATCTGGTTTTCTCGTTTGTCTTTGACGATACTGACGTTCCTTCCGCAGCCCTGGTATTTCCCTGAAAAATCATCTCTCGCGAGGATATTCTGAAACGAAATTCACCCTGAGGTAATTGACGGTGATATGCAATGGTAAAATATCCCTTCCCATCAAATTGATTTAATTCAACCTTAATACCTTTAGTGCAATCATCGATTAATACCCCCTGCACTACTCCATTCTTATCAGTGAGATATTCATGTTGCTCTCCGTTAAAAGTAAGTCGTAAGTGCGCTTTAGGGTATACTCCCCATCGCAGATTTTTTAGTTCTATTGTCAGTCGAGTATCATATTGTTTATGTTTTTCAGGTATAATCAATATCTGACCAGGATAAATAATACTTTGTTCTTCATGGGTATTAAGATTATTTACAGTCGCCAGTTCACTGACAGAAAGTCCAAAAACCTTGCTAACTTTCCAGAGACTATCGCCTTTTTGCACAGTATACTTTTGCATGTAAATCACTCCATTCCTTCTTCTGTGTCAAATTGCGGACCATGTTCATCGAAATCCTCCCATATAATATCTTCCTGCTCGTCAGATTCTGTTTTATTTTCATCAACCATAACTGATGTCCATTGTTCACCACCCGCAATTGCATAAAAACTCTGACTTTTGTCCTGTTTGAATAGTTCGGATTCGCCATCCGTAATCGGTGATGACCATACTTCAGTTCCAGTTTCTCGATCAAACAACTTGACTTTCATTGATGAAGGTAAATCAATGCCGCTGGAATCAAAAAACATGAATTTAATTGCCTGCGGTCCCGGGGCGGGTAAATCAGGCATGACCGGATCAAGTGATGCAGGGCCACTGTACAACAGCTTGCTCTGCTTAAATCGAATATCACCAGGACAACCTATCTCAATATTTGCCCCCGAAAGGCGAATATATGAACCACCAATGCAATTAAGAGTCAGATTTTTTGCTGCCGTCAAAGTAATATCCGAATCAGTGCTGGATATGGATATCGAATGCTTCGCCGTAGCCTCTATTTTTCCACTCTGAGCCTGTACAACAACATCCTTTTTAGCGGCTATTGCTTCTATTCCGTTATCTTGCGCAAACAGTGAAACCTTTTTCCCTGCCGCCAGCGAGATATTACTCATAGCCCCTAATTCAGTATTTGAACCAGAAGTCATAAAGATATCTTCGCTGCCAGCAATCTGAAAATCGCTGCCACTGACAAGAGATACCCCCTGTGGTGCCCCAGCAAGCAGTACCGCTTGTTTTAATGCCAACAACCGATCTTCCATTAGCTTTTGCTGCTTTTCATAATGCAGCACCTGTGACATTGCCTGTTTCGCAGCCTGCGACAGAGATTCCATCTGACTAACTGCCTGAGACAGCAGGGATTCAATTTCTGAGATCTCCAGCATTTTCCCTTGTGCTTTGGACTGGTTGTACGCGCTGAGCAGAACCCCTTTTCCACCCCGTATAGCCACCCAATCATCCGTCCGCAACTCGGCACCTTCCCCCCGCAGTGCCCCGGACGCATCCACGTTATGCCCCAGGTTCAGCTGCGTCTTGCCGCCGTACTCGGTACTGAGCTTGATATGCTCCTCGCCGCGTTTATCTTCCATCCGCAGTTTGTTGTTCGCCGGCGTGCGGATCACGTTGCGGGTGCTGTTCTTCTCCGTGACATGGTCGACGTGGCGGGAGTCGTGCAGGGCATGGGCGATATACGGCCGGTCAGGGTCGCCCTCATGAAACGCTATTGCCACTTCTGTCCCCTGAATTAACGGGAAGTGGAAGCCGTACACGTCACCGCCGTAGGGTTTGGCGAGGCGCACCGGCATACTCTCCTGGCCCTGCGACTTGTCATCCCGGTCGGCATCAAATTTCACCCGGTACAGGCCGGACGCATCCTGCCAGGCGTAGATGTCGTTAGCCTTTGCGCTGGTGACGCGCGCCGTCATGGTGCCGGTCACTTTCGGGCGCGGCAGCAGTGGCGGACGCCAGCACAGCGTTTCGCTGTACGGGACAGCAATGATATCCACACGCAGTGCATCTTTTCGGCTGGCGGTGAAATGTGTACTGACAATCAACACTGGTGCCTGCAACGTTTCTGGCAAAGTCGGCGGCAGGTTGTCGGTGATGGTAAGCACCTGCGCCGGAGAAAGGGTGGAATCGGTACTGGCAGCGGTTATCAACGTCTGCTCCGCCAGAAAACGCTCATGGTCAAGACGTGCATAGAAGTTGGCGGTTTCCGCCTGCGGGTCAATTTTATCGCCGCGCTCAAGATGGCGCAGCCGGTAGTGATACACCTCGCCGTAGGTCATCCCTTCGCCGTCGCCCCGCGTCATATCGGCAGGGGCGGACTGGAGTACGCTCTGCGCGTCACGGTGGTTGTAATCTTTCGTGGTGACGTTTGCTTCCACCACGTTGTGTGAGACGTTGAGCCCCCACACCGAATCCGTGCCGCTGTCACTCATCCCGGACGGACTGTTTACTGGCAACGTTTTACCAAACATCAGCGCACGCTGTGCGTCGGCAAAGTGTACTACTTCCGACTGCGTATCCTCCTGGAGAGTGAACCAGTAAAATATCCCCACCTCGGCCAGCAAACGCTGAATAAAGGTAAGGTCGCTCTCCTGATACTGGTTTATCTGCTCACGCTTCGGGTAGTTCTGTTTTAGATTGAACTCGTACTCCCAGCCGTGCAGGCCGTGTTCTTGCAATACCTGCTCCACCACTTCCGGGACGGATTTGTTCACAAAAAAACGGTGAGTACGGAACTGCCGGCCCAAAAGCGCAAAAAACGGTTCAACGAGAATCTGGTAAGTAGACTGATCTGCAGAGCCACTGATACGTCGAAAATGTGTCACGGTGCCATGGAGCACCTTCATTCCAGTCATGGCAGCCAGGGAGCCTGTTCCCATTGAGAGAGTGGCAGACTTATTCAGTAACTGTTCTGCAGAAATATCGTGGTCAATACTGGTGAAACGAATGGTGTACAGATACAACGCACTCATACATTCGCGGCCACTGAACTCTTCAACGTCCAGAGGTGACGAGCAGGACGGGATATCAAGGCGATAACGGTTAAGCGAAGATGTGAGAGTTTCAGAAAGCGTGTTTTTTAGACTCATGGCTCTGATTCCAGATTAATAAACTTTGCGCAATAAAAGACAGTTCAGGATCTGTTTTTATTGTGGGGATAATTCACCATATGGACGCGCAATCTCCCTGTTGGTGAGTTGCAGGTTATATGCACGCTTGTTTTTCATGCCGACCCCGACAACTATCTTTCTGGCGACCCTGTCATCTTTATTAGTGGTGGATACCAGAAGATATTCGACGATGAACTCCCCATCGTCCGCAAAGCGATAAAAAGAGGGGGATATACATAAACGGCCGTCACTAATAATAAGCGCTGGATTAAATATGAATTTCTTACCCTTCGGTGGCGTCCCTCGTAAATTTATCGCGATATCGTAAAGTCGGTAGCCATCTGAAGAAGCAATGGAGAAACAAACATCATCCCCGGTCGAGTACACGCTCGCGGTTTCATCAAACTGCATCCTATCTCCTGGGCCTGGGCATCCCATCAGGAGAAATGAACCTCCCAGTAGCAGGGCACAACGGTACCAGGTGCGAATACGATTTCTCATTACCATGGGAACCCCCTCAGACAGTGTTTATATTTTTCTCTGATAATTACTTCAGGGATATCATCATCGCAGGTGATTACCGGTTCTTTTCCTTGACGCAAGCGGTTCCATAAATAATATCCGCAACTGTCCAGTACAAAGTGATCGGCAATAATCTGGGCCTGCTGCTCCATGGGATATTCGCTTAACAGCCTGCCATCCAGGGTATATCGGTAACTTACCAGCCAACTGCCCAAGCCCCGGGCAATAACATTCATTCCATGGCCGTATTGCCAGACATGACTCATCTCATGGATAAAAAGGTGCTGGAAATCGTCTACCGATTGGGAAAAATCTTTATGGTATAACGGTAGCCGAAAATAGATCTCTCCATTCGGAGACATTGCCGTATGGTTATCCTGAAGACCAAAAGGCAGATAGCTGTCGCAGTGGATCCAAACTTTGTTATAGGGAATTGTGGACATGAAGACGGATTTTGCCAGTTTGATTTCTCCTGGCGTCATTAACCGTAACGTCCCTTCCTCTTTATTCTCTTTTTTTTCGTCCTTTTTTGTATCTTGGATAGTCATTATTCACCTGCCTGCTGCAACTCAATGACTATTCCCTCATCCTCATCCCAGCCGAGGGTAAGATGCTGCGGCTTCTGCCCCGCCGCCATGTGCGTCAGCAGCTGCTGGCTCAGCACCGGCAAAATCTGCTGGTTCAGCAGGCTGTCGATGTTGCGCGCCCCGGTGTCCGGCAGCAGGCAAGCACCGGTCAGCGCGTCCAGCAGGCCGTCGGCAATTGTGGTCTTCATGCCGTAGTGGCGCGCCAGGCGTTTGCTCACCTGATTCAGCTTCATTCCGACGATGGTGCGCATGGCGGCCTGCGCCAGCGGGCGGTAAATCACCGTCTGGAAGCGCGCCAGCAGCGCGGGTTGGAAGTGGTCGCGCAGGATGGGGCGCAGCAGTTCGTGCAGGTCCCCGTCGCTGGCCTCCGGCTGTTCCTCCAGCATCTGCATCAGGTGGTCGCTGCCGAGGTTCGAGGTCATCAGGATGACCGTGTTGCGAAAGTCGATTTCACGCCCCTCGCCGTCGCGCATGAAGCCCCGGTCAAACACCTGGTAGAACAGGTTCATCACATCCCGGTGCGCTTTCTCGACCTCATCAAGCAGCACCACGCTGTACGGGCGTTTCCTGACGGCTTCGGTAAGAATGCCGCCCTGGCCGTAGCCCACGTAGCCCGGCGGGGAGCCCTTGAGCTGGCTGACGGTGTGCGGCTCCTGGTACTCGGAGAGGTTGATGGTTATCAGGGATTTCTCACCGCCGAACAGCTCATCGGCCAGCGCCAGCGCGGTCTCGGTCTTGCCGGTGCCGCTGGTCCCGGTCAGCAGGAACACGCCCTGCGGGCCGTTCTCCGGCGCAAGGCCGGTTTTGGCGGCGCGCAGGCGCTGCGCGATGGCGTTTAGCGCCGCGTCCTGGCCCACCACGCGCCTGGCCAGGTTATCCTCCAGGCTCAGCAGCTCCGTCTGCTCGTCCTTCATTAACGAGGAGAGCGGGACCCCGGTCCAGTCGGCAATCACCGTTGCCACGGTCCGGGCGTCCACGTCCAGGCCCAGCAGCGGGCTGCCGTTCTGCACGCCGGTGAGCTGCTGCTGCAGGTCCGCGATGTCCGCGTGGCGGGAGAGGTCCTGGCGGCATTCCGAGAGTTGTTTTGTGAGGTTCAGCTCTTCTCCGTACCGGGCTTCCAGGGCACCGAGGTCGCGGGTGATGCGGCTCTCCTCCTGCTCAATCGCCGCCAGACGTTCGCCGGACAGGGTGCTGCCCATGGCGGTATCTTCCAGCAGCGCCTGCTTCTCCATATCCAGCGCCGTGAGCTGCGCCTTCATCCGGGTCAGCGGCTCCGGGACGGTGTCGAGGCTCATGCGGATACGCGCGGAGGCGGTGTCGAGCAGGTCCACCGCCTTATCCGGCAGCTGGCGGCCCGTGAGGTAGCGTCTTGAGAGGGTGACGGCGGCGCGGACCGCCTCATCCGTGATGTGCACCCCGTGGTGCTGCGCGTAGCGGGATTTCAGGCCCCTGAGCATCAGGCAGGCGGTGTCGTCGTCCGGCTCGTCGACTTTGACCATCTGGAAGCGGCGCTCCAGCGCGGTGTCGCGCTCGAAGTACTGTTTGTACTCGCTCCAGGTGGTGGCGGCGATGGTTCTGAGCTCCCCGCGCGCCAGCGCGGGCTTGAGCAGGTTGGCCGCGTCCGCACCGCCCGCCTGGTTGCCCGCCCCGATGATGGTGTGGGCCTCGTCAATGAAAAGGAGAACAGGCAGCGGGGACTGCTGCACCGCCTCAATGATGTTTTTCAGGCGCTGTTCGAACTCCCCCTTCACGCCCGCCCCCGCCTGCAACAGGCCGAGGTCGAGGGTGCGCACGGCGACGGGTTTCAGGCTCTCCGGGACGTTGCCTTCGGCAATGCGCAGCGCCAGCCCCTCCACCAGGGCGGTCTTGCCGACACCCGGCTCGCCGACCAGAATCGGGTTGTTCTTGCGGCGTCTTGAGAGGATGTCCACCATCTGACGGATTTCATTGTCGCGGCCGAACACCGGGTCGATTTTACCGTCGCGCGCGCGGGCGGTGACGTCGAGGGTGAACTTGTCCAGGGCGTTCTGCAGCGCCGGACTGAGTTCCCCTTCTTTTATATCCGCATTCACCGGACGGCCCACGAACTCAACCTCATCACTTTTGGTTAATTCTTCTTCCTGCTGCACCTCTTCCCGCTCGTCGGACTGCGTATCCAGCAGCCCGCGCAGGCGCTCAAGCTGGCTCTGCCCGGTGGTGGTCAGCGGCCACAGGCCGTCGCAGCGCAGGAGAGACGGCTTTTCCACTATCGCCATCAGCAGGTGCTGGCTGCGGATGTGCGTCTCCCCCGCCAGCGAGGCGTGCAGCCACGCGTTCTGCATCAGGGTCTGTAAACCGTCCGAGAGCTGCGGACGGCTGCGCACCGAACGCGGGCGTGTATCCAGGAATGCCAGCAGGTCCTGCCATATCGCCTCCATGTCCCATTCGTAGCGGCGGGCAATCACCGTGATGTCCCCCTCGCCCTGCTCCAGCAGCTTCAGCAGCCAGTGCTCGGGCAGGATTTCCGCATGCGCCCGGGTCTGACACAGGGAGGCGGCTCCTTCCATTGCACGGGCGCAATAAGGGTTAAGACGACGTAGCAGGATGGCTGGATTTTCCATGAGATTCTCTCTTTATCAGTTCCGGGCACGCTACCGCCCCTCGCTGTTGACTTACCAAAGCGCATCAGGTCAGGCAGGCAGATTGTGTGTTCTTTGCTGAACGTCCGCGGGGCAGGCGCTCAGCAAAAAAAGCAGACGGAAAACCGTCTGCCCGGGTAATTACGCAGTCGTGCGTTCGTTCCATGAATCGGAATGAATGATGTTGCCGTCTTTATAGGTCCAGGTGATTTTCTCGTAGCGCAGCTCAATCTGTTCCAGATGGTTGTGCTTCTCGAACGCCGGGTCCTTGATGTCGTGCATTTTTGGCGCAACCTTCACCAGCTTCACGTTTTCCAGTTTTGTGTTGAAGTACTCCACTTCCTGGCCCGCGTCGTTGATTTTGTACCATTTGAATTCAGCCGATTTCAGTGTCTGGCCGGTGGTCACCGCCTTGTACAGGTACGGGCTGGAGGAGTCGATTTCCTTGGTGAACAGGAACGGCGTGTGGATACGCGTGCCGGTCAGCTTGCCGGTGTTGTTGTCGGTCGGGATGTACAGGTTATGCTCCTGCGCCACCACTTCGATGCTGCCCTCGCGGTCTTTAACGTCCACGGACCCTTTGATGTCCGCGCCGCCGTCGTCCTTGAGCCACAGATAAACAGGAATTGCCATGTTATTTCTCCATTTCATTTTTTAATGCGCCATCATCCTGCGATGACGCATGGGGGTTGCCCGGTAACTTGCAGGCGTTCGCCTGCGGCACCAGGCTGATTTCGACACGGCGGTTCAGCGCCCGGCCTTCCGGCGTGTCATTGGTTGCGACAGGACGGCTTTCGCCATAGCCCTGCACCGCAAAACAGCTCTCCGGCACGTCGCCGGTGTCGCGCATCCAGTCGCGCACCGATTCCGCGCGTTTAAGAGAAAGCACCTGGTTAGACTTGTCGTCGCCGGTGCTGTCGGTATGGCCCGCCACCACAATCAGCCAGCCGGGTTTCGCCTTGATGCCCACCAACGAGTTGACCAGCAGCTTCGTCGAGCCGGATTTGAGCGCCCACCTGCCGGTGTCGAACAGCGACATGCTGTCGAGACGGATCGTCTGCGGTCCCTGCACGATCTGCTTGATGATCGGACGAGGCGGAGGTGGCGGCGTCCAGTCGTTTATAGCTGCCTCCACTGGCGGGATCAGACGCATCCCCTGATACAGCCCCAGACCGTAGCGCAGCGGCTCGCCGCGACGCAGCCAGTCATCAAGCAGGCGGCTGTCGGCGCGAAGACGCTGCTGAGCCTGCAGTTTTGGCTCATGCGGCGTACCGCTAAGGCGTTGATAGACGGCAAGGTGATCGCCGACGCTGCGGACCAGTCGCTGGTTGTTAATAAAGGAAGCCAGCATCGCCAGCGCGAGGAACAGAAAAAAGATACCCCCAGCCAGACGTATATCCTGCATCCGGCGACTGACACCCTGGCGGCGCGGCAGATACGGAAGAAGGACATCCGGGAGAGAGAGCATCTCCGACACGGGAGCACTGTCCGGGGCGAGCGTGGTGATCTCCCCTATTTGCTGCTGCCAGAGATTATCCGCAACGGCAGAGACCGGCGTCAGGCTGATACCGCAGGCGCAGAGTTTCAGGGCCGGAAGTTCTGCCTGTCGGGCACTCAGCGGTGGGTTAATATGACGCTCCGTCAGCGCAAGCACGCTGTCCAGCCAGAGCGCATGATAGAGCCGGGAAGCGTTACCGGTGGCCTCACGCTGCCAGTCATCAACCGGAAGCGGAACATGGCTGCTCTGACGCACCCGCACACCCGGCAGGTCCGGCGTCACGGTAAACCAGTCCTCCGTTTCGGGGCATTCGCCCTCCGGCGGCGTTACCCAGACCGCGATCCAGACCGGCGGCAGGCCATTCAGCCACGCGCGGCACTGGGCAATACTTCGCCGCCATCCGCGCAGAGACTGCGACAGCCCCTCTTCTGAATGATGCTGCTCCGGCACGACCGCCAGCAGTACAGAAACCTGGGGCACCAGGTCAGGACGGGCGTTCGCCAGATGCTGGGCCAACAACGGCAGTTGCTCAGCATTATCTACCCGCAGATACCAGCCCTGGCGCGTTTCCCGATGCGTCATGCCCTGCGAAAACAGCGATGCGGTATCGCCACAGACGAATACCACTGCCCCCTGAAACCCCTCAGGCGGCAGAATGTTCTCTTCATGCTGGTCACGGACTGCAGATACACGCCGAAACCGTCGCCACAGCACCGCGCCGCCCGTCAGTAAAATACACAGGCAGAGGGCAAACTTGCTCCCGCCGGAAAGCGGCCAGAAACCCAGTACCAGCCACAGCGCCAGCACAGTGGCGAGCATCGTCAGTACCACCCGGGATAATTCACGCATCCCTTATCCCTGCCCTGTAATTTGTGACACCATCTGCGCCAGCACTGAGGAAAAGGTGAACCACAACGCCACCAGTACCACAAAGCCTGCCGCCCAGCCCAGCCAGTACAGTCTGCGTCCACTGCGCAGCCCTGGTGCCTTGACCACCACAGGAGATTCCTGCGTCAGGGTAAAGGGCGGTACACGCTCGCTGAGCGCACGGATCACGTCCTCGCGCCGCTCGTCATTTTGCGCGCGGTATTCGCCGACAAAACCGAGCTGTAACGTCCGGTACAGGCAGGTCAGTACCGCAACATCCGGCGCGGGTTCCCGCAGGATGAGGCGGATGCGCTCCCACAACTCTTCACCCGCGTTCAGGGTGCTAAAAAACCGGGCCTGCAACGGATCTTTACGCCACCGGCGGTAGCCATCATCCTGCCTGTCACGGTTAAGCACGCTCTCATCCAGCAGGGCGCAGTAGGCATATAACATCCGGTCACAGCCCAGCTCGCTGAAGCCAGCCTGAGTCAGAGACTCGCGGGCGTCCTTCACCCACCGGCAGGCGCGGCGGTAAAGCGCCTCGCCGTCCTGTATCTCATGGCCACTTCGCAACTGGCTGACCATCAGCCAGCCTGGATAAAACGTTTGGTTAATCAGATCAATATCCGGGGTATTCATGAGCGCAGCACCGCAAAGAGTTCAAGTTTCACGTCACCCAGCGATTGCGGCGTGTAGAAGGTGCAGTTTCCTGCTTCCAGCATGGCGCGGGCCGCATCGGTGGACAGGTCAAGCGCAAAGTACTGGTTCTCCAGACGCAGCGGGATAGCCGCAGGGACATGGCTCAGCGGTTTAATGACCATGCCGCTCAGGGCGATATTGACCACCTCAGACACATCGTCATGGCTGCCTGCTTTACACAGCTGCGGGAAGCGGGTCTGCAGTTCATGGTTTGGCATGGAAGAACGCACGGAGAGATAGAAATCCGCGCCTTCGCGCAGCCGCGCATCGTGCAGTTTTCCGCGCCAGATCTCCTGGTCCTCACCCTGTTCCAGCGCAATGGCGATAACCCGCGACGGCAGGCTGGCCTCCAGAAGATGGTCCAGAAGGGTAAACAGCGGCGGAAATACTCGCTCCGGCGTGTCGTGCCGGTAAGGAGGTATATCGTCGGCGTGGTGTTCGAGAGAAAACGTCAACAGGCTGCCGGCAAGCCGTGCCAGCTCCCGATACAGCAGTTCAGGGTGACGTGTCGGCGTCTGGTGCAGCTCTGTCAACACGGGCTCGGCGCTGTTCAGGGCATTAAGCAGCCAGAACAGGGAAACGTCCGCCACGGCGAAATCCGCCATCCGCTCATTGCTTTCACGTCGCATCGACATCAGACGCTTACGTCTTGCTGACAGGCGGTGCAGGAGATCCCTGAGTTCCCCCGTCAGTACGGGGCTGGCCTCCAGCGACAGTAGCGGTGGGATAAATTCGGCATCCCGGACCCACTGCCCCTGCGTATTGCGGGTAAGCCTCGCCACCGGGCAGGTCAGGTACGCGCTGTTTTCCTGGGTGGACAGCCGCAGCGTCAGCGCATGACGCAGTACCGCCAGATCGCTACGTTCATGACCGGCAAGCTCCTGAACCGTCACCCGCTCAGACATCCAGCGACGAGGACGGGCGCTGTCGCGCCCGTCATCCAGATTACCGCCGTTCGCGCTGAGCAGTGGCAGGCACAGCAGCACCTCCACACTCTCTTGCCCCACTGCGGACACATCACATACCGGCGGCAGGTTATCCGCCAGATCCGTGTCCACCAGCGTTCCGTCGGCAAAACGTACCGCCAGGCGCGTGGCATTGAGGCGGGAGAGCGACAGTGCGCTGTCGTCAAACTCAGCGCACAGCACACCCCAGGGATGCGCCAGCGCCATTCGCGCGACGTTATCAGCAACGTGCGCATCCCAGCGGGCCTGCTGCTGGAACTGTTGCGGGGCCAGAAACGCCCCGTCACTCCATAACGGACGATAAATTTTCATCCCTGCTACCGCCTTACGCTTTCGCTTTCGGCATCTGGCTGACCAGAGACAGGTTCACGTCCATCCCTTCCACCTGGAAGTGCGGCACAGCGTACAGACGCACGCGGAAGAAGCCCGGGTTGTCCTCGATGTCTTCCACCACCACCTTCGCATCGCGCAGCGGGTGTGACGCCTGCAGCTCGTCGCCCGGATCGGTCATTTCGGTCACCAGACCGCGCACCCAGGTGTTTAACTCCAGCTCAAGCAGGCGGCGATCCTTGGTGGTGCCGATGTTTTCACGCTGGATCAGCTTCAGGTAGTGGGCAATGCGCGACAGCAGGAAGATGTACGGCAGACGCGCGTTGATGCGGCTGTTGGCGGTCGCATCGGCGGTGTCGTACAGCGCCGGTTTCTGGGCGGAGTTCGCCGAGAAGAAGCAGGCGTAATCGCGGTTCTTGTAGTAAGACAGCGGGATAAAGCCGAGGTTGGCGAATTCGAACTCGCGGGTTTCCGGGATCATCACCTCTGACGGGATTTTCACCTGGTTGCCGGTGCCGAGATCATACAGGTGGATAGGCAGATCTTTCACCGCGCCGCCCGCCTGCGGGCCACGGATCTGCACGCACCAGCCGTTATTGATGAAGCTCTTCACCATATTGGAGGCGAAGGAGAACGACGCGCTGGTCCACAGGTATTTCTCGTGATCCGGGCCCTTCACCTGCTCAACGTAGTTGAAGCTGCGTACCGGCACGGTGTCCGGACCGTACGGCAGGCGGCCCAGCACGCGCGGCATCACCAGCCCGATGTAGCGGGAATCGTCGGTGTCGCGGAAGGATTTCCACTTGATGTATTCGGCGCGGTCGAAGTAGTTGCCGATATCCTTAATCGCAGCCACCTCTTCCATGGAGTCCTTCAGGAAGAATGTCGGGCCGACGGAGCCGATGAACGGCATGTGTGCCGCGGCGGAGACTTTGGAGATGTTGCGCAGCAGCGCGATGTCCTGCGGGCTGGCATCAAACTCGTAAGAGGAGATCACCGAACCGATCGGCTCGCCGCCCGGGGTGTCATACTCAGCGGTGTAGGTATGCCAGTACAGGCCGCTCTGGACCAGCTCCGGCGCGTCTTCGAAGTCCTGACGGAGATCGTCTTTGGAGACGTCCAGGATTTCGGTTTTCACGTTCTGGCGATAATCCGTGTTGTCCACCAGTTGCTGCAGGCCGCGCCACAGGGATTCCACCTTCTGGAACTCCTCATGGTGCATCACCGCATCCAGCTGGCGGCTGATCTGATAGTCCAGTTCAGCGATGTGATGGTCAATCAGCGTCTTGTCGAGCTTTTCAACCTGCTGACCCGATTTACGAATGCAGTCCATAAAGACTTGCATCGCCGCGGTAAGACGTTCACCCGCCGGGGCGTCAGACAGCGCGGCATCATCCAGAAAGGTGTTGATATCACCCAGGCTGGACGCCGGGGTCAGATTGATTTTTTCAAACAGAGAGGCGTAAACGCCATCTTTCTCAAGAACCTTGGTTTGCCCCTGTGCCGGGCTTGTTTCAGTATTAACAGACATCAGCATTCTCTCATTTAATCCATTAAAAAACGTGCACGCAGCTTATTTCGGGGCAAGCGCGCTCATTTCATCGCGTAATTCCTGGGACAGCGCCGGGTCTTTAAGAATTTTCTCTAGTTCTTTTCTGAAAGTGGCGTTATCAAGGAGATTGGATTTAAGGTCGCGTAATAAATTACGCATTGCCAGCATCGCGCGTAGCTGAGGAATTTGACGGGCAACCTGCTCTGGTTCGAAGTCTTTCATATCGGAGAAACGTAATTTTACGCTCTCTTCTGAACCGTCTCCTGCCAGCGTATTGTGGACAGTCAGATTAACCTCTGGAGAAAATTCTGAAAGCACACTGTTGAAGTTATTCTTGTTGACGTTGATTTTTTCGCGTTCAGATAATGGACGGGACTCTTTGCCATTACTGAAATCACCAACGGTAAGGAGCTTAAGGGGCAGTTCGACTTTCTTTTGCGCGCCCCCGGTGTGTAAAGCTAACTTTAAATTAATGCGTGCCTTAGGCACTTCATTCTGGAACGTATCAGCCATAGCAGTCCCTTTCCTTAAGGAATGATTGTTAAATGAACGACGTTTCTTTACACAGCAATACTAGAACAAATAACTACCCAAGATCAACTTCGCAGATCGAAGATCTTCAATAGGATACTTCTTAAGAATTTTCCACTAAATGTAATCAAATAGTAATACTTCTGCAGCACCAAACCAAAGGGGTATTGACTACTTTTTTACATAAACACCTAATTAACAGCCATGCATGCGACAAAAATCAGGCGCATGCGGAACATCAGCTTTTTTATTGATTTAAATCAATACAGCAATATCAACACCAGCAAACTCAATACCTAAGAGAGGCTATTAAATAATGCAGTAATTGCCTGATTCTGAGGTATGTCGCGGCACTAAAACAGTCCGATAATGGACAATACTAAGTTTTAAAATACAGGCTAGCCTGGTTAATAGATACTTTTAAAAAAACACATTTCATCCATCAATCATTGATTCATCAGATTAATATTCTTTATTTATATTTCCATAGAGATGAGATACCCGTACCTTCAGCCATTTATCGGGCTGCGATGCGGAGCTGGGTTCGATTATAAAGGTTTATTGATTGCAGCCTGCAAAAGCAGCACAAAAAAATCTGCATATGCTTACTCTTCTCTTTTAACATTATTTCTCAGATGAATTATTCTCTATAAAAATGAAAAATTCTGATTGATGGTATTTATCCAATTCTGCTCAGGATAGCCATTCCCAGTAACTTCCCTTACCCTCAGAATCCACTTGCGCGATCGCTGTCTTGATCTCATTACAGTTTTTTCCTAGAGCCACACCGTTTCGTCTGTGTCACCCTTAATCACGCTCACAACCGAAACGTTAGATGAGGAAATTATGAAAAGAACAATTATTGCACTTTCTGCCATTCTGCTGGCTTCCCCTGTTTTAGCAGCAACGACACATGCAACAGATGATACCGTAGCGGCCGCCCATGCTAACGCTAACGACGCGAAGCAAAAGCTGCATGAAGAGCAGAACAAGGGTGAAGAGCTGAAGCTGAAGCAACAGCATGCCGCTGAAGGTAAGCGTGATAGCGTCGGCAGCAAGGTAAGCGAAGATTCGCAGAAAGCCTGGCACAAAACCAAAGAAGGTACCGAGAAAGGGTGGGATGCCACCAAAGAAGGGACCGAAAAAGGCTGGAATAAAACCAAACAAGGTGCCAGCGACCTGGAAAAGAAAGTCACTGAATAATTCTCTGTGAACCTAAAAGGCCGCGCCAGCGGCCTTTTTTATTTCTGCGAATAATCTTTCCGCTTCTATGCTCTATTTCTTTTTCCTCTGCGTTTTGTTTTTTCGTTCATAGCAGAAGATATGATATGCACAGGGATATATTTAAAAAATGCGAACAAACATAATATATCCTGTAGCAGATAAGTTTACCCTAACTTAAATATTAATTAAGCACTCATACAACTTAGTTTTGAGCTGAATAATCCTCGAAATATTTTCGCCAAAAAACAGCACCAGCAAAATATGTAAGTTATTGTTTTTTATAGACAAAAAACCCACAAATAAATAGCGTGTTTTTTATTAGTCATAAATCATTTAATTCCCCCTTCATTGTTACTCAATAGCTTTACGGAAGCTTAATTTGCATATTAATCCGTTTGTAGCTATATCATTTTTACACCTAAATATTTATTTCCTTTATTAATAACAGGGTTTTGCCTATTACAGGAAATTAATCACGTAACGTAATCTGTTCTAAATAAATAGTTTCATTCTGATGTTGCCACTTTTCACGCTGGCGGGCATCGATCGCGCCGAAAAAAGTACGGTGAGCGCTGATTAAACATCAGCAGCTCTGCCGGGGGCGCGCTTGTCCCTCCACAAAGAGATGGCCATGTCTTATTTGCCGTCCATGACAACTCTTCTGGAGTAATAACAATATGAGCCAAATCTCTGTTATCTCAAAACTTACCGGCGTGGAAACAACAATGGAGGGCTCTCAGGTTACGCTGAGTCATTCCTCGATTGTGGAGCTTCATGTCGAGCGAGCCGATATTGCCAACTACGCGCGCAACGGCAACGATTTGGTCATTTCCCTTCACTCCGGCGAAGTGATTACCCTCAAGAATTTTTACGTCGCGGATGCGCAAGGCGTGAGCCAGCTAGTGCTTTCCGAGAGCAACGGCGCGCTGTGGTGGATTGAAGATCCAACCGGGGCTGCCACGTATGAATCCATTGCGTCGACAGACGTATTGCTTGCCGCCTCGGGGAGCGAAACCGGTGGCGCAGCCGTCTGGCCCTGGGTGCTGGGCGGGTTAGCCGCTGCTGGCGGGGTGGCTATCGCGGCAAGTAGCGGTGGTGGTGGCGGCGGAGATGACGATAATAATTCGAATCCCGGTAACCCGGGCAACCCCGGAAACCCAAACAATCCGGATACCACGCCGCCTGATGCCCCGACCGGCCTACAGATTTCAGGCGATGGCAAAACGGTGACGGGCAGAGCCGAACCCGGCAGTACCATCACGTTAAAAGACAGCGAAGGTAACCTGATCGGCACGGGTAAAACCAACAGCGATGGCACCTTCACCATTGAGCTTGGCACGCCGCTCACGAATGGGCAGCAAATTGTCGCGACGGCAACCGATCCCTCCGGAAATGTCAGCCAGGAGGCGCACGCCACCGCCCCGGACACCACCGCGCCTGACGCCCCTGAGATTGTGCTGGTCAATGACAACGTTGGCTCTGACGCTGGCCCCGTCGGCAACGGCAAGCCGACCAACGATGCAACCCCTACGCTAAGCGGCATTGGTGAGGCGGGAGCGACCATCACCGTTTACGATAACGGCAAAGCCATTGGCATCACGAAAGTGGACGCCGAAGGAAAATGGAGCTTTACGCCCGCAACCGCGCTGGCAGAAGGCAGCCATACTCTTACGGCCACGGCGACAGATGCAGCCGGAAATACCAGCCCTGCCTCAACAAACGTCTCGTTCATCGTAGACACCCTGGCACCTCAGGCCCCCGTCATTACCAGCGTGACCGATGATGTCTCCCCCAATACCGGTGCTGTGGGTAACGGCGGCAGCACCAACGATCAGCGTCCAACCCTGACCGGTACCGCCGAAGCTAATTCCACCGTCACCATTTACGATAAAGGGATCGCTATTGGTACCGTGAAGGCGGATGGCAGCGGCAAATGGACATTTACCCCGGACATTACCCTGGGTGAAGGCAGCCATCAGTTCACCGTCAAAGCCACCGATGCCGCCGGAAACACCGGTGCGGCATCCGGCGCGTACACGGTGATCGTAGACAGCGTCGCCCCAACGGTGCCCGTTTTAAGCAGCGTGACGGACGATGTGGGCACCCTCAAAGGCCCGCTCACCAGCGGGCAGGTGACCGATGACGCCCGTCCGACGTTTAACGGGACAGGCGAAGCCGGGACCATCATTTCCGTCTACGACAAAGGTGTCTACCTGGGTCAAACGACCGTTTCTTCCAACGGAACATGGGCCTTCACGCCGTCGGCCGATCTCGCTGAAGGGTCGCATCAGATAACCGTGCGTTCCACCGACGCGGCGGGTAACACCACGGTTGCGGGCGGGAGTTTTACCTTCACCGTCGACGTCACGCCACCCGCCACGCCGGTGGCCGTCATTGTCAATGACACCAGCGGCAGCATCGTGGGGGCGGTCGAGAACGGCGGGCTAACGGATGAAACGCGCCCACGGCTGAGCGGTACAGGTACCGCGGGCGACACCATTACCATCTACGATAACGGCCAGCCTATTGCCACCGTTCCCGTCAGCGCGAACGGAACCTGGAGCTACACGCCAACGGGCGCTCTGGCTGAAGGGCCGCACGCCATCACCGTGCGGGAAACCGACCCGGCGGGCAACCAGAGCCAGCCGTCACAGCCGATCAACTTTGTGGTTGATACCACCCCGCCCGAACCGCCTCAGGTCGAGCCGATGGCCGATACCGGGATCTTCGTGACCGGCGTTGCGGAAGCGGGCAGCACGGTCTTTATCTATGACGGCACCACGTTAATTGGACAGGGGATCGCCGGCACGGACGGACGCTATTCCGTTCGCGTGACGCCAGCGCAAACCGATGGCAAAACGCTGACCGCCGTCGCCGAAGATGCCGCCGGTAACCTCGGCAACGCCACGACCTTCACCGCCAGTAATTCCGGCTTCCCGGACACGCCAGTAATCATCCGCGTGGATAACGATAACGGGGACGACCCCGTCTCCGTCGGTTTCGGTCAGGCGACCAATGACAACACCCCGCTGATTAGCGGGACGTCAGCACCGAATGCCACTATCACCCTCTATGACAATGGCGTTCTGCTTGGCACCGCGCAGGCGAATGGCAGCGGTGAGTGGAGCTTCCCTTCACCAATCCTGCTCGATAACACGCACGTGATAACCGCAACGGCCACCACGCCGGCGGGCACCAGCGGTGATTCCATCTCCTTTACCGTGATTATCGATACCGTTCCTCCCGTTGCGCCTGACGATGTTGACGTTGTGGCGAACGGGACTCAGGTCACCGGCAGCGCCGAAGCGGGCAGCACCATCACCGTAAAAGATGCTAACGGCGTGACGATAGGCACGGGCGTCGCCGGAAACGATGGCAGCTTCACGGTGTCCATCTCCCCGGCACAAAAAAATGGCGAAACCCTGAACGTCACCGCGACAGACAAAGCAGGTAACGGAAGTCTCGCCACCCCGGTTGAAGCCCCGGACAGCACGGCCCCGAACAGCCCAACCGGTGTGGTCGTTGCGCCTGACGGAGGAAGTATTTCAGGTAACGCTGAACCAGGCAGTACCGTGACCATTAAAGATCCGGACGGCACGACGGTCGGCGAAGGCCCTGTCGGCCAGGATGGTACATTCACCATTCCATTAAGCCCGGCGCAAAATAATGGCGAAGTGCTCGACGTAACGGCCACAGACGGTACCGGCAATATCAGCACACCGGCGCAAACCACTGCCCCGGATACCACGGCACCTGATGCCCCGTCGGGTCTGACCGTTAGCCCGGATGGCACCACCCTGACCGGTACAGCAGAGCCAGGCACCACGGTGACGGTGAAACAGGGCACCACCACCATCGGCACTGGCCCGGTTGATGATGCGGGTAACTTCACGGTCACCCTTAATCCGCCGCAGAAAAATGGCGAAACCCTCGACGTTAGCGCCAAGGATCCTACCGGTAATATCGGCGATTCCACCCCGGTCAACGCACCGGATGTTACTCCGCCAGCGGTGCCGGTGATTGTCTCCGTGGAGGATAACGTTGAAGCAAATACGGGCCTGCTCGGCAATGGCGTGACAACCAATGACAACACCCCGCTGCTTCGTGGAACCGGCGAGGCTGGCTCGACGCTCTCGATCTTCGATAACGGCAGGCTTGTCGATACGGTCCAGGTCGACGGAACCGGAAACTGGAGCTTCACGCCACCGGCGCTGGCCGAGGGCGGGCACATCTTTACCGTTTCAGCAGCCGATACGGCCGGGAACAGCAGCGGCTTGTCCAACAGCTGGAGCATCACGGTAGACACCCAACTGCCTGCCGCACCGGTGGTCAGCAGCGTGGTGGACGACGTCGAAGGCGTGACCGGGGCGCTGACCAGCGGTCAACAGACTAACGATAACCGCCCAACGCTCAACGGCTCCGGCGAGCCGGGTGCGACCATCACCATTCTCCTCGATGGTAATCCGCTCGGGACCGCAGTGGTGGGGCAGAACGGCGCATGGGTCTTTACGCCGCCTGCCGACATTCCTGATGGCAATTATGTCCTGACAACGGTTGCCACCGATGCTGCCGGGAACCAAAGCCCGGCCTCCCCAGGCTTTAACCTGAACATTTTCACCGACGCACCGTCGGTACCGGTGATCGAGTCGATTACCGACGACGTTGGGCCAGTGACTGGCGGCCTGACTGACGGCGCAGTCACTGACGATTCTTCGCCTCTGCTGCAGGGGACCACCGATCCGGGCACCACCATTACCGTGTTCGACGGGGCGAACCCTATCGGTACTGCAACAGTGAACGGCACTGGCCAGTGGACCTTCACGCCAACCTCTCCCCTGCCCGACGGCACGCATTCGCTGACCGTCGTCGCCACCAACAGCGCGGGGACAACGACCACCTCGGATCCAATCGTTATCCGGGTGGATACGCTGGCCCCGGATACGCCGGACGCCCCTGCCGTCACGGTGAATCCGGACGGTTCAGAGGTTACGCTCGGTTCAGGCGATATTACCCGTGATACCAACCCGGTGCTGTCTGGTACCGGCACCGAAGGCGATACCATCACCATCTATAACGGGAACGAAGCTCTCGGCACCGTGGTGATCCCGCCGGGCGGCGTCTGGACCTGGACCCCACAGGGTGGGTTAGACGATGGCACATATAACCTGACGCTGACCGTCACCGCGAAGGACGGGGCCGGTAACGAAAGTGCGCCGTCACAGCCGGTTTCGATAACCATTGACACCGAAGCGCCGGATGCACCAACTCCGCCAACCGTCGTTGATAACGTCAACGAGGTGACGGGGCCTGTCACCGCAGGGGACAGCATCAACGATCCGCGTCCGGTCCTGAGCGGAACCGGCACGCCAAACGATGTCATCACCATCTTCGACAGCGTGAACGGCGGTGCAACCCAGCAGATTGGGGTGGTCACCGTCGGGGCGGACGGCAACTGGACGTGGCGTCCTGACACGCCGCTGGGCAATGCGCAGCATGCGATCACTACCACCGCCACCGATGAAGCCGGTAACGTCTCTGTTCCGTCTTCGGATATCACCTTTACCGTGGATACCACGCCACCCGTCACGCCGGTCATTACCGATGTCGCAGGCGTTGCTACCGGGGGAGCAACCGATGATGCCACCCCAACCCTCTCCGGGACGGGCACCACCGGCGATCAGGTGATTATTTATAATAACGGCGTCGAAATCGCGCGCGTGTTCGTTGACGCTGGCGTCTGGACATACACGCCAGACACCGCATTGCCAAACGGCACGCTGAACCTCACCGCTTCATCGATTGATGCTGCGGGTAACGTCAGCGGCACCAGCCCGGTCTACAGCGTGACGATCGATACCGTTGCGCCAACGACGCCGCTGGTGGATAGCGTTTCCGCCAGTAATCTGGTCGACGGCGTTCACTACACTCAGGACACGGCACCGACGCTGAGCGGGACCGGTGAACCGGGTGCGACCATCACGGTCAGCATCGACAATACGCCATCGACCATCACCGCCGTGGTTCAGCCGGACGGCACCTGGACATGGTCACCCGACCCTGCGCTGGCGGATAACACCTCTCACACTCTCGTGGTCACCTCCACCGATGCGGCAGGCAACCTGTCGGGATCGACCACCGTTACCCTCAACGTGGACAACCTGCCACCGAGCGCGCCTGCCGACCTGGCGCTGACGGAGCAAGGCACGCCGCTTACCGGTACGGGTGAAGCCGGTTCAACCATCACTGTCCGCGATGGCACCACCGTTATCGGCACCGGGTTTGTGGGGCAAGACGGGACCTTCTCTATCGCCCTGACGCCTGCGCAAACCAACCCAACCACGCTGGAGGTCACGGCCACCGACCTCGCCGGTAACGTAAGCGCTGAAACGCCGTTCACCGTCGTCGACGTGCCGGACCTGCCGGCTATCCCGGTGATCGCCACCCTGATTGACAATGAAGGCCCGGTCACGGGCGATGTGAAAGGCAGAAGCTCGGATGACACCACGCCAACCCTGAACGGCACCGCCGTCGCCGGGAGTACCGTCACCCTTTATCTCGATGGTGTGTTACTGGGCTCCGTGGTCGCAGACGCCACGACCGGCGCCTGGAGCTACACCCCGACCACGGAACTGACGGAAGGATTACACCGCTTCGAGGTCACCGCGACGGTGGACGGGCAAACCAGCGGCCTCTCTCCGGCTGCGACGGTCACCATCGATACCACCGCGCCTGCGGCACCGACCATCGGTGCCGTAACGGATGATGTGGGGCCGGGAACCGGGCCACTCACCACCGGCCAGGCCACCAACGACGATCGTCCAACCCTCAGCGGTACCGCGACGCCTGGCGACACCCTATCGGTTTACGATAACGGCAACCTGCTTGGCACCGTCGTGGTGGGCGCAACCGGCGCGTGGAGCTTTACGCCACCGTCTGCGCTCAGCAACGACACCCACTCTCTCACCGTGCGCGCCACGGATCCGGCGGGTAATCAGGGTCCAGAATCTGCTCCGTTTGTGGTTATTGTCGATACCGTGTCGACGACGCCGGTCATTACGGGCGCGGAGGATAACGTCGGGACGGTCGTCAACGTGCCGAGCGGCGGCACGACGAACGATGCCACGCCGTTGCTCTCGGGAACCGCCGAAGCGAACAGCACCATTGCCATTTTCGAAGGCGGCACGCAGATTGGCACCGTACTGGCCAACGCCAGCGGCGCATGGAGCTTTACGCCAACGTCACCGCTGACGGACGGAACCCACACCTTTAACGTCACGGCCACCGACCCACTGGGCAACGTCAGCTCATCATCGAATCAGTACACCGTGATCGTCGACACCGTGGTGCCCGATACGCCTGTGCTGACCGCCGTCACGGATAACGTTCCCGGCGGCGTGAACGGCGCGCTGACGTCAGGCCAGGTCACGAACGACAGCACCCCAACCCTGACCGGCACGGGAAATAACGGGGAGACGATCCATATTCTCGATAACGGCACGGAAATCGCCACCGTGCAGGTGGGCAGCGACGGCACCTGGACATGGACGCCAGACACCGCCCTGCCGGAGGGGGCGCACAGCATTCGCATCAACGCCAGCGATGCCGCAGGCAACGTTTCGGCAAATACACCGGCCTTTGTTCTGACGGTGGATACCGCGCCGCCGGTTGCGCCAACCCTTACCAGCGTGCTGGATGATATTGGCCCGGGCACCGGTGCGTTAGTCACCGGCTCCACCACCAACGACACCCAACCGACCCTTAACGGCACCGGGGAAATTGGTTCCACCATCCATATCTTTGATAACAACGTCGAGATTGGTACCGCCGTGGTGAACGCCTCCGGCACGTGGACCTTTACCCCCACCACGCCGCTTGGCGAAGGGCCGCACGTTCTGGGCCTGACGGCGACCGACCCGGCGGGCAATACCAGCACCGGCACCACCCTGTTTAACCTGACGGTCGATACCCTGGTCCCTAACGCGCCGGTGCTCAACACCGTCACCGACGACCAACTGCCGTCGACCGGTACCCTGACCAACGGCCAGGCAACCAACGATCCTCAGCCGACGCTCGCCGGGACTGCGGAAGCCAACGCGGTTATTCGCATCTACGATAACGGCGTGGAGATCGCCCAGACCCGCGCGGATGAGACCGGTAACTGGACCTTTTCACCCACGCTGGCCAACGGCAGCCACACGCTGACGCTGACGGCAACCGATGCCGCGGGCAACCTCAGCCAGCCGTCGACCGGGTTCACGGTGGTAGTGGATACCGTTGCGCCTGTCGCGCCGATTATCAGCCAGGGCGTTGACGATGTCGGCACCCTGACCGGCACCTTTGGCAGCGGACAAGTCACCGACGACACGCTGCCGGTGCTCAACGGAACCAGCGAAGCCAACGCCGTGGTGCGTCTGTTTGAGAACGGCATACAGATCGGCCAGACCACCGCCGGGGCGGACGGCTCCTGGACGATTCAGCTCACGACGGCGCTGACCACCGGCCCGCATACCATTACCGCAACGGCGACCGATGCGGCGGGCAACGTCAGCACGCCGTCGGGGGACTTTGTCATTAACATCGACACTACCCCGCCAGCCGTGCCTGTTGTCACCTCGGTGGTGGACGACGTGGGCGCGACGGTTAACCTGACCAACGGCCAGGTGACCAACGATGCCCTGCCGACCCTCAACGGCACCGCAGAGGCCGGCGCAACGGTGAACATCTACGATGGAACCACCCTGCTGGGCAGCGTGGTCGCCACCGGCGGAAACTGGAGCTTTACCCCGACCACCGCGCTGGGGGACGGCTCTCACACCCTGACCGTCACCGCAACCGACGCAGCGGGTAATGTCAGTGCGCCAACCACCGGCTTTGTTATCGTCGTGGATGCCTCCGCGCCAGCCGCGCCGGTCATCAGTTCCATCGTGGACGATGTTGGCACCGTAACCGGGGCCATTACCGGCGGTAACCCGACCAACGACACCCGTCCGACGCTCAACGGCACCGCTGAAGCCAACGCAACGGTGCGGATCTACGATGGCACCACGCTGGTTGGCACCGTCACCGCCGATGCCAACGGCAACTGGACGCTGCCGCAGACCAGCACCACGCTGACCGAAGGCCAGCACAACTTTACCGCCACGGCGACCGATGCCGCAGGCAATACCAGCGCGGCATCACCTGTCACCTCGATCACCGTTGATGTGACGCCGCCAGCACTGCCTGCTACGCTGGCCGTTATTACCAACGGTACACACGTAACGGGCACCGCCGAAGCGGGCAGCACCGTCACTATCACCACCAGCACCGGGACGGTACTGGGTACGGCGACGGCGGATGGCAGCGGCAACTTTAACGTGACCATTGCTCCGGCACAGACCGGGGGCGAAACGCTGCTGGCGTTTGCCACCGATAAAGCGGGTAACGCCGGTGCCAACGCCTCGGTTACGGCGCCGTTCACCACCCTGCCGAACGCGCCGGTGATCGCGAATATTAACGATAACGTCGGTACCGTGACCGGCAATCTGACCAACGGCAAAACCACCGATGACACCACCCCGACCCTGAGCGGGACGGCGCAGCCTAACGCTACCGTTACCCTGTATAACAACGGCGTGGCGATGGGGACCGTGGTTGCCGACGGTGCCGGGAACTGGACGTTCACCACCCCGGCGCTGAGCGAAGGCTCCCACGCCTTTACCGCCTCGGCATCCAACGCGACGGGCACCGGTCCGATATCTGGCGCCACAACGGTGATTGTCGACGTTACCGCGCCGACTCAGCCTACCGGCACCTTTAATACGGACGGCAGCGTGTTGACCGGCAACGCCGAAGCGGGCAGCACCGTGACCATTCGTCTGGCGGATAATTCGACGGTCACGACTACCGCCGACAGCAACGGGAACTTTACCTATACCTTCCTGAATAAGCAGACGGAAGGCCAGACGCTGCAAATCACCGCCACCGATGCCGCGGGCAACGTCTCCCCGATCGGTTCAGCGCTTGCGCCGGTCGTACCGCTGTCGGCCAGCACTAACGTCGAAGAGCTGGAGTTGAGCACCACGGCCACGGTGACGAACGCGCAGTACAACGACTACGGCTTCCTGCTGGTGGGCGCGCTGGGCAACGCGCTGACGCTGCTCGGCAATGACACTGCGCAGGTTGGCTTTACGGTGGGAAGCGGCGGCAGCGCGGATATCTCCGTCAATGCAAACGCCACCGGCGCGGTGCTGTCACTGCTCAACACCCTTGAGCTGGTGGTGCAGCGTTTCGATAGCGTGAATAACACCTGGACCACGGTGGTGGATACCGGACAGCCGCAGTTCGCAGACCTGCTGACGCTAGGCGCAACCGGCGTCTCCCTGAACCTGGCCGGGCTTGCCAACGGTCAGTATCGCGTGCTGAGCTACAACACCAACCTGCTGGCGACCGGCTCCTACACCAGTATTGATGTGGCGGTGAAAGAGACCAGCGCAGGCACCGTGACCGGGGAAACCAGCCTCGGCGGGAACGTGATTCTCGATACGGATCCTACAGCCGGCAGCGATAACGCCCCGGCGGGAACCACGGTCAGCGCGGTCACTAACTCTCAGGGCGACACGGTCAACGTCACGGCGAACGGCACCGTCATTCAGGGCCTCTACGGTACGTTAACCATCAACCTTGACGGGACCTACACCTACAACCTGACCAATACCAGCGCCTCGGTGATTGGCCGGACAGAGAACTTCACCTACACCATCACCCATAACGGTGCCAGCGCCTCGGCGAATCTGGTGCTGTCCCTGGGTGCAGGCACCACCGCGAACAGCATTGTGGCCGTCGATAACACGGCGTCGCTGACCTACGACACCACTGTGCATGAGATCAATAACGGTACCTCGTCGCAGGGCGGCTTTACCGTGGTGGGGGTTAACCTTGGCAATACGCTCGGCCTGAACCTGCTGGATGACCTGAGCAATCCGATCATCTACAGCGTTGAGGAAGGCACCACCCGTACCATGACCATCCAGGCCTCTGTTGGCGGCGTGGCGCTGGCCTCGGTGTTTGACCTGTATATCTACAAGTTCAACGATGCGACCCAGACGTTTGAGCAGATGCGCGTTCAGCCGGGCTGGCTGCGTGCGCCGCTGCTGGGCGGAACCTCGTCCCAGCTGACGCTGAACCTGCCGTCCGGAGAGTATCTGTTCCTGCTGAATACCGCCGCGGGGATCACGGCGCTGACGGGCTATACGCTTAACGTGCTGGAAGACCACGTCTACAGCGTCTCAAGCGTGGGCACCAGCACCACCGGCAACGTGCTCGCAGACGACATTGCCCCATCCGGCACCGTCGTGTCTGACGTGAACGGCGTCGCGGTGAACAACAGCGGCGTAACCAGCATTGTCGGGGAGTACGGCACGCTGACCATCAACGCATCCGGGCAGTACACCTACACCCTGAAAACGGGCGTCGGTGCAGACCATATCGACACCTCGGATACCTTTGTTTACACCATTACCGCACCTGGCGGCGCGAAAGATACGGCGTCGCTGAACATCACGCCAACCGCCCGAGCGATGGACGCGGTGAACGATGTCAGCCAGGTTCTGGATGTCACCTCGGTGCACCATACCTCGGCCTATTCGGACACCACGGTGGGCACGGCGAGTTGGAACGCCGCCCTGCTGGCCCCAACGTCGGGCAGCGGCAGCGGGACCTTCGTGGTCGATGCCAATACCGCGCTGCATAACGTGGTGCTGCACTTCAACGTCGCCTCGCTGCTGACGCTGGGCGGGCTGACCGTGAACTGGACGATCTCCCAGGGGGGCACCACCCTGCGGACCGGATCGTTCGGCGGCGGGCTGCTGCTGGGGGGCAATGCGGATATCGCTGTGACCGGTCTGGATCTTAACGCGGGCACCTACACCCTGAGCTATACGGGGAGCATGCCTGCACTTGGGCTGGGCGGCGTCACCATCACCCCGAGCGTCACCGGGACCACCTACTCCCTGAGCCAGTTCGACGCCACCAGCGGCCACACCGTCAACGGTAATATCTTTGACGGTACGGATTCCGCCGGGGCAATGGATCAGCTGCACTCGGTGGATACCCGCCTGAGCGTGACGGGCTACAACGGCGTAACCACCACGCTGGATCCGTACACTGGCAGCGCCACCGTCAACGTCGTCGGTCACTACGGCACGCTGGCGATTGCGGCGGACGGCCATTACACCTACACCCTCAACGCCGGGGTGTCGCTCTCCACCATCACCTCGAAGGAGGTCTTTAACTACACCCTGACCGATGCGGCCGGTAAGACGGACAGCGCCACGCTGACCATCAACATGGCACCGCAGTTCATCAGCTCTGAGCATAACGACGTCATCACCGGTACGGCCTACGGCGATACGCTGATTTATCAGGTGCTGAACAACACGGTGGGCAACGCCACGGCGGGTAACGTCAACAGCACGGCGGGCGATCACTGGACCAACTTCTCACTGGCGCAGGGAGACAAGATCGACATCGGCGATCTGCTTGTGGGCTGGAACGGCAGTGCCTCTACCCTGGGTAACTACCTGCATGTCACTAATAGTAATGGCAATACTGTGATCTCCATCGACCGTGATGGTGCAGGGGGCACCTACACTAATACCACGCTCGTTACGCTGGACAACGTTCAGACCACCTACGACGAGCTGGTAAACCAGCAACACATCATTACCTGATAGCACCTGCACCAAATGACCCGGGCGCACAGCGCCCGGGCATAAACAATAAAGCAGTACTTTTTTATTAGGGATAAGACATGGGAATAAAGATGCCTTACTGGTGGCTCTCGTGCTGCCTGATATCTGTGCCCGCTATCGCTGCCAGTTCCGCCGCGATGATTAATACAGGAGAATTGAGCGAATCACAGGAGCTACCTTCATTAAGCGGCCGCGTCGCGCCGGTGGTCGGGAACGCCGCACCCGGCACGCTCCAGCTCGGCGAAGCCGTTAACCGCGCCGTCACCTGGCACCCCGCCATCAGCGAAGCCGTCGGAAAACTTTACCAGCAGAGCGAAGAGGTCGACGTCGCCAAATCGAAATACTATCCGCAGGTTAATGCCGGCATGGAGAACGGCTACACCCACGACGGCGGTGACAATGGCTTTACCCCGTCGCTGGTGCTCTCCCTTTCCCAGATGCTCTACGATTTCGGCAAAGTCGCCAGCCAGGTCCGTGCCGAAACCGCCGGAGTGGCCCAGCAGCAGGCCAACGTGCTGGTCAGCATTGATACCATCGCGCACGATACCGCCATCGCCATGGTGCAGGTGCAAACCATGCAGCAGATGGTCGACACCGCCAAAGAGCAGCTTGATGCGCTCTCCTCCATCGGCAAACTGACCAAACTGCGAAACGACGAAGGGGCAACGTCGCTTTCTGACGTGGTGCAGACCGATGCCCGTATCGAAGGGGCACGCGCGCAGCTGATGCAGTATCAGGCCAGCCTCGACAGCGCTCGCGCCACGCTGATGAGCTTCCTCGGCTGGAACAGCCTCAACACCGTCAGCAACGACTTCCCGCAAAGCCTGTCCCGCAGCTGCGATATCGCCGAGCCGGACGATCGCCTGGTGCCCGCCGTACTGGCAGCCTGGGCACAGGCGAACGTGGCGCAGGCTAATCTCGACTACGCCAACGCCCAGATGACCCCTACCGTCTCGCTGGAGCCGGAGGTGCGTCACTACCTTAACGATCGCTACGCGGGCAACCAAACGCTGGACCGCACCCAGTATTCCGCGTGGGTGAAAGTGCAGATGCCGCTCTATCAGGGCGGCGGCCTGACCGCCAGACGCAACGCCGCCGGACACGCGGTGGAGTCCGCGCAGTCCACAATCCAGCGCACCCGTCTCGACGTGCGGCAGAAGCTGCTGGAGGCGCGCAGTCAGGTGTTAAGCCTGATGAGCACGCTGCAAATTCAGGGCCGTCAGGAGGCGCTGAGCGCCCGCACCCGCGAACTCTATCAGCAGCAGTATCTCGACCTCGGGTCGCGCCCGTTGCTGGACGTCCTCAACGCCGAGCAGGAAGTTTATCAGGCCCGCTTCACCCAGCAGCAAACCGCCGGGCAGCTGCATCAGCTCCAGCTGAACTGCCTCTACAATACCGGACGCCTGCGCCACGCGTTCGACCTTGAAAATCGCACCATCCAGACCGTGGAGATCCAGCCATGAAGCAACGCGATATCCCGCAGGGTGAGCCCATGACGGATGAGGCGCTGGCGCAGTGGGCGCAGGCCTTTGGCTACGTTGCCACGCGCTATCGCGTGGCCTGTTCGCCCGGCGCGCTGATGGCAGGTGCCCCGTGGCTTAAGGGCAAGCAGAGGGTCCCGGCCCTTACCCAGCTCGCCCGCGAAGCCGGGCTGTCGTTTCAGCTGCTGACGGCGGATCGGCATGCCATCAACAGCTGGAGGTTACCGGTGGTGGTGGAGCTAACCGAGGGGAGAATTGGCGTCATCGATCACTTCGACGGCGAGGACACCCTGGAAGTCAGTTTCTTCGATGACGCCACGCACACCAACCGTCTGTCGCTGAGCGCGATGCTGCCCGCCATCCGCCACGTTATTGCCCTGCGCCCGCTGGCCGCGCTGAAGGACAGCCGCGTGGACGCCTATATCTCGAAATACCGTCCGGACTGGCTCTACCGGCTGGTGATGCGCGACCTGCGCCCCTACAGTTGGGTGATGCTGGCGGCGCTGTTTATCAACGTGCTGTCGCTGTCGGGCATTGTCTTTTCAATGCAGGTGTACGACCGGGTGATCCCCGCCCAGTCCTACCCCACGCTTTACGTGCTGACCATCGGCGTGCTGATCGCCACGCTGTTTGGCTTTGTGCTGCGCGTGGCGCGCGGGCACATCATGGATCTGCTGGGCAAACGCTCGGATCTGCGCGTCTCGGATCGCGTCTTCGGCCACGCCCTGCGCCTGCGCAACAGCGCCATCCCGCGCTCTACCGGCAGCTTTATCTCCCAGCTGCGCGAGCTGGAGCAGATCCGCGAGATGGTCACCTCCTCCACCATTTCGACCATTGTCGATCTCCCCTTCTTCTTACTGTTCGTGGTGGTGCTGGCGATCATCGCCCCGCAGCTGGCGTGGATCGCCCCGGTTGCGGCGGTCATCATGGTGCTGCCCGGCCTGCTGCTGCAAAAGAAACTGGCGGCGCTGGCGAAGCAGTCGGCGCATGAATCGACCCTGCGCAACGCAGTGCTGGTGGAGAGCGTGCAGGGGCTGGAGGACATCAAGCTGATGCAGGCGGAGAACCGCTTTTTGCAGCAGTGGAACAGCTATATCCAGATCACCGCCGAATCCGGCCTGCGCACCCGCGAGCTGACGCAGAACCTGATCAACTGGGGGATGACCATTCAAAGCCTGGTGTATGCCGGGGTGATCGTGGTCGGCGCGCCGATGGTGATCGACGGCACCTTAACCACCGGTTCGGTGGTCGCCGCCTCGATGCTGGCCTCGCGCATGATTGCGCCGATGGCTACCCTGTGCGGCGTGCTGGCGCGCTGGCAGCAGGTCAAAGCGGCGAAGGAAGGGCTGGACAGCATCATGCAACTGCCCACGGAAAACCAGCGGGAAGAGACGCCGATCCGCCAGGACGTGCTGCGCGGCCATTATCTGTTTGAGCAGGCGCAGTTCCGCTATCACCCGGAAGATCCGCGCATGGCGCTGCGCATTAACCGCCTGGAGATCAAACCCGGCGAGAAGGTGGCGATCCTCGGGCGCAACGGCGCGGGGAAATCGACGCTGCTACAGGCGATGGCGGGCGGCATGGATCTGGCGGGCGGCGAGCTGCGTCTCGACAACTTCAGTCTGCCCCATCTCGACGTGGCGGACGTGCGGCGCAACGTCGGCTTTATGACCCAGAACGCGCGGCTGTTTTACGGCACCCTGCGCGAGAACATCACTCTCGGCATGCCGCGCGCCACCGACGAAGAAATTTTCGAGGTGCTGGAGATGTGCGGCGCAGCAGCCTTTGTCCAGAAGCTGCCGAAGGGGCTGGACTACCCAATTATGGAAAACGGCGTCGGGTTATCCGGCGGTCAGCGCCAGTCCATTTTGCTGGCGCGTATGCTCCTGCGGGACCCGAATATCGTGCTGATGGATGAACCCACGGCCTCGCTGGACGAGCACACCGAGCGGGAGTTTATCCAGCGTCTGAGCGCCTGGCTCGGCAACCGCACCCTGGTGGTCGCCACCCACCGCGTTCCGGTGCTGGAGCTGGTGGAGCGCGTGGTGGTGCTGAAAGAGGGCATGCTGGTGATGGACGCGCCGAAAGCGCAGGCCCTGAGCAACAGCCGTATGCAGCAACAGCAGCAGGCAACCGGACGGGAGTGGAAAAATGAAAATCAGTCAGCGTGACGTCGCCGCGATGGAAGACCTGGACAATGCCCTCGACTCCGAAAGCGGCTACACCGGCGCACGGCGGATCGTTATCTTCTCCCTGCTGCTGTTTATCGCGCTCGGCATCTGGGCGTGGTTCGGCGTGCTTGATGAAGTTTCCACCGGGACCGGGAAAGTGATCCCCAGCTCGCGCGAGCAGGTTTTACAGTCGCTCGACGGTGGGATCCTCACTGAACTGAACGTCCACGAGGGCGATCAGGTGCAGGCCGGTCAGATCCTGGCGCGTCTCGATCCCACGCGATCGGAGTCCAACGTCGGAGAAAGTGCCGCCCGCTATCGCGCGTCGCTGGCTTCCAGCGTGCGTCTGTATGCAGAAGTGAACGATCTGCCGCTGACGTTCCCGCCGTCGCTGGCGAAATGGAAGGATCTGATCGCCGCCGAAACGCGTCTCTACAATTCGCGTCGCGCCCAGCTGGAGGACACCCAGCGCGAGCTGCGTGCAGCGCTCGATCTCGCCAACAAGGAGCTGGCTATCACCCAGCGTCTGGTGAAAACCGGGGCCGCCAGCCACGTCGAAGTGTTGCGTCTGCAGCGGCAGAAAAGCGACCTGGAGCTCAAGCTTACCGACGTGCGCTCGCAGTATTACGTGCAGGCGCGTGAAGCGTTATCCAAAGCCAATGCCGAAGTGGACATGGTTTCGGCGGTCCTGAAGGGGCGGGAAGATTCCGTCACGCGTCTGACGGTCAAATCCCCGGTGCGTGGCATCGTGAAAAATATCAAAGTCACCACCATCGGCGGCGTGATCCCGCCGAACGGCGAGCTGATGGAGATTGTGCCGGTGGACGACCACCTGCTGATCGAGACCCGCCTCTCCCCGCGTGATATCGCCTTCATCCACCCAAACCAGGAGGCGCTGGTGAAAATCACCGCCTACGATTACGCCATTTACGGTGGGCTGCACGGGGTGGTGGAAACCATTTCACCGGACACCATTCAGGACGAAGCGAAACCAGAAGTGTTCTACTACCGGGTGTTCATCCGCACCAGCCAGGATTATCTGGTCAACAAAGCGGGACGGCATTTTTCGATTGTGCCGGGGATGATTGCGACGGTGGATATCAAAACCGGTGAGAAAACGGTGCTGGATTACATGATCAAACCGTTTAACCGCGCGAAAGAGGCGCTGCGGGAGCGGTAAGCAGTGCGACGCGTAGCCCTCTCCCGTTAAGAGAGGGCTACGTCAGGAACCCGCTTATAAAGAGGCTTTCAACCGTTTAACGGCCTCAATAAGCTGTTCATCCGTTGGCGTCACAAATGACATACGCAAGGTGGTGTGGTCCGGGTTAGCGCAGTAGAAAAACTCGCCCGGCACGAACACCACGCCGTTGCTTAAGGTTTTCTCCAGCCAGCGCGTGGTGTTGATGCCATTGTTCATGCTGGCCCACAGGAACATCCCGCCTTTCGGTTTATGGAAGGACATCACGTCCCCCAGTTCCGCTTCAAGCTCGCGGGCAAAAAGCTGATACTTCTGACGGTAGGCTTCGCGGATGGTGGCAATCTGCCCTTTCAGACGTCCGGTTTTGAGGTACTCGGAGGTCATCAGCTGTGAGAGCGTGCTGGTGTGGAGATCCGTGGTCTGCTTAAGGTTAACCACCGCTCGTTTCAGCCATTCAGGGACGATCACCCAGCCCACTCGGGTGCCCGGGGCGAGAATTTTCGAGAAGGTGGAGGTATACACGACGTTATCCTCATTACCGATGGCTTTGGCATGGGCAATCAGCGGGCGGAACACCTCGTCGGTATAATTAATTTCGCTGTAGGGGTCGTCTTCAATGATGACAAAATCGTAGCGCTGGGATAAGGCCACCAACTGCTTACGCCGCACCTCAGACAGCGTGACGCCACCCGGGTTGCCAAATGTTGGGACGATATAGACCGCTTTGATGGTTTTGTTTTGTACCAGCGTTTCCAGCTCATCGACAATCATGCCATCGCCATCGGTACCCACGGATTCAAACTGCGCCTGCGCCAGACCAAACACCTGCAGTGCGGCTAAATAGGTTGGGCGCTCGACCACGACGATATCGCCGGGGTTAATTAAGGCGCGGGCGAGCACATCTAAAGACTGTTGCGAACCGGAGGTGACAACCACGTCATCCGCCGAACAGTGAATACCCCTGTCGGCACAGATCTGCTGGATCCCCTCGCGTAACGCCGGAACCCCTTCCGTCAGGCCGTACTGAAATGCCTCGCCAAACTGTTGGGATAACACGGCATCAGCCGCAATTTTTAGCCCTTCATGATCGAAAAGCGCAGGGTTTGGAATGCCGCCGCCCAGCGAAATCACGCCCGCCATTTTGCTATGTTTCAGAAGTTCGCGGATGGCGGAAGATTGCAGGCTTTGCACGCTGGTAGCGAGTTTTTGGGATGACATGCTGTTGGTACCTTATTTTTTCTTATGATCTCCTTCTTAGTATCATATGTCTGACGCTTTGATAACCCCTGCGCTTATGCCTTGCTCTTTTTCCATGCATAGAGGCTGGCGACCAGTTCCGCCAGAGCGTACCTTACCGACTTCTCCACCACGTCCTGACAATCCCCTGAAAAGAGCTGGCGGTCGGTCTTGATCTGGCCGTGGAAATTCCACGCAAACCAGACGGTGCCCGCGGGGGTGCCATCGTCTCCGCCGTCCGGCCCGGCATAGCCGCTGATGGCGATGCTGATATCGGCCCCGGCACGTTCCAGCGCGCCTGCCGACATCTCCCGGACGGCATGCTCGCTGACGGCGGTGTACTTCTCAAGCGTTGAAGCCTGCACGCCCAGCATCTTCTGTTTGGCCTCATCGCTAAAGGTGATCACCCCAATGTCATAGAACGCCGCGGTGCCCTCTTCCGCACAAAGCGCGGTGGCTAAATTGCCCCCCGTGCAGGACTCCGCCGTGGTTAACCGCAGGCCGCGATCGGTCAGAACGTTGGCGACCTGTTTGGTCAGTTCGCCGGTGGTTTTCGCTACGTTATAGGCTGATTGATTCATATCGCACCTTTTAACTTTCAACAGGAATAATTGAGATGTGGCCGTTGCGCTCCAGGATGGCATATTTGATTTTACTGAACTCGGTGATCCCCTGGTTTTGCCGCGCGGCGACCAGAATATCGTCGCAGGAGACATCCACCTTTTTAAGTTTATCGGTAAAAGGCATGCCGTTTTCCACCAGAATCACCGGCGTGCCATCCAGCAGATTCTCGGCGCCGGAGAAATATTTCTTCGCAATACCAAACAGAATATCGACCACCACCAGCGTGACAATGGTGAGCATGGCCCCGGTAACGGAGAAATCATTTCCCAGCAGCGCCTGCTGGGTGGCTTCGCTGATAATGAGCAGCAGGATAAGATCGAAGCTGGTCATCTGCAGCAACGCGCGACGACCGGCGATTTTAAATACCACCAGCAGAATCAGATAAATCGCCAGGGCACGGAATACCATCTCCATATCGTTCTCCTAGGGGTAGATAAATTGCCGGAAGGTGATGTCCGGCTGGTTATTCAGACCAAGCGAACTGACCGTATTCCCGAATTGCGTAGGGGTGATATACAGCCAGACGGTGAAATCCTGTTTATTGCTGACGTTGTTATAGATCAGGTGCAGCGTATTACCCCGGCTGAACATGCTGTCCGGCTGCGGCGTAATACTGCCGGGCTGGAATGCCTTATTAAAATCACCCCCCAGGCGAAACTCATAATGGTCTGCCTGTAGTCCCTTCGCCGTAAAGGCCAGCTTATATTCCGTTTGCAATCGCCCATAACGCTCATAATTAACCGTCAGCGTTTTGGCGGTATTTTCTTTTGTTGCCGTGCTGACATAGCCGTTAGAGAAAACGCCCGCCACGGCCAATAAAATAATCAGTAAAAGAAGGACCAGCCCCAGGCGCTGACAGGCGGCTTCAAAATTCAGTGCCAGACGACTCTCGTTTACGCCGGGTAAGGTATCTTCTTCACCATCAAATCCCGCCATTTGTCACCCCGTGCATTCCATTAAATTAATCATCCTTATGATTTATAAGGAAAAGCCCTTTTAAGACACATCTCGTTTGCCAGATTAAGCAATAGCAACCAGGCTTAATAAGTCAAGCCAACACGCTACCGGAGGCAAGAATGAAATTTTCCTACGCACCCTTATTTTGCTGCCTGCTGATGTCAACGGCCTGGGCAGACGATAACGGTGGATTGAAAAAAGGCGAGGCACCACCGCCACCGCATGCCCTGGACGACGGATATCGCGGTGCCGAGGATGCACGTATCATGACGGTCGAGCAGGCTAAAGAGATGCACGACGGGGCCACCATTTCACTGCGCGGGAATTTGATCGACGGCTCCGGGGACAAATACCGTTTCCGTGATAAAACGGGTGAAATAGATCTCGTCATTCCAAAGGCAGTATTTGATGGCCGAACGGTAGAACCTGATAATATGCTCTCCATCAACGGGAGTCTGGATAAAAAATCCTCACCGCCTGTCGTTCGCGTCAATCATATTCAAAAATAAATCCCGTTCGTACGCTACGCTTATTTCCCTTGTCGTTATCCTTATTTCCTCCCCCGCCATCCGGGGGAGAGAAATATCAGGCCAACGCGTGTCGGATAAGATGCGCAATAAATTCGGTCAGTTTTGGCAGCGGGCGTAAATCCTGTCGCCACAGCAGATTTACCGGCCTCGGCGTTGGGGTGTAGTGCTCCAGCACCCGAACCAGCCTGCCGCTTGCCAGTTCTTCCGCCACCAGCACCTCCGGTTGCAGCAGCAGCCCCGCGCCCGCCCGGGCCGCCATGCGTAACCCGTAGCCGTCGTTACAGCGCAACACCGCATCGCGTTTCCAGCGCACCTCCCCTTCCACGCCCGGCAGCCGCCACTCGTTGCGCGCGGTCCACACCGTATGGGAAAGACACAGATGATCCACCAGGTCGGCAGGCGTTTGCGGCGTACCGTAGCGTGCCAGATAGTCCGGCGCGGCGCAGATCACCATCCGGTAGGGGCACAGATATTTCGCGACAACATCGTCGGCATGCATGTCTCCAATGCGAATTGCCAGATCGACCCCTTCCTCGACCAAATCGACCCGGCGGTTAGTCAGATCGAGTTCGACGCGCACCTGCGGGTAGCGCTGTAAAAACGTGGCGGTGAGTGGCGCTATCACGCATCCGCCAAACGACGTGGGGGCGGTGACGCGCAGCGTTCCGGCGGGCGTGGCGCGCAGCCGTTCGACCGCACTTTCGGCAATGGTGACCTGCTCCAGCACCCGCTTTGCCTCATCGTAATAGACGCGCCCGGCGTCGGTTAAACTCTGGCGGCGGGTATTGCGCTCCAGCAGGCGCGTGCCAAGGCGCGATTCCAGCTGGGCGATGTATTTCCCGACCATCACCGCCGACATCTCAAGCCTGGACGCCGCGCCGGTAAAACTTCCGCTTTCAACCACGGCGATAAAGGTCTCCATGCCGCGTAGCTTATCCATATTGCAAACCTCTGGTTAGTAATCCTCTAACTTTAGCCCAGTTTATCCGACTTCTTATTTATTAAAGAATGCATGCTCACAACATAAGGAGTCGGCTATGAAAATCGTGATTATTGGTGCCAGCGGTACGGTCGGTCGGGCGGTGACGGAGGAGTTGAGCCGTCGTCATGAGACGATCCGCGTGGGCCGCACGCAGGGCGATCTGCAGGTGGACATCACCTCTCAGGAGAGCGTCAGCGCGCTGTTTGACTCGGTGGGTAAGGTGGATGCCATCGTCTCTGCCAGCGGTGGTCTGCACTTCGGCCCGCTCTCTACCATGAAAGACAGCGATTTCAACCAGGGCTTACAGGACAAACTGCTGGGACAGGTACGCCTGGCGTTGACCGGGCAACATTACCTGAACGAGGGGGGCTCCATCACGCTTATCAGCGGCATTGTGGCGCACGAGCCGATTACCCAGGGGGTGAATGCCACCACGGTGAACGCCGCGCTGGAAGGGTTCGTCCGCGCTGCCGCCTGCGAACTGCCGCGCGGGATCCGCATCAATTTGATTAGCCCGACCGTACTCACCGAGTCCGCCGACGCTTATGACGGTTTCTTCCCGGGTTTTGAAAGCGTCCCCGCCGCGCGCGTGGCGCAGGCCTATCGCCGCAGCGTGGAAGGGGTGCAGAGCGGACGGGTATATACGGTAGGTTACTGAGCCTTACGGGCAGCGACTAATACCAGCATCGGGCGTTCAGCCTCTTCAGCCAGCGCGGGCCAGGCGTCAATTTGCGCCTGCGTTGGTCCCCATTCGTTGACGTGGCTTACGGTTAATCCCGCCCCAATCAGCGCGTTGAGCGTGGTGCCCAGCGTGCGGTGGTATTTGATGACGCCGTCCGCCAGCCAGTTGCTCACCCGCTGGCCCTCATCCTGATATTGATTCACGCCCCAGAACCGCTCGCCGTTGTCGTCGGTCAGCCAGCCCTGGCGGGTCGCGCAGGTGTAAATCGGGTGCTCCATCGAAAAGATCAGAAAGCCGCCCGGCTTAAGCGCACGCTGAACGTTTTTGAACAGCGTGTCCAGCTCGGGCAGGTAGTGCAGCGCCAGCGAGCTGTAGACCAGATCGAGGCTATTCTCTTTCAGCGCTAACGATTCCAGATCGCTACGCTGATAGTGGATCCGCGTGTCGTGCGTCAGCTCCGCCGCGCGGGCGAGCATCTTTTCAGAGATATCGACGCCGGTGACCTCAGCAGCACCCAGCTCGCGGGCCACGCGGCAGAACCAGCCGTAACCACAGCCGAGATCGATAACCGTTTTCCCGTTTAAATCCGGCAGCATCGCTTTCAGCGCAGGCCACTCGGGCGCGCCATCCAGGCCCTGCACCGAACGCGGAAGCTGAGCGTAGCCTTCAAAAAATGCCGGGTTGTCGTAGATGTTTTGTGCCATGGAAGATCCCTCTTTGAGTGTATGGCAGCCAGTATAAAACATTGCCGGGTGGCGCTGCGCTTACCCGGCCTACAAAAGATGCGGCCTGATGCCCTCACCCCTCCCTCTCCCACGTGAAGAGGGAGAAATGCACATCAGCCCACCGTCCCCCAGACGAGGTTGCCGTTATGGAACGTCGCGGTACGCGGTGAAATGCGCGCCACGGCCTCGGCGGAGCAGGAGGCATCCACCAGCACAAAGCTGGCGGCATCCTGCGCTTTCGGCCAGACGCGCTCGCCTTTCTCGTTCAGCGGCAGCACGTCACCGGTGGCGATACCCAACGCCCGGGAGAGCGACTGCTCGTTCGGGCGGATATAGAGCTGGGCGTAAAGGTTGGCTTTTTCCAGCATGTCCCCCAGACCGTACGGCGACCAGTGGTCGATCACGCTGTCGGTGCCGGTCATGACAAACACGCCCTTATCGCGCAGCTGCTTCAGCGGCATGTGCAGTGTGCCAATTGGCACCGTGGAGGCAATGGTCACCTGCTGCGCCGCCATGCGGGTGGCGATCTCGTCCACCTGCTGTTCGTTCAGCGTCGCCAGCGCGAAGGCGTGGCTGATGGTCAATTTACCCTTCAGTTCAGGCGTTTTTTCTACCGTCTCCACCATGTAATTCACCGCCGCCACGCCCGCCGGGCTGGTTTCATGCAGGTGGATGTCCACCCCTTTGTCGTAGTCCAGCGCAATCTGGAACATGGTATCAAGCGACTTCTCCATTGCGCCGTCCACGTTAGTCGGATCCAGCCCGCCCACGTAGTGCGCCCCGGCCTGCATCGCTTCGCGCATCAGCTTTTCAGAGTTAGATAACAGCAGGCCGTGCTGCGGGAAGGCCACGATTTCGCAGTCAAATCCTGCGCTGCGACGCGCCAGCACCGCCTGCAGGTTTTCGAGATTTTTCAGGCCGGATACCGGCTCGATGTTGCAATGGCTGCGGGCGATGGTGGAGCCTTTCGACTGAATCAGGTCGCTCAGCTTTTCTGCACGCGCCTGAGTATAGGGCTGCAGCTCCGGCAGCAGCTTTTGCTCAAGGCGGATCATATCCTGAATGGTGGTGCCCGCCGGGCGGTTAAGCGAGCGCCACGGGCCGCCGTAAAAGGTTTTGTCGAGGTGGATATGCATATCGCGCATCGCCGGGAGCATCAGTTTACCGCCCGCGTCATAGCGCGGCAGCGTGGCGTCGGCGTGGCTTTGGTTGTCGCGCAGGGCGACGATTTTGCCGTCCCGGATCTCCAGCATTTTCAGCTCGGTACGGGTGCTTGTCGCCACCCCGCCGTCGAAAGTAAATCCGGCCTCCAGCAGCACGTTATCCAGGTAGTAGTGTTTTGCGGTGATGCTCATTGGTTTGCCGGCCTCGCAGGTTGGCTTTGCGCTATCGGCAGCATACGCGACGGAACCGGTCGCGCCAAACAGCGCGCAGGCGGTGACCATTTTGCCGCTCTGGCTAATAAACTCGCGGCGGCTTTTATTCTCTTTCATCTTATCTTCCTTCATTAACAATATGGGTACCGGTTTCGCCGCGCAGCGCCGCGGCCAGGCAGTCCGGCGAGGTAATCACCACGCGTTTGCCGCCGTGATGCAAGAATTCCAGAGAGGCAACGATTTTCGGCAGCATACTGCCCGCCGGGAAGTGTCCCTCCTCCCTGTAGCGCGTCATCTGCGCCACGCTCACCCGGTCCAGCGCCTGCTGGTTCGGCTTGCCGAAGTTGATGCACACTTTCTCTACGCCGGTGGTGATGACCAGCACGTCGGCGTGGATCTCGCGCGCCAGCAGCGCGGTGGAGAGATCTTTATCGATCACCGCGTCCACGCTCTGATACTCGCCCGCTTGCGTACGGACCACCGGGATACCGCCGCCGCCCGCGCCTATCACCACGAAGCCTTTTTGCGTCAGCGTTTTAATGGCATCGGCTTCCACAATGCGCAACGGCTGCGGCGAGGCCACCACGCGACGATAGCCCCGGCCAGAATCTTCAACGAACTGCCATGCCGGATGCTCAAGCTGGAGCGCATCGCGCTGCGCCTCGCTGAAGAACGCGCCAATGGGTTTGGTGGGATGGGTAAAGCCCGGATCGTTTTTATCCACCTCCACCTGCGTAACAACGGTGACCGCTTTTTGCTCGCCGCGCGCCGCCAGGCGGTTGTTCAGCGCCTGCTGGATCAGGTAGCCGATGCCGCCCTGCGTATCCGCCACGCAGTTTGCCAGCGGGGTGAGCGGCAGCCCTTCACGCTCGTGGGCAATTTCGGCGCGGCGCAGATCCAGCCCCACCTGCGGGCCGTTGCCGTGGGTGAGCACAATGTCATAGTCGGATGCCAGCATCTCCAGCACCGACTCAGCCACCGCTTTTACCGCCTGGGCCTGATGTTCCACCGACTGACTGGCGTTATCTTTGATAATGCTGTTGCCGCCGATGGCGACGACCATGAGCTCTTTCATTTGTTTTCCTTTAAAAAAGTGCGTTCTGGTGCCCTCACCCCGGCCCTCTCCCATAGGGAGAGGGGGATTAACGTTCCCTCTCCCCGTGGGAGAGGGTTAGGGTGAGGGCATCAGGCATTATCAGGATTCAGAAACCGGTGCCGCCGCGCTTGCCGCTTCCCGGCTGTCCAGCACATGCTTCACCACGAACATGCCGCCCATCATCAGGTAGGCCGTGACGAACAGCAGCGAGCTGCCCTCGGCGAAGCCGACCACCGGCGCGTGGATCACCCCGAACAGCGCCAGCAGCGCGCCACCTGCGGCAGCTACCGCGCCGCGCAGCGGTTTGTTGATGATGGCGAAGATGGCGATACAGCCCCAGAGCATGCTGGCGAGCGGCGCGCCGCTGCCGAGATGCACCAGCCCTTCGTAGTAAATCCCTTTACTGTGCAGCACGTCGGTGCCGATTTTCGCCGCGCTGGTGCCCGCCGCGCCCATCACGCTGTTCACCATGGTCAGCGCCCAGTTGGCGATCCACGGGAACAGGCAGATGAAGATAACGGGCACCTCCACCTTCGGCGTTTCGCGCACCACCTGGTTGGCGGTGACCACGCCGATAAATACCAGGATCGGCACGATGGCGGTCATCGGAATGATGGCGAGCATAAAGGCCCCCAGCCCGAACAGCGGCACGATGAACATGGTCACGCCGGAGGCCAGGGTGTAGCCGATGCTGGCCCCCATTGCCTTCCAGCCCGCGTGGCCCACGTAGACCGTCACCGGGAAAGGGTTGCCCATCAGACAGCCGAGCATCGACGCCAGGCCGTTCGCCAGCATCACTTTACGCGTCGGGTATTCGTCTCCCGCCGCGTGGGCGCTCTCGATGTTCTCCAGGTCAAAGATGTAGTTCGCCAGCCCCAGCGGCACGGCGGAGGCCAGATACGGCAGCGCGTGCGGCAGACCCTGCATAAAGCCGTCGATGTGTACGGATGGCGGGTTAAAGCCGAATGACGACATTGAGGCCCTGATCGCTTCCGGGCTTTGCAGGCCGGAGATCCACGCCAGCAGAGTACCGGCGATCAACAGCAGCAGGCCGGTCGGAATGCGGGCAAAGATCGGCTTCTTGCCGAACCAGTTGATGAAAATCAGCAGCAGTACGATGAACGACACCGTCGGCGCTTCGAAGGCCTGCAGCATCGGGTTCATCGCCAGCAGCAGCAAACCAAGGCCAGAGAGGCACGACAGCAGCACGGTGCGCGGGATCATCCTGCGGATGGTCTCCCCGAGGAAGGAGCCGCCCGCGAGGATCAGCGCCTCAACGAAGCACCACACCAGGCCAATCTGAATGGCGAAATCCGCATCGCCGGTTTGCTGATAGACCGGCATCAGCACCAGAAAGGTCACGGTGAAAATCGACGGCGCGCTGGGGCCCGACGGCAGCGCGGTCACGTCGTTACGCCCAGTCTGGCGCGCCATCTGCAGGCCAAACCAGGTGTAGCAGACGCTCGCCACCAGAACCGCCAGCCCGAAGGCTGGCGCGATACGTCCATAAACAATCTCCTTCGGGATGCCGACGACAAAAATGAGCAGCCCCATCATGGTCAGCAAATTGGTCAGGTTGTTGGTCATCAACCCGAAATACGCCGCCCAGTCACCTCTTTTCCACTCCAGTTTCATGTTTTTCATGGATGCATGCCTTATAAAAAGTAGCGATCGCGGAAGATCAACAGCGCCTTTTCAAAACAGCTAAACGGCGGGTGAACAATGCCCGCGCCAATCATGCCGATACCGGCGTCCTTGTGGGCAATGGCGGTGTTGATCACCGGCAAAATGCCGCTGCCCGCTACCCTGGTGATGTCGATGGCGGTCGGAATGCCCATGAACGACAGCAGCGGAATGGTGACGTTGGGGTTTCCCCCGAGGGTGATTTCGCGCATCTGGCGGGAGACGTCGACGGCCTCCTCTACGGTGCCGCCCACCAGCGCCACAATCGCCGGGGCGGTTGCCATCGCGAAGCCGCCAATGCCGTAGGTTTCGGTGATGGCGCTGTCGCCGATGTCCAGCCCGGAGTCTTCCGGCCTGTAGCCTGCGAACATCGGGCCAATCACCTGCTGCGCCGGGCCGGTGAACCACTGCCCCGGCAGGCCGGAGACGCGCAGGCCAAACTCGTAGCCGTTGCGCGCCATGGTGGTGACCACGGTGCTGTACTCGATACCGTGCGCGGCGTCGAGCGCGGCCTTGCACATCGCCATCCACGTCGGGCCGGAGAAGTAGTCGCTGCTGGCGACAAATTCGAACACTTCGCGCTGCTGCTCTACCGGATACCCCGCCTGAATCAGCCCCGGCGTCAGCGCCTGGATCAACAGCGTGGTGCCCGCGTTGTTGCGGTTGTGGCACTCATCACCCATATGCAGCGCCTGCGCCAGCATCAGACGCAGATCGATTTCGCCGAGAATGTTCATTGCGTCGCGCAGCATCGGGCCGAGCACGTCACGCATCCAGTTCAGACGGTCGATCACGCTCTGATCGTTGGCCCCCATGCGCAGGATCTTCGCCATCTGCTCGCTGAGGTTGGTAAACGCGCGGTTGCCGTAGGTTTTATTCTCCACGATGTGCATAAACATCGACGCGGAGGTGACGCCCGCCATCGAACCCACGCAGTCGTGCTCGTGGCACGGCGAGAAGGTGATGTCGCCCGAGGCCGCGACGCGCTCCGCGTCTTCGATATCTTTCGCCAGCCCCTCGAATACCAGTGCCCCGGTGACCGCCCCCTTCATCGCACCGCACATGTTTTCCCAGGCAACCGGCGGACCGGCATGAAGAATGGTGGTACGGGTCATGCCCGGCACCACGTTGATCGCCTGGTCGTAACCCACCAGCACCGGATGGGACTGAATAATGCGCTCCAGCGCAATGGCGTTGGCGGCGGCGATTTTTTCCGCCAGCGGTGCGTCCGCCAGCTGGTCGAGCGCCTCCACCACCTGCATATTGCCCTGCCCCGGCGGCGTCCAGTCGAGGTGGGTGACAGGAATGTGCTGCTGTTTAAGATCGTCACTGAACATCGCAATACCAACGTTGATCACGTTCAGCGGCTGGTTAAATAAGGTGGTCATTATGCATTCTCCCCTTTGCAGACAAATTCGCGGGCCAGTAAGCCGGTGTTGGTGCTGCTGCTGGCCCAAATCACGCCAGCGTCGGTCAGCCGCTGGCACTGCTGCGCCAGCGACTGGGGATCCTGGTCGGTGCCCAGTACGTAGCCCAGAATGACCAGCGGACGGTTATCGGCTTTCGCTATCGCCTGCGCCTCCTGTATGGCGCCGATCATCACCCCGACCGGATCGTCATGTGCGCCAAAGCCGAGCACGAAGTCCATCACGATCACCGCCACTTCCGGATCGCGCGCCTCCTGCAGCAGGCGGGTGATGCGGTTGCTCGGATCGATCATCGGGTGCGGCCTGCCGTGGGTGAAGTCGTCATCGCCAAAATCCAGGAAGGTGTGGGCCTGGCTGACGTTGATGTCGCTCAGTCGCTTTGCCGGATCGGGCTGGATGTTGCTGTAGACGTCGTCGTATTTCTCCAGCGCGGCAAACATCGCTTCATCGCACAGCGTGCCGCCGCAGAACAGGCCGCGAATATACTTTTGTTGCGGAGTCAGGCGGGCGCGTACCTCTTCAATCAGCGGCCAGTTGAGCGGGTGTAAATCGAGGGATTCCTGTTTAATGCCGGTCAGCAGCACCGCTTTAAGGGCTGCCTCTTTGGTGCCGCGGGCAAACTGCAGGCCGTCCTCGTCTGCGGGCGGTGCGTTGCGCCCCAGGAAACATGCAATAACCGGTTTGCGGCAGGCGCGGGCGCGGGCCAGCACTTTCTCCGCCACCGCAGGAGCTGGCGGCTTGGAGATGAGGACGATCGCCTGAGTGTTCTCGTCGGCTTCCAGCATGGCGATCGCGTCGAGCATCATCAGGCCGCCAATTTTTTCGCTCAGATCGCGCCCGCCGGTGCCAATCAGCTGCGACACGCCGCCACCGAATTCGTGAATGCGCACGCTCAGCTCCTGGCTGCCGGTGCCGGACGCCCCGACGATGCCGATCGATCCGCGACGCACGGCGTTGGCGAAGCACAGCCCCGCGCCGTTAATGATGGCGGTGCCGCAGTCCGGCCCCATCATCAGCAGTCCTTTCTGGTGCGCCAGTTGCTTGAGCGCCAGTTCGTCGTCAAGGGAGACATTATCGGAGAACAGCATCACGTTGAGATCGTTCTCCAGGGCCTGTCGCGCCTCGCGGGCGGCAAAGGTGCCGTTGACGGAGATCACCGCCAGGTTTGCGTCAGGGCGGTGGGCTTTGGCGCTGGCAATAGTGGCGTAGCGGGCTTCATGGGAGCCTGCACTTTCCTTGCGGGTGAATAAGGCTTCAATGGCGGCCAGCGTTTCATCATTCGCCGCCTCGCCTTTAATCACGATCATCAGGTCGCCGTTTTTGGCCTCGGCTAATTCCGGCGTAAGCAGCCCGAGGTTATGTAATACGCCCTTATTCATTTCCGTCGCCATGGCCACGACGGCCTGCTCAACGCCCGGTAATTTATTGGCTTTGGTCGATACCGACATGAGCGAGACGGAATCAAACCAGGTATTCTTTTTGATAACGATTTTGGTGGGCATGGGTTTCTCCTGAATGCGGATAAAAGGGGGCCGCCATCGTGCAAAACGCACGACGGTAGAATGCTTTTTTATGTCGCTGCCAGCCGGAAAGGGCTGGCCGAATTAATTAAGCGCCTGCGGCAAGCAGCAGGTCGGCGATTTCATCGAAGCCTTTTTCCCGGGCCAGTTCGAGGGGAGATTTTCCGTATTTATCGGTCATGTGCGGGTTCGCGCCGTTTTCCAACAGCAGCCTGACGATCTCCTGCTGCTTCGCGCCGCCGTCATTGAGGACAATGGCTTCCAGCAGCGGCGTCCAGCCGACAAAGTTGGTGTGGTTGACGTTGATATCGGTTTTTTCCAGCAGCTCGCGCACAATGTCGACGTGGCCTTTTTCACTGGCGGGGGTGATCCCCACGCCGCCAAAGCGCGTAAGGCGATCGAGATCGGGATTCGCAGGAAGCACAATGCGCAGCAAAGTAAGATCGTTGGTCAGGCAGCTAATCAGAAAAGGGTTAAAGCAGGTCTGATCCTGTTTATCAATATCCGCGCCGGCGGCAATTAAATATTCCACACACGGATAATGCTTTTTCAGGCTGGCAATAATAATGGCGGTTCTTTTCTGGCGATTCGTGGCGTTGATATCCACGCCTTTATCGAGGCAGGCTTTAAGCGCATCCACGTTTCCCTGCTCGGCCGCCAGCAGAAATTCAGTCACGAGTTCAGTTGCAGACATATTCACACTCCCTGGTTTTTCATTGCTGATGTCCCGAGAATAGCAACAGCCTTTCAGGAAAAGAATCCGCTTAAAAATCATTCATCGACAGGCAATTCATTATTGAGTTAAATTCAACAGTTCAGCCAAAATGTGCGGGTGTGCACTCTTTTTCTTATGTTTCGCCGCGTTTTTACGCCCGGCGCGACATTATGCTTATGGCTAAAAAAGCCTTGCGCCACGCGGCACGTAGCTACGCATCAAAATTGTGATCCGCTTCAAATACGGTGTAACTGCGTTGTTAAAATATGTTCAAAACTGATGGTGGACGGGAGCAGTGATATGAATTCCATCTTTACCGAAGAGAACCTGCTGGCCTTCACCATGGCGGCGCGTTACAGCAGCTTCAGCAAGGCGGCGGAAGAGCTGGGCGTGACAACCTCAGCCATCAGCTACACCATCAAGCGCATGGAGACCGGGCTGGACGTGGTGCTGTTCGTGCGTAACACCCGCAACATTGAGCTGACCGAGTCAGGGTTTTACTTTTATCGCAAGGCGACCGACCTGCTGAACGACTTTCACGCCATCAAGCGCGGGATCGACACCATCTCGCAGGGCATCGAAACGCGGGTCAGGATCTGCATTAATCAGCTTTTGTATACGCCCCGCCACACCGCCCGGCTGCTGCAGGTGCTGAAAAAACAGTTTCCGACCTGCCAGATCACGGTGACAACCGAGGTCTACAACGGGGTGTGGGATTCCATCATCAATAATCAGGCTAATATCGCCATCGGCGCGCCGGACACCCTGCTCGACGGCGGCGGCATTGATTACACCGAGATCGGCGCGATTCGCTGGGTCTTTGCGATCTCGCCCGAACACCCGCTGGCATTTACCCCGGAGCCGATTGCCGAAAGCCAGCTGCGCCTGTACCCCAATATCATGGTCGAAGACACGGCCCACACCATCAACAAAAAGGTGGGCTGGCTGCTGCACGGTCAGGAGGCGATTCTGGTGCCGGACTTCAACACCAAATGCCAGTGTCAGATCCTGGGGGAAGGGATTGGATTTTTACCGGAGTATATGGCGCGGGAGGCCGTGGAAGAGGGGCTGCTGGTGACGCGGCGCATTAATAACCCGCGTCAGGATTCGCGCATGCTGCTTGCCACACAGCATGCGGCTACCGGTCAGGTGACCCGCTGGGTTAAACAACAGTTTGGCCCTGAGGGGGTACTGACCGGAATTTATCGCGATTTACTCTGGCGCGCCTAGCTTTTGGTCTGCACCCAGAACGCGTGGATCAGGCCAGGAATATAGCCCAGCAGCGTCAGGACGATATTCAGGATAAATGCCCATCCGAAGCCTTTACCCAGTAAAACACCCAGTGGCGGAAGAATGATTGTAAAGACGATGCGCCAAAAACCCATAAAATCTCCATGCAAGCTAAACAGTTGAATCTAAAAAAGAGTATGCCCTCTAAGCGTAGCCAGTTTACCTGCCCTCGCCATCACTTTTGCACCCTTTTACCCTCTTTTACGCTTTTGACACTGGTTTAATCCATACCATTAGTTTAGCATTATCTTAATTAAGATAATGCTAAATAACCATGACTGAACTCGAACAACTTCAGGCCAGCGCTGAACAGGCCGCCACGCTGTTAAAAGCCATGAGCAATCCGCACCGGCTGCTGATCCTGTGTACGCTGTGCGACGCCCCCGGGACCCGCGCGGGCGATCTGGCGCGCGCCACCGGGCTAAGCCCCTCGGCCACCTCTCAGCATCTGGCGCGTATGCGTGAAGAGGGGCTTATCGACAGCACCCGGGAAGCGCAACGCATTCTTTACTCCATCAAAAACGATGCGGTGCATAAGCTTATCAGCATCCTAAAATCCCTTTACTGTCCGTGAGGAGCTGCCATGTCACTTCCTGTTATTTCACCGCAGCAGGCACGTGCTCTGATTGATAAGGGAGCAAAACTTGTCGATATTCGCGATGCCGACGAGTATGCCCGCGAGCATATTCCGGCCGCGCGCGCCATACCGCTGGATTTATTACCCGGCGAGCTACACCCGGCCCCCGGTGAAACGGTCATTTTTCACTGTCAGTCCGGGATGCGAACCTCAAACAATGCCGCACGTCTTGCCCAGGCGGCGTCGCCTGCGCAGGCATTCGTGGTTGAGGGGGGAATTCAGGGCTGGAAACAGGCCGGGCTGCCGACCATTGAAGACAAAACCCAGCCGCTTCCGCTGATGCGTCAGGTGCAGATCGCCGCCGGGCTGCTGATCCTTTGCGGCGTGTTGCTGGGTTACGGCGTCTCCAGCCTCTTTTTCCTGCTGAGCGGGTTTGTGGGGGCCGGACTGCTGTTCGCCGGCGTAACCGGTTTTTGCGGCATGGCGCGATTGCTGAAAGTGATGCCGTGGAACCGCCGTACCACATAAGCAGTAACAGACAGATTAGACTGTACCCCGTCCGGGACGTGGGCTATGGTGAAGATCATTACAACGATGAGGAGGTGCTATGTTTTCTGTCGGCGATTATGTCCAACCGCGTCAGGGCGGTCCGAAATTAAAAGTGCTCGACGTGAAGGGTGAAAGCATTGTGGCCGTGCAGGCCAGCGATGAGCAGGGCGAGAAATATACCCTGAAAGCGGCGGACGTTGTGCTGTATACCGAAGAAGGTGACTTCGGCGTCTGCTAAGTTAATAACCGGGCGGACTCTGCCGCCCGATTCACGGATTAGATCAGGAAATCATCCAGGCTCTTACCGTTTGCCAGCGCAGTCGCGATAGGCTTCGGCGTGCGGCCCTGGCCGGTCCACGTTTTCACCTCACCGTTGGCGTCGGTAAAGCGATATTTTGCTTCACGCGTTTTACGTTTTTTCGCCGGCTGACCTGCATTTACCAGCTCATTGCCGAGCAGATCGCTCGGGGAAATACCGTCGGCTTTCATCAGCTCCAGCAGCGCATTAATTTTGTCCTGCTGTTCAGCGCGCTGCCGTTCCAATTCCGCCTGCTCGGTGCGTTTTTCCTCAGTCACGATCCTGACTTTTTCCAGCACGTCTTCCAGAACTTCCAGGGATAATTCACGCGCCAGCGCACGAAGGGTGCGGATATTATTAAGATTCTGTAACGTCAAAGACATATAAATTAAAAACCTTTTCAGAGGGGTAAATTGAAAATTAAGCTGCAAGAATAATTCATTTTTATCGCAATATCCACCCATGGACCCTTTTTGACATTATTGTAAATATTTTGAAAACATATTATTCATATATCCCCTCAGCACATGGATAGCGTTCCGGCGTATTAATCATCCCATCAATCAATGCCTCCCCGGATGAAAGGCAGGTTTCGGCACACTGTTAGCTCAACACATTGATTTGTGGTAATAAATGCGGGTAAGAGAGAGAAAATAACGCAGCGCGTAAGAAATAACCAATTTTAGAGAATTTTGTGGACAAAACGCCTACAAATAAAAATTTATCACTAGTTGTTAGTTTATAGCCAGAGACTTATTCTATGCTCGATAAACAAACCAACCTAATGCACTGGCTTAACCCGCTCAACGCCGTCATTTTGTCCATTTCAAGGAGTTCAGACATGTTCTCACCGCAATCTCGCCTGCGCCACGCGGTAGCGGATACGTTCGCGATGGTTGTCTACTGTTCCGTTGTGAACATGGTGATTGAAATCGTTCTCTCTGGCATGACGTTTGAGCAGTCGCTCTCCTCGCGCCTGGTGGCCATCCCGGTCAATATCCTGATTGCCTGGCCTTACGGGTTTTACCGTGACGCTGCGATGCGCTTTGCTCGCCGCATTAGCCCGGGTGGATGGGCGAAGAATCTGGCAGATGTGCTGGCGTATGTGACCTTCCAGTCGCCGGTATATGTGGTGATTTTATTGACGGTAGGAGCAAGCTGGCAGCAAATCGCCGCGGCGGTCAGCTCGAATATCGTGGTGTCGATGATGATGGGTGCGGTGTACGGTTATTTTCTCGACTACTGCCGTCGCCTGTTTAAGGTCAGCCGTTACAGCCAGGCCTGAGCAGGAAGGTAAGCGACTGGCGCAGGCCAGTCGCACGTTTACTGCGCGTCGCCAAACAGTCCCTGCAGGAACCGTTCCAGCGCCATGCGTGAACTGAAACCATGCGGTATACCATAATGCTCATGCCTTTCTCCGCCTAAATAGAGCGGAAATTGCTGATACTGATCGCAGGTTTTAATATCCGAGGCAGGCTCAGCAAATGTCTGACTTCTGTCTTTCAGCGTCGGGTGAATAATGAGAGCCGTACGCCCCATTCTCGCTTCACGGTTGACGTAAACATAATTCTCACCGCGGCGATATCCATAGGCTTTAGTCGTCACCGCATCCATGGTAAATCCCGCCTTTTCAAGAACGCGCGCCACCTCATCAGGTCGTAAATACATATATATTCCTCGTTATCTTTTCCTGCACGGCAACCTTACCGTATTGAGCAATAGCAGCGCCCTCAGAATATTCCATAAACTGCGCAATACGCCGTGACTGACTTCAGATATTAAATTCATGAGCTAAACTAAACGGGAATGCAAAATTAAGGAGGATCGTATGTTTAACAGACCGAACCGAAACGAAATTAACGACGACGCTCAGGATATTCGTAACGATGTCAGCCAATTAGCGGACACGCTGGAGGAAGTGCTGAAATCCTGGGGTTCTGATGCGAAGGACGAAGCAGATGCCGCGAAACGTAAGGCTCAGTCTCTGCTGCGTGAAACCCGTGCCCGGATGAACGGCCGTTCACGCACTTCACAGGCCGCCTGCGACGCGATGAGCTGCGCCAGCACCTTCGTGCGTGAGAAACCGATGTGCGCGCTGGGAACCGTCGCCGCCGTCGGTATTTTTGTCGGCGCATTGCTCAGCCTGCGTAAGTAATTCGCGGTGAACGCTGCCCCGGTTGCCTCAGGCGCCGGGGCTTTTCTTTGCCTGCTACGCTGAAAAACCCGTACAGCACACCCTGCCCCGCTATGCTCATCATCGTGGCGATATCAATCTAAATTTCCCATATCTTGTATGGTTGAAACTTATCACAACTACATCTAGTATTCCCTTTAGCAAGATACACACAACCTGACGCGATACATCGCGCCGCTCTCTCATTCTAAATGGAAATACGAATCATGAGCATTATTATTTACACTCGTAACAATTGTGTTCAGTGCCACGCCACCAAACGCGCCATGGAAAGTCGCGGCGTTGCGTTTGAGATGGTGAATATCGACACGGTCCCGGACGCCGCAGACTCCCTGCGGGCGCAGGGTTTCCGGCAGTTGCCGGTGGTGATCGCCGGGGAAACCAGCTGGTCTGGCTTTCGCCCGGATATGATCAACCGCCTTGCCGCCCAGGCCGCCCGTGCATGAGTGGGCTGGTCTTCTTCTCCAGTAGTTCGGAAAACACGCTCCGCTTTATGGCGCGCGTCGGGTTGCCTGCGATCCGCATTCCGCTCAACGAGCGGGAGCGGATTCAGGTGACCGAACCCTACATCCTGGTGGTGCCCAGCTATGGCGGCGGCGGAACGGCGGGGGCCGTGCCCCGGCAGGTGATCCGCTTTCTTAACGATCCTCAAAACCGACAGCTTATCCGCGGCGTGATCGCGGCGGGTAACCGTAATTTCGGCGATGCGTTTGGACGCGCCGGGGATGTCATCTCTCAAAAATGCGGCGTGCCGTATCTCTATCGCTTTGAACTGATGGGGACACAGCAGGACGTAGAAAACGTGCGTAAAGGAGTGAACGAATTTTGGCAACGACAACCGCAGAACCCGTAGTCCAGGCGACACCGGATTATCACGCATTAAACGCGATGCTTAACCTCTACGATCGTGAGGGGCACATTCAGTTTGGCAAAGACCATGATGCGGTGGACGCCTTTTTTACCGCCCACGTTCGCCCGAACACCGTGGCTTTTGAGAGCATCCAACAGCGTCTCGATTATCTTGTCAAAGAGGGCTACTACGAAGAGCGCGTGCTCGCCCGCTACGGGCGTGACGCCATCGTTAAGCTGTTCGAGCGTGCGCACGCCAGGGGTTTTCGCTTCCAGACCTTTCTCGGGGCGTGGAAGTATTACACCAGCTACACCCTGAAAACCTTCGACGGTAAACGCTATCTCGAAACCTTCGAGGATCGGGTGGTGATGGTGGCACTCACCCTGGCGCAGGGGGATGAGGCGCTGGCCGTGCAACTCACCGATGAGATCCTCTCGGGCCGTTTCCAGCCTGCCACCCCAACGTTTCTCAACGCCGGGAAAGCGCAGCGCGGCGAACTGGTCTCCTGCTTCCTGCTGCGCATCGAAGACAATATGGAGTCGATTGGCCGGGCGGTGAACTCGGCTTTGCAGCTCTCCAAACGCGGCGGCGGCGTGGCGTTTCTGCTCTCCAACCTGCGCGAAGCGGGTGCGCCGATTAAGCGCATCGAAAACCAGTCCTCCGGTGTTATTCCGGTGATGAAAATGCTTGAGGATGCGTTCTCCTACGCTAACCAGCTGGGCGCGCGTCAGGGAGCCGGGGCGGTGTATCTGCATGCGCACCACCCGGATATCCTGCGTTTTCTGGATACCAAACGCGAAAACGCCGATGAAAAAATTCGCATTAAAACCCTGTCACTTGGCGTGGTGATCCCGGATATCACCTTCCAACTGGCGAAAGAGAATGCCGATATGGCGCTGTTCTCACCCTACGATATCGAACGTCTTTACGGTAAAGCCTTTGGGGACGTGGCGATAAGCGAACGTTACGATGAACTCGTGGCCGACGATCGCATCCGCAAAAAGTACATTAACGCCCGCGATTTCTTCCAGACGCTCGCCGAGATCCAGTTTGAGTCCGGCTATCCGTACATCATGTACGAGGACACGGTAAACCGCGCCAATCCGATTGCCGGGCGCATTAACATGAGCAACCTGTGCTCGGAAATTTTGCAGGTCAACGCGGCGTCGACCTATGACGAAAACCTTGATTACGCCGACGTGGGCAAGGATATCTCCTGCAACCTCGGGTCGCTGAATATTGCGCACACCATGGACTCCCCCGATTTTGGCCGCACCGTGGAGACCGCCGTGCGCGGGCTAACGGCGGTGTCGGACATGAGCCATATTCGCAGCGTGCCCTCGATTGAAGCGGGCAACGCCGCGTCGCACGCCATCGGCCTTGGGCAGATGAACCTGCATGGTTATCTGGCGCGCGAAGGAATAGCCTACGGCAGCCCCGAAGGGCTGGATTTCACCAATCTCTATTTCTACACCATCACCTGGCACGCGCTGCACACTTCAATGATGCTGGCGCGCGAGCGCGGCCAGCGTTTCGCGGGCTTTGAGCAGTCGCGCTATGCCAGTGGCGAGTATTTTAATCAGTATCTGGAAAATGACTGGCAGCCGAAAACCGAAAAGGTGCGCCAGTTGTTTGCCCGCGCCGGGGTCACGCTGCCCACGCGCGCGATGTGGCAGCAACTGCGCGATGAGGTGATGCAATACGGCATCTATAACCAAAACCTGCAGGCGGTGCCGCCCACGGGGTCGATCTCCTACATTAACCACGCCACGTCGAGCATCCACCCGATTGTGTCGAAAATTGAGATCCGCAAGGAAGGCAAAACCGGCCGCGTCTATTACCCGGCCCCGTTTATGACCAACGAGAACCTGGCCCTGTATCAGGACGCGTATGAGATCGGCCCGGAGAAGATCATCGATACCTACGCCGAGGCGACAAAACATGTGGATCAGGGTCTGTCGCTGACGCTTTTCTTCCCGGATACCGCCACCACGCGCGATATCAACCGGGCGCAGATCTATGCCTGGAAGAAAGGCATCAAGACGCTCTACTACATTCGCCTGCGCCAGCTTGCGCTGGAAGGCACCGAAATCGAAGGCTGCGTGTCCTGCGCGCTGTAAGGAGAAAGGATGAAACTGTCACGCGTGAGTGCCGTTAACTGGAACAAGATCCAGGACGATAAAGACCTGGAGGTGTGGAACCGCCTGACCAGCAACTTCTGGTTGCCAGAGAAAGTGCCGTTATCTAACGATATTCCGGCCTGGCAAACGCTTAGCCACGCCGAGCAGCAGCTGACCATCCGCGTCTTTACCGGGCTGACGCTGCTCGACACCATTCAGAATACCGTGGGTGCGCCCGCGCTGATGAGTGACGCGCTGACGCCGCATGAAGAGGCGGTGATGTCGAACATCAGCTTTATGGAGGCGGTTCACGCCCGCTCCTACAGCTCGATTTTCTCAACCCTGTGTCAGACCAAAGATGTGGACGCCGCGTACGACTGGAGTGAGGAGTGCGAATCATTGCAGCGCAAGGCGAACCTGGTGCTGGAGTATTATCAGGCCGACGATCCGCTGAAGAAAAAAATCGCCAGCGTATTTCTGGAATCGTTCCTGTTCTATTCCGGATTCTGGCTGCCGATGTACTGGTCGAGCCGCGGTAAGCTGACCAACACCGCCGATTTGATTCGTCTGATCATTCGCGATGAAGCCGTACACGGATATTACATTGGCTATAAATATCAGAAAGGGCTGGAGAGCGTCAGCGAAGCCCGGCGCGAGGAGCTGAAAGGCTTTGCGCTGGATCTGCTGATGGATCTCTATGACAACGAGCTGAGCTATACCGAGGCGTTGTACGCCGGCTCCGGCTGGGAGGACGAGGTCAAAGCGTTTCTCTGCTACAACGCCAATAAGGCGCTGATGAACCTTGGCTACGAGGCGCTGTTCCCACCGGACATGGCGGACGTAAACCCGGCCATTCTGGCGGCGCTTTCACCCAATGCTGATGAAAACCACGATTTCTTCTCCGGCTCCGGATCGTCTTACGTGATGGGCAAAGCGGTTGAAACTGAAGATGAGGATTGGGATTTTTAAAGCATTATTCCCCTCACGCTGCCCTCTCCCCTCTGGGCAGCGTGAGGGGATAATTAACGTTCATTAATTTATGATAAATCCCATGAGTTTCTCCCTTATATTTCCCTGGCTACTACACTGTAATTTCCACGTCATATTCGCCTGAATCTCTTCGATACAGGCGAAATTTCCCGATGCAGAAACAAAAAATTGAGAAAAATTGAAACTGCCCTCAGCCCTTCTATCATGGGAAATTCAGCCGTTTCGCCTGTGGCAAAATTCATGCCATAAGCAAACCCAGGGTTGTCTCAGATTCTGAGTATGTTAGGGTAATGCCAGTTAACTATTTACCATGGTAATGATATCGACATAAACAAATAACAGGACACTCTCTATTGCATGGCAATTAAATTAGAAGTGAAAAATCTTTATAAAATATTTGGCGAGCATCCGCAGCGCGCATTCAAATATATTGAGAAAGGCCTCTCGAAAGAACAAATTCTGGATAAAACCGGGCTATCGCTTGGCGTTAAAGACGCCAGTCTGGCCATTGAAGAAGGCGAGATTTTTGTCATCATGGGATTATCCGGTTCGGGTAAATCCACTATGGTTCGCCTTCTCAATCGCCTGATTGAACCCACCCGTGGACAGGTGCTGATTGATGGCGTGGATATCGCCAGAATATCAGATGCTGAGCTTCGCGAGGTGCGCAGAAAGAAGATTGCAATGGTCTTTCAGTCATTTGCGCTGATGCCACACATGACGGTATTAGATAATACCGCCTTTGGCATGGAATTAGCAGGCGCAGGCGCCGCTGAACGTCAGGAAAAAGCGCTGGATGCATTACGTCAGGTGGGCCTTGAAAATTATGCCCACGCTTATCCAGATGAACTTTCTGGTGGGATGCGTCAGCGCGTAGGATTAGCCCGCGCATTAGCCATTAATCCCGATATTTTATTAATGGATGAAGCCTTCTCCGCGCTCGATCCGCTAATTCGTACTGAAATGCAGGATGAACTGGTAAAATTACAGGCTAAACATCAACGAACCGTGGTATTTATTTCCCACGATCTTGATGAAGCCATGCGTATTGGCGATCGCATTGCCATTATGCAAAACGGTGAAGTCGTGCAGGTCGGTACACCGGATGAAATACTCAATAATCCGGCGAATGATTATGTGCGAACCTTCTTCCGCGGTGTGGATATTAGCCAGGTGTTTAGCGCCAAAGATATTGCGCGCCGCACGCCGAACGGCATCATTCGCAAAACGCCAGGCTTCGGCCCACGCTCCGCGCTCAAACTGCTGCAGGATGAAGACCGAGAATACGGTTATCTGGTTGAACGCGGTAACAAATTTGTTGGCGTGGTCTCCATCGACTCCCTGAAAACCGCTCTGGCTGAAAATCAGAGCATTGATGCGGCCGTGATCGACGCCCCGCTTGCCGTGGACGCCGAAACGCCGCTTAGCGAGTTGCTCTCACACGTTGGCCAGGCACCCTGTGCCGTTCCGGTCGTCGGTGAAGAACAACAGTACGTCGGCATCATCTCAAAACGCATGTTGCTGCAGGCTTTAGATCGCGAGGGGACAAACAATGGCTGATCAATCTAACCCGTGGGGCACCACTGAAGCAGCGGACAGCGCTGCACAATCTGCCGACGCGTGGGGGTCATCCACGCCTGCGCCAACCGATGGCAGCACGGCGGACTGGCTCAACAGCGCGCCTGCACCGGCGCCTGAACACTTCAATATTATGGATCCGTTCCACAAAACGCTGATCCCGCTCGACCGCTGGGTAACCGAAGGGATCGACTGGGTGGTGACGCACTTCCGCCCGGTATTCCAGGGGATCCGCGTCCCGGTGGATTACATCCTGAACGGCTTCCAGCAGATGTTGCTGGGTATGCCCGCGCCGGTGGCGATTATCCTGTTCTCCCTGATCGCCTGGCAGTTTGGCAGCGCGGGGATGGGGGTCGCCACGCTGATCTCGCTGATTGCCATCGGGGCGATTGGTGCATGGTCGCAGGCGATGATCACCCTGGCGCTGGTCTTAACCGCCCTGCTCTTCTGCGTGGTGATCGGCCTGCCGATGGGGATCTGGCTGGCGCGAAGCCCGCGGGCGGCGAAGATCATTCGCCCGCTGCTGGATGCCATGCAGACCACGCCCGCGTTCGTCTACCTGGTACCTATCGTCATGCTGTTCGGTATTGGTAACGTGCCGGGCGTGGTGGTGACCATTATCTTCGCCCTGCCGCCGATTATTCGTCTGACCATTCTGGGGATTAACCAGGTGCCAGCCGATCTCATTGAGGCGTCACGCTCGTTCGGTGCAAGCCCGCGTCAGATGCTGTTTAAGGTTCAGCTTCCGCTGGCCATGCCAACCATCATGGCAGGCGTTAACCAGACGCTGATGCTGGCGCTGTCGATGGTGGTTATCGCCTCGATGATCGCCGTGGGCGGTCTGGGCCAGATGGTGCTGCGCGGCATTGGCCGCCTCGATATGGGGCTGGCTACCGTAGGCGGCGTGGGCATTGTGATCCTCGCCATTATTCTTGACCGCCTGACCCAGGCCGTCGGTCGTGATTCACGCAGTCGCGGCAACCGTCGCTGGTATACCACCGGCCCTGTCGGGTTAATCACCCGCCCTTTCACGAAATCAAAATAAGGAACAACGATGCGACATAAGGTACTTTTTGCCACAGCGTTTGCCACCCTTGTCTCCACCAGCACGTTTGCCGCAGACCTGCCGGGCAAAGGCATCACCGTACAGCCGGTGCAGAGCACCATTTCGGAAGAGAGCTTCCAGACGTTGATCGTCAGCCGCGCGCTGGAAAAACTGGGCTACACGGTGAACACGCCGAGCGAAGTGGATTACAACGTGGGCTATACCTCCATTGCCTCCGGCGATGCGACGTTCACCGCCGTTAACTGGCAGCCGCTGCACGACGACATGTATGCCGCTGCGGGCGGGGACAAGAAGTTTTATCGTGAAGGCACCTTCGTGACCGGCGCGGCGCAGGGTTATCTGATCGACAAGAAAACCGCCGAGCAGTATCACATCACCAATATTGAACAGCTGAAAGATCCGAAGATCGCCAAACTGTTCGACACCAACGGTGACGGCAAGGCCGATATGATGGGCTGCTCACCGGGCTGGGGCTGCGAGGCGGTCATTAACCACCAGAATAAAGCCTTCGATCTGGAGAAAACCGTCGACGTAAGCCACGGCAACTACTCGGCAATGATGGCCGATACCATTGCCCGCTTCAAAGAGGGTAAGCCGGTTATCTATTACACCTGGACCCCATACTGGGTGAGCGACGTACTGAAGCCGGGTAAAGACGTGGTGTGGCTGCAGGTGCCGTTCTCTTCTCTGCCTGGCGAGCAGAAAGATATTGACACTAAGCTGCCGAACGGCATGAACTACGGCTTCCCGGTCAATACCATGCACATCGTTGCCAACAAAGCCTGGGCTGAGAAAAACCCGGCGGCGGCGAAGCTGTTCTCGGTAATGAAACTGCCGCTGGCGGACATCAACGCCCAGAACGCCATGATGCATGACGGCAAATCGTCTGAAGCGGACGTGAAAGGCCATGTCGACGGCTGGATCAAAGCCCACCAGCAGCAGTTTGATGGTTGGGTGAAAGAGGCGCTGGCCGCGCAGAAGTAATGCTTTGTCCCTTCACTCCTGCCCTCTCCCTCCGGGAGAGGGTTAGGGTAAGGGAGACCTAAACCGCACAATCCACCACGTAACAACTCCCCAACATTCTCAATCATTCGGTATGATGGTTTCCGGAAAAATAATCACTCAACTGACGATCCGCAAACCTGATGACCAAATCAACTCAAGGGCTTAGCCCGGCGCTTATCCTTTTAATGTCTGTGGCAACGGGCCTTGCCGTCGCCAGCAACTATTACGCGCAGCCTCTGCTCGACACCATCGCCCGCGCGTTTGACCTCTCTGCCAGCTCGGCGGGTTTTATTGTGACGGCCGCGCAGCTCGGCTATGCCGCAGGGCTGCTGTTCCTCGTCCCGCTCGGTGATATGTTTGAACGTCGCATGCTGATTGTCTCCATGACGCTGCTGGCCGCAGGCGGCATGCTGATCACCGCAAGCAGCCAGTCGCTGGGGATGATGATCCTCGGCACCGCGTTGACGGGGCTGTTCTCGGTGGTGGCGCAAATTCTGGTCCCGCTCGCCGCTACGCTTGCCGCACCGGAAAAGCGTGGCAAAGTGGTCGGGACCATCATGAGCGGCCTGCTGCTGGGGATTTTGCTGGCGCGTACCGTTGCGGGGCTGCTGGCGAGTCTCGGTGGATGGCGTACCGTATACTGGGTGGCGAGCGTGCTGATGGTAATCATGGCCCTGGCGCTGTGGCGCGGTCTGCCAAAGGTGAAGCAGGAAAACCACCTGAACTATCCCCAGCTTCTGGCCTCCGTTTTTAGCCTGTTCACTCAGGATAAACTGCTGCGCACCCGCGCTATTCTGGGCTGTTTCACTTTTGCCAACTTTAGCATTCTGTGGACATCGATGGCGTTCCTGCTCGCTGCGCCGCCGTTTAACTATTCCGAAGGGGTGATTGGCCTGTTTGGCCTCGCGGGGGCAGCCGGTGCCCTGGGCGCGCGTCCGGCCGGTGGGCTGGCCGATAAGGGTAAATCGCACATGACCACCAGCGCCGGGCTGGTGCTGTTGCTGCTCTCGTGGGCCGCTATCTGGTATGGACATGTTTCCGTGCTGGCGCTGATCGTCGGTATTCTGGTGCTCGACCTCACCGTGCAGGGCGTGCACATCACTAACCAGACCGTCATTTACCGGGTGAAGCCTGAAGCGCGTAACCGCCTGACCGCGGGCTACATGACCAGCTACTTTATCGGCGGTGCGGCCGGGTCGTTGATTTCGGCCTCTGCCTGGCAGCATGCCGGCTGGACGGGCGTCTGCGCCATCGGGGCCATTGTCGCCACGCTAAACCTGCTGGTCTGGTGGCGCGGCTATCATCGACAGGAAGCGATTCATTAAGTTTTACATTGCTTTGGGCCTCTTAGGGTGTAAAGGGGCCCTGCACTCTGTTAATGTAAACGTAATCATTTATCCCAGAAATTTTAATGTGGGTGACATATTTACAACCGGCATGAATAGTTCAGACCCCCGTCCTCACATCCTCCTTCCCTGGGAAATTCACCGCCCTTTCTGTGCTCACCGGGTCACGGACCTACCCGGCGCTTTATGATGGTGACATTCATGCTGCGGATATAACCGCACAAATAATTAATTTACATTATTTGTCACTATCGTTACTATATCGGCTGTAATTAATGAGGTTATGCCCAAATGGATAGTTCGTTTACGCCCATTGAACAAATGCTTAAATTCCGCGCCAGTCGTCATGAGGACTTCCCGTATCAGGAGATCCTGTTGACCCGCCTGTGCATGCACATGCAGGGTAAGCTGCTGGATAACCGTAATAAGATGCTGAAAGCTCAAGGGATTAACGAGACGTTATTTATGGCGTTGATTACGCTGGAGTCTCAGGAAAACCACAGTATTCAGCCGTCTGAGCTGAGCTGCGCGCTGGGCTCGTCCCGCACCAATGCTACCCGTATTGCCGATGAGCTGGAAAAACGCGGCTGGATTGAGCGCCGTGAAAGCGACAACGATCGCCGTTGCCTGCATCTGCAACTGACCGATAAAGGTCACCAATTCCTGCGTGAGGTGCTGCCACCTCAGCACAACTGCCTGCATCAGCTTTGGTCTGCCCTCAGCACCGCCGAGCGCGAGCAGCTTGAGCAAATCACGCGCAAACTTCTTACCCGTCTGGATCAGATGGATGAAGATGGCGCCGTTCTTGAGGCGCTGCGCTAACGCGACAACACGCTCGAACATCCAGAGTTTAAAAAGAAAATCGACAGGCCAGCACGTAATACTGCTGGCCTTTCTGACAACAGGTCGGCTCAGCCGATGTGAAAATAAGAAGATTGTGGAGAACAACAATGAGCGCAAATGCGGAGACCACCAACCCGCAGCAACCGGCCAACAAGAAAGGTAAACGTAAGGGCGCCCTTCTTCTGTTGACCTTGCTCTTTATTATTATTGCCGTGGCATATGGGATTTATTGGTTTTTGGTATTGCGTCACGTCGAAGAGACGGACGATGCCTACGTGGCAGGGAACCAGGTACAAATTATGGCGCAGGTGTCGGGCAGCGTGACGAAAGTCTGGGCTGACAATACCGACTTTGTGCAAAAAGGCGATGTGCTGGTCACGCTCGACCCGACCGACGCCCAACAGGCGTTTGAAAAAGCGCAGACGCAGCTGGCCTCCAGCGTGCGTCAGACCCGCCAGCTGATGATCAACAGTAAACAGCTGCAGGCCAGCATCGACGTGCAGAAAACCGCACTGGCGCAGGCGCAGAGCGACCTGAACCGTCGCGTTCCGCTCGGCACCGCCAACCTGATTGGCCGTGAAGAGCTGCAGCACGCGCGTGACGCCGTGGCCAGCGCGCAGGCCCAGCTGGATGTCGCCATTCAGCAATACAACGCCAACCAGGCGATGGTGCTGGGCACCAGTCTGGAAAACCAGCCAGCGGTAAAACAGGCGGCGACCGAAGTGCGTAACGCATGGCTTGCCCTGCAGCGTACCAAAATCGTCAGCCCGATGACCGGCTACGTCTCTCGCCGCTCGGTTCAGCCTGGCGCGCAGATCGGCACAACGACGCCGCTGATGGCGGTGGTACCGGCAAACAACCTGTGGGTGGATGCCAACTTCAAAGAGACGCAGCTTGCCCACATGCGTATCGGCCAGACCGCAACCGTTGTCAGCGACATCTACGGTGATGACGTGAAATACACCGGTAAAGTGGTGGGTCTCGATATGGGTACCGGCAGCGCATTTAGCCTGCTGCCTGCGCAGAACGCCACCGGTAACTGGATCAAAGTAGTTCAGCGTCTGCCCGTGCGTATCGAACTGGATGCCAAACAGCTGGCGGATCATCCGCTGCGTATTGGCCTTTCCACGCTGGTGACGGTCGACACCGCCAACCGCGACGGACAGATCCTGGCAAGCCAGGTGCGTAGCAGCCCGGCGTACGAAAGTAACGCCCGTGAAATCAACCTCGATCCGGTCAACAAGCTGATCGATGACATCGTGAAGGCAAACGCCGGTTAAGCCGAAGGTGAGCGCTATGCAACAGCAAAAGCCGCAAAAACCGCTGGAAGGGGCGCAACTGGTCATTATGACCATTGCGCTTTCGCTGGCGACATTCATGCAGGTGCTGGACTCCACCATCGCAAACGTGGCGATCCCAACGATTGCCGGTAACCTTGGCTCGTCGCTGAGCCAGGGAACCTGGGTCATTACCTCGTTCGGGGTGGCGAACGCCATCTCCATTCCCATCACCGGCTGGCTGGCGAAGCGCGTCGGTGAAGTGAAACTGTTCCTCTGGTCGACTATCGCCTTTGTCATTGCTTCGTGGGCGTGCGGCGTGTCATCCAGCCTGACCATGCTGATCTTCTTCCGCGTGATTCAGGGGATCGTTGCCGGGCCGTTGATTCCGCTGTCGCAGAGTCTGCTGCTCAACAACTATCCGCCCGCCAAACGCTCTATCGCGCTGGCACTGTGGTCAATGACGGTGATTGTCGCCCCGATTTGCGGTCCTATTCTGGGCGGCTATATCAGCGATAACTATCACTGGGGCTGGATCTTCTTCATCAACGTGCCGATTGGCGCGGTCGTGGTGATGCTGACCCTGCAAACGCTGCGCGGTCGCGAAACCCGAACCGAGCAGCGGCGAATTGATGCCGTTGGCCTGGCGCTGCTGGTGCTGGGGATTGGTAGCCTGCAGGTGATGCTCGACCAGGGTAAAGAGCTGGACTGGTTTAACTCGAAAGAGATTATCGTTCTGACGGTTGTCGCGGTGATCTCGCTGAGCTTCCTGATTGTCTGGGAGCTGACGGACGATAACCCAATTGTCGATCTCTCGCTCTTTAAGTCGCGAAACTTCACCATCGGCTGCCTGTGTATCAGCCTGGCCTATATGCTCTACTTCGGCGCAATTGTGTTGCTGCCGCAGCTTTTGCAGGAGGTATACGGCTACACCGCAACCTGGGCAGGGCTGGCCTCTGCGCCAGTTGGGCTGATCCCGGTGCTGCTGTCGCCGATTATTGGCCGCTTCGCCCATAAGCTCGATATGCGCAGGCTGGTGACGTTCAGCTTCATTATGTATGCCGTGTGCTTCTACTGGCGCGCCTATACCTTCGAACCGGGCATGGACTTTGGCGCTTCCGCGTGGCCGCAGTTTATTCAGGGCTTCGCCGTGGCGTGCTTCTTTATGCCGCTCACCACCATCACGCTTTCCGGCTTGCCCCCTGAGCGCATGGCGGCAGCGTCGAGCCTGTCGAACTTTACCCGAACGCTGGCAGGCTCCATCGGGACATCGATCACCACCACGCTCTGGACCAACCGTGAATCGATGCACCATGCCCAGCTGACAGAAGCGGTGAATCCGTTTAACCCGAATGCCCAGCAGATGTACAGCCAGCTGCAGGGTATGGGCATGACGGAGCAGCAGGCGTCCGGCTGGATCGCCCAGCAGATCACCAACCAGGGGCTGATTATCTCCGCCAACGAGATTTTCTGGATCTCGGCAGGGATTTTCCTCGTCCTGCTGGGGCTGGTGTGGTTTGCCAGACCACCGTTTGGTGCCGGTAGCGGCGGCGGCGGCGCGCACTAACCTTCTGTGCAGGTTGCCGGGCGGCGGCTACGCCTTATCCGGCCTACGATAACCGGCACATCCGTAGGCCCGGTAAGGCGTAGCCGCCACCGGGCAACCATCGCCACCTTGTCCAAAACGCGACAGCGATTGTCAGTTCCGATAAAGCAGCGCACCTGAAATCGATTCACGATAGTGAAAAGACAACAGGAGCGCATCATGCTGAATACACCCGCCGACAAATACCACCCCTATCCTACCGTTTCATTGCCCGACCGCCGCTGGCCTGAACAGCGCATTACCCATGCGCCACGCTGGCTCTCAACGGACTTACGCGATGGCAACCAGGCGCTTGCCGAGCCGATGGACAGCGCGCGCAAGCTGCAGTTCTGGGATCTGCTGCTGAGCTGTGGGTTCAAAGAGATTGAGGTCGCCTTTCCGTCGGCCTCGCAGACCGACTTCAACTTTGTTCGCCAGCTGATTGAAGAGAACCGCATTCCGGATGACGTCACGATTCAGGTGTTAACCCAGGCGCGGGAAGATCTGATCCTCCGCACTTTTGAGTCCCTGCGCGGCGCAAAACAGGCCACGGTGCATCTCTATAACGCGACCGCCCCGCTGTTCCGTCGCCTGGTGTTCGGCATGGAGAAGACGCACGTCGTGGAGCTGGCCACGCGGTCCACGCGCCTGATCCGTCAGCTTTGTGAGGCTAACCCTGAAACCCGCTGGCAGTATGAATACTCGCCGGAAACCTTCTGTTTTACCGAGCCGGAGTTTGCCCTGGAGATTTGCGAAGCCGTGGCGGACATCTGGCAGCCGTGCGCCGAACGCCCGATGGTGATCAACTTACCCGCCACCGTAGAAGTCAACACGCCGAACGTCTATGCCGATCAGATTGAGTATTTCTGCCGCCACTTTAGCCGCCGCCGCGACGTTTGTATCAGCGTGCACCCGCATAACGACCGAGGCACCGGCATTGCCAGCGCGGAGCTGGCCGTGATGGCCGGGGCCGACCGCGTGGAGGGCTGCCTGTTTGGTAACGGCGAGCGCACGGGCAACGTCTGCCTGGTGACGCTGGCGATGAACCTCTACAGCCAGGGCGTTAGCCCGAACCTTGACTTCAGCGAGATGGCGCGCGTGGTGGAAGTGGTAGAAAACTGTAATCAGCTTCCGGTCCATCCGCGCCATCCGTGGGCCGGACGGCTGGCCTACACCGCGTTTTCCGGCTCGCATCAGGATGCGATTAAAAAAGGTTTTGATGCCCGCAAGCCTGACGCGCGCTGGGAGATGCCTTATCTGCCGGTCGACCCACAGGATATTGGCTGCACGTACGAAGCGGTGATCCGCGTGAACAGCCAGTCCGGTAAGAGCGGGAGCGCGTGGCTGATAGAGCAGAACCATGGATTGAAATTACCCCGTGCGTTGCAGCAGGACTTTAGCCAGCACGTGCAGCAGGAAACCGACCGTCACGGAAAAGAGATGACCCAGAACGCGCTCTGGCAGCTGTTCCGCAGCCGCTACGGCCTGGTGGCGACGCCGCGCTTTGCGCTGCAGTCCTATCGCAGCGACAGCGAGCAGGACGGGCAGTTACGCTTGACGGCAAGTATCCTGACCGAGGGAGGAACCCGCCAGCTGGACGGACAGGGAAACGGTTTGTTATCCGCCGCGGCTAACGGGCTGAGCCGCTGGATCAATGCGCCGTTTGCGATCAAGGATTATCACGAACACACGCTGGGCGAGCGCAGCGACAGCCGTTCAGTGGCCTATATTCGCTGCCTGTTCCAGGACGGCAGCAGCCGCTGGGGCGTGGGGATCGACAGCGACGTGGCGCGCGCTTCGCTGCAGGCGCTGCTGAATGCCGTCGGTTAACCGTCTTTGAAATACTCGCTGGGTGAAATGCCCATCACCCGGCGGAACATTGCGGTAAAGGCGCTGTGGCTGCCGTAGCCCAGATCCAGCGCCACGCGTAATACCGGCTGGCCCTGCGCCAGCCGTACCAGCGCCTCCAGCAAACGCGCCCTTCTCACCCACTCGCCGTAGCGTAACCCCGTCTGCTGCTGAAAATGGCGGTTCAGCGTGCGCTCACTCATCCCGAGGGCGTTGGCAGCCTGGGCGCTGCTCCAGGGTTCACCCGGAGAATGGCGAATACGCAGGCTAAGCGTACGTAACGGTTCGCTTTGCGGTTCGGGCAGATGAAAGGGCAGCACCGGCATCACGCGGATTTCATCCAGAATCAGCTCATACACGCGTTCATCGCGGCTGCCGGGTGCGTAAGATTCGGGAAGCGTCAGGGAGGCAAGGATCAGCTCGCGCAACAGCGCGGAGATCTGCACGATCTGACAGGTGGCCGGGAGATCGGCGCGCGCCAGCGGATCGATAAACAGCGTGCGGGCGGCAACGTTGCCGGAGATGCGCAGGGAATGCGGTGTATCCGCCGGTAGCCAGACGCCGCGCCCCGGTGGGACAACCCAACAGCCGGAGGCGGTGTCCACCCGCACCACGCCGCTCAGGCTGTGCAGCAGCTGGGCGCAGTCGTGCTGATGCCACGGCTCGCTGTCGCCATGAAGGTAATCATGCGCAAAGGGAATGAGGGGGCGATGGGTAAAGGAGAAGGTTGCGGTTGTAGTCATGGGCTAAACAACCCTCACCCTACCCTCTCCCTGAGGGAGAGGGAAAAGGTGCACTAGATGTGCAGTTCCTGCAGTTTTTCTTTCGGCAGCGCCAGCTCGTCGTTGCTGTTCACGCGGACATCACGTTCGATGATGTGGCGCGCGATCTCCTGCGCTTCTTCCAGAGAGTGCATCTGGTAAGTACCGCACTGGTATACGTTCAGCTCAGGGATCTGATTCTGCTCTTTTACCTTCAGCACGTCCTGCATCGCCGCTTTCCAGGCATCCGCCACGCGTTTTTCTTCCGGCGTGCCAATCAGGCTCATGTAGAAACCGGTCCGGCAGCCCATTGGAGAGATATCGATGATCTCCACGCCGTTGCCGTTCAGGTGGTCACGCATAAACCCGGCGAAAAGGTGCTCCAGGGTGTGAATGCCTTTTTCAGGCATCACTTCTTTGTTCGGCACGCAGAAGCGCAGATCGAAAACGGTGATCGTGTCGCCGTGCGGGGTGTGCATGGTCTTCGCCACACGTACAGCAGGTGCTTCCATACGGGTATGGTCGACGGTAAAGCTATCTAATAACGGCATACGTCACCTCCGATAGTGATTTTTTTTAAAATAAACTGAACTCTTCTACAGAATGCGCGTCTGAGTATATGAAAGACGCGCATTTGTTATCATCATCCCTGAATTCAGAGATGTATATTTTGGCCACAGCGATGTGGCCTTTTTCTTTTGGCTCAGGCCTGCTTCGCCAGAAACGTCTCAAACGACTCGGTATCTGCCGCCTCGACCTCTCTCTGACGCACGATAGACGCCTCGCGTTCCGCCACAAAATCGGCTTCACTCAGCACCTCTAACGGCTCCTGCATCAGCATCTCACGGTACTCCGCAGCAAGCGAACGGCCGGTGCCGCCAATGCCCTGATCAATCATAGAACGCAAGATACGCGCTGAGAACGTCAGTTCAGGGTTATCAAAGCTTTCGACCAGCTGGTCACACACTTTTTGATACTCCTCGCCGCCATAGACGCTGTCCAGAGTCTGGGCGACACGTTTCAGATCGCGGAAAAGATCTTTGCCTACCTTCGGCAGCGGGAATTGCGCGGTTTCACAGCCAATGCCCAGCGTCAGACCCGGCTTGCGCCCTTCCAGAATCACCCGATTCCAGTTCGTGCGGGTACAGAGCAACTCATCCGCACTCATTTCCGGCGCATCCGCCAGCACGCACCAGACCATAAACAGATCGAGGAAGCGAACCTGCTGTTCATCAACGCCTATCGGTGAGAACGGGTTGATATCGAGCGAGCGAACTTCGATGTACTCAATACCCCCGCGCTGCAGCGCATCCGACGGCGTTTCACCGCTGCGCGTTACGCGCTTCGGACGAATAGGCGCATACAGTTCATTCTCAATCTGCAGCACGTTGCTGTTGATTTGCAGGCGCTTGCCGTCTTTTTCGAGGCCGATTTTTTCGTACTCTTCGGACGGCGTTTTGATCGCCCGCTTCAATCCTGCCACATATTCATGCAATTCGTTAAACGTAATACCGAGATTGCTTTGCGATTTATTGGTATAGCCAAGATCGCTCAGGCGCAGAGAGGTGGCATACGGCAGGTAGTACATACCGCACTCGGTCTTCTCAAACGGCAATGTGGTCGGTTTCCCCTGCAGGAACGACGAGCAGATGGCCGGAGAGGCACCAAACAGATAAGGAATGACCCAGCCAAAACGGTAATAGTTGCGGATCAGGCGGAAATAGCCCGCAGAGATCGCCTCTTTATCCGTTTCACCGCATTTCGCCTGCCAGAACGCCATCGGCAGTGAGAAGTTGTAATGGACGCCGGAGATAGTCTGCATCAACGCGCCATAGCGGTTTTTCAGCCCTTCGCGGTAGAGCGTTTTCAGACGACCCACGTTAGAGGTGCCGTACTGCGCCAGCTCAATCTCCTGCCCCTGCTCGATATAGCACGGCATGCTGAGCGGCCACATGCGCTCGTCGCCCAGATTACGGGCGGTGAAGCGATGGACATCGCGCAGCGTTTTCAGCATATGATCAATATCGCCGTCTACCGGAGTAATGAACTCCAGCAGCGCTTCGGCGAAATCAGTTGTGATCCATTTATGTGTCAGCGCCGAGCCTAACGCTTCCGGGTGACCCGTTGTCGCTAAGCTGCCATCCGCATTAACGCGCAGCGTTTCGCGTTCCAGCCCACGCTGAATACCCTTCAGTGCCTGAGGGTGGTTTTCCAGCCAGGCCAGCGCCTGTGATACGTCCGGGATCAATTTGACCTCCCGCCTGTCAAAGTAATGTTTCTCAGCATAATTGTAATGGTTGACGATTGAAGGTCGCTATCTCACTCCACCAATTAGTGCCACCACGTCATACCCTGTAGTGTTACCCATGCCACGAGAACATACCGTAACGCCTTGCCAAGGCACAAAAAAAAGAGAACCGGCCCCCAGGAGATGCGCATCCATCCCGCCAGAAGGCACAGCAAATCACCTATTACAGGCATCCAGCTTAATAACAGCGTGGCAGCGCCATAGCGTTTTAGCCAGCCGACTGCCTTTTCCTGCCAGCGCGATTTTTCGCGTAGCGGAAAGAAACGCCCAAGAATAACGTTAGTCAGCCCTCCAAGGCTATTACCCATTGTTGCTATTAACACGAGCAACCAGGGCTGACTTGCGCCGGACAACAGCATCGCCACCAGTACGACTTCCGAGTTGCCCGGTAATAGCGTAGCGCTTAAGAAACTGCTGGCAAACAGTGAAGCAAGTGACAGCGCGTCACTCATAGTAAGCGAACATCCACCGCGGCCATTCCGGCATCACGCGCAGCCTGAATACCAAAATCGGCATCCTCGAAAACAACGCATTTTGCTGCGGGTACGCCCATCAGTTCAGCACAGAGCAGAAAAGTGTCCGGTGCGGGCTTATGATTTTTAACATGATCGGCGGCAACCACGGCAGAAAAATAGTGGCGCAGGCCCAGATGATTCAGCAAGGCTTCCGCCACTGCGCTTTCGCTGCCCGTACCGACCGACATCGGACGACGTCCGTGCCATGCCTTCACCACATCAATCAATGGCAAAGGACGTACGGTATCTAATAGCATAGCTTTCACTGCGTCGGTTTTTTCGCGTGCGAGTTGATGCGGGTCGAGATCGGCCTGATTCAGCTCAATCACGGCCTGGGCAATACGCCAGGTGGGAGATCCGTTGAGGGCAACCATCGCCTGTAAATCGAAACGCATACCGTAACGACCCAGGACATCATCCCAGGCCTTGCGATGCGTCGGCTCGGTGTCTAAGAGGGTGCCATCCATATCAAAGATCAGACCGTCATACTGTGCGTACATCGTGCTCTCGCTAAACGATTAACAAAGCATTACTTTATCGTAAACGGGCGTTTTTGTCGCTGAAAGAGAGTGGGATTACTGACGGAACGTCGAAGGAATAAACAAGAGGAGAATATGGTGCATCCGGGAGGATTACTCGGCTGCGCCTTGCCCTTCGGGCCGTTGCTAAAGCAACGTTATCCTCCCTGGTGCTTGCGGCTAAACCGCAGACCTTGAAACAATAGCGTAGCTATTATCTCGGAGAAGATGGTGCATCCGGGAGGATTCGAACCTCCGACCGCTCGGTTCGTAGCCGAGTACTCTATCCAGCTGAGCTACGGATGCATCAGGGTAACGCTTTGAAAAACAGCAAATGGTGCATCCGGGAGGATTCGAACCTCCGACCGCTCGGTTCGTAGCCGAGTACTCTATCCAGCTGAGCTACGGATGCATCGGGATTTACTGCTGTACTACTCGATGTTCATATCACGACCAGGTAATATGAAATAGTAAATGGTGCATCCGGGAGGATTCGAACCTCCGACCGCTCGGTTCGTAGCCGAGTACTCTATCCAGCTGAGCTACGGATGCATCGGGATTTACTACTGTACTACTCGATATTCATATCACTTCTAAAGCAATATGAAGTAATAGATGGTGCATCCGGGAGGATTCGAACCTCCGACCGCTCGGTTCGTAGCCGAGTACTCTATCCAGCTGAGCTACGGATGCAAAATGGCGGTGAGGCGGGGATTCGAACCCCGGATGCAGCTTTTGACCGCATACTCCCTTAGCAGGGGAGCGCCTTCAGCCTCTCGGCCACCTCACCACACAACGCCTCTTTCGAGTGCTTCGAGTAACTCGTTAAGAGCTTCTCGTCGCTGCGTGGCGCATATATTACTTTCTGGGACTTATAAGTCAAACAATTTTCCAAAAGCTTTTATCGTTTGGACAAATCGCAGGCAATTCGCATGTAAAACCCGCAAAGAGGGTGTTTTATAAGCGGATTTTGCAGGCAGCTGTGCAGCATTCTCACGTGAGAAGCGTGAACTTTGCGGACGTTAAGGGTTATGGAGCGGTCAAAAAGAGCGCAATTGAAATAGAACGGTAACTTTATGGAGGAAGAATAACAGGAGGGGGTTGCGTCTCGCCCGACAGCGAGACGCAATAATATCAGTAACTGGACTGCTGGGATTTTTCAGCCTGGATACGCTGGTAGATCTCTTCACGGTGGACAGATACTTCTTTAGGAGCGTTAACACCAATACGTACCTGGTTACCCTTTACCCCTAAAACTGTCACGGTGACCTCATCCCCAATCATGAGGGTCTCACCAACTCGACGAGTCAGAATCAGCATTCTTTGCTCCTTGAAAGATTAAAAGAGTCGGGTCTCTTGTATCCCGGCATTATCCATCATATAACGCCAAAAAGTAAGCGATGACAAACACGTAAAGTGTAAGCAGTCACGGCATCACATTCTGTTAAACGTAAGTTTAGCCGATATACACAAACTCAACCTGACTTTATCGTTATCGATAGCGCAGTGAACAAGACGCCATAACGTTACCGCTACGGCGTCTGTTTGTGCTTTGTTGTTATTACAGTTTGGCGCTTACCCAGCTTTCAACACTGGCTAATGCCGCAGGAAGTGCCGCCGAATCAGTACCGCCGGCTTGCGCCATGTCCGGACGACCGCCACCTTTACCGCCCACCTGCTGAGCGACCATACCGATCAATTCCCCTGCTTTAACACGATCCGTCACATCCTTAGAGACGCCCGCAATCAGAGAAACCTTACCTTCTGCCACCGTCGCCAGCACGATTACCGCCGAACCTAACTGGTTCTTCAGGTCGTCGACCATAGTGCGCAGCATCTTAGGCTCAACGCCAGCCAGCTCGCTGACCAGCAGTTTGACGCCCTTAATGTCTACCGCTTTGCTGGAGAGGCTTGCGCTCTCCTGTGCTGCCGCCTGTTCTTTCAACTGCTGCAGCTCTTTCTCCAGCTGGCGGGTACGATCCAGCGCAACACGCACTTTCTCGCCCAGATTCTGGCTATCGCCTTTCAGCAGCTGCGCGATATCGTGCAGCTGGTCGCTCTGCGCGTGCAGGCTGGCAATAGCGGCTTCACCCGTCACCGCTTCGATACGACGAACGCCTGCCGCCGTGCCTGACTCAGACATGATGCGGAACAGACCGATATCACCGGTGCGTGATGCGTGAGTCCCACCGCACAGCTCGGTTGAGAAGTCGCCCATGCTCAGCACGCGAACACGTTCGTCATATTTCTCACCAAACAGCGCCATAGCCCCTTTGTTCTTCGCGGCCTCGAGATCCATGATGTTGGTTTCGATTGGCAGGTTACGACGGATCTGCGCGTTCACCAGATCTTCCACCGCACGGATTTCAGACGGTTTCATCGCTTCAAAATGCGAGAAGTCGAAACGCAGCACTTTGTCGTTAACCAGAGACCCTTTCTGTGCCACGTGCGTACCCAGCACCTCGCGCAGCGCGGCGTGCATCAGGTGTGTTGCAGAGTGGTTCAGACGGATGCGCGCACGGCGAGCTTCATCGACGTTAGCCTGCACGCCTTCACCGACTTTCAGTGAACCGGAAACCAGTTTGCCCTGGTGACCAATGGCCTGGCCGTATTTCTGCGTATCGCTCACGCTGAAGCTGAAACCGTTGCCCTTCAGTTCGCCTTTATCGCCAACCTGACCGCCGGATTCGGCATAGAACGGCGTTTTGTCGAGGATGACAACGGCTTCCTGGCCCGCGCTGATGCTGTCTACGGCTTTACCGTCAACAAACAGTGCAGTGACGTTGCCGGTCAGTTCCAGCGCGTCGTAGCCTTTAAATTCAGAGGCGCTATCAACTCGGATCATTGCGTTGTAGTCTGCGCCAAAACCGCTGGATTCACGCGCGCGACGACGCTGCTCTTCCATCGCGGCTTCAAAGCCGGCTTCGTCAACTTTGATGTTGCGCTCACGGCAAACGTCCGCCGTCAGGTCAACCGGGAAGCCGTAGGTGTCGTACAGGCGGAAAGCGGTTTCGCCATCCAGCGTGTCGCCCTTGAGCTTAGACAGTTCGTCGTCCAGCAGCGCCAGACCGCGCTCCAGAGTACGGGCAAACTGCTCTTCTTCGGTTTTCAGAACCTGCTCCACCTGCGCCTGCTGGCGTTTCAGTTCGTCGCCGGCAGAACCCATCACGCCAATCAGTGGCCCAACGAGCTTATAGAAGAAGGTATCTTTCGCGCCCAGCATGTTGCCGTGACGAATTGCGCGACGAATGATACGACGCAGCACGTAGCCACGGTTTTCATTCGACGGGATAACGCCGTCGGCAATCAGGAATGCGCAGGATCGGATATGGTCAGCGATAACGCGCAGCGATTTGTTATTCAGATCGGTTGCGCCCGTCACTTCGGCAACGGCTTTAATCAGCGTGCTGAACAGGTCAATTTCGTAGTTGGAGTTAACGTGCTGCAGAACCGCAGCAATACGCTCCAGACCCATGCCGGTATCCACGGACGGTTTCGGCAGTGGCTCCATGGTGCCGTCGGCCTGACGGTTAAACTGCATGAAGACGATGTTCCAGATCTCAATGTAGCGATCGCCATCTTCTTCTGCGCTGCCCGGAGGGCCACCCCAGATATGGTCGCCGTGATCGTAGAAGATCTCGGTGCACGGGCCGCAAGGACCGGTGTCACCCATCTGCCAGAAGTTGTCTGAAGCAAACGGTGCGCCTTTGTTATCACCAATACGGATAATGCGTTCGCGCGGGATACCGACTTCTTTTTCCCAGATGTCGAACGCTTCATCGTCCGTTTCATAGACGGTAACCCACAGACGCTCTTTTGGCAGGTTGAACCAGTTTTCACCGGTCAGCAGTTCCCATGCATATTGAATGGCATCGTGTTTGAAATAGTCGCCGAAGCTGAAGTTACCCAGCATTTCGAAGAAGGTGTGGTGACGCGCGGTGTAACCGACGTTTTCCAGGTCATTATGTTTACCGCCCGCACGCACGCAACGCTGTGAGGTTGTCGCGCGGGAATAATTACGCTTGTCGAGACCAAGGAATACGTCCTTGAACTGGTTCATCCCGGCGTTGGTAAACAGCAGAGTCGGGTCGTTATTTGGTACCAGGGAGCTGCTGGCAACAACCTGGTGTCCCTTACTATGGAAAAAATCGAGAAACGCCTGACGGATCTCAGCGGTGCTCTTGCTCATAATTATCCTGAAATCAAGCTAACAAAATGTCGCAGCAAGTCTGTATCTGTTTACAGTTGGACAGACCAGCTACTGGAAAAAGTGGGAATAAGATAAGTTTTCTTTAGTGGGAAGTAAAATCCCGCATGCGTTCAATCGACAAAATTGCGCCAGATATCCTGAATATCTTCCATCAGGAAGCCGCGGTAGAGTAAAAATCGCTGAATTTTGACTTTTTCCGAAAATTCACGCGGCAGCGGTTCACCGTATTTCCGGATCGCCTGCTCTCGCGCCATCTCACACCAGTCGAGATCGCACTCTCGCAGGGTTTTATCAATGGATTCCCGGGAGATACCCTTCTGGTTAAGCTCCTGGCGAATACGTGCAGGGCCGTAACCTTTCCGGCCACGGCTGGCAAGAAACCGGGAGGCGAAACGGTCGTCATCGAGATAGTTCTGCTCATAGCACCAGGCGATCACGCGGTCGTAGTCTTCCGCCGTGGCATCAATCTCTTCCGGCCCGTTTTTACTCATCACGGGTGCCGCCAGTTTACGCCGTAACTCCTGCTCGCTGTGGTCACGCACTGCCAGAATCCGTACCGCGCGATCCAGCAGGCGCGCATAGGCAGGGCGGCGAGATGTCGGTTCACTCATAAAAAAACCTGCTAATTCAGAAATGCAAAAAGGGCCGCATTCGCAGCCCTTCATTTTCTACACGGAAGAATTAGAAATCTTCGTTGGTTTCTTCAGCATCTGCGGCATTAACCACGAAATCCGGTTTGGAGTCCTGGTTGTTCAGCAGAAGCTCACGCACCTTTTTCTCGATCTCTTTCGCCGCGGCCGGGTTATCTTTCAGCCAGGAAATGGCATTTGCTTTACCCTGACCGATTTTATCGCCGTTGTAGCTGTACCAGGCACCCGCTTTCTCAATCAGCTTCTCTTTCACGCCCAGGTCAACCAGCTCGCCGTAGAAGTTGATACCTTCGCCGTAGAGGATCTGGAATTCAGCCTGTTTAAACGGTGCTGCGATTTTGTTCTTCACAACCTTCACGCGGGTTTCACTACCCACCACGTTCTCACCGTCTTTCACCGCGCCAATACGGCGGATATCCAGACGCACAGACGCGTAGAATTTCAGCGCGTTACCGCCAGTGGTGGTTTCCGGGTTACCGAACATCACACCGATTTTCATACGGATCTGGTTGATGAAGATCAGCAGCGTGTTGGACTGTTTCAGGTTACCTGCCAGCTTACGCATCGCCTGGCTCATCATACGTGCCGCGAGGCCCATGTGAGAGTCACCGATTTCACCTTCGATTTCGGCTTTTGGCGTCAGCGCGGCAACGGAGTCAACCACGATAACGTCAACCGCACCAGAACGTGCCAGCGCGTCACAAATTTCCAGCGCTTGCTCGCCGGTGTCCGGCTGAGAACACAGCAGGTTGTCGATATCAACACCCAGCTTACGTGCGTAGACGGGGTCAAGCGCGTGCTCGGCATCGATAAACGCACAGGTTTTACCTTCGCGCTGTGCCGCCGCAACGACCTGCAGGGTCAGCGTGGTTTTACCTGAGGATTCCGGCCCGTAGATTTCTACGATACGGCCCATCGGCAAACCGCCCGCGCCCAGTGCGATATCCAGAGAAAGCGAACCGGTGGAGATAGTTTCCACATCCATGGAACGGTCTTCACCCAGGCGCATGATGGAGCCTTTACCGAATTGCTTTTCGATCTGGCCCAGTGCTGCCGCCAACGCTTTCTGTTTGTTTTCGTCGATAGCCATTATTACTCCTGTCATGCCGGGAGAAGCAACTGCGCTTCACCGTGGATTTCTGTTCTGTTGGTGCAATTATACTGTATAGTCATACAGTATCAAGTATTTTGTAGAAAATGTTGCCAGAGCGTTTTTAACGCATATTCCGTCGCCTGACGACGCACGCTTTCGCGATCGCCGCTGAAGCATTCCCGACGCGTTATCCCCTCGCCTTTCGAGGTTGCGAAACCAAACCACACGGTGCCAACAGGCTTCACGTCGCTGCCGCCATCCGGCCCGGCGATGCCGCTAATCGAAATCGCATAGTCTGCGCGCGCCTCTTTCAGGGCACCAATCGCCATCTCAATGACCACCGGTTCGCTGACCGCGCCATGCTGTTCAAGCGTGGCTTCACGCACGCCGATCATCTGGGCTTTAGCTTCATTACTGTAGGTCACAAAGCCGCGTTCAAACCAGGCGGAACTGCCCGCAATATCAGTAATCACTTTGGCGACCCAGCCACCGGTACAGGACTCGGCGGTGGTGATGGTCGCCCCGCGCTGCTTCAATGCCAGCCCTACCACTTCACTAAGCTGCATCAATTCATGGTCAGTCATTTTCGCTCCAGGCTTCGGAAAAACGTGCAGCACAAGATAGCACTTTCTCGTTAAATATGGGGATGCGCTTCAGGTTTTACGAGGGAGCTTCAGAAAAAAGCCGACGCGGGCGCATCGGCTTGAAAGAACATTACTTCATGCTGTCGGCGAGGGTATCCACGTTGTGGCGGAACGCCCTGACGTAGGTATCCGCCACGCCGCCTTTTGCCGACAAGGCTTCCGGGTAGAGTTCACCGCCAGGCTCGGCTCCTGTTGCGCTGGCAATTTGCTTCACCAGACGCGGGTCGAGCTGGTTTTCCATAAACCAGGTTTTAACGCCGTCGGCTTTAATCTGGTTGATGATCTCAGCCACCTGCGCCGCGCTGGCTTCGCTCTCCGACGACAGCCCCTGCGGCGCCATAAAGGTGACACCGTAGGCGCGGCTGAAATAGCCGAAAGCGTCATGGCTGGTCAGTACGTTGCGTTTTGCCTGCGGGATCTGGCTAAAGCGCGTTTTGGCCCAGCCGTCCAGTTGGGTCAGTTGGGCGATGTACGGCTTCCCGGTAGCCTCCAGCGCGGCTTTGTCGTCCGGGTCAGCTTTCACCAGCGCCGACAGTATATTTTGCGCATACAGCGCCCCGTTCGCCGCGCTGTTCCAGGCATGGGGATCGGTCACGGTTTTGCCGTCTTCTTCCAGCGTGTGCGTTTTCACCCCCGCCGAGGCCACCACCAGCTGGCCTTTAAAGCCGGAGGCTTTCACCAGACGGTCAAGCCAGCCCTCAAGCCCTAATCCGTTAACCACCACCACGTCCGCCTTGCTTAACGCCGCACTGTCTTTCGGCGACGGTTCAAAGGTGTGCGGATCGCCATCCGGCCCCACCAGCGTAGTCACCTTCACATGTTCACCCCCCACTTCCTGCGTAATATCACCCAGGATGGAAAAGCTGGTCACCACATTAAGCGTTTTCGCCATCAACCCCGGCGACATCATTCCTAGCGCGAGCGCAATAGCTAACCCTGTACGTTTCATCATTTCCCCTTGCGTTGAAAAAGCGCACGCAGGCTGCCAGCCAGCCTGCTGCGCGAACCCAATAAAATCGAGATAAAAAACAGCGCGCTGGCGGTCAGCACAATGGACGGCCCGGCAGGTAAGCTTGCGGCCCAGGAGAGGCTTAATCCCAGCCACGCACAGCCGATACCGCTGATACCCGCCACCGCCAGCAGCCCCGGTAGCGTGCGGGCCCAGCAGCGCGCCGCAACCGCCGGGAGCATCATCAGCCCAACGGCCATCAGCGTGCCGAGCACCTGAAAACCGGCCACCAGGTTGAGCACCAGCAGGGCGAGAAACAGGCCGTGCAGCAGTCCGGGCAGCCAGCGGGCATTCACCTGCAGCCACGCGGTATCAAACGCCTCGGTAACCAGCCCACGATAGAAAATCGCCAGCGTAATAAGGGTGACCATACACACGCCCGCGACGAACAGCGCGGCGTCATTGTCCACCGCGAGAATAGAACCGAAGAGAAGATGCAGCAGGTCTACGTTCGATCCGCGCAGCGAGACCAGAGTCACGCCGAGGGCAAGCGATCCGAGGTAGAACCCGGCGAAGCTGGCGTCCTCTTTGAGCGGCGTGCGGCGGCTGACCACGCCCGCCACCAGCGCGACGGTAATGCCCGCCACGAAACCGCCCACGCTCATCGCCAGCAGCGACATTCCGCTAAGCAGATACCCCACCGCCACGCCGGGCAAAATGGCATGGGAGAGCGCATCGCCCATCAGGCTCATCTGACGCAGCTGCAAAAAGACGCCCAGCGCCGTCGTGCTGACGGAGAGCGCCAGGCAAACCACCAGCGCGCGGCGCATAAAGCCGTATTCGATAAAGGGCTGAAAGAAGATGTGCCAGATCATGCCACCCTCACCCGTTCCGTGGTCCAGCAGGGAATATCGTGATCCAGCCGCAACGTTTGTGGGAAGTGCCGCGACACGCGCTCACTGTCGTGTAACACCGCCAGCAGCGTCTGCCCCTGCATGTACATCTCCAGCATGATCTCCATCAGGACGTTACTGGTCGCTTCATCGACACCGGTAAAAGGTTCATCGAGCATCACCAGCGGCGCCTGCTGCACTAACACGCGCGCAAATAGCATGCGCTGAAACTGGCCTCCGGAGAGCGCATCGATGGTCGACAGCGCCATTGACGCCAGCCCCACTCGCTCAAGCGCCCCCGCAATTCGCAGACGCGCGTCAGGGCTAAACCCGGAAAAAAGTGAGACGCGTGGCCAGCAGCCCATCCCCACCACATCCTGCACGGTCAGCGGAAATTGCGCCTCCAGCGCGTGCCGCTGCGCCAGCCAGCCAATCACCGGGCGTTTTCCCTGCCAGCGAAAGCTGCCGCTTACCGGCGGAAGAAAACCCGCGAGCGTTTTGAGCAGCGTGGATTTCCCGCAGCCGTTCGCACCGACGATGGCAGTCAGGCTGCCGCGCTCAATAGCCCCCGATAACGCCCGCGTGACGGGCTGGCGGTCATAGCCCGCAATAAGTTCGTTCATCACGATCATGGCAGCGCCACCGCCCAGCGCACGGCGAGACCGAGAAAGATCATCAGCACCAGGGCCAGCAGAAGCCGCGCCTGAGCGGAGAGCGATAAAAAGGAAGTCGACATCTTTACACCACTTTAAATGTTATAACATAACAATAATAAAAGATGACAATGATGTAAATGAAGGAAGGGTAAAGGGAGTGTGGCGAAATGTTTCTAAGAAGAACGGGGCGCACGGCTCCCCTCTCCCAACGGGAGAGGGGGTATAAGGTAACTTACTGGCTAAACGGTGACGCCGCCGGCACGCGTGCCTGGGAAACCGCCAGCCCCAGCTGCCACACGGCCATCGCATAATGCGTGCTGTGGTTATAGCGGGTGATGGTGTAGAAGTTAGGCAGACCGTACCAGTACTGATAACCCGTACCGACATCCAGGCGCAGCAGGCTCACCTGCTGGGCGTCACCCAGCGGCTGGGTCGGCGTTAAGCCTGCCGCAATCAACTGCGCAGGGCTGTACTGGGTTTTGAAGCCATTTTCCAGGCCAAACGCCTGGCCGTTGGCCTGCACCGCCACCTGGCCGCCCGGCGTCCAGCCGTGCGCTTTGAAGTAGTTTGCCACGCTGCCGATAGCATCTACCGGATCCCACAGGTTGATGTGACCATCCCCGTTGAAATCGACGGCATATTGCTTATAGGAAGACGGCATAAACTGGCCGTAGCCCATTGCACCGGCAAACGAGCCTTTCAGATCCAGCGGATCGTCCTGCTCGTTACGCGCCATCAACAGGAAGGTTTCCAGTTCGGACGAGAAGTATTCGGCGCGGCGCGGGTAGTTAAAGGAGAGCGTTGCCAGCGCGTCGAGGATGCGGGTTTTGCCCATCACGCGGCCCCAGCGGGTTTCCACGCCGATAATCCCGACGATGATTTCAGGCGGAACGCCGTAAACCTGCCACGCGCGGTTGAGCGCATCTTCATACTGGTTCCAGAACGCCACGCCGTTTTGCACGTTGTCCGGGGTAATAAACTGTTTGCGGTAGCGCAGCCACGCACCGTTCGGCCCGGTTGGAACCTGTGCCGTCGGGGCCTGCCTGTCCATCAGACGCAGCACGTAGTCCAGACGTTTCGCCTGAGACAAAATCTCGTGCAGCTGCTGGCGGTCAAAGCCGTGCTTGCTCACCATTTTGTCGATGAAAGCTTCCGCAGCCGGGTTGTTCGCAAAATCGCCACCCATCTGCATCATATTGTGCTGCGGCTCCAGCAAGAAGCCCCCGGACGGCGCGCCAGCCGTCTGCTGAACAGCTTCGGTCTTTGGTTTGCTACTACAGGCGGACAGCAAAATAAGTGCAGGCAGCAGCGCTGCATAACGACGCTTGAACATGGGACATCCATTTAACGAGTTCGATAAGAACCCAGTATGGTAAAGCATCCCCAACTCCTCAAGGAAGCGGTTCTGTGGCCGTAAGCAAAATCTTTCGACATTGACCACGATCGCCGAAAGGAGAATGGATTACTATAGCGCCCTCCTTCCGCCGCGAAGGGAATGGAAACGATCGAAACCGGAGAGAGCGATGAGTGATTTTCTGTTAAATGCAGGCCGCCAGACCCTGCTGCTGGAGTTGCAGGAAGCAAGCCGCCTGCCGGAACGTCTGGGCGAGGATTTTGTCCGCGCGGCCAACACCCTTATTCAGTGTGAAGGAAAAGTGATTGTGGCAGGGATTGGTAAATCCGGCCATATCGGCAAAAAGATTGCCGCAACGCTTGCCAGCACCGGCACGCCCGCCTTTTTCGTCCATCCGGCTGAAGCGCTGCATGGCGATCTGGGGATGATTGAAAGCCGCGACGTGATGCTGTTCATCTCCTACTCCGGTTCAGCCAAAGAGCTGGATCTCATCATCCCTCGCCTGCAGGAAAAATCGGTAGCGCTGCTGGCGATGACCGGCAAACCCCGCTCGCCGCTGGCGCTGGCAGCCAAAGCCACGCTGGATATCTCCGTTGAACGCGAAGCCTGCCCGATGCACCTTGCCCCCACCTCCAGCACCGTCAATACGCTGATGATGGGCGATGCGCTGGCCATGGCGGTGATGCAGGCGCGCGGGTTTAACGAAGAAGATTTTGCCCGCTCGCATCCGGCGGGGGCGCTGGGCGCGCGTCTGCTCAATAAAGTGCACCACCTGATGCGCACCGACGAGGCCACGCCGCAGGTCACGCTTGATACCAGCGTGATGGACGCAATGCTGGAGCTGAGCCGTACCGGGCTGGGGCTGGTTGCCGTGTGTGATGACGGCGGCTTCGTCAAAGGCGTCTTTACCGACGGCGACCTGCGCCGCTGGCTGGTTGGCGGCGGTAAGCTGGAATCGCAGGTGTCAGACGCCATGACCACAGGCGGCTTAACGCTCAACGCCGAAAGCCGCGCCATTGAGGCTAAAGAGGTGCTGATGAAGCGTAAAATTACCGCCGCACCGGTGGTGGATGACAGCGGCAGGCTGTGCGGGGCCATCAACCTGCAGGATTTCTATCAGGCCGGTATTATTTAAGCCCAAGACGCTTCGCCAGCCGGTGCAGGTTGGCGACGTCCGTCTCCAGCGCACGCGCGCACGCGGCCCAGCTGCGATTATTCTGCACCAGCGCACGGGCGATAGTCTGTCGCTGAAACGCCTCCGTCGCCTCACGCAGATTCTGGGTAGCAATCTCTGGGACAACCTGCGTCACGGTCTGCACGGCTTCATCGTGCAGGGCAAAATGACGGGCGTGGATCACCACCTCATCCCCTGACCGCGTGGCCCGCGCCAGCACCACCGCACGGTGAATGGCATGTTCCAGCTCGCGCACGTTACCCGGCCAGTCGTAGCTCAGCAGATGTCTGCGCGCGCCCGGGCTTAACACTACGCGGGAAAGCCCCATCTTCAGACGACACTGCTCGCAGAAATAGCCCGCCAGCAGCACCACATCTTCACCACGCTCGCGCAGCGGCGGCACGGAGAGCGGGAAAACGCTCAGTCGGTGAAACAGGTCGGCACGGAACTGTCCGGCCAGCACGGCTTCACGCAGATCGCGGTTAGTGGCGGCCAGCACGCGCACGTCGACGCGCAGGCTGCGATCGTCCCCGACGCGCTGAATATCGCCATACTGCAGCACGCGCAGCAGCTTCGCCTGCAGCGACAGCGACAGCTCACCAATTTCGTCGAGGAACAGCGTGCCGTTATCCGCCATTTCAAACTTGCCGCTGCGGTTGCTGATGGCCCCGGTAAACGCCCCTTTGACGTGACCAAACAGCTCGCTTTCCGCCACGCTCTCCGGCAGCGCCGCGCAGTTAAGGTAGACCAGCGGGTTAACCGCACGCGGCGAGGCCTCGTGAATCGACTTCGCCACCAGCTCCTTCCCGGTGCCGGTTTCACCAAAAATCAGCACGTTCAAATCGGAGGCCGCCACGATGTCGATCTCTTTTTTAAGCTGCGCCATGCCCGGCGACAGGCCAATCATCTCGGTGTGAGCCACCTGCTCAAACGCTGCCGGGCTGCCGGGAAGAATGTTCTGGCTCTCCAGTTGCTCAATCAGCAGCGCATTGTTGAGCGCGCCGGCGGCCAGCGCGGCAATCAGCCGCAGCTCCTCGTCGCTGAACGTGTCGAACTGATCCGGCGACATGCCGTCAAGCGTCAGCGCGCCGATGAGGTTTTGCCCGGCAAACAGCGGCAGGCCAATGCAGGCGTGCACCTTCAGGCTCTCCTGTCCGGGGATCAACCCGTCATAGGGATCGGGCAGATCGCTGTCTGCCGGAAAGCGCACCACGTCCCCCGCCCTGGCGATAGTTTCCAGGCGCGGGTGGCCTTCAAGGGTAAAGCGACGCCCCAGCACGTCCTGCGCCAGCCCGTCGATCGCCAGGGGGATAAACTGCCGCCCCTCGTAGCGCAGCAGCGCCGATGCATCGCACTCCAGCACGTGGCGCAGCGTGGAAATCAGCCGCTGAAAACGGTCCTGATGCCCAATCCCGGTTTGCAGTTCAATGGCTATCTTCGCCAGTACATCTACAGAAAAGCTCATGTTGACCTCGCTGTCATTTTGACAATACATATTGTCATATTGACAGTATTTATCATAGTCATTATGACTACCCATTAGGGAGGATGAAAAATAAAACCATATACAATCAATAAGTTAAAAAGTTGGCACGCAACTTGATATAGCTAAACCATCTTATTTAAAAACGTCGCATTAAACTGAGGTTGCTATGTCTATTCTGGTTAAAAATAACATTCATTGGGTTGGCCAACGTGACTGGGAAGTTCGTGATTTCCACGGAACTGAATACAAAACGCTGCGCGGCAGCAGCTATAACAGCTATCTCATTCGTGAAGGCAAAAACGTCCTGATTGATACCGTCGATCACAAATTCAGCCGTGAGTTCGTGCAGAACCTGCGCAGCGAAATCGACCTGAATGACATCGACTACATCATTATTAACCATGCGGAAGAAGATCACGCCGGCGCGCTGACCGAGTTGATGTCCTATATCCCGAACACGCCAATCTACTGCACCACCAACGCGATTGACTCCATTAACGGCCATCATCACCATCCGGAGTGGAATTTCCACACCGTGAAAACCGGTGACTCCCTGGATATCGGTAACGGCAAACAGCTGATCTTCGTGGAAACGCCTATGCTGCACTGGCCTGACAGCATGATGACCTACATGACCGGCGACGCGGTGCTGTTCAGTAACGACGCCTTCGGCCAGCACTACTGCGATGAGCGTCTGTTCAACGACGAAGTGGATCAGACCGAGCTGTTCGAGCAGTGCCAGCGCTACTACGCCAACATCCTTACGCCGTTCAGCCGTCTGGTAACGCCAAAAATCACTGAGATCCTCGGCTTTAACCTGCCGGTGGATATGATTGCCACCTCTCACGGCGTGGTATGGCGTGAAAATCCAACCCAGATTGTCGAGCTGTATCTGAAATGGGCGGCAGATTATCAGGAAGATCGCATCACTATCTTCTACGACACCATGTCCAACAACACCCGCATGATGGCGGATGCAATCGCGCAGGGTATCAACGAAGTTGACCCGAACGTAGCGGTGAAAATCTTCAACGTCGCCCGCAGCGATAAAAACGAGATTCTGACCAATACCTTCCGCTCCAAAGGCGTGCTGGTGGGCACCTCCACCATGAACAACGTGATGATGCCAAAAATTGCGGGTCTGGTAGAAGAGATGACCGGCCTGCGCTTCCGCAATAAACGCGCCAGCGCCTTTGGCTCCCACGGCTGGAGCGGCGGCGCGGTTGACCGTCTCTCAACCCGCCTGCAGGATGCCGGTTTTGAAATGTCCATGAGCCTCAAGGCCAAATGGCGCCCAGACATCGACGCGCTGGAAATCTGCCGCCAGCACGGTCGCGATATCGCACGTCAGTGGGCGCTCGCTCCACTGCCTGAAGCCGTAGCAAAACCGGCCGAACCACAGCCCGCCAGCAGCTGTGCCGCCGCTTCTGCCGATCTCGGCCCGCGCATGCAGTGCAGCGTCTGCCAGTGGATTTACGACCCGGAACTGGGCGAGCCACTGCAGGATGTCGCCCCGGGCACGCCGTGGAGTGACGTACCGGACAACTTCCTCTGCCCGGAATGTTCCCTTGGTAAAGACGTCTTTGACGAACTGGCTACGGAGGCAAAATGAGCAACGGGATCGTCATCATCGGCTCGGGCTTTGCCGCCCGCCAGCTGGTGAAAAACATTCGTAAACAGGATGCCAGCGTGCCGTTGACGGTGATCGCCGCCGACAGCATGGACGAGTACAACAAGCCTGATTTAAGCCACGTCATTAGCCAGAATCAGCGTGCCGAAGACCTCACCCGCCAGTCGGCGGGGGAGTTCGCGGAACAGTTTAACCTGCGCCTGTTTCCCTACACCTGGGTAACCGATATCGACGCTGCCGCCCACGTCGTGAAAGCGAAAGACCAGAGCTGGCAGTACGATAAGTTAGTGCTTGCTACCGGCGCTTCTGCCTTTGTTCCACCGGTTGAAGGCCGCGAGCTGATGCTCACCCTGAACAGCCAGCAGGAGTACCAGGCCAGCGAAACGAGGCTTCGCGATGCGCAGCGCGTGATGATTGTTGGCGGCGGCCTGATTGGCACCGAGCTGGCGATGGACTTCTGCCGGGCGGGTAAAGCCGTCACCTTAGTGGACCACGCGGCGAGCATCCTGTCGGCGCTGATGCCTGCGGAAGTAAGCAGTCGCTTACAGCATCGTCTGACCGATATGGGTGTGCACCTGCTGCTGAAATCGCAGCTGCACAGTCTGACCAAAACCGAGAGCGGCGTGCGCGCTACGCTCGACGGCAATCGCAGCGTAGAGGTAGACGTCGTTATCGCTGCTACCGGGCTGCGTCCGGAAACGGCGCTGGCTCACCGTGCCGGAGCCGAGACCCACCGCGGCGTGAAGGTAGACAGCTACCTGCGCACCACGCAGCCCGACATCTATGCGCTGGGCGATTGCGCGGAGATCAATGGCCAGGTTCTGCCGTTCCTGCAGCCGATACAGCTTAGCGCGATGTATCTGGCGAAAAATCTGCTTGGGGGCAGTACGCCCCTGAAATTACCCGCGATGCTGGTGAAGGTGAAAACACCCGAGCTGCCGCTGCACCTTGCCGGTGAAACCCAGCGCCGGGATCTTAACTGGCATATCACCCTTGAGTCTCAGGGGATGGTGGCACGCGGTGCTGACGATGAGGGCAATCTGCGCGCCTTCGTGGTCAGTGAAGATCGGATGAAGGAGGCTTTCGCTCTGCTGAAATCGCTGCCCGCTTAACCCTTAGCCTTTTACCACGCTTACTTAACCTTGGGATTTTATTATCCGCAGCCCCGATGTCCTGGGGCTTTTTTTTACGCAATCTATTCATAAAATAAATACAAATCAGATAAATCACCGCTATCAGTCCTTTTATTATTTATTCCATCAATACTGAAATACGAAATCACTAAAAAACACCGACCCGTTTTATTTTACTGATTTTATCTTAGCCCGGAAGCCCGCACTGCGCGGCTGCATATCCTGCTGAAACCTGCCACCAGGGTAAGTAGCAAAGGCCATGGCACCCTTTTTAATGGTGTAAAATGCGGAATATCTCATTTAAGAATGCATGGTATATTTAAATAATAATTCGCCGTAAAAATATAATTTAAATTCATTTGTCATGCATTATTTTTTATTTCCCGGGCATCACTCTTTTCGTAAAGCTGTTATTTTTAACAGCCGGAGGCTGGCCCGAGGTTACCCAGGCGAGCCTCCGTCGCAGGTTCAGGAGCGGACGACCAGCGCATCGTAGCCGCGCCAGCGGTAGTTAACCATCGAGATCAGCCAGCAGGCGGCAAACAGCCCAACGACGACAAATCCGGCGTTGCCGAGGTTGTCGTTGACCGCGCCAATCAGCTCCCACACGCCGCCGCTGAGTGCGAATTTATCCATCAGCAGGCCCAGCGCTTCCAGCCCACCGATGAACAGCGCCACTACCACGGATGTCCCGGTGATGGTCATGTTGTAGTAGAGCTTGCGCTGTGGTTTATTAAACGCCCAGCCGTAAGCGCCCACCATTAACAGATTATCAAGCGTGTCGATCAGCGCCATGCCGCTGGCGAACAGTGCCGGGAAGATCATGATCGCCCACACCGACATCCCCTTTGAGGCGCTGGCCGCGGAGATGCCCAGCACGCCAATCTCGGTGGCGGTGTCAAAACCCAGTCCGAACAGGAAGCCGACCAGGTACATCTGCCAGCTTTTGTTGACCAGGCGGAACGTCGCGCCAAACAGCCAGTTCATCACCCCGCCCTGCGCTGGCAGCGCAAGATCGCCGCTGGCCGAACGCCCTTTTTTCAGCGCCTGAAAACTGCGCCAGACGCCGCGTAAAATCACCATATTCACCAGTGCCATTGCCAGCAGGAACGTGGCCGACACGGCGGTGCCAATCATCCCGCCCGTCTCGTGGAACCAGGCCATGTTTTTCTGGAAGGCCGTGGCGGTTGCCGCGATTGCAATGGACGCCAGCACCACGATGGTAGAGTGCCCCAGCGAAAACCACGCCCCCACGCCTGACGGGCGTTTGCCCTGCTGCATCATCTTACGCGTGACGGTATCGATAGCCGCAATATGGTCGGCATCCACCGCGTGTCGCAGTCCGTAGCACCAGGCCAGCAGGCTTGCGGCCATCAGTGCCGGGCTGGCGCTGAAGGTTGACCATGCCCATCCCCAGGCAAGCAGATTTGCCATTACCAGAGCCAGCAGCAGTAACGCCGCGCGAGGTTCATTGCGTAAGAGTCGTAACATTTTGAGTCCTTTGTGAACATGACCGGGCGGCGGCGACAACCGCCTGCCCGAAGGAGATAGCCCCGTCACCTGCGGGCAGCTGACGAGGAAAAAGAAGGTGGTAGTCGGCGAGATAATGACTAAGCCGCGCGCGCAACAGACGGTTATGGAACACGCCGCCGCTGCAGCACACCGTTGAAAGCGACAGACGCCGGGCATGGCGCACGGCAAGTTCCGCCAGCCCTTTTGCCAGGGCGTCATGGAAGGCCCATGCCCGCTCGCAGGGTTCAGCCTGCCAGTTGAGCCACTGCTGCCAGAAGAGAGAGAGGTTTTCCACCGACAGGGTAACCGGATGCGCCACACCCGCACACTGCGACGCCAGCGCTTCCAGCCCGCAGGCGGCTTCCCCTTCGTAGCGCTGGTTTTCAGCGGCAATGCCCAGCGCGCAGGCCACCGCGTCGAACAGCCGTCCACAGGATGAGGCCCGCGGCGCGTTGATCCCGCGCGTAATGGCGGCAGAAAGCAGCGGCCAGTTTTGCCGCTGCATGGCCTGCGTTTCCGGATAGCGTTGCCACGCCGGAACAAAAGCCAGGCAGTGGGCAAGCAAATTGCGCCACGGCTGGACGGCAGCCAGATCCCCGCCCGGCAGCGCCACGGCGGGCAGGCCGCCCAGATGTTCGCATTCGAGATAGTTCACCCGCAGGCATTCCCCGCCCCACAGCGCGCCGTTCTCGCCCATGCCAATGCCGTCCAGCGTCAGGGCAATCACATCCCCGCCGTCCAGCGGCCAGCCGTGCTCGGCCATGCAGGCCGCCGCGTGCGCGTGGTGGTGCAGCACCGTCTCGAGCGGCAACGCCTGCTCTTTGGCCCACGCGTGGGCGTGGTACCCCGGATGTGCATCACAGACCACGCGTTCCGCCTGGAAGGCGTAGATCCGCTGCATCACGTCAAGCGACGCGCGCCACTGCGCCTCCACGCCCTCCTCGCTGAGATCGCCAAAGTGCTGGCTCACAACCGCCTGGCTGCCGCGCACCAGACAAAACGTGTTTTTCAGCTCCGCACCGGTGCACAGCATGGAGGGGATATTACAAAACCCTGCGGGTAACGTGATGGCATCCGGCACAAAACCGCGCGCGCGGCGCAGCATCACGCCGTCCTGATCCAGCACGGAGTCATCCATCCGCTGGAGGATGTCGCGGTTGTGCAGCAGGAACCCGTCCGCGATGTCACTCAGATCGTCCAGCGCCTGCTGGTTGGTCATGGCTGGCGGCCTGCCGCTGAGGTTGCCGGAGGTCATCACCAGCGGACGCTGGCAGTCCATCATCAGCAGATGCTGCAGCGGGTTCGCCGGGAGCATGACGCCAATCGTCGAAAGGCCGGGAGCAATCCCGTCAGGCAGGTCAGGAAGCCACGATGCCGGCACTAACACGATGGGCGCAGCAGGAGAGTGCAGCAGCGTTTGGATTGAATCCGGCAGGCCATCCGCCTGCGGGAGCATCACCGCGAGCGGCTTCGCCGGACGGCGCTTACGCAAACGCAGTGTGGCTATCGCCTGCGGATGGCGCGCATCGCAGGCAAGGTGAAAACCGCCCAGCCCTTTGATGGCGACGATGCCGCCGTTTTTCAGCATCTCAACCGCGGCGCTCAGGGCCGCTTCACGCACGGCGGTTTTATCTCCCGCACGCCATTCCAGCCAGGGGCCACAGTCCGGGCACGCCACCGGCTGGGCATGAAAACGCCGGTCGGCGGGGTCGCGGTACTCCGTTTCACAGGGCGTGCACAGCGGGAAGTGCGCCATTGCCGTGGCCGGACGGTCATACGGCATCGCGCGGATAATGGTGAAACGCGGGCCGCAGTGGGTGCAGTTGATAAAGGGATAGCGGTAGCGGCGCCCGGCAGGGTCGCGCATTTCGGCCAGACACGCCGGGCAGGTGGCGGCATCCGGAACAATCTGGGTGTCCATGGTCCCGCCCGCGCTGTGGCGAATGGAAAAATCGTCCGGCACGCGCGTCCAGGTAAAGGGCTGCGTATCAACGTGGTCAATGCGTGCCAGGGGTGGGCAGTCCTGATGCAGCCTCGCGGTAAAGGCCCCCCCATCACCCGCGAGGCGCACCAGCACGCCCTGTGCGTCATTGCAGACATCGCCCCTAAGCTGAAGCTGGTTCGCCAGCTGCCAGACGAAGGGACGAAAACCGACGCCCTGCACCCTGCCGCGTATGCGCAGCTGCACACCGTTACTGCTCATCGCGGCTTAAAACAGCAGAGATGACGACGTGTCGAACGCTGCCCGACGGCGTTTTTCCGCGCTCATCTGTTCGAGTTTGTCGCGATCCACGCAGACCAGCGCATGCGTCGGGCAGGCTTCCATGCAGGCCGGGCCGGCTTCGCGGTGATAGCAAAGGTCGCATTTATTGGCTTCGGCCTTCTCCGCTCGCACGCTCAGCCCCGCGCCGCTGTTGCGCACCACCGGGCGAACGACCACCTCCATCGCGCCATACGGACAGGCCACCACGCAGGTTTTGCACCCGATACAGCGCTCCTGCATCACGTGTACAAATCCTTTTTCGCGTTTGATTGCCCCGTTAGGGCAGACGTTGGCGCACGGCGCGTCTTCGCACTGGCGGCAGATCGCCGCCGTTGAGATATCCACGCCTTTGATAACGTGAATGCGCGGCAGGAAAGATTCCGGGGTCAGGGAGGCACAATCCTGATCCGCCTGGTGGGACACCACGCAGGCGACTTCACAGGTTCGGCAACCAATGCACTTACTGGCATCGGCCATCATAAAACGGTTCATCTACTACTCCAGCATATCAGTCATGCGCGAAGCTATTCACAAACCGTGCCAATTATTAACCTGTTGATTTATATATAAATGAACAACGAAAGCGGCACCGTCATCGTCACTTCTGACGATGACGGCTGTCGACGTCAGCGATGCGGACCGTCAGTGACGGAGTCGCGCAGGATCAGCTCGCCGGAGAAGGTTTGCTGAGAGGTGAACTCACCGCTATCCAGCATGAAGATTAAGCGACTGATGGTCTCTTTGATCATCTCCGTCACCGGAATACGCACGCTGGAGAGCGACGGCACGGTGTATGGCGCAATGGCAACATCGTCGAACCCAATCACCGACACCGCCTCCGGCGCGGCGATTCCGCTGTCATGAAGCTGTTTCAGGGCACCTATCGCCATATCGTCATTGCTCGCCACCAGCGCCGTAAAACGCTCGCCGCGGGATAACAGCCCGGCGACGGCCGCCGAACCGCTTGCCGGAGTCCACTTCCCTTCTGCTATCAGTTCTTCGCGCAGGGCAATGCCGTGCTGCGCCAGCGCGGCTTTGTAACCTGACAGACGCTCAACCCCGGTCGGGGAATCCAGCGAGCCGGTGATAAACGCAATCTCCCGGTGCCCTTTCGCAATCAGCTGCGACACCGCCTCCTGAGAGGAGGATTTATGATCGGACCAGACACTGTGGCTGCTGTTTTTGCGCAGACGGCGGTTCAGCACCATAATCGGCTGCTCGCATTTCTCAACGATCTCGTCCATCTCCTCCACGCTGAGAAAACGCGGATAGATAATCACCGCGTCGCAGCGCATATCCAGCAGATACTGGATCGCCTCGCGCTCCTCTTCGGCGCTGTGCTTGCCGTCCGCCAGGATCAGCTGCCGTCCTTTCTCTTCGGTCATGCGCGCGGCGTGGAACAGCAGTTCGCTAAAGTAGACGCCGTGATACAGGGTGTTGGTCACCACCAGCCCCAGCGTCTGGGTGCGCCTGGTCGCCAGGTTGCGCGCCAGCAAATTCGGGCGATAGCCGCTCTCATCGATGGCCTGAAACACCCGGTCTTTGGTCTCCTGGCTGACGTAGCCATTGCCCGACAGCACCCTGGAAACCGTCGCTTTCGAAACGCCTGCCCGTTTCGCCACTTCCAGCATCGTGGTCATCGTGTTCTTCCCTCTCAATCTGATGGTTCGCAGTGTACTGCACCGCATAAAAATTGTCGCAGCGGCAGCATCACGCTTTTTTCCGCGTCGGGTGATCGTCGTCACGAAACGAAAAAATGGACAAAAAGCGATCTTGTTTCATCAGGAAAAACTCATGATGATTATGTGAAACCGGTTTCCTACACGACTCACAACGATAACAGGAACACATCCGATGGCCAAAAACTATGCCGCGCTGGCAAACGACGTGATCAGCGCGCTCGGCGGTAAAGATAACATCGTCGCCGTCACCCACTGTATGACGCGTCTGCGCTTTGTTCTGAAAGACGAAAGCCTTACCGACGCCGCGCGTCTGAAAAGCATCAGCGGCGTGCTCGGCGTGGTGCGCAGCGATAACCAGTGCCAGGTGATTATTGGCAACACCGTTTCTCAGGCCTACCGCGAAGTGGTCAGCCTGTTACCCACCGACCTCCAGCCTGCCGTGCCGGAAGGTCCGCAAAAAATGACCTTGCGGCGGATAGGCGCAGGGATCCTTGATGCGCTGATCGGCACCATGTCGCCGCTGATCCCGGCGATCATCGGCGGCTCGATGGTCAAGCTGCTGGCGATGATCCTCGAGATGACCGGCGTGCTGGAGAAAGGCGCGCCGACCCTGACCATCCTGACCGTCATCGGCGACGGGGCGTTCTTCTTCCTGCCGCTGATGGTTGCGGCTTCGGCGGCGGTGAAATTCAAAACCAATATGTCGCTCGCCATCGCTATTGCGGGCGTGCTGGTACACCCGAGCTTTATCGAGCTGATGGCGAAAGCGGCGCAGGGCGAGCATGTAGAATTTGCCTTAATTCCGGTCACGGCGGTGAAATATACCTACACCGTGATCCCGGCGCTGGTCATGACCTGGTGCCTGTCGTATATCGAACGCTGGGTGGATCGCATCACGCCGGCGGTGACAAAAAACTTCCTGAAGCCGATGCTGATCGTGCTGATTGCCGCCCCGCTCGCCATTGTGCTGATTGGACCGCTGGGGATCTGGATCGGCAGCGCCATCTCCGCGCTGGTGTACACCATTCACGGCTATCTGGGCTGGCTGTCGGTCGCCATCATGGGCGCGCTGTGGCCGCTGCTGGTGATGACCGGTATGCACCGCGTGTTTACGCCAACCATCATCCAGACCATTGCCGAAACGGGCAAAGAAGGGATGGTGATGCCGTCAGAAATCGGCGCCAACCTGTCGCTTGGCGGCTCGTCGCTGGCAGTGGCGTGGAAAACTAAAAACCCGGAGCTGCGCCAGACGGCGCTGGCGGCCGCGGCCTCTGCCATCATGGCGGGGATCTCTGAGCCGGCCCTGTACGGCGTAGCGGTGCGGCTGAAGCGTCCGCTGATTGCGAGCCTGATCAGCGGCTTTATCTGTGGCGCGGTGGCCGGTGTGGCAGGCCTTGCCAGCCACTCGATGGCTGCGCCGGGGCTGTTTACCAGCGTCCAGTTCTTCGACCCGGCGAACCCGATGACCATCGTCTGGGTATTCGGCGTGATGGGGCTGGCGGTAGTGCTGTCGTTTGTTCTGACCCTGATATTAGGTTTTGAAGATATCCCGGTTGAAGACGACGCCGAAAAGGCACGCGCCCTGCAAACCGCCCCGGTTCAGGCCAACGCAGCACGAGCATAAATGTATAGCGAGGTAGAAATGTCGGTTTTTCCACAAGGATTTTTATGGGGCGGCGCGCTTGCCGCCAACCAGAGTGAAGGTGCGTACCGCGAGGGCGGCAAAGGGCTGACCACGGTCGATATGATTCCCCACGGTGCGAACCGTCTGGCGGTTAAACTCGGGAAGGAAAAACGTTTTTCATTGCGCGACGACGAGTTTTACCCGAGCCACGAGGCGATTGATTTTTACCACCGCTATAAAGAGGACATCGCCCTGATGGCGGAGATGGGCTTCACGGTGTTCCGCACCTCAATTGCCTGGAGCCGCCTCTATCCGAACGGTGACGAGCCGCTGCCGAACCAGGAGGGCATCGCCTTCTACCGCGCGGTATTCGAGGAGTGCAAAAAGTACAACATCGAGCCGCTGGTGACCCTGTGCCACTTCGACGTGCCGATGCATCTGGTCACCGAATACGGCTCGTGGCGCAACCGCAGGATGGTTGATTTCTTCGCCCGCTACGCGCGGACCTGCTTCGAAGCGTTTAACGGCCTGGTGAAATACTGGCTGACCTTCAACGAAATCAACATCATGCTACACAGCCCGTTCTCCGGCGCGGGGCTGGTGTTCGAGGAGGGTGAGAACGAGGACCAGGTGAAATACCAGGCCGCGCATCACGAGCTGGTGGCGAGCGCGCTGGCGACCAAAATCGCCCACGAGGTTAACCCTGAAAATCAGGTCGGCTGTATGCTGGCGGGCGGTAATTTCTACCCTTACTCCTGCAAGCCGGAAGACGTGTGGATGGCGCTGGAGAAAGATCGCGAGAACCTGTTCTTTATCGACGTGCAGGCGCGCGGCCGCTATCCAGCCTACTCTGCCCGGGTGTTCCGCGAGAAAGGGGTGGTGATTGTTAAAGACCCCGGCGACGACGAACTGCTGACAAACACCGTTGATTTTGTCTCGTTCAGCTATTACGCCTCTCGCTGTGCGTCGGCGGACATGAACGCGAACAATACCAATGCGGCGAACATCGTGAAGTCGTTACGTAACCCGCACATTGAGGTGAGCGAGTGGGGTTGGGGGATTGACCCGCTGGGCCTGCGCATCACCATGAACATGATGTACGACCGCTATCAGAAGCCGCTGTTCCTGGTGGAAAACGGCCTCGGCGCGAAGGACGAAATCGACGCCAACGGCGAGATCAACGACGACTACCGCATCAGCTACCTGCGCGAGCACATCCGCGCGATGGGCGACGCGATCGAGGACGGTGTGCCGCTGATGGGGTACACCACCTGGGGCTGTATCGACCTGGTGGCCGCCTCGACGGGCGAGATGAGCAAGCGCTACGGGTTTGTCTACGTGGATCGCGATGATGCCGGTAACGGCACGCTGGAGCGGACGCGCAAGAAATCGTTCGGGTGGTATAAGAAGGTGATTGCGAGCAACGGGGGGGATCTGGCGTAGCCTGTTGCCCTCACCCCGGTCCTCTCCCACAGGGAGAGGGAGATGGGTTTTGTAGGCCGGGTAAGGCGAAGTCGTCACCCGGCACTGCTCAGAGTGGAGCAAAACCCCCATCCCCCACCCACTCCGCAAGGCGGGAGTAAACATCCTCCACCGCCGCTTTCACCGGTGGCGTCATCGGGTAATAAAACCCAACGATGTCCGGCTGAATACCTAAAAACAGCACCTCGCCCACGTCGTCTTTAATCTGATCGACCAGATAGTTCAGCGGCATATTGTGGGTGGTCATCATAAACATTCCGGCGATGTCGTCCGGGTCAATCAGGCGGATCTCGCCGGGGTTAAGCCCCATATCGGTAGCATCGACGATTAACAGCTTTTCAGGGCGCAGTTCGCGAATGGCAACCACGTCGTTTTCCGGGGCGCTGCCGCCGTCAATCACCACCCAGTTGCCCTGCGGGTTTGCGGCACACATCTCTGCCAGCAGCGGGCCGGCACCGTCGTCGCCCATCATGCTGTTGCCCACACACAGTAAAACGTCAGTCACGTAATCTCCTCACCATCAGGTAGATGGCGCTCTCCTGATGAATGTCGTGCAGCATGCTAAGCAGCGTTTTGCTCCATGCCTGCTGCGCCGGGGTTTGCTGGCGCAGCGCGGCGTCAAAGGCGTTGGCGAGCATCGCAATGTGGTTGGCGTCGATGACGATCTCGCCGTACTTCGGCACCCCCTCCATTTTACGCCGCGCCGCGCTGCCCTCCTCCAGCGTGCCTATCCACGCCAGATACTCCGCCCACGGGCAGCTCAGCGCTGCCTCCAGGCAGTCGATGACGCCAAGGTGGTGCCCAATCGCCAGGCTGTAATAGACCACCTGCTGCGCCGCATCCGGCGTGGCGTCGTTCTCATCAATAAACTTACGGCTCAGTTGGCTGAACACCACCGTTTCACTCATCGGATACGCGCCTCATCAACGATCTGGTTCAGGTTCGCCACGATCTCATTAAGACGTGGATCGTTTTCCGCCTCCAGCCAGCGCGCAACCTGATGGTCGCCCTGCCCCAGCAGACGCAGATAGTCATCGGCAATCTGGCGGCCATAGCGATACCCCGCCAGCCTGCGCGCGGTGCGGTCAACCTTCACGCGCAGCGGCTGCACCATATCCGGATGCAAAATGGTCGCAGGCTGGCTATCACGCTCGCCGGGTTCGCGGGCGTGGATTTTCTGCTCCAGCAGGCCGAGCGCCATCGCAAAGCCGTACAGCGTGGCGGCAGGCGTCGGCGGGCAGCCTGGAATATAGACATCCACCGGTACAATTTTATCGGTCCCGCCCCAGACGCAGTACAGGTCGTGGAAGATGCCTCCGCTGTTGCCGCAGGCCCCGTAGGAGATGCAGATTTTGGGATCCGGCGCGGACTGCCAGGCGCGCAGCGCAGGGGATCGCATTGCGCGGGTGACGGCCCCGGTAAACAGCAGGATGTCCGCATGGCGCGGAGACGGCACCACTTTTATCCCGAAGCGTTCAGCGTCAAACAGCGGCGACAGCGTGGCGAAGATCTCAATCTCGCAGCCGTTGCAGCCGCCGCAGTCCACGCGGTAGACGTAGGCCGAACGTTTGATTTTTTTCAGCAGCGACGCCTTCATGCTGGCGATGGATTCGTCCACCGTCATCGGCACCGGAATGCCTTTGTCGTCGCGCGGGCCGAGTAAATTTTCCATCAGCTGGCCTCTCTCATGTGACGGGTTAAATCGATGCGGTCAGACGGCAGCAGGCATTTCTGACGCTTACATTCCGGGCAGGTTTCAAAGCCTTCGCGGTGGTGTTCCGCGCGGACATCGCCATTGTGTTTCAGCAACGCAATGGCGTAGTCGATCTCTTTTTGTACGGCAAACGGACGCTTGCAGACGCGGCAGTTGCACAGCGCAAAGCGCGACTGCTGCAGGAAGTCCTCTTTTTTCCACACCGCCAGTTCGTACTCCTGGGAAAGACGAATGGCCGCCGTCGGGCAGACCTCCTCGCAGCGGCCGCAGAAGATGCAGCGTCCCAGGTTGAACTGCCAGGCCAGCTCGCCGCTTTTCAGGTCGGTTTCCACCGTCAGTGCATTCGACGGGCAGGCATTGACGCAGGCCGCGCAGCCGATGCACTGCTGCGGGTTATGCTCCGGCTTGCCGCGAAAGTTTTTGTCGACCGGCAGCGGCTCCAGCGGATAGCGGCTGGTCTGCGTGCCGGTTTTGATCACTTTTTTGATAAAGGTAAACATGACGAGTCCTTATTTCAGCGGCGAGTTCTTACGCTCGATGCTGTAGCGCTCAAGCTCTTTGTACGGCACCACCTGGCTTTTCTTCTTGCGCACGTCCACCACGGTCATGCGGTCGGTGCAGGAGTAGCACGGATCAAGGCTGCCAATGATCAGCGGCGCGTCGGAGACCGTATTCCCGCGCAGCATGTAGCGCAGGGTTGGCCAGTTGGCGTAGGTCGCCGCACGGCAGCGCCAGCGGTATAGCTTCTGGTTGTCGCCGGTCATGCTCCAGTGGATATCGTCCCCGCGCGGGGCTTCGGCAAAGCCGAGGGCAAAGCGGTTTGGAATATAGGTGAAGCCTTCCACCATCAGCGGGCCGCCCGGCAGGTTATCGAGACCGAAGTCGATCATGTTCAGCGCGGTGAATACCTCGTTGATACGCACTTTGAGACGGGAGATAACGTCGCAGCCCTGCTCGCTGTGCACCTCCATCGGCAGCAGGCCATAACCAACAAACGGGTGGTCGGCGCGGGTGTCGCGGGCGTGGCCGCTGGCGCGCACCATCGGGCCGACGTTGCTGAAGTCACGGGCAATTTGCGGATCAAGACGACCAATGCCAACGGTGCGCTGCTCGATGTTTGGCGTGCTGAGCAGCATATCCACCAGCTCCTGCACGTCGCGACGCATCTGCTGTGCCAGTTGCCGGGTCTGGATCATGTCATCTTTCAGCAGGTCGCGGCGGATCCCACCGATCAGGTTCAGGCCGTAGGTTTTACGCGCCCCGGTGAGAATTTCAGCCATCTTCATCGACGCTTCACGCACGCGGAAGAACTGCATGAACCCGGAGTCGAAACCGACAAAGTGGCAGGCCAGGCCAAGGTTCAGCAGGTGCGAGTGCAGACGCTCCACCTCCAGCAGGATGGCGCGGATCATCTGCGCGCGCTCCGGCACCACGATCCCCATCCCGTTCTCCACCGAGGTGGTGTAGGCGGTGCTGTGGGCGAAGCCGCAGATGCCGCACACGCGGTCGGAGAGGAACGTCACTTCGTTGTAGCCCATGCGGGTTTCCGCCAGTTTTTCCATGCCGCGATGGACGTAGAACAGGCGGTAGTCGGCGTCGATAATGTTCTCGCCGTCAACAAACAGGCGGAAATGGCCGGGTTCGTCAGAGGTCACGTGCAGAGGGCCGATCGGCACCACGTTGTTCTTTTTACTGCCCAGCTCGTTGATAAACTCGTAGGTCTCGCTGTCAGTGGTCGGCGCGGGGCGCTGGCGGTAGTCCATGCTGTCTTTGCGCAGCGGATAGAGTTCGTCCGGCCAGTCGTCCGGCAGCACCAGACGGCGCTCGTCAGGCAGCCCCACCGGCACCAGACCGTACATATCACGCACTTCGCGCTCGCCCCAGACGGCGGCAGGCACGCGCGGCGTGACCGACGGGTACTCCGGCTTGTTCGGATCAACCTCGACGCGCACGGTGAGCCAGCACTTCTCCCCCTGCTCCATCGACATCACGTAGTACACCGCGTAGTTGCCGCACAGCTGGCGCTCGTCGTTACCGAACAGTACCGAGAGCCAGCCGCCCTGCTGGTAATAGAGAAACTCCACCACTTCCGGCAGATAATTCACCTTCACGGTGACGGTAATCTGGTCTTTGGTCTGCCAGGACTCCTCCAGCACCACGCCGGGAAAAGCCTGATGCAACGCGGCGAGATACTGTTGACCTTTCTTTTCTTCAGACATAAATACTCTCTTAAATCACGCCACCAGCAAGGAGACGAAAGCTAAAAATGCAAAACCAAAACCGGCCCACGTGATACGCGACGTCGCCGCAAAGCGCAGGCGCGCCATGCTGTTTTCAAACAGGGCAATCACCAGCACGCCAACCAGCAGTTTGAACGCCGCAATCACCACGGCCAGCACCAGGCCGCCAGCGGTGAAATGCGTCATCTGCCCCCACGGGAAGAAGACGCCAACGAACATCTGCAGCACCACCAGTTGCTTAAGGCTGATGCCCCACTTCAGTACCGCAAAGCCGTAGCCGCTGTATTCGGTGAGCGGCCCCTCCTGCAGCTCCTGCTCCGCTTCCGCGAGGTCAAAAGGCAGTTTGCCCATCTCAATAAAGGTGGCGAACGCGCAGGCGCAGAGCGCCAGGACCAGCGGAATGGTGCGGGCAACCGGCCAGTGATAAACGGTATCGGTGATTAAGCTGAGGTGGGTTGATCCGGCGACCTGCGCGGCGACCCACAGCCCGAGCAGCAGGATCGGCTCCACCAGTACGCCGAGCATGGCTTCACGGCTGGCACCGATACCGGTAAACGGGCTACCGGTGTCGAGACCCGCAATCGCGAAGAAAAAGCGCGCGATGGCAAAGAGGTAGATCAGGGTGATCAGATCGCCCAGCGCCGGCAGCGGCGACCCCACGGTCACCACCGGCAGCGCGGTCGCGATGGTCAGCATCACGCCCACCATCACAAAGGGCGTCAGGCGGAACACCCAGCCTGCGGCGTCCGGGGCCACGCTTTGACGCGCAAGCAGTTTGAACAGATCGCGGTACTCCTGCAGCACGCCAGGCCCGCGACGGTTGTGCATCCGGGCGCGCGCCACACGGCTTATCCCGGAGAGCAAAGGCGCGACGGCGAATAACACCAGCGCCTGAAGTATTGCCAGAAACAGACTCATGTCAGGCTCCTCGTGAAATCACAATCACTACCAGCACCGCCAGCTCGATAACCGCCAGTCGGCGGAACAGCGCAGGCGCGGCGGCGCTCTGCCAGCCAGGCACTCGTCCTGCCGGGTTTAGCCAGTGGCGCAGCTTCAGCACGGCGGAAAAGTTCTCTTTCACCGGCATGGCAAAACCATGCGCGGTGATCACCATCGACTGCTCATGCTCATAGCCGCAGGCCCAGGCTGCGCCGCGCGCGCGGGAACCAAGGCGGTCACGCCTGAAGAACAGCATCAGCACAAACGGCAGCAGCGGAGAGGCAATCAGCAGCAGCGCGATCATCGGTTGGGAAACCCCGGTGTGCGCCGTCGCAAGCGGCAGCGGAATAACGCTTCCCAGCAGCGGGATCAGCCACGGGGCAGCGACCCCGCCCGCAATACAGCACAGCGCGAGGGCAACGACGCTTATCGTCATCAGCACGGGCGCAGCGCGGGCGGTTTCCGCTTCACACGTGCGCGGCGCACCGAGGAAGGTGACGCCGTAGACTTTCGCCATACACATCACCGCCAGCGCGCCGGTGATCGCCAGCCCAACGGCCAGCAGCGGCCCCAGCAACCGTGCGATAAACGCCTCGCTCTGACCGAGCGCGAAGAAGGACTGATAAATCACCCACTCTCCGGCAAATCCGTTCAGCGGCGGCAGCGCGGCCATCGCCATCAGCCCCACCAGCATGGCGAGCGAAATGACCGGCATTTTTTTACCGATCCCACCGAGCTTTTCGATATCGCGATGACCGGTGCGGAACCAGACGCTGCCCGCCCCGAGGAACAGGGTGCTTTTAAACAGGCTGTGGTTGATAAGATGGTAGAGCCCGCCGATAAACCCGGCGGCAATCAGCGCCGGTTGGCTGAGCGCCAGCCCGGTGACGCCCGCGCCAAGGCCGAGCAGGATAATGCCGATGTTCTCCAGGGTGTGGTACGCCAGCAGACGCTGAATGTTGTGCTCCATCAGCGCGTAAAGCCCGCCGACGAACGCGGTGATCATCCCGGCTAACAGCAGCACCACGCCCCACCACAGCGGCGGTTGGCCGCTCGTCAGCGTCAGCGTCAGAATGCCGAACAGACCAACTTTCATCACCACCGTCGAGAACAGCGCGGCAGCGGGCGCAGAGGCGTTGGCATGCGCCTGCGGCACCCAACCGTGCAGCGGGATAATGCCCGCCAGCAGACCAAAGCCCACCACGCCCAGCAGCCAGACGTCGTTGCCCAACGTCTGGCCGTCGAGCGCAGCGAAGTCCAGCGTGCCGAAACGCTGCCACACCAGCCAGCAGGCCAGCGCCAGCAGCAGCGTACCGAGGCGGCCCAGCGCGAACCACAGCTTGCCGGAGGCGGTGCAGCCCGTCAGGAACACGCCGCACAGGGCCATGATTTCCGCCATCATCACCAGCGCCGCAAGGTTACTGGCGGTAACCGCACAGACCGCCGTCGCCATCAGCAGATTCACCAGCAGCCCGTTGGCGCTGGCGTTCGGATGGCGGTGCCAGTCAATATTAAACACGCTGATAAACAGCCCGCACAGGCCGAACGTGATAAGCCAGATCGCGTTCAGCGGCGTGACCTGCACCGCGTGATGGACAAACGGCATCACCGTGTGAATGCGCCCGCCGCCGAGCAGCACCACGCCGCCCGCGCCCAGCGTCAGCACGCTGCCAACGGCCCCGCCGATACCGGCAATCCAGCCGCTGAACGCTGTAGAGAAGGAGAAGATCGTCGCCAGTATGGCCGCAGCAGCAAAGACTGCTACGCCGGTGTTCATCATCGTCACGGCGTTCATTGTGCCCCCTCATTAAATGCCTGCAGCAGAGAAAGATCGCCCACGTCGGTGTTAATGGTCAGCTCGCGTTTACGCCTGCTGGTGCGGGCGATGTCGCGGATGTTGACCAGAATCAGCGCGTTGGTCGGGCAGGTGCGTACGCAGGCCGGGCCTTGCTCATCAAAGCTGCACAGGTCGCACTTCACCGCGACGGCGCGCACGCCGGGCACCCAGTCCAGCAGCGTGCTTACGCGTGCCGGCGCGGGAGGCGCAGGCGGCGCTTTGGGCGAGTTGGCATTCGCCGGGATATGCAGCGGGCGACTGCCGGAAAACTCAATCGCGCCGAACGGGCAGGCGATGCCGCACAGCTTGCAGCTCACGCACAGGCTTTCGTTCAGCTGCACGGCCCCCTCAACGCGGGTAATGGCGTTGACCGGGCAGACGCCCGCGCACGGGGCATCTTCACAGTGGTGGCAGAGCTGCGGGGCAGACTCTTTTTCATTACGCATGACGCGCAGGCGCGGCATGGACTGCAGCCCATGCAGGCGGTGCGTTTCCGAACACGCCGCTTCACAGGTTCGACAGCCAATACAGACCGTCGAGTCAGCAATTACAAAACGGTTCACCGGGCAATCCTCTGGTGATGGTCATTTTTGACGAAAAGATGTCTTCTCGACACTTCTCGACACTCGGGGATCAGGCAACGTGCGTTGGCGTCGTTGCCGCCACCAGCTGTTTCAGGTTGACCGGCAGGTCATGTTCAACCGCTGCGTACAGGCCGTTGTATACCGGCTCGATTTTTTCCAGATAGTGCTCCAGCACCTGCTGGCGATCGCGGTTGGAGACGTGACCATCGATCATGCCGTCGGACATCAGCTGCGCCTGTGCAATCCGTTGTTTTTCGCCCGCTTTTGTTTCGACGTAGTACTCAATGGTGTGGCTGTTAAAGGTGTTCGCCAGGGTGACGAAAATCGTGAAATGGCCGAAGAGGACAAAGCGCATATCCCCCTGCGCCGCACAGCTCATGGCGTGGTGAAGACGGGCTTTCGACAGGGTAATGCCCTGAATCAGAGAGTTGCAGTACTGGTGCCATTGCTCCTGCAGCTGCTGATGACGCCGTGCGATGTAATCGGCTTTTTCGCTGATTTCCCAAATAGTCATAAAACGCATCCGGTTAGTGAAGATTTCGGCTATTAAGCAGATTCCATGCCAGTTTTTAATGTATTGATTTACATAGGCTTTAATCTGGACTGCCCTGTCACATCGTCGGTGTCGACGTGTCATTTCGACAGCGTTGACATCGTCACCCCTTAAGGGAAATCAAGCTGGCACTGTTATTGCATTACAGGGTCAATTCATTGAGGAGGCGTCATGCACGAAATCACCCTCTGCCAGCGGGCTCTGGAACTTATCGAACAGCAGGCAGTACACAACCACGCCAAACGCGTGACGGGCGTCTGGCTGAAAGTCGGCGCATTTTCCTGCGTCGAAACCAGTGCCCTCACCTTCTGCTTTGAGCTGGTGTGTCGCGGCACGCTGGCGGAAGGCTGCGAACTTCACATTGAGGAGCAGCAGGCGGAGTGCTGGTGCGACCAGTGCCAGCAGTACGTCACCCTGCTGTCATCAAAGGTTCAGCGCTGCCCGCTCTGCCAGTGTGCGGGGCTGCGCATCGTGGCGGATGACGGCATGCAGATCCAACGCCTCGAAATTGAGAAGGAGTAACGTATGTGCAGTACCTGCGGTTGCGCTGAAGGCAACCTGTATATTGAAGGGGATGAACACCGTCCCCACTCCGCGTTTCGCTCAGCCCCCTTTTCCCCTGCGCCGCGCCCGGCGGCGGCATTCACCGGGGTCACCTTCACGCCGAAACGGTCCGTTGAGGGCGATTTGCACTACGGACACGGCGCAGCCGGCACCCATGCTCCGGGCATCAGCCAGCGCCAGATGCTGGAGGTGGAGATCAACGTGCTCGACAAAAATAACAAGCTCGCAGCCTGCAACCGCGCCCGCTTTGATGCGCGTAACCAGCTGGTGCTGAATCTGGTCTCCAGCCCCGGCTCCGGCAAAACCACGCTGCTTACCGAAACCCTTAAACGCCTGAATGCGCGCGTATCCTGTGCGGTAATAGAGGGCGATCAGCAGACGGTGAATGACGCGGCGCGCATTCGTGAAACCGGCACGCCCGCCATTCAGGTTAATACCGGTAAAGGCTGCCACCTTGATGCGCAGATGATTGCAGACGCCGCGCCGCGTCTGCCGCTGGCGGATAACGGCATTCTGTTTATCGAGAATGTCGGAAACCTGGTCTGTCCGGCGAGCTTCGACCTGGGCGAGCGGCATAAGGTGGCCGTGCTCTCCGTCACCGAAGGGGAGGACAAACCGCTGAAATATCCGCATATGTTTGCCGCCGCCTCGCTGATGCTGCTAAACAAAGTGGATTTACTGCCTTACCTCAACTTCGACGTGGAGAAATGCCTGGCCTGTGCCCGGGAAGTGAATCCGGATATTGAGATCCTGCTGGTCTCCGCCACGCGCGGCGAGGGCATGGAACACTGGCTGAACTGGCTGGAGCGTGAACGATGTGCATAGGCGTACCCGGACAAATTCACGCCATTGACGGCAATCAGGCCAAAGTGGACGTGTGCGGTATTCTGCGCGATGTCGACCTGACGCTGGTGGGCAGCACCGATGACACCGGCGCATCACGGCTTGGTCAGTGGGTGCTGGTTCACGTTGGCTTTGCGATGAGCGTCATTAACGAAGCGGAGGCCCGGGATACGCTCGACGCGCTGCAAAACATGTTTGACGTGGAGCCGGATGTGGGCGCACTGCTGTACGGCGAGGAACGGTAATCTATGCGCTACGTTGATGAATACCGTGCCCCTGAACAGGTGATGCAGCTGATTGACCATCTGCAATCCCGCGCATTATTACTTGAGTACACCGCCGAAAAACCGTTACGCATCATGGAAGTCTGCGGTGGACACACCCACGCTATCTTTAAGTTTGGCCTTGACCAACTGCTGCCGGAAAACATCGAATTCATTCACGGCCCCGGCTGCCCGGTGTGCGTGTTGCCGATGGGGCGTATCGACAGCTGCCTTGAGATTGCCCGCCATCCGGAGGTGATCTTCTGCACCTTCGGCGATGCGATGCGCGTGCCGGGCAAAAATGGCTCGCTGCTGCAGGCCAGAGCGCGCGGCGCGGATATCCGCATCGTTTACTCACCAATGGATGCGCTGAAGCTGGCGGCCGACAATCCGACGCGAAAAGTGGTTTTTTTTGGGCTGGGTTTTGAAACCACTATGCCCGCAACGGCCATCACACTCCAGCAGGTGAAAGCCCGCAACATCGGCAATTTTTACGTTTTCTGTCAGCACATAACGCTTATTCCCACCCTTCGCAGCCTGCTTGAAGAGCCGGACAACGGTATTGATGCTTTTCTCGCGCCGGGCCATGTCAGCATGGTGATCGGTACTGAGGCGTATGGTTTTATCGCCGGGGAGTACCATCGCCCATTAGTGGTAGCTGGTTTCGAACCACTTGATCTACTACAAGGCGTGACCATGCTGGTTGAGCAGAAAATAGCGGCTCTGAGCGTCGTCGAAAATCAGTATCGCCGCGTGGTGCCGGACGAGGGGAATGTGCATGCGCAGCTGGCCATTCGCGAGGTGTTCAGGGTGGAAGGCAACAGTGAATGGCGCGGGCTGGGGCTGATTGCTGAATCCGGCGTACACCTGACGCCGCCGTATCGTTCCTTCGATGCCGAGGCGCATTTCCGCCCGCAGCCACAGCAGGTGTGCGACGATCCTGATGCCCGCTGCGGCGAGGTGCTCACCGGCAAATGCAAACCTCATCAGTGCCCGTTATTTGGCAGCACCTGTAACCCGCAAACCGCATTCGGTGCGCTGATGGTCTCTTCCGAAGGGGCCTGCGCCGCGTGGTATCAGTATCGCAATCAGGAGAGTGAAGCATGAAGACCGTGGAAATGGCGCACGGCAGCGGCGGACAGGCGATGCAGCAGCTCATCAATCAGCTGTTTATGGACGCCTTTAACAACCCCTGGCTGGCCGAGCAGGAGGATCAGGCGCGCATTGCGCTCTCCACGCTTACCGCCCAGGGCGACAGGCTGGCGTTCTCCACCGACAGCTATGTCATCGATCCGCTGTTCTTCCCCGGCGGAGATATCGGCAAACTGGCTGTTTGCGGTACCGCCAATGATGTGGCCGTCAGTGGCGCGGTGCCACGCTACCTCTCCTGCGGGTTTATCCTCGAAGAGGGGCTGCCGATGGAGACGCTCAAAACGGTTGTCGCCAGCATGGCGCAGACCGCGCGCGAGGCGGGGATCGCTATCGTCACTGGCGATACCAAGGTCGTGCAGCGCGGCGCGGCGGATAAACTGTTCATCAATACGGCAGGAATGGGGGCGATCCCGGCGGATATTCACTGGGGCGCACAGCAGCTTGCCGTGGGCGACGTGCTGTTAGTCACCGGCACGCTGGGCTGCCACGGGGCGACTATCCTTAACCTGCGCGAAGGTCTGGGGCTGGACGGTGAGCTTCGCAGCGACTGCGCGGTGCTGACGCCCCTTATCCAGAGGCTGCGCACCCTACCTGGGGTGAAAGCCCTGCGCGACGCCACCCGGGGCGGCGTTAATGCCGTGATGCACGAGTTCGCCGCACGCTGCGGCTGTGGAATTGAACTGAACGAGCGCAGCCTGCCCGTTAAGCCTGCCGTGCGCGGGCTTTGCGAGCTGCTGGGGCTCGATCCGCTAAACTTTGCCAATGAAGGCAAGCTGGCGATTGGCGTTGAACGCCAGGCTGCCGACGCGGTACTGGCAGAACTGCGCGCCCATCCGTTAGGGAAAGAGGCCGCCATTATTGGTGAAGTGGTTGAACGCAAAGGGGTGCGTTTGACCGGGCTTTACGGCGTGAAGCGCACGCTGGATCTGCCGCACGCCGAACCGTTACCCCGAATTTGCTAGAACCGCGCCATAAGCGGTCAGCGCTGACGTTCTCTTTTTTGCCAGTTTCTATTGGAAAGCAATAATGCCGTATACACCGATGAGCGATCTTGGACAGCAGGGCCTGTTTGACATCACACGCACTCTTTTACAGCAGCCCGATTTAGGCTCGCTGAGCGATACCCTGACGCGGCTGGTCAGGCAATCAGCGCTTGCGGACAGCGCCGCTATCGTGCTCTGGCACAGCGGGACCCAGCGGGCGAGCTACTACTCAACGCGTGATAACGGCAAAGTCTTTGAATATGAGGATGAAACCTACCTCGCCCACGGCCCGGTGCGGCGTATTCTTTCCCGTCCTGAAATCCTGCACTGCAGCGCTGAAGAGTTCCGCCAGGCCTGGCCGATGCTGGCGGATAGCAATATCTATCAGCCTTTCGGCCATTACTGCATGCTCCCTCTGGCGGTGGAAGGCCATATTTTTGGCGGCTGCGAGTTTCTGCGCACTACCGACCAGCCGTGGAGCGAGGCGGAATATGAGCGTCTGCACACCTTTACCCAGATTGTCGGCGTGGTGGCGGAGCAGATCCAGAGCCGCGTCAACAATAATGTGGATTACGATCTGCTGAGCCGCGAGCGCGACAACTTCCGTATTCTGGTGGCGATCACCAACGCCGTGCTGTCGCGCCTGGACATGGACGAGCTGGTCAGCGAGGTCTCAAAAGAGATCCATCATTACTTCAAAATCGACGCCATCAGCATTGCGCTTCGGGGCAATCGTAAGGGAAAACTCAACATTTACTCCACGCACTATCTGGATGAGGCCAACCCGGCGCACGAGCAGAGCGAAGTGGACGAAGCGGGCACCCTGTCCGAGCGGGTGTTCAAAAGTAAAGAGATCCTGCTGCTCAACCTGCACGAGCGTGACGTGCTGGCCCCCTACGAGCGGATGCTGTTTAACACCTGGGGCAATAAAATCCAGACGCTGTGCCTGCTGCCGTTGATGTCGGGCAATACCATGCTTGGCGTGCTGAAGCTGGCGCAGTGCGATGAGGGCGTATTTACCACCGCCAACCTCAAGCTGCTGCGCCAGATTGCCGAACGTATCTCCATTGCCCTGGATAACGCCCTCGCCTATCAGGAGATCCACCGCCTGAAGGAGCGGCTGGTGGATGAGAACCTTGCCCTGACCGAGCAGCTCAATAACGTGGACAGCGAGTTTGGCGAAATCATTGGCCGCAGTGATGCGATGTACAGCATCCTCAAGCAGGTTGAGATGGTGGCGCAGAGCGACAGCACGGTGCTGATTCTGGGCGAGACGGGTACCGGGAAAGAGCTGATCGCCCGGGCGATCCACAACTTAAGCAACCGCAACAGCCGCCGGATGGTGAAGATGAACTGCGCTGCCATGCCTGCGGGTCTGCTGGAAAGTGACCTCTTCGGTCATGAGCGCGGCGCCTTTACCGGGGCCAGCAGCCAGCGGCTGGGCCGGTTTGAGCTGGCAGATAAAAGCTCGCTGTTCCTCGACGAAGTGGGCGATATGCCGCTGGAATTGCAGCCTAAGCTGCTGCGTGTGTTGCAGGAGCAGGAGTTTGAGCGCCTCGGCAGCAACAAGCTTATCCAGACGGACGTGCGGCTGATTGCCGCCACCAACCGGGATCTTAAAAAAATGGTCGCCGACCGCGAATTCAGAAGCGATCTCTACTATCGCCTGAACGTCTTCCCGATCTGCCTGCCCCCGCTGCGCGAACGCCCGGAAGATATCCCTCTGCTGGTGAAAGCCTTTACCGCCAAAATTGCGCGGCGGATGGGGCGCAACATCGACAGCATTCCGGCAGAGACGCTCCGCACGCTCTCGGCGATGGAGTGGCCGGGTAACGTCCGCGAACTGGAAAACGTCATTGAGCGAGCGGTGCTGCTCACGCGCGGCAACGTGCTGCAACTCTCCCTGCCGGAGGTTTCTCTGCCTGAAACGACTGTGAGCGCAGCCGAGATGGCGAAAGAGGGAGAAGATGAATACCACCTTATTCTGCGCGTGCTGAAAGAGACCAACGGTGTGGTCGCCGGGCCGAAAGGTGCAGCCCAGCGTTTAGGGTTAAAACGCACCACCCTGCTGTCGCGCATGAAGCGCCTCGGGATTGATAAAGAGAACCTGATGTAAGTCCGCACTCAGGCGGTGTTACTCTGACACCGCCTTTCGTCACCCTGCGCAATTGTCCCTCATTGACACAAAATCCTTTCCTCTGTATAAAATTCCGCCTTAATAATGAGTTTCATTTGCATCAAAAAATAATATTAATGAAGGGTAGCGTTTAATGAAAAAGGTCATCTGCGCGTTGGGCCTGGCGTTTGCGTCGGTCAGTTCTGCTCTGGCAACCACATATCCTCTGACCATTGAAAACTGTGGTTATAAAGAGACCTTCACCAAAGCGCCGGAACGCGTGGTGGCCCTGGGTCAGAATACCGTCGAAATTTTGCTCCTGCTCGGCCTGGAAGATAAGGTGAAGGCCAGCGCCTTCTGGCCAACCAAAGTGTTGCCGCAGCTGGCTAAACAGAACGCAAAAATCAAAACCCTGACGGTAGAAATCCCGACCCTTGAATCCATCCTTTCGCAAAACCCTGATTTTGTGCCTGCGCAGCTTCCCCTGTTACTTGGGCCTGAAAGTAAGGTGGCGAAACGTGAAGATTTGGCCACGGTCGGTGTGAACAGCTACGTGTCACCGGGCATGTGCGCCACCAAAAAAGCCGCAGGTGATATGTACGGCAGCCGCCAGAAGCTGTGGGACATGACCTATCTCTATAAAGAGATTGAGGATTTTGCCAAAATCTTTAACGTGGAAGATCGCGGCCAGGCGGTGATTGCCGATTTCAAAAAACGTGAAGCTGACCTGCGCCAGGAGTTTGGTAAAAACAAAAAAGACCTCTCCTTTGTTTTCTGGTTCTCAAGCTCCTCTCCTTCGGCTGATGCCTATGTCGGCGGTAAAAACAGCGCCTCCGGTTTTATTGCTAACGTGCTGGGCGGGCACAACGCCATCACCTCTGAAACCGAATGGCCCACCGTGGGCTGGGAAAGCATTATTGCCGCTAATCCGGATGTGATTGTGGTTTCCAGCCTGGATCGCAACCGCTGGGCGCTGGATAACGCGGAAGAAAAAATCAAATTCCTGAAAACCGATCCTGCCGTCAGCCAGCTTGATGCCGTCAAAAAAGGCCATATCGTGGTGATGGACGGCCAGGCGATGAACCCGACGATCCGTACGATTTACGGTGCTGAACAGGTGGGTGAGCAGCTCAGAAAACTGGGGCTGAACTGATGACAGCCGCTGTACTTCAGGCCCGCCAGGGCCTGTTCCTGACCACGTCTGCTCTGCTTGCCGTTGTAGTGTTGTTTCTGGTGATCGCCCTCGGCGTCAGCGTCGGTGAGCTGTCCATCCCGCTGAATAACGTGTTTTACGCCATCAGCAACAGAATGGGGCTCACCGAGGTTCCGCTCAACCGCATCTATGAGAGCGTAATCTGGGACTTCCGCCTGAGCCGTGCGCTGGTCGCAGCCTGCTGTGGTGCGGGGTTAGCCATTTGCGGTGCCGTATTGCAGAGCCTGCTGAAGAACGCCCTGGCGGAGCCCTACGTGCTGGGCATCTCTGCCGGCGCGTCAACGGGCGCGGTTTCCGTCGTGGTGCTGGGAGTGGGGACCGGGGCCGTTTCGCTCTCAGCGGGCGCCTTCGCGGGGGCATTCGCCGCGTTTGCATTTGTCGCCTTTCTGACGAACGGCGCGCGCGGCGGCAATGAACGCACCATTTTGGCAGGCGTGGCAGCCTCTCAGCTGTTCAACGCCATTACCGCCTACACCATCAGTACGTCTGCCAGCGCACAGCAGGCGCGGGATGTGATGTTCTGGCTGCTGGGCAGTTTCAGCGGCGTACGCTGGCCTGAATTCCAGCTGGTGCTGGTTGTCGTCCTGACAGGGTTAGCCGTTTGCCTCTACTATTCCCGGGCGCTGGATGCCTTTACGTTCGGTGACGACGCAGCCGCATCGCTGGGTATTGCCGTTCCCTGGGTGCGCCTGGCGTTATTTATCACGACCGCACTGATCACCGCGACGATCGTCAGCATGGCGGGCTCTATCGGCTTTGTAGGGCTGGTGGTTCCGCACGTCATGCGTTTCCTGTTCGGGCCGCTGCATCGCACCCTGCTGATTGCCAGCGCGCTGGCCGGGGCGATCCTGATGGTGCTGGCAGACATTGCCTCGCGCATGCTGATTGCGCCGCAAAGCCTGCCCGTCGGCGTAGTGACCGCCCTGGTCGGTGTGCCTTTCTTTGCCGTGATTATCTACCGTTCAAGGAATAAGTGATGAGTATCTGCGCTGAAAATATCACCTGGAAGGTCGGTAAAAAAGCTATCGTCAATGACGTGTCACTGAAGGTTTCCCGGGGGGAAACCGTTGGGCTGCTGGGCCCAAACGGCTGCGGAAAGTCGTCTCTGTTGCGTATTCTGGCGGGACTGCGTCGCCCGGATGCGGGCAGCGTGACCCTGGACGGACAGGACATTTCCCGCATCGCCAAAAAGCAACTCGCCCGCCGGGTCGCATTCGTTGAGCAGCACGGGATGACCGACGCCAACATGCGCGTGTGCGACGTGGTAAAGCTCGGGCGTATTCCGCACCACTCCCCTTTTTCTAACTGGAGCAAGCAGGATGACGACACCGTCACCGCGGCCCTGCAACGTGTGGATATGCTGGACAAAAGCGACCAGGGCTGGCTGAGCCTGTCCGGCGGAGAGCGTCAGCGCGTTCACATCGCCCGTGCGCTGGCCCAGACCCCGACGGAAATCCTGCTGGATGAACCCACCAACCACCTGGACATTCATCATCAGATACAGCTGATGCATTTAATCAGCGAATTACCCGTGACCAGTATTGTCGCCATCCACGATCTCAACCACGCCTCAATGTTCTGTGACTCGCTGATTGTGATGCAGAAAGGGCAAATTGTGGCGACGGGAACCCCGCAGGACATTTTATCCGAGTCGTTGCTCTGGGATGTCTTCAGAGTCAAAACCAAAATTGAGATATCGCCGTTCCATGGCAAAAAGCACATTCACTTTATCGTGTAGGGGCGAGTAAACCACAATGCCCCTTCGCCCTGTCACCACGCTCTGGCCGCCCGTTTTACTGGGTAGCCAGTTTGTTTTTAACATTGGCTTTTACGCCGTTGTTCCCTTCCTTGCGATATTCCTGCGCGACGACATGCTGCTTTCCGGCGGGCTTATCGGGCTGATTCTGGGTCTGCGCACCTTCTCACAGCAGGGGATGTTTATCGTTGGGGGCGCACTCTCAGACCGGTTTGGCGCGAAAGTGGTCATCCTGAGCGGCTGTATTGTGCGTGTTTCGGGTTATCTGCTGCTGGCCTTCGGGGGAACTCTGTGGCCAATCATTCTGGGAGCCTGCCTGACGGGCGTCGGCGGCGCATTATTCTCCCCTTCTATTGAGGCGTTGCTGGCAAAAGCGGGCACGCACAGTGAGGCGAAAGGGAAACGGAGCCGGGCGGAGTGGTTTGCGCTGTTTGCGGTATGCGGGGAACTCGGCGCGGTACTGGGCCCGGTTGCTGGTGCCCTGCTGACGGGGCTTGGCTTCCGCCAGGTGGCGCTGGCAGGTGCCGGGGTGTTTATTGTTGCGTTAGTGGTGCTCTACTTCTGCCTCCCTGCTTCTGATCACCGTTCACAAACGCTGAAAATACAGCCCTGGTGGACAACGTTCCGCCAGCCTCGTTTCGTCGCCTTTATCATTGCCTATAGCTCGTGGCTGTTAAGCTACAACCAGCTTTATCTGGCGCTGCCGGTGGAAATCCAGCGGTCTGGCGGTAACGAGAAAGATCTCGGCCCGCTTTTTATGCTCGCCTCCGTGTTGATCATTACTCTACAGCTGCCGCTGGCACGCTTCGCCCGCCGCGTGGGCGCGGTGAGGATCCTGCCGGTAGGCTTTTTGCTGCTGTCTGCCGCCTTTGCGAGCGTGGCGATGTTTGCGGCGACTGAACCGCCGGAGGGCTGGTGGCGGCTACTGCCGTCAGTCTCACTGGTTACGCTGCTGACGCTGGGACAGATGCTGCTGGTACCCTCGGCTAAAGATCTCATTCCGCGGTTTGCTGAGGAGTCCACGTTGGGGGCGCACTACGGCGCACTCTCCACTGCCGGAGGCATTGCGGTACTGGCAGGAAATTTGTTGTTTGGCAGTCTGCTGGATCGCGCGCTGGTGCCCTCACCCCAGGCGATTTACCCCTGGCTGCTGCTGGCCCTCTTCCCGTTATGCAGCGCACTGGCCCTGAACGTGATTTGCCGGCCGCTAAGACGCTGAACGACTCACTTTTTCGGGCGATACTTTTCCGGTAATTCCGGCACCGGACGACGATCATCAATCAGATGACGAACGGTCAGGATGGGGTGACGCCATAACATGCGCGGGCCGGCCCAGCGCATTATCTGCTTCATCTCTTCACGCTTTGCAGGCTGGTAGCAGTGTACCGGACACTGTTTACAGGCGGGCTTGTCTTCCCCAAAAACACACTTGTCCAGACGCTTATCGGCATACGCCCTGAGCGCCTGATAGTGCCCCTCTTCCTGAGAAGCCTGCGGGCACTGCTTCTCAAACAACGCGATCATTTTGGCGATCGTCTCTTTCTCTCGTGCGATACGTTTACCGGACATGGACAATGACCTCATATAAAGTGCATCCATAATACCTCTTTGCGCGTCGTTTTTCAGTCGTTGCATTTTATTTTCTGAAGACGCCTTCCAGTATTAAAGCGGCCAGACGGGTCAAACACTGGTATTTTATACAGGCAATGAGAACGCCCGTTGCCCAACTTTTTCGGAGGCCGTATGCCAGAGATCGTCATCACCCAACCCTATCGCCATTTAAAAGTGGGCTATTTCAGAAAGCGCCACGAGGATCGCCGAACTAAAATCCCGACGCGCTATAGCGTCCATGCCGCCCTCAGCCTTAAAGGCGACTGGCTGGAAAAAGCCGGATTTACCACCCATTCGCAGGTTCGGGTGGGCGTGGCGCACGGGAAAATCATCATCGAACTGATGCAGGAAGGCGCCTCGTAAAGTCGCGACTTTTTTCTGCGCCGCGCCATTTTTTCATGCGACAATAGAGGAAACCTACGGCCAACGAGCCGCGTAAAGACCATTATTATCAAAGAAATGGATATCATAACTCCATGAGCACAATCGACAATTTCGACGCACATACGCCGATGATGCAGCAGTATCTGAAGCTGAAAGCGCAGCATCCGGAAATCCTGCTGTTTTACCGTATGGGCGATTTCTACGAGCTGTTTTATGACGATGCCAAACGTGCATCGCAGTTGCTCGACATTTCGCTGACCAAACGTGGCGCATCGGCAGGCGAGCCGATTCCGATGGCGGGTATCCCGCACCATGCCGTGGAAAACTACCTTGCGAAGCTGGTGAACCAGGGTGAATCCGTCGCGATCTGCGAGCAAATTGGCGATCCGGCCACCTCGAAAGGCCCGGTTGAGCGCAAGGTTGTGCGCATCGTCACGCCGGGCACCATCAGTGACGAAGCCCTGCTCCAGGAGCGCCAGGATAACCTGCTGGCGGCCCTCTGGCAGGATGGCAAAGGGTTTGGCTACGCGACGCTGGACATCAGTTCCGGTCGTTTCCGCCTGAGCGAGCCCGCCGACCGTGAAACCATGGCGGCCGAGCTGCAGCGCACAAACCCTGCGGAGTTGCTGTACGCCGAAGACTTTGCAGAGACCTCGCTGATTGAAGGTCGTCGCGGCTTACGCCGCCGCCCGCTGTGGGAATTCGAAATTGATACCGCGCGCCAGCAGCTGAATCTGCAGTTTGGCACCCGCGACCTGATTGGCTTTGGCGTTGAGAATGCACCGCGCGGCCTGTGCGCCGCAGGCTGTCTGCTGCAGTACGTCAAAGACACCCAGCGTACCGCCCTGCCGCACATCCGTTCGATTACGATGGAACGCCAGCAGGACAGTATCATCATGGACGCGGCAACGCGCCGTAACCTTGAGATCACCCAGAACCTGGCGGGCGGCGTCGACAACACCCTCGCCTCGGTGCTGGACAATACGGTGACGCCGATGGGCAGCCGTATGCTGAAACGCTGGCTGCATATGCCCATTCGCGATACCCATACGCTTGTCTGCCGCCAGCAGACGATTGCCGCGTTGCAGGATCGCTACACCGAGCTTCAGCCCGTCCTGCGCCAGGTGGGCGATCTTGAGCGTATCCTTGCCCGTCTGGCATTGCGTACCGCCCGCCCCCGCGATCTTGCGCGTATGCGCCATGCTTTCCAGCAGTTACCGGAACTGCGTGCTCAGTTAAGCGACATTGACAGTGCACCCGTTCAGAAACTCCGTGAAACGATGGGCGAATTTACCGAGCTGCGCGAGCTGCTTGAGCGCGCCATTATCGATGCGCCGCCGGTTCTGGTGCGCGACGGCGGGGTCATTGCGCCGGGCTACAACGAGGAGCTGGACGAATGGCGCGCGCTGGCTGACGGTGCAACGGACTATCTCGACAAGCTGGAGATCCGCGAGCGCGAACGCCTGGGCCTTGATACCCTGAAGGTCGGCTACAACGCGGTACACGGCTACTTCATTCAGATCAGCCGTGGGCAGAGCCACCTGGCCCCTATCCACTATGTACGTCGCCAGACGTTGAAAAACGCCGAGCGCTACATTATTCCTGAGCTGAAAGAGTACGAAGATAAAGTTCTCACCTCGAAAGGCAAAGCGCTGGCGCTGGAAAAGCAGCTGTATGACGAACTGTTCGACATGCTCATGCCGCATCTCGGCGACCTGCAGCTCAGCGCGGGCGCGCTGGCAGAGCTGGATGTACTGGTTAACCTGGCAGAGCGTGCGGAAACGCTGAACTACACCTGCCCGACCTTCATCGACAAACCGGGCATTCGCATTACCGAAGGCCGCCACCCGGTGGTGGAGCAGGTGCTGAACGAACCGTTCATCGCTAACCCGCTGAACCTGTCGCCGCAGAGAAGAATGCTGATCATTACCGGTCCGAACATGGGCGGTAAAAGCACCTATATGCGCCAGACGGCACTGATTGCGCTGCTCGCCTACATTGGCAGCTATGTCCCGGCGCAGCACGTCGAGATTGGCCCAATAGACCGCATCTTTACCCGCGTGGGCGCGGCGGACGATCTGGCAAGCGGTCGTTCAACCTTCATGGTGGAGATGACCGAAACCGCCAACATTCTGCATAACGCGACGGAACATAGCCTGGTGCTGATGGATGAAGTTGGGCGCGGAACCTCCACCTATGACGGACTGTCGCTGGCGTGGGCGTGTGCCGAAAGTCTGGCGAATAAAATCAAGGCGATGACGCTGTTTGCCACCCACTACTTCGAGCTGACGCAGTTGCCGGAAAAGATGGAAGGCGTAGCAAACGTCCACCTTGATGCGCTGGAGCACGGGGACACCATTGCGTTTATGCACTCAGTGCAGGATGGCGCAGCAAGCAAGAGCTACGGTCTGGCGGTTGCGGCGTTGGCAGGTGTGCCAAAAGAGGTGATTAAGCGCGCGCGTCAGAAGCTGCGTGAGCTGGAAAGCCTGTCACCGAATGCTGCGGCAACGCAGATTGATGGCACGCAGATGTCGCTGTTGGTGCCTGCGGAAGAGACCTCTCCGGCTGTTGAAGCGCTGGAGAACCTCGATCCGGATTCCCTGACGCCACGCCAGGCGCTGGAGTGGATTTATCGGTTGAAGAATCTGGTTTAGTTCTCGGTTTTTATTGCCGGGTGGCGGCTTCGCCTTACCCGGCCTACAAAACCTACAAGCCCGGTAAGCGGTTACGCCTCCGGGCTTATTTTTACAACAACGGCGGGATCGTCGGCACCTGCGGCGCGTCGTCAATATCCTTCTGCGTCATACGGAACGCTTCGGGATAATGCTCGCGACTGGTGCGGCGCAGGGGTTCGGTATCGCGCCAGGTATACAGGCAGTGCTGGCACTGGTAAACGGTCCAGACATCTTTCACCGGCGATGTCGCCATCACTTCGATATGCTCATCGGCACAACGTGGACAAATCATCATTTCCTCCTTATTGGCGCGCGGCCAGCATCGCGGTCAGTTTCTCAGCCCAGGCTTTGGTTTCAGGCAGATCCCGTACCGGCTGGCTATAGTGGCCGCGGTTATCCGGCGCGACGGGGGTGGTGGCATCAATAATCAGCTTGTCGGTGATCCCCGCCGGGCTGGAGCCAGGGTCGAGTTCAAGCACCGACATATTCGGCAGTTGCACCAGATCGCCCGCCGGATTGACCTTGGATGACAGCGCCCACATCACCTGCGGCAGGTTAAACGGATCGACGTCTTCATCGACCATAATGACCATCTTCACGTAGCCGAGGCCGTGCGGCGTGGTCATGGCGCGTAATCCGACCGCGCGGGCAAAGCCGCCGTAGCGTTTTTTGGTAGAGATAATCGCCAGCAGGCCGTGGGTGTACATGGCGTTCACCGCCTGCACTTCCGGGAACTCCGCCTTGAGTTGCTGATAGAGCGGCACACAGGTCGCCGGGCCCATCAGATAGTCAATCTCTGTCCACGGCATGCCGAGGTAAAGAGATTCGAAAATCGGTTTGGTGCGGTAAGAGACTTTATCAATGCGCACTACCGTCATATTGCGGCCACCGGAGTAGTGGCCGGTGAACTCCCCGAACGGTCCTTCGATTTCGCGCTTGCGGCCTTCAATGACCCCTTCGAGGATCACTTCAGAGCCCCACGGCACGTCAAAGCCGGTCAGCGGTGCGGTGGCGATCGGGTACGGGCTTTCGCGCAGTGCGCCCGCCATTTCGTACTCGGACTGATCGTACTTCAGCGGCGTGGCGCCCATCAGGGTGATGATCGGATCGTTGCCGAGGGTGATCGCAATCGGCAGATCTTCGCCGCGCTCCTCCGCCTTATGCAGATGCAGCGCGATATCGTGCATCGGCACCGGCTGCAGCCCCAGCTTGCGCTTGCCCTTCACTTCCATGCGATAAATGCCGACGTTCTGTTTACCGAAGTGGTCCGGGTCGAGGGGATCGCGTGACACCACGCAGGCTTTATCCAGGTAGAATCCCCCGTCGCCGTCGTTCAGACGAAACAGCGGCAGAATATCGAACAGGTTAATGTCTTTACCGTCCACCGTGTTCTCGGCCCAGGGCGGGCTGGCGCGGCGCTCCGGTGCAACCGGGAAGTTATCCCAGCGACGGATAAATTCGTCGATCTGCTTTTTCACCGGCGTGTTGGGGGGAAGCCCCAGCGAAATGGCGTGGTTCTGCCACGAGCCGATGGTGTTCATCGCCACGCGGGCATCGGTAAAGCCACGAATGTTATCGAACCACAGCGCGGGCGCGCCGTCCCCGATGCGCCCGGTGGCGTTGGCGGCCGCCGCCAGATCCGGTTCGGCGTTAACCTCTTCCTCTATTTTCAGCAGTTGCCCTTGCTCATCGAGCGCCTGCAGGAAGCTTCTCAAATCATCAAATGCCATTTTTATTCTCCTGTGAAACGTGTTTCGCCTCCTGCAGACCGTTCCAGCGGCGGGCCTTTTTGTGCTCCAGACCAAACTGGTCAAGCACGCGGGTCACAATATGCTGGGTGATGTCATCAGCGGTCTGCGGGTGGTTGTAATACGCCGGCATGGGCGGGACCATTGCGACGCCCATGCGGGAAAGCGCGAGCATGTTCTCAAGGTGGATAGTGCTGAGCGGCGTCTCGCGCGGGACCAGCACCAGCTTGCGCCCCTCTTTCAGCACCACGTCTGCCGCGCGTCCGACCAGCCCTTCGGCGTAGCCCGCGCGGATCCCGGCCAGTGTTTTCATGCTGCACGGGATGACGATCATGCCGTCGGTACGAAACGAGCCTGAGGAGATGGTGGCGGCTTGATCCGCCGGGCTGTGCACGACGTCTGCCAGTGCGGCGACGTCCTGCGCGGTATAGGGGGTTTCCAGCTCTATCGTCGTCTTCGCCCACTTCGACATCACCAGATGCGTCTCTACGTGCGGCATCTCACGCAGCGCCTTGAGCAGCGCCACGCCCAGTGGAGCACCCGTCGCCCCCGTCATCCCAACAATCAGTCTCATTTATCACCTCGCAACCATTTGTTCGCATACGAACATAATGCTTACGCTACTCCCGGATTGGCTTTCTGGCAAGATCGTTCGCACACGATCACATTAATTGCTAAAAAATGACGCGTTAAAATCGCGGGCAAACAGGGCTATCATAGGGGGAGAATTTTTTCGTCGGAGTGTTCATGGACCTAAGACAAGAGGCGTTTCACCTGTTACGTCAGCTTTTTCAGCAGCATACCGCCCAGTGGCAGCATGCCCTCCCGGAACTGACCAAGCCACAGTATGCGGTGTTGCGTTCGATTGCCGAGCATCCGGGGATTGAGCAGGTGGCCTTAACCGAAGTGGCCGTGAGCACCAAAGCGACGCTGGCGGAGATGCTGAGCCGCATGGAGTCCCGGGGTCTGGTAAAACGCGAGCACGATCCTGCCGACAAGCGTCGCCGCTTTGTCTTTTTAACGCCGGAAGGCGAGGCGCTGCTCGCGCGCTGTCAGCCCGTCGGGAATGATGTGGATGAGGCGTTTTTAGGCCGCCTCAGCAGGGAAGAACGGGAGCAATTCTCGGCGCTGATCAAAAAAATGATGCACAACTAGTTCACCCGGGCGCGCATAAAATCAATAAACGTGCGCACCTTCGCCGAAACATGCTGGGCATCAGGATAGACAGCATAGATGCCCTGCTGCGCAAAAGTGTATTCCGGCAACACCGGGACCAGTTGCCCGGTATCGAGCGCGTTTTGTACCAGCCACGCGGGCAACAGCGCCACACCGCTGCCGGCCAGGGCAAAGGCCATCAGCGCCTGCGCGCTGTCGGCGTATAAGCGCGGGGCTTTTTTTATCTCCAGCACAACACTTTCACCGTCCGCTTTACGCAGCTGCCAGCGCAGCGGTGAAGCGAGACGTTCATGAATGATCCATTCGGCCTGCGCCAGTGCCTCTGGCGAATCCACGGGATGGGCGTGCAGCCACGCCGGCGACGCCACGGGCAGGATGGCAAATTGCGAAATCAGCGCGGCGTGATAGCGCGAATCTGCTAGCGTCCCGAGCCGGATGGCGACATCAAAACGTTCTGAAATAAGATCCCTGTGCAGCGAGGATGACACCAGCCGCACACGGAGCTCCGGGTGCAGGAGGCTAAATTCGGCCAGCAGGGGCACCACCACTTTCGCCCCATATTCCGGGGTGCTGGTAATGCGCAGTTCCCCCGTCAGCCCGGCATGGTTGGCGCGCACATCATCCGCGAGACTCTCCGCATTTTTAAGCAACGCCAGGCTTCGCTGATAGAACAGCTCCCCGGCTTCGGTCAGGCGCAGACTACGGGTGGAACGCAGCAACAGCGTGACGGCCAGCTCATCTTCAAGCTGGCGAATATTAAAACTGACAACCGCTTTCGTTAGCCCCAGGGCGTCAGCGGCAGCAGTGAAGCTTCCGCTCTCGACCACCGCCACAAACATCGCCGTGCGCTGCAAATTCAACATGCTGAGCCTTTTCACTGTCAAAATATTTTTGACAGTATATCGCGCTTTGTCGCGTTTATCTGCGTCGCACCGACCGCTACGATACGCCCTCACTGGAGGAGTTCCCATGACGTATCGCACCAGGGTCGCCGCTGTGTTTCTGCTCGGCTTTTTTCTCGACCTGATTAACATGTTCATCGCCAGCGTGGCCTTTCCGGCGATGGGCCAGGCGCTACACGCCACGCCCTCCGCGCTTGCGTGGGTCAGTAATGGCTACATTGCCGGGCTGACGCTGGTCATCCCGTTCAGCGCAATGCTGGCGCGCCTGCTGGGGCCCAAACGCCTGATCCTGCTTTCGCTTTTTGTGTTTAGCGCCGCATCTGCCGCCGCGGGCCTGGCGTCGACGCTCGACAGCCTGATCGCCTGGCGTGTAATTCAGGGGCTTGGCGGCGGATTGCTGATACCGGTTGGGCAGGCGCTGGCGTGGCAGCAGTTTAAGCCGCACGAACGTGCCAGGCTCTCCTCGGCGGTCATGCTGGTGGCCCTGCTGGCACCGGCATGCTCGCCCGCGCTGGGCGGCGTGCTGGTTCAGACGCTCGGCTGGCGATGGATTTTTTTCGCTACCCTGCCCGTTGCCGCACTCGCCTTTGTCCTGGCCGGGCTGTGGCTTCGCAACGAAAAGCCGCAGCAGACCCTGACAAGGCGGTTACTTCACCTCCCGCTGCTGAAGGATCCGCTGCTGCGCTTCTCCATGCTGGTCTACCTGTGCGTTCCCGGCACGTTCATCGGCGTGAACGTGATAGGCATGTTTTACCTGCAAAGCATCGCCAGGCTGACGCCTGCCGAAACCGGGGCGCTGATGCTTCCCTGGTCACTGGCCTCTTTTGTGGCCATCACGGCAACGGGGCGCTACTTCAACCGTACCGGCCCACGGCCGCTCATCGTGCTCGGCTGTCTTTTGCAGGCTATCGGGATGGGGCTTCTTATCGGTATCGGGCCAGATACTCCGTTCGCGCTGCCGGTGCTGGCGTTTACCCTGATGGGCGCGGGCGGTAGCCTGTGCAGCAGCACGGCGCAAAGCAGCGCGTTTTTGACAATCCCGCATGATGCGATGCCGGACGCCAGTGCGCTGTGGAACCTTAATCGTCAGCTGAGCTTTTTTCTGGGGGCGCTGGTGTTAGCCGCGCTGCTTAGCCTGGCGCAGCGCTACCTGCCGCCGCTTACGGCGTGGCACGGTATCTTTCTTTTTGCCGCAGGCGTAACGTTACTGCCCCTGCTGGCCGTTATTCGTCTTAACAATGCGAAGGTGCTGAGGCAGCTTCAACAGGAGAACGTATGACCCCCTACGAAACCGAAGTTATTGATCTTCACGTGGCGCTCGAACAGTGGCTGGGAGAGGGTGAAGGCGACATTAACGCCCTGCTCGCCCGCTTTCGTCCGGACTTTATGATGATTCCCCCGGGTGGCACTTATCTGGATCATGCGGCGCTGGTCAGCTTCCTGGAAAACCAGCGCGGTAGCCGCCCCGGTTTGAAAATAAGGATCGACAGGCTCACCACGGTTGAGCAGTGGGACGGTGGCGCGGTGCTGCACTACCGGGAGACGCAAACCCGCCCGGATTGCCCCGTCAACGTGCGCGGGTCAACCGCGGTGCTTAATCAGGAAGGAAATACAGTGAGCTGGCGGCTGCTGCACGAAACCGCACAGGCGTAGCGCAAAAGAAAAAGGCCCGTCTCACGACGGGCCTTTTTTGACGAAAGGGTGCTTATTCGCGGAACAGCGCTTCGATATTCAGACCTTGCCCCTGCAGGATTTCACGCAGGCGACGCAGACCTTCTACCTGAATCTGACGAACACGTTCACGGGTCAGGCCAATTTCGCGGCCGACGTCTTCCAGTGTTGCAGCTTCATACCCCAGTAAACCGAAACGACGTGCCAGTACTTCACGCTGTTTGGCGTTCAGTTCGAACAGCCATTTGACGATGCTCTGTTTCATGTCATCGTCCTGCGTGGTGTCTTCCGGGCCGTTGTCTTTTTCATCGGCCAGGATGTCCAGCAGCGCTTTCTCGGAGTCGCCACCCAGCGGGGTGTCAACGGAGGTAATGCGCTCGTTGAGACGCAGCATACGGCTTACGTCATCAACCGGTTTATCCAGTTGTTCGGCAATCTCTTCAGCGCTCGGCTCGTGGTCCAGTTTATGGGACAACTCGCGCGCAGTACGCAGATAGACGTTCAACTCTTTGACGATGTGGATCGGCAGTCGAATCGTACGGGTTTGGTTCATAATAGCCCGTTCGATGGTCTGACGAATCCACCAGGTAGCGTAGGTTGAGAAACGGAACCCGCGTTCCGGGTCAAACTTCTCAACTGCGCGGATGAGACCTAAGTTGCCCTCTTCAATCAGGTCAAGCAAAGCCAGACCACGATTGCCATAACGGCGAGCAATTTTCACGACCAGACGCAAGTTACTTTCAATCATGCGACGGCGCGAGGCAACATCACCACGCAAAGCACGACGTGCGAAATAGACTTCTTCTTCGGCCGTTAACAGAGGGGAATAACCAATCTCCCCAAGGTAAAGCTGAGTCGCGTCCAGCACACGCTGTGTGGCACCCTGCGATAACAGCTCTTCTTCAGCTAAATCGTTATCACTGGGTTCCTCTTCTACTAAGGCTTTTTCGTCAAAAGCCTCTGCTCCGTTCTCATCAAATTCCGCATCTTCATTTAAATCATGAACTTTCAGCGTATTCTGACTCATAAGGTGGCTCCTACCCGTGATCCCTGGACGAGACACCCTGACTGGCTTGCCTCGTCAATTTATCGCTGCGGCAAATACTGCAGCGGGTTTACGGATTTCCCCTTGTAACGAATTTCAAAATGCAAGCGTGTAGAACTGGTTCCGGTGCTACCCATGGTAGCGATTTTTTGCCCCGCCTTAACTTCTTGTTGTTCCCGGACCAGCATAGTGTCGTTATGGGCGTAGGCACTCAGATAATCATCGTTATGTTTTATGATAATAAGATTACCGTAACCGCGCAGCGCGTTACCGGCATACACAACGCGTCCGTCTGCGGTCGCGATGATAGCCTGTCCCTTACTTCCTGCGATATCGATCCCTTTGTTACCCCCTTCAGAGGTGGCAAAGTTCTCAATAATCTTGCCATCAGTCGGCCAGCGCCATGCTGAGATAGGCGAACTGGACGTCATACTGCTGGCAGTCGGTTCGGTAGAGCTAACCACAGGTGCCGTCACCGGTGCTGTGACAACCGTCGCAGTACCTTTATTATTCGGCAACATTTTGTTAGCACTCTGATCACCTGAGTCCTCAGAATACGTAATTACCGGTTGCGAAGCAACTACCGTGCTGGTTTTTTGTGCAGGTTTTACGCTGTTATTTTGCGCCGTTACGTCTGCGGCCGAAACGGTATTACCTGGCGTCAGCGGCGTGCCGGTCGCATTGCCGACCTGCAGCGTTTGGCCCACTTCCAGTCCATACGGGGCCTGGACGTTATTGCGCTGCGCCAGATCGCGGAAATCGTTCCCGGTGATCCAGGCAATATAGAACAGCGTATCGCCGCGCTTAACGGTGTAGGTGCTGCCACCGGTATAGCTTCCTTTCGGAATGTTCCCATACTTGCGGTTATACACTATGCGGCCATTTTCGGTCTGCACAGGCTGTTGTGCTGGCTGAATCTGCGTTGGCTGCGTAACAGGCGCCTGAACAGGCTGAATTTGTGGTGTTTGCTGCGCCGCCGTATTGCCCATCTTAGGCGGTGGCGTGATCAACATTCCGCTGGACGTGTTGCCCGAGCCGCTGCTGCCGCCCACGGAGGAAACAGGTGCAGGTGGATTATTTGAATTTGAACAGCCCGCCAGCCAGAGCGAAACCAGTGATAATGCCGCAACACGGCTGATGGTGAATTTAGGGCTTCCCGCGCTCATTTATCCCCCAGGAATGTAATGACTTTTAGTGACGAAAAATAACCGTGACGGCACGAACCTTTCGCGCCACACCATACGCTGTATTTGCCTTAATAAACCTGGAAATTTCCGAGTCTCAGGCCAGCTCCCCTTTCACAAGAGGCACGAAGCGCACGGCTTCCACGGTATCGATAATAAACTCGCCGCCGCGTCGACGAACGCGCTTTAAAAGCTGATGTTCGTCCCCGACGGGCAAGACAAGAATGCCGCCTTCATCCAGCTGCGACAGAAGCGCGGCGGGAATTTCAGGCGGTGCTGCCGTAACGATAATGGCGTCGAACGGGGCGCGAGCCTTCCAACCCTGCCAGCCATCACCGTGTCGTGTCGAAACATTATGTAAATCAAGTTGTTTCAGGCGACGACGCGCCTGCCACTGCAACCCTTTAATGCGCTCAACGGAGCAAACATGGTGCACAAGGTGCGCCAGAATGGCCGTTTGATATCCCGACCCGGTGCCAATCTCCAGCACACGTGATTCTGGCGTCAACTCCAGAAGTTCCGTCATGCGGGCCACCATGTAGGGCTGTGAAATCGTCTGGCCTTGTCCGATAGGCAACGCCACGTTTTCCCAGGCTTTATGTTCAAACGCCTCATCGACAAACTTCTCACGGGGAACCTGAGCAAGCGCCTCAAGCACATGCTCGTCCGCGATCCCCTGAGCGCGTAACTGTTCCAGAAGAGTTTGTACACGTTTGCTTACCATTGCGCGTTCACTCCGACCCGATCCAGCCAGTCCGATACCACATCATGCGCGCTGTAAGCGGTTAAATCTACGTGCAAAGGGGTAACGGAAACATACCCTTCATCAACGGCCGCGAAGTCGGTATCGGGTCCCGCGTCGCACTTGTCGCCAGGCGGTCCAATCCAGTACAGCGTGTTCCCGCGCGGATCTTCCTGCGGGATCACCTTATCGGCCGGATGACGGCTGCCGCAGCGCGTCACGCGGATGCCTTTGATCTCGTCGAGCGGCAAATCAGGGACATTGATGTTGAGGATGCGCCCGGTGCGCAGCGGTTCGCGACCAAGTGCGCGAAGAATGGAGCAGGTCACCGCCGCCGCCGTGTCGTAATGGGTATAGCCATTCAGCGACACCGCCAGCGCCGGGAACCCCAGGTGACGCCCTTCCATTGCTGCCGCCACGGTACCGGAGTAGATAACGTCATCGCCGAGATTAGGCCCGGCATTGATACCCGATACCACGATATCCGGACGCGGGCGCATCAGCGCGTTCACCCCCAGAAAGACGCAGTCGGTCGGCGTGCCCATCTGCACGGCAATGTCGCCGTTATCAAAGGTAAACGTCCGAAGCGACGATTCCAGCGTTAAAGAGTTAGACGCGCCACTGCGGTTACGATCGGGAGCCACGACCTGCACATCCGCAAACTCGCGGAGGTGTTTCGCCAGCGTCTGAATACCTGGCGCATGGATCCCGTCATCGTTACTCAGCAATATTCGCATAATCACCCGACGTGTTGATAAGTTCCCTGACAACACTGGTGGCAAAACTGCCTGCCGGCAGCCAGAAGCGCAACTCAACGGTTACGTCATCCCACCAGTTCCAGCTCAGCTGTTGCGGATAGAGCAGCATCGCACGGCGTGCTGCCTCGACCTTTTCCCGCACCAGCAAGGATTGTAATTCCGGCGCATCCGCGACGGCAGCCTGTTCTGCGGCCAGCGCGCCCTCCTGCGTTCCCCAGTCACCCTTGCCGGGCAAGGCTGCGGTAATCATCAGCGTTTTGGCGTCCACGCGCGCCTGGACATCGGCCAGCTCTTCAGCCGTTGCCACAAACCAGCTCCCGCGCCCCGCTAATTGTAGCGCATCGCCGACAACAACTTGATTCGCGTCCGGTTTTTTCAACCGCTCGCTCACCATCTGATTAAACAACGCACTGCGGGCCGCAGACAACCAAAAACTGCGTTTATTCCTGTCGCGAACCGGCGCATCGCTTTGCGCCCAGCGCAGTGCGCCCTGCAGGTTGCTGCCGCCAATGCCAAAGCGCTGTGCGCCAAAGTAGTTCGGCACGCCCTGCTCGCGGATGGCGTTCAGCCGTGTTTCCACGTCATCGCGGTTCGTGACTTCGCGTAAAATCACCGTGAACGCATTGCCTTTCAGCGCGCCCAGCCGCAGCTTGCGCTTGTGGCGGGCGTACTCCAGCACTTTACAGCCTTCAAGCTCAAATTGGCTTAAATCGGGCATGGCATTGCCCGGCACGCGGGCGCAGATCCACTGTTCAGTAACGGCATGTTTGTCTTTCTGCCCGGCGAAGCTCACTTCACGGGCGTGAATTTTCAGGAATTTTGCCAGCGCATCGGCGACGAAACGGGTGTTGCAGCCGTTTTTCAGGATGCGAACCAGAATATGCTCACCCTCGCCGTCCGGCTCAAAACCGAGGTCTTCCACCACCACAAAATCTTCCGGACTGGCTTTCAGCAGGCCGTGACCCTCGGGTTTTCCGTGCAGCCAGGTCAGGTTATCGAAGTCGGTCATTTTGCCGCCTTCACCAGCAGCGCCACCGCTTCACAGGCAATGCCTTCGCCGCGACCGGTAAAGCCGAGCTTCTCGGTGGTGGTCGCTTTGACGTTGACATCATCCATGTGGCAGCCGAGATCTTCGGCGATAAACACGCGCATCTGTGGAATATGCGGCAGCATTTTAGGGGCCTGGGCGATAATGGTTACGTCAACGTTGCCGAGGGTAAACCCCCTGGCCTGGATGCGACGCCAGGCTTCGCGCAGCAGCTCGCGGCTGTCCGCCCCTTTAAATGCCGGATCGGTGTCCGGGAACAGTTTGCCGATATCGCCAAGCGCAGCGGCACCGAGCAGCGCGTCCGTCAGGGCATGGAGCGCGACGTCGCCATCAGAGTGCGCCAGCAGACCTTTTTCATAAGGAATGCGTACGCCGCCAATGATAATTGGGCCTTCTCCGCCATAGGCGTGTACATCAAAACCGTGTCCAATTCGCATTATGCCTTCTCCTGAGGGGTCGAACGGGTAAGATAAAATTCCGCGAGCCGTAAATCTTCCGGGCGCGTGACTTTGATATTATCAGCGCGGCCTTCGATAAGCTCAGGGTGGAAACCGCAATACTCCAGCGCAGAGGCTTCGTCCGTAATGGTCGCACCTTCTTTGAGCGCCCGCGTCAGGCAGTCATGGAGTAATTCACGGGGGAAAAACTGCGGCGTTAACGCGTGCCATAAATCGACGCGTTCAACGGTATGGGCGATAGCCTGCTTGCCCGGTTCGGCACGCTTCATGGTGTCGCGCACCGGGGCGGCCAGAATGCCACCGACGCGGCTGGTTTCGCTAAGTGTCAGCAGGCGCGCCAGGTCGTCCGGGTGCAGACACGGGCGCGCAGCATCATGCACCAGCACCCACTGCGCGTTTCTGGCGGCCTGAATGCCAGCCAGCACGGAATCGGCGCGTTCGGCACCGCCATCAACAACCGTAATCTGCGGATGATTTGCCAGCGGCAGCTGTGCAAAACGCACATCGCCCGGGCTGATTGCGATAACGACGTGGGTCACACGCGGGTGCGCCAGCAGCGCCGCCACGGCGTGCTCAAGGATCGTTTTATCGCCAATTGAGAGATACTGCTTGGGACATTCTGTCTGCATGCGCCGGCCAAAACCCGCGGCCGGCACCACGGCGCATACGTCCGAAAAAGTTACTGCCATGTCGTAATCCTGGGCCTGATTATCGATTGTTTTGTGCTGAGCCCTGATTGCGTTTAGACGCATCCGGAACCAGACGATAAAAGGTTTCGCCCGGCTTAGTCATACTGAGTTCATTGCGTGCGCGTTCCTCAATCGCCTCCTGACCGCCATTGAGGTCGTCAATTTCAGCAAAGAGTTGATCGTTTCGCGCCTTAAGTTTGGCGTTTGTTGCCTGCTGTGCCGCGACGTCATCGCTCACCCGGCTGTAGTCGTGCAGTCCGTTTTTACCGAACCACAGCGAATATTGCAGCCAGACCAGCAAAGCCAGCAACAGCAGCGTTAGTTTACCCATCCTGCCCCCTGAAAAACGGCATCCTCATCCCAAAACGCCCCTGGACTCTACGCCGGGGTCACAGAGATGCCGCAATATCGCGGGCAAATGTACCACATTTTTTTTGCAGAATCGCCCTGCACAATATCGTCATACTGTTGGTTACGGTTTGAATTATGGCTGAAGTTAGCCCATGAGCCACAAAAATAACAGGCCAAACATCAGGACCACAGTCACAATCGTGACTACGGTGCTGTACAGCAGTTTGCCATTGAGCAGGGAGTGCAGCGCAATGCCGACCACCACCGCGACAGGCATCAGCGCCAGGAAGAAAGGCCAGGTGTAGAGGAAGAAGAACAGCGTGTTACCGCCGTAGATGAGAAACGGAATTCCCAGCGCCAGTAGCCACGAGACGAAGCCGACGAAAGCCCCAGGAAAGGACCAGGTCGTCTCGTCGTCGGTGGTTAACGGCTCCGACCCGGTGGTGATAATGTAGTTTTCACTGTTACGCATAGCTAATCCTGTGACCGTGACTCATCGTTCGGGAAATCGGCTCCCGAACGATACCGCCTCAGGATCTGATAATATCGTCCCGCCTGAGCAGGTCTAATAATTGGCTTACTAAATTTGTTACCAATTGTTGACCATCCAGATGAATCTCTGGGGAATCAGGCGCTTCGTAAACCGCGTCAATGCCGGTGAAATTTCGCAGTTCGCCCGCCCGCGCTTTCTTGTACAGCCCTTTCGGATCGCGCGATTCGCAAATCTCCAGCGGGGTATCGACGAACACTTCGATAAAGCGATCGTGCCCGACGCGCTCGCGTACCATCTGGCGCTCGGCGCGGTGCGGTGAGATAAACGCGGTGAGCACCACCAGCCCGGCATCTGCCATCAGGCTGGCAACTTCCCCCACACGGCGGATATTCTCTTTGCGGTCTTCATCACTGAACCCTAAATCACTGCACAGGCCGTGGCGCACGTTGTCACCATCCAGCAGGTAAGTGCTTACCCCCTGCTGATGTAACGCCTCTTCCAGCGCGCCCGCGACCGTCGATTTTCCCGAGCCGGACAGCCCGGTAAACCACAGCACAACCCCACGGTGGCCGTGGAGTTGTTCGCGCTGGGCAACGGAGACCGGATGAGGATGCCAGACGACGTTCTCATCGTGAGCGGCCATTACTTGCCTCCCAGCAAATCGCGCGCGCCCCAGTGCGGGAAGTGCTTACGCACCAGCGCGTTTAGCTCCAGCTCAAAGGCGCTGAATTCAGCGTTCACCGCAGCCTGCGCGTTTGGCTCTCGCACCATTCCGGCACCCACGGTGACGTTCGTCAGCCTGTCGATCACGATCAGCCCGCCCGTGACCGGGTTCTGCTGATAAGGATCCAGCACCAGCGGCTCGTCGAACGTGAAGTCCACCAGACCGATACCGTTCAGCGGCAGTTCATTGACGTCGCGCTGGGTCAGGTTGTTGATATCAACCTGATACTGAATACCGTCCACCCGGGCACGGGTTTTCTTGCCCGCGATTTTGATGTCGTAGCTTTGCCCCGCGGTCAGCGGCTGCTCGGCCATCCACACCACGTCGACAGACGCGCCCTGCACCGCCGCCAGCGTTTCACTGACGTCGACCAGCAGATCGCCACGGCTGATATCAATTTCGTCTTTCAGCACCAGCGTCACCGCTTCGCCAGCTCCCGCTTCCGTCAGGTCTCCGTCGAAGGTGACGATGCGGGCAACCGTGGATTCCACGCCGGACGGCAGCACTTTTACGCGCTGACCAACCTGCACGGTGCCGGAGGCAATCGTGCCCGAGAAGCCGCGGAAATCGAGGTTAGGCCGGTTAACGTACTGCACCGGGAAGCGCATCGGCTGTGTCTCAACCACGCGCTGAATTTGCACGGTTTCAAGCATTTCCAGCAGCGTCGGGCCGGTGTACCACGGCATGCTGGCGCTCTGGGAGGCAACGTTATCCCCTTCGAGCGCGGAAAGCGGCACGAAACGAATATCGAGATTGCCCGGCAGCTGTTCGGCAAAGGTCAGATACTCTTCACGGATCCGGTTGAAGGTCTCTTCGCTGTAGTCCACCAGGTCCATTTTGTTGACCGCCACCACGAGATGTTTGATCCCCAGTAGCGTAGAGATGAAGCTGTGACGACGGGTCTGATCCAGCACGCCTTTACGGGCATCCATCAGCAGGATCGCCAGGTCGCAGGTGGATGCGCCGGTCGCCATGTTGCGGGTGTACTGCTCGTGTCCCGGCGTGTCGGCAATAATAAATTTACGTTTCTCGGTAGAGAAATAGCGGTAGGCCACGTCGATGGTGATGCCCTGCTCGCGCTCCGCCTGCAGGCCGTCCACCAGCAGCGCCAGGTCGAGCTTTTCGCCCTGAGTCCCGTGACGCTTGCTGTCGTTATGCAGCGACGAGAGCTGATCTTCATAAATCTGGCGCGTGTCGTGCAGCAGGCGGCCAATCAGGGTACTTTTCCCGTCATCGACGCTGCCACAGGTCAGAAAGCGCAACAGGCTTTTATGCTGCTGCGCGTGCAGGTAGGCTTCAACCCCGCCTTCATCGGCAATTTGTTGTGCAATCGTGGTGTTCATGGCGGCTCCTTAGAAATAACCCTGACGTTTCTTCAGCTCCATGGAGCCTGCCTGGTCGCGGTCAATCACGCGGCCCTGTCGTTCACTGGTGGTCGAGACCAGCATCTCTTCGATGATCTCCGGCAGCGTTTGCGCACTGGATTCCACCGCGCCGGTCAACGGCCAGCAGCCGAGCGTCCGGAAGCGCACCATCCGTTTTTTGATCACCTCGCCCGGCTGCAGGTCGATGCGATCGTCGTCGATCATCATCAACATGCCGTCACGCTCCAGCACCGGACGTTCGGCGGCCAGGTACAGCGGAACGATGTCGATATTTTCCAGGAAAATGTACTGCCAGATATCCAGCTCGGTCCAGTTGGAGAGCGGGAAGACGCGGATGCTTTCACCCTTGTTAATCTGGCCGTTGTAGTTGTGCCACAGTTCCGGGCGCTGGTTTTTCGGGTCCCAGCGGTGGAAACGGTCGCGGAAGGAGTAGATACGCTCTTTGGCGCGGGATTTTTCTTCATCACGGCGCGCGCCGCCGAAGGCTGCGTCAAAGCCGTATTTATTCAGCGCCTGCTTTAACCCTTCGGTTTTCATGATGTCAGTGTGTTTTGCGCTGCCGTGCACGAACGGGTTAATGCCCATCGCCACCCCTTCCGGGTTTTTATGCACCAGCAGCTCGCAGCCATAGGCTTTGGCGGTACGGTCGCGGAACTCATACATCTCACGGAATTTCCAGCCGGTATCAACGTGCAGCAGCGGGAACGGCAGCGTGCCCGGATAAAACGCTTTACGCGCCAGATGCAGCATTACGCTGGAGTCTTTGCCGATGGAGTACATCATCACCGGATTAGAGAACTCGGCCGCCACTTCGCGGATAATATGGATACTTTCCGCTTCGAGCTGCCGCAGGTGAGTAAGTCGTTTTTGGTCCATAACCGTTCCTTAAGCCAGAGTCACCACAGAAGAACGGAGGTTCTCTGCGTCTGTTGTATGTTGAAACCAGGCGAGCGTGTCGTGCAGCTGCACCACTTCCCCCACCACGATCAGGGCGGGCATGGGCGCGTCTTTCGCGAGGCGTGCAAGGTCGTGTAATGTGCCGGTCGCGACGTGCTGATCGACGCGCGTACCGCGTGAAATCACGGCAACGGGCGTCGTGGCGTCGCGACCGTGCTGAATAAGCTGTTCGCTGATGTCGGCCGCTTTCATGGTGCCCATGTAGATCGCCAGCGTCTGACGGCTCTGGGCCAGATGCGACCAGTCAAACGGCGTACTGTCGGCCTTGTAATGGCCGGTGACAAAAGTCACGCTCTGGGCATAATCGCGATGCGTCAGCGGAATGCCGGCGTAGGCCGTGACAGCGGACGCCGCCGTAATGCCGGGCACCACCTGGAACGGTACGCCCGCGTCGGCCGCCGCCTGCAGCTCCTCGCCGCCGCGCCCAAAGATAAAGGGATCGCCGCCCTTCAGGCGCACCACGGTTTTGCCCGCTTTTGCCGCCGCAACCAGCATTGCATTGGTCTCATGCTGCGCCACAGAGTGCTCACCGGCGCGTTTGCCCACGCAGATTTGCTCTGCGTCGCGGCGGATCAGCTCGCGCACGCCGTCGGTGACCAGATGATCGTAAAAGACGACATCCGCCTGCTGGATCACCTGCAGGCCGCGAAGGGTCAACAGCCCTGCATCGCCCGGCCCGGCACCCACCAGAATAATTTCCCCCTGCGCCTGCTCCGGCTGCGTCAGCGAGGCTTCCAGCACCTGTCCCGCCTCACGTTCATTGCCCGCGGCCATCAGGCTGGCGAAGCGTCCCCGGAAGGCACGATCCCAGAATCGACGGCGTCCGTCGGTGGTTTTCACCTGCGTTTTGAGCCGCTCGCGGAAGTTCCCTGCCACCTCCGCCATCCGTCCGAGGCTTGCGGGAAGCAGCGCTTCAAGCTTTTCACGCAGCAGGCGCGCCAGCACGGGCGCATTCCCACCCGAGGAGATAGCAATCAGCAGCGGGGAACGATCGACAATCGAGGGAAAGATAAATGAGCAGAGCGGCTGGTCATCCACCACGTTGACCAGACGGTGGCGCGCATTGGCGGCTTCGAAAACCCGGCGATTAACCGCGCGATCGTTGGTGGCGGCAATCGCCAGCACCACGTTATCGAGCAATGAGTCGTGAAAATCCTCGCCTTCGATCACCTGTATGCGCGCGCCAGCCCGCCGCAAAAAGGCAATTTTGCGTTCGGCGATCTCGCCCGAGCCAACAACCAGCACCGGACGATCTTTAATGGCAGCAAATAAAGGCAGGTAATCCACAACGCGACAGCTCAACTAAAAATGAGGAATAGAGGGACTATAGGGGGCGGTTTAGAACGAATGAAATTACGAATTGGAATGAGTAGTTACTCAATGGAATAACGCCTCAGAAAAGCAAATATCAAAAAGTGCTTAACTCGCGAAAATTCGGGCATTTAAGCGCAATTCAAATTGTGTATACCGGATCACAGTTTCATACTACGCGAGTTAAAATTTTGCTCTGTTTTAAGGACTCACTATGTTTTCCGCAACGCGCCACCGTATTGCTGCTCTGGCGTTCGGCGTTTGCTTTATTTTTGCGGCTCAGGCCAAAAATCCACCGCTGGGCGAAATCGCGAACCAGCAGGCGCGGCATATTGCGACGGTCTTTCCTGGCCGCATGACCGGCACGCCAGCAGAGATGCTCTCCGCCGACTATATTCGCCAGCAGTTTGCCGATATGGGCTATCAGAGCGATATCCGCTCGTTTCACAGCCGCTATATCTATACCTCGCGCAATAAAATGAAAAACTGGCACAACGTGACCGGCAGTACCGTCATTGCCGCGCATGAGGGAAAATCAGCCGAGCAGATTATCATCATGGCGCATCTCGATACCTTTGCGCCGATGAGTGACGCCGACACCGATAATAATCTCGGCGGGCTGACGTTACAGGGAATTGACGATAACGCGGCGGGCCTCGGCGTCATGCTTGAGCTGGCCGAACGGCTGAAAAATATCCCGACGGAATACGGCATTCGTTTTATTGCGACCAGCGGCGAAGAGGAAGGAAAACTCGGCGCTGAGAATCTCCTTAAGCGCATGAGCAATGACGAGAAGAAAAATACGCTGCTGGTGATTAACCTCGATAATTTGATCGTTGGCGATAAGCTTTATTTCAATAGCGGACAGAGCACCCCGAGCACCGTGCGTAAATTAACGCGCGACAGGGCGCTGGCTATTGCACGCAGTCATGGGGTCTATGCCTCTACGAACCCTGGCGGTAACCCGGATTACCCTAAAGGCACCGGCTGCTGCAACGACGGTGAAGTGTTTGATAAAGCGGGGATTCCGGTGCTGTACGTCGAGGCCACTAACTGGGGGCTGGGTCAAAAAGATGGCTATCAGCAGCGCGCTAAATCCAAATCCTTCCCCGATGGAACAAGCTGGCATGACGTCAGGCTGGATAATCAGCAGCACATTGACAGTGCCCTGCCGAAGCGGATTGAGCACCGCAGCCGCGACGTCGTGAAGGTGATGCTGCCGCTGGTGAAGGAGCTGGCGAAAGCAGGGAAAGCCTGAGGTTTTTTTAGCATCGTGCGGCCAGATGCCCTCACCCCAACCCTCTCCCACAGGGAGAGGGAGCAACCCCCCATCACCCGTAGGCCCGGTAAGCGCAGCGCCACCGGGCAAAGGCTTAAGCACGGTCTGATGCCCTCCCCCACAGGGAAAGGACTGAAAGCTGATCACCCTTCGTGCAACCCGCATTCGCGCTTCAGCCCGAAGAAGCGCGTCTCTTCTTCGGCCATGCCCGGCTCCCATTTACGCGTGGTGTGGGTATCCCCTACCGACAGATAGCCTTCATCCCACAGCGGATGGTATTTCAGACCGTGTTTTTGCAGATACTGATATACCGTTCGGTTATCCCAGTCGATGATTGGCAGCACCTTAAACACGCCGCGCTGCACCGCCAGTACCGGCAGCGAGGACCTGCTGCCGGACTGCTCGCGACGCAAACCGGCAAACCAGGTTTGCGCATTCAGCTCTTTTAACGCCCGGTTCATCGGCTCGACCTTGTTAAGCTCATTGTATTTCTCAATGCCCTCAACACCCTGCTCCCACAGCTTGCCGTAGCGTGCCTCCTGCCAGGCCGCGCTTTCCGTCGCGCGGTAGACCTTCAGGTTCAGCTTGAGCTTGTCCGTCAGCTCGTCAATAAATCGGTAGGTTTCCGGGAACAGGTAGCCGGTATCGGTGAGGATCACCGGAATGTCCGGGCGGATCTGGTTCACCAGATGCAGGCTGACCGCCGCCTGAATCCCGAAGCTCGACGAGAGCACATAGTCACCCGGCAGGTTTTCCAGCGCCCACGCCACGCGCCCTTCGGCGTCCAGCGTTTCGAGATGCGCGTTGGTTTCTGCGAGAGCCAGAATACGTTCGACTTTTGGCAATGCGTTAAGCGCGTTTAGATCGAGTACGGACATAAAGACCTCGTTAGCCTGTTTTGCCGGGCAGCACTGCGTTTGCCCGGCCTACAACACCTGTTAAACCGTCGGGATGTTACTCCCAGAAATCCCGTGCGGGATCGAGCACCGGGCGGATGATGCCCGCACGCACCGTAAAGTCGCCGAAGCCTTCACCCGCTTCGCGCTCTTTCGCCCAGCGCCCGACAAGCTGGTCAATGGAATCGAGAATTTCCGGCTCCGTGATGTTTTCGCGGTACATCCGTGGAATACGTGTCCCCATACGGTTACCGCCAAGGTGAACGTTGTAGCGGCCCGGCGCTTTGCCAACCAGCCCCAGCTCGGCCAGCATCGCACGGCCACAGCCGTTCGGGCAGCCGGTAACGCGCATAACAATATGCTCATCCGGGATACCGTATTTCTGAAGAATCGCTTCGACCTTGTCGGTAAACGATGGCAGGAAGCGTTCCGCCTCGGCCATCGCCAGCGGGCAGGTCGGGAATGACACGCAGGCCATCGAGTTTTCGCGCTGCGGCTTCACGGCGTCCATCAATCCGTGTTCCTGCGCCAGCGCCTCGATCGTCGCCTTCTGGCTTTCCGGCACGCCGGCAATAATCAGGTTCTGGTTAGCGGTAATGCGGAACTCGCCCTGGTGAATTTTTGCAATTTCCAGCAGACCGGTTTTCAGCGGACGGCCCGGATAATCCAGGATACGGCCATTTTCGATAAACAGCGTCAGGTGCCAGTTATCGTCGATACCTTTCACCCAGCCAATGCGGTCGCCGCGACCGGTGAATTCATAAGGACGGATCGGTTCAAATTTAATCCCTGCGCGACGCTCCACTTCCTCTTTGAACGTCTCAACGCCCACGCGCTCAAGGGTGTATTTGGTTTTGGCATTCTTACGGTCGGTACGGTTTCCCCAGTCGCGCTGGGTCGTAACCACCGCTTCCGCGACGGCCAGCGTGTGCTCCAGCGGCAGGTAGCCAAACTCACTCGCGGTACGAGCGTAGGTTTTCTTATTCCCGTGTTCAATGGAGAGTCCACCGCCCACCAGCAGGTTAAAGCCGACCAGCTTGCCGTTTTCAGCGATCGCCACGAAGTTCATGTCGTTGGCGTGCAGATCGATATCGTTCTGCGGCGGGATCACCACCGTAGTTTTGAACTTACGCGGCAGATAGGTCTGGCCGAGGATCGGTTCTTCGTCGGTGGTCGCGACTTTTTCCTGATCGAGCCAGATCTCCGCATAGGCGCGGGTGCGCGGCAACAGATGTTCGGAGATCTTCTTCGCCCATTCGTAGGCTTCGGCATGCAGCTCGGACTCGTACGGGTTCGAGGTGCAGAGCACGTTACGGTTCATGTCGTTGGCGGTCGCCAGCGCATCCAGGCCCACAGAGTGCAGCATCTGATGCACCGGCTTGACGTTCTTCTTCAGAATGCCGTGGAACTGGAAGGTCTGACGGTTGGTCAGACGGATGCTGCCGTAAATAGTGTTTTCACCGGCAAACTTGTCGATCGCCTGCCACTGTTTCGTGGTGATCACCCCACCCGGCAGGCGGCAGCGCAGCAGCATCGCGTGGCGCGGCTCCAGCTTCTGCTCCGCGCGCTCGGCGCGGATATCGCGGTCGTCCTGCTGGTACATCCCGTGGAAACGGATCAGCAGGAAGTTATCGCCTTTGAAACCGCCGGTCAGACCGTCGTTCAAATCTTCGGCAATGGTGCCGCGCAGGTAGTTGCTCTCTACCTTCATGCGCTCGGCATCAGACAGTTTGCCTTCGACCACCAGTGGGCCAGGATGTTTTTCGCTCATTAGTAGACATCTCGCTGATAACGGCGCTCAACGCGCAGCTCACTTAAAAACTCGTCCGCCGTTTCGACGTCCATACCGCCGAATTCGGCAATCACTTCCAGTAACGCCTGCTCAACGTCTTTCGCCATGCGATTGGCGTCGCCGCAGACATAAATGTGGGCACCGTCATTGATCCAGCGCCACAGCTCTGCGCCCTGTTCGCGCAGTTTGTCTTGTACGTAGACTTTTTCTTTTTGGTCGCGAGACCAGGCCAGGTCGATGCGCGAGAGTACGCCCTCTTTGACGTAGCGCTGCCACTCAACCTGATAGAGGAAATCCTCGGTAAAGTGCGGGTTGCCGAAGAACAACCAGTTTTTGCCCGGTGCCTCGTCCGCCGCGCGCTGCTGCATAAAGGCGCGGAACGGCGCGATGCCGGTGCCCGGGCCAATCATAATGACCGGCGTTTCCGGGTTGGCCGGCAGGCGGAAGTTGTCGTTGTGCTCAATGAACACGCGCACGTCGCCCTCTTCCTCCACGCGGTCGGCCAGGAAGCTCGAGGCGCCACCGGCCCGCGCGCGGCCTTCGATGTCGTAACGCACTACGCCCACGGTGACGTGCACTTCGTTTTCCACTTCTGCCTGCGAGGAGGCAATGGAGTACAGGCGCGGCGTCAGCGGACGCAGCAGGCCGATCAGGGCGTCGACATCCAGCTGTGCCGGAGAGAAACGCACCATATCGACAATCGGCGTGGTCGCCGCGTAATGCTGCAGCTTCGCTTTATCGCCCACCAGCGGCAGCAGCGATTCGCTGCGCGTTAAGGTGGCGTAGTTCTCAACGATATTGGCGGTATTCACCGTCAGCTCAAAATGCCACTGCAGTGCTTCGGCAAGCGGCAGCGTTTTGCCGTCCAGGGTGACGGGTTCATCGCCCTTCAGCCACAGCAGCTCCACCAGCTCATTCACTAACGCAGGGTCGTTCTGATACCAGACGCCCAGCGCATCGCCCGGCTGGTAGCGCAGGCCAGAGTCGCCGAGATCGATTTCGATATGGCGAACGTCTTTTTCAGAGTCGCGACCGGTAATTTTCTGATTAACGGAGAGGCTCGCCGTCAGCGGCTCTTCTTTGGTATACGGGCTGGTGTGAATATCGTTCACTGCGCCAGCGGCGGTAACCGCCGCCTGGGCCGGGGACTCTTGCGGGACGCGCGATTTCAGCACGCCAACAATACGTGCACGCCACTCGGCCGCCGCGGGCTGGTATTCCACATCCGCATCCACGCGATCCAGCAGACGCTCTGCGCCCAGTTCCGCCAGCCTGCTGTCGAAATCTTTTCCGGACTGGCAGAAGAATTCATAGGAAGTATCCCCCAGGCCGAACACGGCAAAGGCGGTACCCTCAAGCTTAGGGGCTTTCTTCGAGAACAAGAACTTATGCAACGCTACCGCTTCTTCAGCGGGTTCACCTTCACCCTGGGTAGAGGCCACCACCACCAGCAGTTTTTCCGACGCGATTTGTTTGAATTTATACTCCCCGGCATTCACCAGGTTCACGTTCAGTTTGGCTGCCAGCAGATCATCGCGAAGCTGCTCTGCCACGCGGCGCGCGTTACCCGTCTGCGAGGCGGAAATCAGGGTAATGGCCGGGGGTTGTGCGACAGCAGCAGGCGCCGTCGCCACAGCACCAGGCTGCTGGTTCAACATTCCCCAGAAATAACCGGAGACCCAGGCGAGCTGTGTGGGTGAAAAATCAGTGGTCGCGGCCTGAAGGCGCGCCAGTTGCTCCGGGTTTAGCGGAAGCAAGTTTGAAGGTGGGGCCTGTGTTGTCATGCGTCGTTATGTTCCAGTAGCAAAGCGGACTTTAAGCGAATAAATCCAAACTGAAGATAAGGTTAACGGCGAGGATAATAACAATTAAAGAAGGGATGGAAATAATTAATAACCAAATGAACTAACCTGTTTTAGTTATCGTTCTTAACGATAAAAGCGATTAATTAAGTTACTGATATAGAAAAATAAAAACCATAATTTGGGTCACTTTTTGCAGCCGTCACTGTAAAGGCCGTTTTAGTTAATGCTAAAAAATGTGCTTTCCGGTACTATGCGGCGGTTTTTTCCGCATTATTTGAGAGTTCATGATGTCCACCACACTGTTTAAAGATTTCATCTTCGAAGCCGCACACCATCTTCCACACGTTCCCGCCGGGCACAAATGTGGCCGTCTGCACGGGCACTCTTTTATGGTGCGTCTTGAAATCACAGGTGAAGTCGATCCGCATACCGGTTGGATCATGGATTTCGCCGAACTGAAAGCGGCGTTCAAACCGACGTACGATCGTCTGGATCACTACTATCTGAACGATATTCCGGGCCTTGAAAACCCGACCAGCGAAGTGCTGGCAAAATGGATTTGGGATCAGGTGAAACCGCTGGTGCCGCTGCTCAGCGCGGTGATGATCAAAGAGACCTGCACGGCAGGCTGTATCTATCGCGGCGAGTGAAGCTAAGCGCCGGATGGCGACGCAAAGCGTCTTATCCGGCCTACAAAACAGGCCCGGTAAGCGCTAGCGCCACCGGGCTTTTTTTTAGGCAATATTCAGGTACTTATGTGTCTGCATAGACAGACGCCAGTTACGCGCAATGCAGGTTTCGATGCACAGGCGCGTGGCATCCTCTTTCTGGCTGATTGGCTGTAGCGCAATGATGCGCTGTTTTTCATCCGTCAGCGTCGCCAGCAGTTCGTCCAGGGCTTCGATATCCCGCACGCGGCCAACCGGATGTTTAATCTCATCCGCGCGCTCCAGCGCCTGAGACAGCACGTCGTATCCGCCGCGCATGTTTATCTTCGGCGAGACCGTGACCCAGGTCGTGTGAGAGCAGCGAACTTCATGGGTACCGCTGGTTTCGATCTGGCAGCTATAGCCGTTCTTCTCAAGCAGTTCGGTCAACGGCATTAAGTCGTGAATGCAGGGTTCACCGCCGGTGATCACCACATGGCGCGCCGTCCAGCCCTGGCGGCCGATGATGGCCAGCAGATCTTCTGCGCTGCCCGCGCCCCATTTATCGCTCTCTTTGGTTTTCGCCAGAATGCTAAACAGCGACACTTCCCGATCTGCGAGTTTATCCCACGTATGTTTGGTATCACACCAGGCGCAGCCAACCGGGCATCCCTGTAAACGTATAAAAATAGCGGGAACGCCGGTAAAGTAACCCTCGCCTTGCAGGGTCTGGAACATCTCGTTAATCGGGTACTGCATAGTCAACTCTGTTAATGGGGTGAATACTAATTATCGCAGATGTTGCCCTCAAGGTCATGTGCGAGAGCTGCTTTAGCGCAGACATAAAAAAACCCGCCGAAGCGGGTTTTTATCAGAACGCAGGTTCAGGATTAAGCCTGACCTTTGATCTCTTTACGGCCGTTGTATGGTGCTTTTTCGCCCAACGCTTCTTCGATACGAATCAGCTGGTTGTATTTAGCAACACGGTCAGAACGGCTCATAGAACCGGTTTTGATCTGGCCTGCAGCGGTACCCACTGCCAGGTCAGCAATGGTCGCATCTTCAGTTTCGCCAGAACGGTGAGAGATAACAGCGGTGTAGCCAGCGTCTTTCGCCATTTTGATCGCAGCCAGAGTTTCGGTCAGAGAACCGATCTGGTTGAATTTGATCAGGATGGAGTTAACGATGCCTTTCTCGATGCCTTCTTTCAGGATCTTGGTGTTGGTTACGAACAGATCGTCACCAACCAGCTGGATTTTGTCGCCCAGTACTTTGGTCTGGTATGCGAAACCATCCCAGTCAGACTCGTCCAGACCGTCTTCGATAGAAACGATTGGGTACTGTTTGGTCAGGTCTTCCAGGAAGTGAGTGAACTCTTCGGAGGTGAACGCTTTGTTGCCTTCGCCAGCCAGAACGTATTTACCGTCTTTGTAGAATTCAGATGCTGCACAGTCCATCGCCAGGGTGATGTCTTTGCCCAGCTCGTAACCTGCTGCTTTTACCGCTTCAGCGATAACAGCCAGTGCTTCTGCGTTAGAACCCAGGTTTGGCGCGTAGCCACCTTCGTCACCTACAGCCGTGTTCATACCTTTAGCTTTCAGAACTTTCGCCAGGTTGTGGAACACTTCAGAACCCATACGTACCGCTTCTTTCAGGGTTTTCGCGCCAACTGGCTGAATCATGAATTCCTGAATATCAACGTTGTTGTCTGCGTGCTCACCACCGTTGATGATGTTCATCATTGGTACAGGCATGGAGTATTTGCCTGGGGTGCCGTTCAGTTCAGCGATGTGCTCGAACAGTGGCTGACCTTTAGCCGCAGCTGCCGCTTTGGCGTTAGCCAGAGACACGGCCAGGATTGCGTTCGCACCGAAGTTAGATTTGTTTTCAGTACCGTCCAGATCGATCATGATCTTGTCGATGCCAGCCTGGTCTTTGGCATCTTTGCCAAGGATTGCCTGAGCAATAGGGCCGTTTACAGCGCCAACAGCTTTCAGGACGCCTTTGCCCATGAAGCGGGATTTGTCGCCATCGCGCAGTTCCAGCGCTTCGCGGGAACCCGTAGAAGCACCTGATGGAGCAGCTGCCATACCGACGAAACCACCTTCCAGATGAACTTCAGCTTCAACGGTCGGGTTACCACGGGAGTCGATGATTTCACGACCGATGACTTTAACGATTTTGGACATTAGATTTTCCTCAGTACAAGTTAAACTAAAACTCCAGACAAACAACGCGTACCAAAGGTACGCGTTGCCGTTCTAACTTTTTTTACTTCGCCTGACGCTTCTGGTAATCGCTGGCGGCTTTCACGAAGCCTGCAAACAGCGGATGCCCGTCACGCGGCGTTGAAGTAAATTCCGGGTGGAATTGGCAGGCAACGAACCACGGATGGTTTGGTACCTCGATGATCTCGACTAACTGATCGTCCCCGGAGCGGCCCGCAACGCGCAGGCCCGCAGCTTCAATCTGTTTCAACAACATGTTGTTGACTTCATAGCGGTGACGATGGCGCTCGGTAATGGTCGGTTCGCCATACAGCTTGCGAACCACGCTATCGTCGGACAGCTGGCAGGCCTGTGCGCCAAGACGCATAGTGCCACCCAGATCGCTCTTCTCGGTACGGACTTCGACGTTACCTTCTTCGTCACGCCATTCAGTGATAAGCGCCACGACAGGGTACTTACAGTCTGGCACAAATTCCGTAGAGTTCGCGTTTTCCATCCCCGCGACGTTGCGCGCAAATTCAATCAGCGCAACCTGCATACCCAGGCAAATGCCGAGGTAAGGAATATTGTTTTCACGCGCATAGCGCGCGGTGGCGATCTTGCCTTCTACACCGCGGTAGCCGAAGCCGCCAGGGATCAGAATCGCATCCAGATCTTTCAGGATTTCGACGCCACGCGTTTCAACATCCTGCGAATCAATCAGCTTGATATTCACGGAAACGCGGTTTTTCAGACCACCGTGTTTCAGCGCTTCGATAACTGACTTATAGGCATCTGGCAGTTCAATGTACTTACCTACCATGCCGATAGTCACTTCGCCTGCCGGGTTCGCTTCTTCATAAATAACCTGTTCCCATTCAGACAGGTTAGCTTCCGGACAGTTCAAGCTGAATCGTTTACAAATATAATCGTCCAGGCCCTGTGATTTCAACAGGCCCGGGATTTTATAAATGGAATCGACGTCTTTCATTGAAATAACGGCTTTTTCCGGCACGTTACAGAACAATGCAATTTTCGCACGTTCGTTCGCTGGCACCGCGCGATCGGAGCGGCACACCAGGATATCTGGCTGAATACCAATAGAAAGCAGTTCTTTTACCGAGTGCTGCGTCGGTTTGGTTTTCACTTCACCTGCGGCTGCCATGTAAGGCACCAGCGTCAGGTGCATGAACAGCGCGTGCTCACGACCAATATCCACCGCCAGCTGGCGAATCGCTTCCAGGAACGGCAGGGATTCGATATCACCTACGGTACCGCCGATTTCAACCAGCACCACGTCATGGCCTTCGCCACCGGCGACAATGCGCTCTTTGATGGCATTGGTAATGTGCGGGATAACCTGAACGGTCGCGCCCAGGTAGTCGCCACGGCGCTCTTTACGCAGAACGTCAGAGTAGATGCGGCCAGTCGTGAAGTTGTTACGACGGGTCATTTTGGTGCGGATGAAACGCTCGTAGTGGCCAAGATCCAGATCGGTTTCAGCGCCGTCTTCAGTAACGAACACTTCCCCGTGTTGGATTGGACTCATGGTGCCCGGATCGACGTTGATGTACGGATCCAGTTTCATCATGGTCACATTGAGGCCACGGGCTTCAAGAATGGCTGCGAGGGAGGCTGCGGCAATGCCTTTACCCAGAGAGGATACGACCCCGCCGGTCACAAAAATATAGTTCGTTGTCATGCTGAACCTGAGAAGTTAGGGTGAAACGATGGAATAACCAAGACGGGAAAGTAGTATACCCGAACACGGCGAGCGCCACAAACATTCATTCTCCGTCTCCATTCCAGGCCATGACAAACATAAGGAGTGAGAAAATAGCCCCTTTTGGGTAAATGTTTTTGACGCAAATCAAGCGCTTGTCATTTAAAAAATCACACAAATTGCGCTTGATCGCAAAATACCGTTAGAGATCAGATTCCTGGCGTTTTACTTCCTGCCACACCTCTTCCATCACATTAATGTCAATCCCGGTCATTTCCAGGCCTCGCGAGGCCACAATGCGTTCGACTTCGCGAAAGCGTCGTTCAAACTTTATGTTGGCTTTTTGCAGCGCAGTTTCCGCTTTTACCCCCAGGTGGCGCGAAAGATTGACGGTGGCAAACAGCAGATCGCCCATCTCCTCCTCGAGTTTCGCCTCATCCACCACGGCCTGCTGCGCTTCGTGCATCACTTCATCAATTTCTTCATGCACTTTATCCAGCACCGGGCCGAGAGAGGTCCAGTCAAAGCCAACGGTAGAACAGCGTTTCTGAATTTTATGGGCGCGCATCAGCGCGGGCAGGTTCAGCGGGATGTCGTCCAGCGCAGAGTGTTGGGATTTTTCTGCGCGTTCGGCGCTTTTGATCGCTTCCCAGCGCGCCAGCACTTCCGTGCTGTTGCCCGCGGTGGCATCGCCAAAAATGTGCGGATGACGGCGCTCCAGCTTGTCGCTGATGGCCGCGCAGATATCGTCAAAGTTAAAACGCCCCTCTTCCTGCGCCATCTGGGCGTAGAACACCACCTGGAACAGCAGATCGCCCAGCTCGCCGCGCAGGTCGTCAAAATCCTCGCGAGAAATGGCGTCCAGCACTTCGTAGGTCTCTTCAAGCGTGTACGGGGCGATGGTCGCGAATGTCTGCTCTTTGTCCCATGGGCAGCCGTTTTCCGGGTCGCGCAGGCGTTTCATAATGCCGAGCAGGCGGTCGATTTGCGTCATAATCTTTTCCATTAAAAAAACAAACCGGGTGGCGGCGAAGCCTTACCCGGCCTGCAGAAGAGTGTGTTTAACCGCCGTGTAGACGACGGGCGTCAATCACATCCGGCACCTGGTTCAGTTTGCCGAGCACGCGGCCCAGCACCTGCAGGTTGTAGATTTCGATAGTCATATCGATAGTGGCAAGCTGCTCGCGGGTATCACTGCGGCTGGCAACGCCCAGCACGTTCACCTTCTCGTTGGCGAGAATGGTGGTGATATCGCGCAGCAGGCCGCTGCGGTCGTTTGCGGTGACACGAACCACCAGCGAATACCCGGCGGAGTAGCTTTCGCCCCAGACGGCCTCCACGATGCGCTCCGGCGCGTGCGATTGCAGCTCGGCGAGCTGGTCGCAGTCGGAGCGGTGGATAGAGATCCCGCGCCCCTGGGTGATAAAGCCGACGATATCGTCGCCAGGGATCGGCTGACAGCAGCGGGCAATGTGGTGCATCAGGTTACCTACCCCTTCAACCACCACCCGGCCATTGTCTTTGCTGCGCTGCTGCGGGGCGTAGGTTTTCTGCTGAAGCTGCTTGAGCGCCGCCGCGTCCTGCTCTTCCGCACTCGGCTTGTTGAACTGCGCCTGCAGGAAGTTGACCATCTGGTTGAGACGGATATCCCCGCCGCCAATCGCCGCCAGCAGCTCGTCAAGCTCGTTAAAGTTGTAGCGCGGCAGCAGGAATTTCTCCGCCTCTTTCAGGCTGATGCCGATATGTTCCAGCTCGTCGTCAAGGATCTGGCGACCGGCAAGAATGTTTTTGTCACGATCCTGCTTGCGGAACCAGGCGTGAATTTTAGACCGTCCGCGGCTGGTGGTGACATAGCCCAGGTTCGGGTTAAGCCAGTCCCGGCTCGGGTTCGGCTGCTTCTGGGTGATGATTTCGATCTGGTCACCCATCTGCAGCTGATAGGTGAACGGCACAATGCGCCCGCCGATTTTCGCGCCGATGCAGCGGTGCCCCACATCGCTGTGAATGTGATAGGCAAAGTCGAGCGGCGTAGAGCCCGCCGGCAGATCGACAACGTCGCCTTTCGGGGTAAAGACGTACACCCGGTCGTCAAAGACCTGGCTGCGAACTTCGTCGAGCATTTCACCGGAATCGGCCATCTCTTCCTGCCACGCAATAAGCTTGCGCAGCCAGGCAATGCGGTCTTCATGGCCGGAGCGCGCCCCACCAGAGGTGCCCTCTTTGTACTTCCAGTGCGCGGCCACGCCCAGCTCGGCTTCTTCGTGCATCTGTTTGGTACGGATCTGGATTTCAACCGTCTTGCCGCCCGGGCCAAGCACCACGGTATGAATGGACTGATAGCCGTTCGGTTTCGGGTTGGCGACGTAGTCATCAAACTCGTCCGGCAGATGGCGGAAGTGAGTATGCACTATCCCCAGAGCGGCATAGCAGTCCTGCAGGCGCTCCGCCACGATCCGCACGGCGCGCACGTCAAACAACTCGTCAAAGGCGAGATGTTTTTTCTGCATTTTGCGCCAGATACTGTAGATGTGCTTCGGACGGCCATACACTTCAGCCCGCACGTTCTCTTCTTTCATCGACTTGCGTAAGCCGCCGACAAACTCTTCGATGTAGTGCTCGCGGTCGATACGGCGCTCATGCAGCAGTTTCGCAATGCGCTTGTACTCTGCCGGGTGCAGATAGCGGAAGCAGTAATCTTCCAGCTCCCACTTCAGCTGGCCGATACCCAGGCGGTTGGCCAGCGGCGCATAAATATTGGTGCACTCCTTCGCGGCGAGCACGCGCTCGTCTTCCGGGGCATCTTTCACCTCGCGCAGGTGGGCAATCCGTTCCGCCAGCTTAATCACCACGCAGCGGAAATCATCCACCATCGCCAGCAGCATCCGACGCACGTTATCAACCTGATCCGCCGAGACCGAATCGGTTTGCGCCGCTTTAAGCTGGCGAATGGCCGCCATATCCCGCACGCCGTGAATCAACGACACCACGGGTTTTCCGACGCTTTCAACCAGCACGTCTTCACTGACCACGTCCGCGTCTGCCAGCGGGAACAGAAGCGCTGCCTGCAGCGTTTCGATATCCATGTTCAGCATGGACAGGATTTCGACCATTTCGATGCCGCGCCACAGCAGGAGTTCGGCGTCAGGGTGCCCTGTGGTGGTGCGAAGACAATAGGCCCAGGTTTCGGTTAAGCGTTCACACGACTGCTGGCTGGAAATTCCCAGACTTGCGATCCATTTCTGTGGGTCAAACTCACCAGCTTTATTAAGATGTGCACTTCTTACCGCAACCATCGTCCTCTCCTTTAGGGACCAGGGCCTGTCGAAGTCGACAAGCCAAACTCATTAGATGTGCTCAAACAACACGATCGATTCCAGATGACCAGTGTGCGGGAACATGTCCAGCATTGCCAGACGCTGAATCTGGTAACCCCCGCTCACTAATGCTTCGCTGTCTCTGGCAAGCGTTGCCGGATTACAGGAAACATAGACCACACGCTTTGGCGCGAGTTTAATAATATGTTGCATGACCCCCGGCGCACCGGCGCGGGCCGGGTCGAGCAGGATCTTGTCAAAGCCCTGTCTTGCCCAGGGTTGTTGCGTGACATCATCCTCAAGATTTTGATGAAAGAATGTCACATTTTGCAACCCGTTCTCTCGGGCATTTTCCTGGCCTTTCGCCACCAGCGCCTCTACGCCCTCCACGCCAACCACGCAGGCAGCTTTCTGCGCCAGCGGCAGGGTGAAGTTCCCCATTCCGCAGAACAGGTCGAGCACGCGGTCGCTCTGTTGCACGTCCAGCCAGGCCAGTGCGGTAGCGATCATCTGCTGATTCACCCCGTCATTCACCTGGATGAAATCCCGTGGGCTGAACGTTAAGCGTAGCCCGTTTGAGGCGTACCAGGGGGCCTCTCCCGTAACCTGCTCCAGTATCTCGCTTTGCGGCGCAAGGAACAGGGCGAGATCCTGTGAATGCGAAAAGCGTTCCAGTTTTTCGCGATCTTTTTTCGACAGCGCAGCGGTATGGCGAAGCACCATCAGCGGACCGTTGTTCGCCAGCACCAGTTCGATATGTCCCAGATGACGCACGCCGTCTAGCGTAGAGAGACAAGCGTGCACGTCCGGGAGCAATGCCTCAAGACGGGGCACCAAAATGGGGCATTGCCTGATGTCCACGATATCGCTGGAGGCCGCTTTACGAAAACCCATCTCAAGACGTGCTGTTTTGGGCTGGTAGCTGAGGCTCAGACGGGCACGACGGCGATAGCCCCAGGGCTGGTCGGCGATAATCTCGTCAACATCGTGTTTGATAAGGCGCGCCAGCGCGCGGCTTTTGCTCTCCTGCTGAAGGGCAACGCTCGCATGCTGCTGCTGACAGCCACCGCAGACGCCAAAGTACGGGCAACGCGGCGCGCGGCGTTCAGGGCTATCATTCAAACGGCGTTTCACCTGCCCACGGGCATACTGGCGCTTATCTTCCGTCAGGGTGATTTCTGCTCGTTCCGATGGCAGCAAACCTGCTATAAACAGAGCCTTGCCATTGTGCCGTGCAACACCCTGACCGAAGGGATCAAGTTCGGTGGCTTCAACAGTTATGATCTGACGCGTCGTCACGCGTCGCTTTGCAGAGTAGAATTGCGCCATTGCCGAGATTTTTCTCAAATAAACATAATTGTCCTAATTGTCCCATAACGGAACGCCATGACCAACTACAGCCTGCGTGCGCGCATGATGATTTTGATCCTCGCCCCGACCGTTCTCATCGGTTTGCTGCTGAGCATCTTCTTTGTCGTCCACCGCTATAACGATTTACAGCGGCAGCTGGAAGATGCGGGAGCGAGCATCATTGAGCCGCTCGCCGTCTCCAGCGAGTATGGGATGAACCTGCAAAACCGTGAATCCATCGGCCAGCTCATCAGCGTGCTGCATCGCCGTCACTCCGAGATCGTGCGCGCCATATCCGTGTATGACGAGCACAACCGTCTGTTCGTCACGTCGAATTTTCATCTCGATCCTGCCGAGCTGAAAATCCCGGACGGTTCGCCTTTCCCCCGCCATCTCACCGTGCTCCGGCGGGGCGATATTATGATCCTGCGCACGCCCATTATCTCAGAGAGCTATTCACCGGATGAATCAGCCCTGTCTGACGCCAAGTCCAGCAGCAATATGCTGGGATACGTGGCGCTGGAGCTTGATCTGAAATCGGTCCGGCTGCAGCAGTACAAAGAGATTTTTATCTCGGGCCTGATGATGCTGTTCTGCATTGGCATCGCCCTGATTTTTGGCTGGCGGCTGATGCGCGACGTCACGGGGCCTATCCGCAACATGGTCAACACCGTTGACCGCATTCGCCGCGGCCAGCTCGACAGCCGCGTGGAAGGCTTTATGTTGGGCGAGCTGGATATGCTCAAAAACGGCATTAACTCAATGGCGATGTCGCTGGCGGCCTATCACGAAGAGATGCAGCACAACGTCGACCAGGCGACCTCCGATTTGCGCGAGACGCTGGAGCAGATGGAGATCCAGAACGTTGAGCTGGATCTCGCCAAAAAGCGCGCCCAGGAAGCGGCGCGTATCAAGTCTGAGTTCCTTGCCAATATGTCGCACGAGCTGCGTACTCCGCTCAATGGCGTGATCGGCTTTACCCGCCTGACGCTCAAAAGCGAGCTAAACCCCACCCAGCGCGATCACCTGCACACCATCGAACGGTCGGCCAATAACCTGCTGACCATCATCAACGACGTGCTGGACTTCTCGAAGCTGGAAGCCGGGAAGCTGATCCTTGAGAGCATTCCTTTCCCGCTGCGCAGCACGCTGGATGAAGTGGTGACGCTGCTTGCCCATTCATCGCACGATAAAGGGCTGGAGCTGACGCTCAACATCAAGAACGACGTGCCGGACAACGTGATTGGCGACCCGCTGCGTCTGCAGCAGGTCATCACCAACCTGGTGGGGAATGCCATTAAGTTTACCGAAAGCGGCAACATCGACATTCTGGTCGAGAAACGGGCGCTGAGTAACAACAAAGTGCAAATTGAGGTGCAGATCCGGGACACCGGCATCGGCATTCCGGAGCGCGATCAGTCGCGCCTGTTCCAGGCGTTCCGCCAGGCAGATGCGAGTATTTCCCGCCGTCATGGCGGCACCGGGCTGGGGCTGGTCATCACCCAAAAACTGGTCAAAGAGATGGGAGGAGATATCTCCTTCCACAGCCAGCCGAATAAAGGCTCCACTTTCTGGTTCCACATCAACCTTGACCTGAACCCTAACGTGTTGACGGACGGCCCGATTACCGACTGCCTGAAAGGGATGCGTCTGGCCTACGTTGAGCCAAACGCGTCAGCCGCCCAGTGTACGCTGGACGTGTTAAGCACCACGCCGCTGGAGGTGATTTACAGCCCGACCTTCTCCGCGCTCGCCGTTGAACATTACGATATTTTGCTGATGGGTATTCCTGTCACCTTTACCGGTGAGTTGACCATGCAGCAGGAGCGCCTGGCAAAAGCCGCGGCGATGACCGACTACCTGCTGCTGGCGCTGCCCTGCCACGCGCAAATCAACGCGGAAGAGCTTAAAAACGACGGGGCCGCCGCCTGCCTTCTGAAACCGCTCACCGCAACACGGCTGCTGCCTGCGTTAACGGAATATTGTCGCCTGAGCAACCAGCCCCTGCCGCTGGTTAACGACGAACACAAATTGCCGATGACCGTGATGGCTGTGGACGACAACCCGGCAAACCTGAAGCTGATTGGCGTGCTGCTGGAAGATCAGGTGCAGCACGTTGAACTGTGCGACAGCGGCGCACAGGCGGTTGAACAGGCTAAACAGATGCAGTTCGATCTGATCCTGATGGACATTCAGATGCCGGGCATGGACGGCATTCGCGCCTGCGAACTGATCCGTCAGCTTCCACACCAGCAGCAGACGCCGGTCATTGCCGTCACCGCTCATGCGATGGCCGGGCAGAAAGAGAAACTCCTCAGCGCCGGGATGAATGATTATCTGGCAAAACCGATCGACGAAGAGAAGCTGCACAGCCTGCTGCTGCGCTATAAGCCCGGGCATATCGGCGGAACCTATACGTTTTCAGCCGAGCCCGCAGAGATTAGCGTCAATCAAAACGCGACCTTCGACTGGCAGCTGGCACTGCGACAGGCGGCGGGTAAACCGGATCTGGCCCGCGAGATGCTGCAGATGCTGGTCGCCTTCCTGCCGGAAATTCGCAATAAAGTGGAAGAACAGCTGGTTGGCGAAAATCCTGACGGCCTGCTTGAGGCTATCCACAAGCTGCACGGGAGCTGCGGCTACAGCGGCGTACCGAGGCTGAAAAACCTGTGCCAGCTGCTGGAGCAGCAATTGCGGGCAGGTACGCCAGAATCGGAGCTTGAGCCAGAATTCCTGGAGCTGCTGGATGAGATGGATAACGTCACGCGGGAAGCGATGAAGCTGTTGGGGAACTGAGGTAAAAGCCCGGTGGCGCTACGCTTACCGGGCCAACAGGTGCACGAACGTAGGCCGGGTAAGGCAAAGCCGCCACCCGGCAATCACAGCTAAAATGCCTGCCCCACTTTCAGTACCGCCGCGATGTTTCTGGCGGCCATCCTGACGTTCTCGCTGGCGTTTTCCAGCGCATCTTCCAGCGAGCAAATGGTGTAAATCACGCTGAATACCGCGTCGATACCGTGATCGTGCACCACACCGACGTCCGCCGTCAGGCTGCCGGCGATCCCGATAACCGGTTTGTTATAGCGTTTCGCGACTCTGGCTACTCCAACGGGCACTTTACCGTGGATAGTCTGGCTGTCGATTCGCCCTTCGCCGGTAATCACCAGATCCGCGTCCGCTACCTGTTCATCCAAGTGCAGCGCGTCGGTGACGATTTCAATTCCCTGACGAAGCTGGGCACCGCAGAAGGCGTAAAGCGCAGCGCCCATTCCCCCTGCCGCACCGCCACCCGCAAGGTGCAGCACGTCGATGTCTAAATCCCTGGCAATGACCTGCGCGTAATGCTCCAGCGCGTTATCCAGGGTGACGATCATTTCCGGCGTAGCCCCTTTCTGCGGGCCAAAGATCGCGGATGCGCCCTCTTCGCCGGTCAGCGGATTGGTAACATCGCAGGCCACCTCGATCCGGCAATCCGCCAGGCGGCGATCGAGCTCACTCACGTCGATACGCGCCAGGTTAGCCAGCTCACCACCACCCTGTCCGACAGGCTGCCCGTGGGCGTCCAGCAGTTTTGCGCCCAGCGCCTGCACCATGCCCGCGCCACCGTCGTTGGTCGCACTGCCGCCAATGCCGATAATAATATGCTTAACGCCCGCATCCAGCGCGTGGCGGATGAGTTCGCCCGTGCCCCACGACGTGGTGATCAGCGGGTTGCGCTTAGACGGTGCGACACGCTCCAGCCCGCTCGCCGCCGCCATTTCGATAAACGCGCTCTGCTCGTCGCCGGACAGGCCGTAAAATCCGTCTACCCGTTCACCCAGCGGCCCCGTTACGTCTACAGGGACAATGCGCCCCCCAGTCGCGGCGACCATGGCTTCAACGGTGCCTTCGCCGCCGTCCGCCACCGGGAGTTTGACGTATTCAGCCGTCGGGAAAATGTCGCGAAAACCGTTTTCTATCGCTGTCGCTACCTCAAGAGCGCTCAAACTTTCCTTGTAGGAGTCCGGTGCGATAACAATTTTCATAAGCCGTCCTTACGCATATTAGTTACGTTAAGCATATACCACCCAAGAGACCGCTTATGGGAGCGGTCCCAGCTGGTTTATCGTACCATGCACGGGCGCTTATTGTCGAATGTCCAGTTCGGGATCAGGTACTGCATCGCGGTGGCATCATCGCGCGCGCCGAGGCCGTGCTGGAGATACAGTTCATGGGCTTTCATAACGCGATCCATGTCCAGCTCGACCCCCAGGCCTGGCGTGGCAGGGACCTGCACCATCCCGCCCTTAATTTCAAACGGCTGCTTAGTCAGACGCTGGTTACCTTCCTGCCAGATCCAGTGGGTATCGATGGCGGTGATCTTGCCAGGCGCAGCAGCCGCAACATGGGTGAACATCGCCAGCGAGACATCGAAGTGGTTATTGGAGTGTGAGCCCCAGGTCAGGCCGAACTCATGGCACATTTGCGCCACGCGAACCGATCCCTGCATCGTCCAGAAATGGGGGTCAGCCAGCGGGATATCGACAGACTGCAGCGACAGGGTATGCCCCATCTGACGCCAGTCGGTGGCAATCATGTTGGTTGCGGTCGGCAGGCCTGTCGCGCGGCGGAATTCCGCCATCACTTCCCGGCCAGAGAACCCCTGTTCCGCACCGCACGGATCTTCCGCATACGCCAGAACGCCCTTCAACTGTTTGCCGATGTTGATGGCTTCTTCCAGAGACCAGGCGCCGTTCGGATCCAGAGTGACGCGGGCCTGTGGAAAACGTTTAGCCAGCGCCGAAATGGCCTCGGCTTCTTCTTCCCCGGCCAGCACGCCGCCCTTCAGCTTGAAGTCGTTGAAACCATATTTTTCGTACGCGGCCTCAGCCAGGCGCACCACCGCATCCGGGGTCATCGCCTCTTCATGACGAACGCGATACCAGTCGCAGGTTTCGTCCGGCTGGCTCTGATACGCCAGCGGCGTCAGCTTGCGGTTGCCGACGAAGAACAGATAGCCCAGCATTTCCACTTCGCTGCGCTGCTGCCCGTCGCCCAGCAGAGAGGCGACGTTCACGCCCAGGTGCTGGCCCAGCAGATCCAGCATTGCGGCTTCGATACCGGTTACAACGTGAATGGTGGTGCGCAGGTCAAAGGTTTGTAGCCCGCGCCCGCCCGCATCGCGGTCAGCAAAGGCGTTACGCACCGCGTTCAGAACATTTTTATATTCGCCCAGCGTTTTACCCACTACCAGCGGAATGGCATCCTCCAGCGTTTTGCGGATCTTCTCGCCGCCGGGGATTTCGCCCACGCCGGTATGCCCGGCGTTATCCTTCACGATCACGATGTTGCGGGTAAAGAATGGCGCGTGTGCGCCGCTCAGGTTCATCAGCATGCTGTCATGGCCCGCAACCGGAATGATCTGCATGGAAGTGACTACAGGGGTAGAAAATGTGCTCATCGTTCAATCCTTTATCAGTGACGTCCAAATACCGGGCGCTTGCGGTCAAATGTCCAGCCGGGGATCAGGTACTGCATCGGGCCTGCGTCGTTGCGCGCGCCGCCCGGCAGTTTTTTATACGCCTCATGCGCTTTGTGGATCTGATCCCAGTCAAGCTCGACGCCCAAACCTGGCGCATCCGGTACGGTAATGTTGCCATTTTTGATTTCCAGCGGATTTTTGGTCAGGCGGGCTTCCCCTTCCTGCCAAATCCAGTGGGTATCAATCGCGGTCGGGTTACCCGGTGCCGCTGCGCCAACGTGGGTGAACATCGCCAGCGAAATATCGAAATGGTTATTGGAGTGGCAGCCCCAGGTCAGGCCCCAGTCGTCGCAAAGCTGCGCCACGCGGACCGCACCAGAGAGCGTCCAGAAGTGCGGGTCGGCTAAGGGGATATCGACCGCATTGAGCATCACCGCGTGGCCCATTTCGCGCCAGTTGGTGGCAATCATGTTGGTGGCGACCGGCAGCCCGGTAGCGCGGCGGAACTCCGCCATCACTTCGCGCCCGGAGAAGCCCTGCTCGGCACCACAAGGGTCTTCGGCGTAGGTCAGCACATCACCCAGCCCTTTACACAGGGCGATGGCCTCATCCAGCAGCCATGCCCCGTTCGGATCAACGGTGATACGCGCGTCCGGGAAGCGTTTCTTCAGCGCGCGGGCGGTGTCAATTTCCTGCTCACCGGGCAATACCCCGCCCTTCAGCTTGAAATCTTTAAACCCGTAGCGATCCTGCGCCGCTTCGGCCAGGCGGACCACCGCCTCGCTGGAGAGCGCCTCCTGGTGGCGCAGGTGATACCATTCATGGCTGCCCGGCGAACGCGACAGATAAGGCAGGTCGGTTTTTTCACGATCGCCGATGTAAAACAGGTAACCGAGCACCGTCACCGCGTCGCGCTGTTTGCCCGGCCCTAACAGTTCGCAGACCGGCACGTTTAGCGCTTTGCCCAGCAGATCGAGCAGGGCCGCTTCCAGCGCGGCCACCGCGTTAACGCGCAGCTCAAAGGTCCATGCCCCCTTGCCGAAGGTGTCGAAATCCGCCGACTGGTTGCCCTTGTGCACCCGCTGAACCACGTTGTTCAGACGAGCCACTTCATGACCAACAACCTGCGGGATGGCATCGACCAGCGTCTGGTAAATGACCTCGCCTCCCGGCGCTTCACCGACGCCCGTATTTCCGGCGCTATCGGTAAGAACCACGATGTTGCGGGTGAACCAGGCGTTATGCGCGCCGCCGATATTGAGCAGCATACTGTCCTGCCCGGCCACCGGAATGACCTTCATCTCAGTAACGACAGGGGTTGATTGGGTTGTCATCATCCACGCTCCGCAACAGGTTTCAGTTCAACACGTTTGATATCCCCTACCAGCACCAGATAGCTCAGCACTGCGACCAGGGCATGCACGCCAACGTAAATCAGCGCGCCGTTAAATGAGCCGGTCGTGCCGACGATGTAGCCGATGGCGATTGGGGTGACGATCCCGGAAATGTTGCCGAACATATTGAACAGGCCACCGCTCAGGCCGCTGATCTCTTTCGGTGCGGTATCTGCCATCACCGCCCAGCCCAGCGCGCCAATCCCTTTGCCGAAGAAGGCCATCGCCATAAAGCCGATAATCATCCACTCTGCGCTGACGTAGTTACAGAACACCATGGTCATGGAGAGCAGCATACCGAGCACAATCGGCGTTTTACGGGCGATATTTAGCGAGCCGGTGCGGCGCATCAGCCAGTCGGAAATTACGCCGCCCAGCACACCACCGACGAATCCGCAGATCGCCGGAACCGAGGCGACAAACCCCGCTTTGAGGATCGACATGCCGCGAGCCTGCACGAGATAAACCGGGAACCAGGTGATGAAGAAGTACGTCAGGGCGTTAATGCAGTACTGGCCAAGATAGATCCCGATCATCATGCGCGATCCGACAAGCTGTTTGATCTGCGCCCACTTCTGGCTGAACGGCACTTTTACCTTTTCGGATTTCTGATCCATGTTGATCAGCGCCCCGCCTTCCGCAATGTACTCCAGCTCCTTCTTGTTCACGCCCGGATGCTGGTTCGGTTCGTGGATAACCTTCAGCCAGATAAAGCTGATGACGATCCCCAGCCCGCCCATGAAGAAGAAGACGTGTGACCAACCTACCTCATGCGTCAGCCAGCCCATGATCGGCGCGAAAATCACCGTGGCGAAGTATTGGGCCGAGTTAAAGATCGCCACCGCCGTGCCCCTCTCCTGCGCCGGGAACCAGGCCGCCACAATGCGGCTGTTGCCGGGGAAGGAAGGCGCTTCGGCGAGCCCCACCAGGAAGCGCAGGGTAAAGAGCGCAACGATAATGCCAAAGCCGCTAAAGATATCGACGAAGCCCTGCAGCAGGGTAAACATCGACCAGATAAAGATGGACCAGAAATAAACGCGTTTGGAGCCAAAACGGTCGAGCAACCAGCCGCCAGGGATTTGGCCGATCACATAGGCCCATGAAAATGCCGAGAAGACGTAACCCATGCCGACCGGATCAAGCCCGATATCTTTTGCCATTTCGGAACCGGCAATCGACAGCGTGGCGCGGTCGCCGTAGTTGAAGGATGTGACGATAAACAGCATCACCACTATCCAGTAGCGAGCGTTGGTGCGCTTTTCAGCGCCGCTCGCGGCCTGGCTTAATGTACTCATAGTTGCACTCCTGAATCATGGCTTGCGCCAGTTCATTCTGTACAGCACCTGTAGGGTAATCAGAATGAGAGGTTAGTGTTGGGCAGTTTTGGTACGGCTCAGCGCCGTTTTATAGTGAAGCACTGCCTTTTCTGGTAACTGACGGGAAAAGTATATGAAGGAGTGACGCGCTTCCTCACCGTGCATCGACACAACATTCAACGGGGAGGAAGACGTGGTTTGGGGCATAAGCCCAAAGCAGTTGAAGATACTTCACGGAATTGCGGTTTTGGTGCGGCTTTATGGCCGGGTGGCGGCTTCGCCTGACCCGGCCAGTAAACCCTGCCGCCGGGCAGGGATTAGCTGAGAAGTGTGGCCCAGTGCTCAACCCACGGGTTTGATTCGCTTTCTGGCTCCGGGTGTTCACCCGCATCAATCAGCAGCATCTCACCGACGCGCTGGGCGCTCTGTTCCTGCAGGAGCGCATCGAACTGTTTACCGCCGCCGCAGAAATTGGCGTACGAACTGTCACCCAGAGCAATGATGCCGTAGTGAACGTCGGGCTGATAACCAAGCCGATCTTTAATGCCCTGGTAAAGCGGAGCGATGCTGTCCGGCAGATCGCCCTGCCCGGTTGTCGACGTCACGACGAGGATGTATTTATCCTGGTACTTCTTCCAGTCGTCCAGCTCAGGATCTTCGTACACCGTAGCCTTATGGCCCTGATTCACAAGGATTGCCTCTGCCTCTTCTGCTACCAGCAGCGAGTTGCCGTACATTGTGCCGACAAAAATGCCTACTTCAGCCATGCGTTGTTCCCTTGATTAATGCGCCTGCTGTTCATCCTGAACGTTGCCTGCCGCAAACTCAACCCTTTCATTTTCGGGGAGTTGTCCCCGCAAGCCAAACTGTGACAGCGCCTGCATCCAGACATCGTCCAGCCCCGCGCGGATGCTCAACGGTTCACCGGTGAACGGGTGCGTCAGACTCAATTCGCTGGCGTGCAGCATCAAACGGTGACAGCCAAAATGTTCGGCCGCACTGCGGTTCTGACGCAGATCGCCGTGCTTGCTGTCGCCGATAATGGGGTGGCGAAGATGCGCAAGGTGCCGGCGCAGCTGGTGTTTACGCCCGGTTTTAGGCAAAAGCTCCACCAGGCTATAGCGCGTGGTGGGAAATTTGCTGGTGGCGACCGGCATTTCCGTGGTTGCCATTGCGCGATAATCGGTCACCGCAGGCTGCGGGCCTTTATCGTCGCGGGCAAATTTATCGGCTATTTTGTCCAGCTCCTCAACCAGCGGATAATCCAGCGTGCCGGATTCCGTCAGCCAGCCGCGCACGATGGCGTGATAGCGCTTCTGCATCTGGTGCTGCTCAAACTGTTGGGAGAGCAAACGCCCTGCCTCGCTGGATAACCCCATCAGCAGTACGCCAGAGGTCGGCCTGTCCAGACGGTGCGCGGTAAAAACATGCTGACCAATCTGGTCGCGCACGGTCTGCATCACGACGACCTTTTCGTCGCGATCCAGCCAGCTTCGGTGCACCAGCCAGCCTGACGGTTTATTCACCGCCACCAGCCACTCATCCTGATAGAGGATTTCAAGGGTCATGCATCGTCACCGGCAAACAGCGCATCGAGACGAGCCAGCTCGGCCAGCATGACGTCGCGGGCTGGATGGCTGGCCTCAAGCGCCATTTCATAATAGGGAGAAACCACAAATGCCTGCGGCAGCGGATGCCCGCCGTCCAGCAGCGCATGCATGCGGGGGATCAGCACCCACTGCAGCCACTCAAAGGGTTCGAGCGTATCGAGACAGAAAGGTTGTGTACTCGCGAATGCCTCTGGCTGCGGCGCGCTTGCCTGCCACAGCTGATGCTGGCGCAAAAGGGCTTCGATGGTGTGCAGCTGAGCACGAACGCTATCGTGATGCGTCATAAGAACCTCAACGTAAATACGGAACGGCGCGCAGCATAGCATTGCGGGAAGGAGAAATAAAAAAAGGGAGCACTGTATAAACAGTGCTCCCGGTTCGTTCCGCAGCATTCCAGCTACAATTCGTGCTCCCTGCTCATCCGTGACAACTTTTCCTGATGCCCGAAGGGCGTTGGTTATCCGTTAACCGTTGCATCCTGCTCACATCATCCTGATGTGTGTGTTTCGTCCTGAAACGTCCTGGCCTTCCTGACCCACCGACCATCCTGACCGGCTCTCGTTCTCCTTCCTGGAGGTGTCCCTTACGCATCCTGCGTTATCCACTTTGCTTCATCCTGAAGCCTTCCTGCAGCGCCATCCTGACGAGTCCTTGCTGAGATACGCCATCATCCTGATGTTCGTTTCTCGTGTCGGCGTCCTGTCGACAGAGATAGAATCCGCTATTCCGCCGCATCTTACAACCCACCTACAACGTCCTGTTAGCCAGCAGAGATGCTGTGAGATCGCGTCATTTGTCTTTAATATCTTGAAAAATAAGACGATACTTATCTTAAACCTTTGAGACAAAACTCAACGTTCCAGCGATCTCTCACAAAGCGTGTAAGAGATCTCTCACACGTGCAGTAGCAACATGGATTACAGAACAGGCTCAAGTCGGGTGAGGAAATCCGCAAGTGAAGGGGCGAGGACATCGCGGTTGCGGGTGCCGATTGTCTCTTTGACCACTTCCCCGGACAGGTTGCAAACGGAGATAACGTCCAGCTCGCTGTCGAGTGTGGCAATAAAGAGCGTCGGAGAAAGCTTAAGGCGCTTTTGCGTGACCAGGTGACCAATCAGGTTTTCCTGAACACGCTGGAGGTCATCCTCACTCCAGGTTTGCAGCAACGTCAGCGCGATATCTGCAAAGCGCGCGGTCATATCTCCGGCAAACTGCGCGGTATAATACGCGTGAACCGCTGGTTGTACCACAAGGTCCATTGCGCGTTCAACCGCATTTACATTCTGCTCAACCGTGAAGGGTTTGGGCTGCCAGAGCACGCTGTCTTCAAGCGTGGTGATAATACAGGGCGACGGCACGCCGTAAAGATCGGCGCTCTGCGGCCACGTCCCGTGCTGTGCATGCCATGCATCGCAGTAGCGGGTGGTGAAAGTGGTGAGGGCATGTGCAGTTTCGATATCCACCGATTTCTCTCTTCTTGTAAGACAGGATAAACTCAGTCCATAAGTGTACCTGTAAAGTGGCTATGAAACATGTCTTACGAAAATCATCAGGCGTTAACGGGCTTAACGCTCGGCAAAACGACCGACTACCGCGACACCTACGATGCAAGTCTGTTGCAGGGGGTTCCCCGCAGCCTGAACCGCGACCCGCTGGGCCTGCACGCTGACGCGCTGCCGTTTGTCGGCGGCGATATCTGGACGCTGTACGAACTCTCCTGGCTAAATGCCCGCGGCCTTCCGCAGGTGGCGGTCGGCCACGTTGAGCTGGATTACGCCAGCCAGAACCTGGTCGAATCCAAAAGCTTTAAGCTGTATCTTAACAGCTTTAACCAGACCACATTTAACAGCTGGGAAGATGTACAGCACACGCTGCAGCGGGATTTAAGCGCCTGCGCGCAGGGCGACGTGACGGTGTCGCTCTATCGTCTGCATGAACTGGAAGGCCAGCCCGTTGCGCACTTCCACGGCACCTGCATCGACGATCAGGATATCGGGATCGACAGCTACGAATTCAGCGCCGACTACCTCGAAAATGCGGCAAGCGGCAAGGTTGTCGACGAGACGCTGGTCAGCCATCTGCTCAAGTCCAACTGCCTGATTACCCACCAGCCCGACTGGGGCTCGGTGCAGATCCAGTATCGCGGTCCGAAGATCGATCGCGAAAAGCTGCTGCGCTATCTGGTGTCGTTCCGCCACCATAACGAATTCCACGAGCAGTGCGTGGAGCGCATCTTCAACGATATCATGCGTTTCTGTCAGCCGGAGAAGCTGAGCGTCTACGCGCGCTACACCCGCCGCGGTGGCCTCGACATTAACCCGTGGCGTACCAACACCGATTTCGTGCCTGCCACGGGCCGGCTGGTGCGTCAGTAATCTAAATATTTTCACAATATGCGGGCGGTATTCCGCCCCGGGTGTTGTGAAACGTCATAAGCCAGGGCTATTGTAATCTACAGGGAAAGACGATCTTCGTCCCGTAAGGAGCTCACTTGATTACACATATTAGCCCGCTTGGCTCAATGGATATGTTGTCGCAGCTGGAAGTCGACATGCTTAAACGCACGGCCAGCAGCGACCTTTATCAACTGTTTCGCAACTGTTCACTTGCCGTACTGAACTCCGGAAGCCTGACCGACAACAGCAAAGAGCTGCTGTCCCGCTTTGAAAGTTTTGATATTAACGTGCTGCGCCGCGAGCGCGGCGTAAAACTGGAAGTGATTAACCCGCCGGAAGATGCCTTTGTTGATGGGCGCATTATTCGCTCCCTGCAGGCAAACCTCTTCGCCGTGCTGCGCGATATCCTGTTCGTTAACGGGCAGATCAGCAACGCCGGGCGTTTCCAGCATCTTGACCTGGAAAGCTCGGTTCATATCACCAACCTGGTGTTCTCTATTTTGCGCAACGCCCGCGCGCTCCACGTTGGTGAAGCGCCCAATATGGTTGTGTGCTGGGGTGGTCACTCCATTAATGAAACCGAATATCTCTACGCGCGCCGCGTGGGGACCCAGCTTGGCCTGCGCGAGCTGAACATCTGTACCGGCTGCGGTCCGGGCGCGATGGAAGCGCCGATGAAAGGTGCCGCCGTAGGTCACGCGCAGCAGCGCTATAAAGAGGGGCGCTTCATTGGCATGACCGAGCCGTCGATCATTGCGGCTGAGCCACCGAACCCGCTGGTTAACGAGCTAATTATTATGCCGGATATTGAAAAACGTCTTGAGGCGTTTGTCCGTATTGCGCACGGCATTATTATCTTCCCGGGCGGCGTCGGCACAGCGGAGGAGTTGCTCTATCTGCTCGGCATTCTGATGAACCCGGCCAACAAAGATCAGGTTTTACCGCTGATCCTCACCGGGCCGAAAGAGAGCGCCGACTATTTCCGCGTGCTGGACGAGTTTATCGTGCATACGCTGGGTGAAGACGCGCGCCGTCACTATCGCATCATCATCGACGACGCTGCGGAAGTGGCGCGCCAGATGAAAAAAGCGATGCCGCTGGTCAAAGAAAATCGCCGCGACACCGGAGATGCCTACAGCTTTAACTGGTCAATTCGCATTGCGCCCGACCTGCAGATCCCGTTCGAACCGTCCCACGAAAACATGGCAAACCTGAAGCTTTATCCGGATCAGCCGGTGGAAGTGCTGGCCGCGGATCTGCGACGCGCCTTCTCCGGCATCGTGGCGGGTAACGTCAAAGAGGTGGGCATTCGTGCGATCGAGGAGTTTGGCCCGTATAAAATTCACGGCGATCCTGACATGATGCGCCGCATGGATGACATGCTGCAGGGCTTCGTCGCCCAGCACCGTATGAAGCTGCCGGGTTCTGCCTATATCCCGTGCTACGAAATCATCAAATAACGCGTTAGCGATCCTCTGCCAGGCCGGAATGCGACGTCTCGCTTTCCGGCTTTTTTTATTCGTGAAATAATTCATAGACATCCCTTATGTCATTTACAAATCCATTGCCTGCGCAAACGTTTACTCCCTTTTGCCAACCATCAATTATCAGCCTTAATCCAAATTACCTGCCACAAAACACTAAAATCCCATTTTTTTATAGCGTAAGCCACCTATCTCAGGGGCGGCTTCTTCACGCCATATGTTGTTAATGGTAGCCTTCGCGCCCGTAAATTCTCTTTGATGTTTTTTTGACAGATAAATGGTCTAAATATGCCCATCCCGAAAGTATATTATTGCAATTGGGATCAGGATCACTGATAGATTCATAACTAGAATGTATCTTTCCGCCCGCCAATAGTTACGGGCAAAAATTATTAAAAAACCGTCACTGAACGAATTTCATATTACCGTCAGGCACTTTTTCATCGGATTTGACTAAAAACCTGACAATTTGCTTCCTCCAGGAGATACAGATGGAAACCACTCAAACCAGCACCGTTGCTTCGATTGATTCCCGAAGCGGTTGGCGCAAAACGGATACCATGTGGATGCTTGGCCTTTACGGCACAGCAATCGGCGCTGGTGTACTGTTCCTTCCTATCAACGCAGGCGTTGGCGGCTTAATCCCGCTGATCATCATGGCAATTATCGCCTTCCCGATGACCTTCTTTGCACACCGCGGTCTGACCCGTTTCGTGCTGTCCGGTAAAAACCCGGGTGAAGACATTACCGAAGTGGTTGAAGAGCACTTTGGCGTGGGCGCGGGTAAACTGATTACCCTGCTCTACTTCTTCGCGATTTACCCGATTCTGCTGGTGTACAGCGTGGCGATCACCAACACCGTGGAAAGCTTCATGACGCACCAGCTGCAGATGACGCCGCCACCGCGCGCCATCCTTTCGCTGATCCTGATCGTGGGTATGATGACCATCGTGCGCTTCGGCGAGCAGATGATCGTTAAAGCGATGAGCATTCTGGTGTTCCCGTTTGTCGCCGCCCTGATGGTGCTGGCCTGCTACCTGATCCCACAGTGGAACGGCGCGGCGCTGGAAACCCTGTCTCTGAGCAGCGCATCCGCAACCGGCAACGGCCTGCTGTTGACCCTGTGGCTGGCAATCCCGGTCATGGTGTTCTCCTTCAACCACTCGCCAATCATCTCTTCTTTCGCGGTTGCGAAGCGTGAAGAGTACGGCACCGGTGCAGAGAAGAAGTGCTCCAGCATCCTGGCACGCGCCCACGTGATGATGGTACTGACCGTTATGTTCTTCGTGTTCAGCTGCGTGCTGAGCCTCTCCCCGGCAGACCTGGCAGCGGCGAAAGAGCAGAACATCTCTATTCTGTCTTACCTGGCAAACCACTTTAACGCACCGCTGATTGCATGGATGGCACCGATCATCGCGATTATCGCTATCACCAAATCCTTCCTCGGCCACTATCTTGGCGCACGTGAAGGCTTCAACGGTATGGTGATTAAATCTCTGCGCGGTAAAGGCAAGAGCATTGAAATCAACAAGCTGAATAAAATCACCGCGCTGTTCATGCTGCTGACGACCTGGGCGGTCGCCACGCTGAACCCAAGCATCCTGGGCATGATTGAAACCCTGGGCGGCCCGATTATCGCGATGATTCTGTTCCTGATGCCGATGTACGCGATTCAGAAAGTACCTGCGATGCGTAAATACAGCGGCCATATCAGCAACGTTTTTGTTGTGATTATGGGTCTGATTGCCATCTCCGCTATTTTCTACTCGCTGTTCAGCTAATACCTCCTGCGCCGTCTTCGGGCGGCGCACTCCTCCCCTCTGACTGATAGCAATGGACGCATCATGATTAGCGTATTCGATATCTTCAAAATCGGTATTGGTCCTTCCAGCTCTCACACCGTCGGACCAATGAAGGCCGGTAAACAATTCACGGATGACTTGATTGCACGCGGCATTTTGCACGACATCACCCGCGTGGTTGTCGATGTATACGGTTCCCTTTCCCTTACCGGTAAAGGCCACCATACCGATATCGCCATTATCATGGGCCTGGCGGGAAATCTGCCGGACACCGTTGATATTGATGCGATCCCTGGATTTATCCAGGACGTAAATACCCATGGCCGCCTGCTGCTGGCAAACGGCGATCACGAGGTTGAATTCCCGGTTGATCACTGCATGAATTTCCATGCGGATAACCTGTCGCTGCACGAAAACGGCATGCGTATTACCGCGCTGGTTGGCGATAAAGCGGTTTACAGCCAGACGTATTACTCCATCGGCGGCGGTTTTATTGTCGACGAAGACCATTTTGGTCAGACCGACAACGCGGCGGTTGAAGTGCCGTACCCGTACAAAAACGCCGCGGATTTACAGCGTCACTGTCAGGAAACGGGCCTGTCCCTGTCCGGCCTGATGATGAAAAACGAACTGGCGCTGCACAGTAAGGAAGCGCTGGAGCAGCACTTCGCCAACGTCTGGGAAGTGATGCGCGGCGGTATTGAGCGCGGGATCACCACCGAAGGCGTGCTGCCGGGTAAACTGCGCGTACCGCGCCGTGCGGCAGCGCTGCGTCGTATGCTTGTCAGCACCGACAAAACCACCACCGACCCGATGGCGGTCGTGGACTGGATCAACATGTTCGCGCTGGCAGTTAACGAAGAAAACGCGGCGGGCGGCCGCGTCGTCACGGCACCAACCAACGGTGCCTGCGGCATCGTCCCTGCGGTCCTCGCGTATTACGACAAGTTCATCCGTGAAGTGAACGCTAACTCGTTGGCGCGCTACCTGCTGGTTGCCAGTGCGATTGGCTCACTGTACAAAATGAACGCCTCCATTTCCGGTGCGGAAGTGGGCTGTCAGGGTGAAGTCGGCGTGGCCTGTTCTATGGCGGCGGCGGGTCTGGCCGAGCTGCTGGGCGCAAGCCCAACTCAGGTCTGCATCGCGGCGGAAATCGGCATGGAGCATAACCTTGGCCTGACCTGCGACCCGGTCGCCGGACAGGTGCAGGTACCGTGCATTGAACGTAACGCAATCGCCTCTGTGAAAGCGGTGAACGCGGCACGTATGGCGCTGCGCCGCACCAGCGAGCCGCGCGTGTGCCTCGATAAAGTCATTGAGACCATGTACGAAACCGGTAAAGACATGAACGCCAAATACCGCGAAACCTCCCGCGGTGGTTTAGCCATGAAGATTGTCACCTGCGATTAAGCCTCAAAAAGAAGCCTCGTTTTGCGAGGCTTCTTCCCGTTTTGCCCACCGCACATAGTTTCATACTGCTGACAGTGTTACCCTTCACCCATTAGATAGAAGGGAGATTATCTGTGGCTGTTCATTTGCTTATCGTCGACGCGCTTAACCTGATCCGCCGAATCCATGCGGTACAAGGCACGCCCTGCAAGGATACCTGCCTGCACGCGCTGGAACAGCTTATTCGCCACAGCGAACCGACTCACGCGGTTGCGGTGTTTGATGATGAAGCGCGTAACACTGGTTGGCGACACCAGCGTCTGCCCGACTACAAGGCCGGACGCGCGCCCATGCCTGACGATCTTCACGCTGAAATGCCCGCCATCCGGGCAGCCTTTGAACAGCGCGGCGTGCCCTGCTGGGGCGCGCACGGCAACGAGGCGGACGACCTCGCAGCCACGCTTGCCGTTAAAGTGGCAAGCGCCGGGCATCAGGCCACGATAGTCTCGACCGACAAAGGTTACTGTCAGCTGCTTACCCCCACCATCCGTATCCGCGATTATTTCCAGAAGCGCTGGCTTGACGCACCGTTTATCGCCAGTGAGTTTGGCGTCTCACCCGCGCAACTTCCTGACTACTGGGGTCTGGCGGGCATTAGCAGCTCTAAGGTTCCAGGCGTGGCAGGCATAGGCCCGAAGAGTGCCGCGCAGTTGCTGACGGATTTTCAACATCTGGAAGGGATCTACGCCCGGCTGGATGAGGTGCCAGAAAAATGGCGCAAGAAGCTGGAGGCGCATAAGGAGATGGCGTTTATCTGCCGCGAGATTGCGACGCTACAGACGGATTTACAGCTGGACGGGAATTTGCAGCAGTTGCGGTTAGAGCGTACCTGACGGGCGTCCGTTGGCGCCGTGCTTATTGGGCCTGCTAAACCGTCCCCTCTCCCTGTGGGAGAGGGTTAGGGTGAGGGGAACTATCGCTCGTCGCGACGCCCGCCTACAGCCGCCCACCAGCGACGAACATGCACCGTCACCTCTTCGCGGTCGTGATACAGCTGGCGCGCCTGGATCACCACGTTAATACCGTGCTCATCCATCTGTTCCTGAATGTAGGCCAGGTTCTGGGAAACTTCCTCATAGCGCTTTTTCATTGGCAGCTTGAGGTTAAAGATAGTCTCACGACACCAGCCGTTTACCAGCCACGAGGCCATCAGCGCGGCCACTTTTGCGGGCTTCTCAACCATGTCGCACACCATCCACGAGATGTTGTTGCGGGTTGGGCGATAGCGGAAACCGTCTTCACGTAGCCAGGTCACCTGCCCGGTATCCATCAGGCTTTGCGCCATCGGGCCGTTATCGACAGAGGAAACCCACATGTTGCGTTTCACCAGCTGATAGGTCCAGCCGCCCGGACACGCGCCAAGATCGACTGCGTACATGCCGTTAGCCAGACGCTCATCCCACTCATCCGCCGGAATAAAGACGTGAAACGCCTCTTCGAGCTTCAGCGTTGAGCGACTCGGCGCATCTGCCGGGAAGCGCAAACGCGGGATCCCCATAAAGAACGGCGAGTTGTTGGTGGTATACGAGTAGCCCGCGTAGCAGCAGCCAGGCGCGATAAAGAAGATATGCACCACCGGGCGCTTAGGCGTTTCGTAGTTGGTCAGCACACCTGCGTCGCGCAAGGCCGCACGCAGCGGCACCGTGAATTTACGGCAGAACTTCATCAGCTCTTTGCTTTCGTTGGTGTCGGCAACTTCCACACGCAGGTCGCCGCCCTTCTCCACTACGCCCTGCAGCATGCCAACAATGGGCGTGATGCGGTCTTCAGGCGGAAGATCCTTCAGCAGCTCGCCGGCGACAAACATCTGACGGGCAAAGATCAGCGAGCTGAACGGCAGCTCACGCGCCAGCTTATCGGCATCGTCAGGCTGATAGCACTCAAATATCACATAGCCCGCGTTCTCTTTCACACGGGCAAAGCCGAAGACTTCGCGCTTCGCCGCTTTATCGGTAATTTCCGCGGCGCACTCTTTCTCAAACCCCGGGCGACAATATAAAACAACCTTATTCATGAACAACGCCCTTGCGTTTCAGACGGATGGCTCCGATAAACATTAATACCCACCCCGCCAGGAAGCTGACGCCGCCGACGGGTGTAACAAACGCCCACAGGCGTAAATGAGACAGCGCAAGGCAGTAGAGGCTACCGCTAAACAGTACGGTCCCCAGCGCCAGAAACACGCTGCTCCAGTAAAACCAGATGCTGATCCGGCGCTGCATCGCCACCGCCAGCCCAAAGATAGCCAGGGTGTGAAACGCCTGATATTCGAGGCCGGTCTGGATCCAGCCCATTTCAACCACCCCTAACGATTTGCTTAACACATGCGCGCCGAAGGCACCCAGTGCAACAAAAATAAAGCCACTCACCGCGGCAAAAATCAGCATGAATCGGCTGGTCATGTTTCGGTCCTAAAGTGATGCGTGCTCGGCACGCAAAAGTTATTGTTCATACCTGAAGCGGAATTTTTCTTGCTCGTTTGCCGCTTTAGACAGGATCCACTGTCGGAAGGCGGCTATTTTACCCAGTTCTGCCTGACTGTCATGACAAACCAGATAAAACGCATTCTTGCTGACCAGTACATCATTAAACGGACAGACCAGACGGCCTGCCTCAATTTCGGACTGCGCCATGACGTTATTCGCCAACGCCACGCCCTGTCCGTGAATGGCAGCCTGTAACACCATCGCACTGTGGCTAAAGATGGGTCCCTGCTGCACGTTAATATGGTTAAGACCCAACTGGCGGGTATAAGTTTGCCAGTCGCGGCGGGAAGCATCGTGTAAAAGCGTATGCTTTGCCAGATCGGCCGGGGTTTTGAGCGCTTTTTCACCCGTCAGCAGCATGGGTGAGCAGACCGGCAGCAGATATTCTGCGTATAATTTCTCCACACGCAAGCCCGGCCAGTTGCCCCGGCCATAAAAAATCGCCACATCCACATCGTCCGCAAGTTTATCTTCCTGGCGGTCTACGGCCTGGATTCGAACGTCGATTCCCGGATAAGCTGAGTTAAAGCTTGAGAGTCTTGGCACCAGCCACTGGATCGCAAAACTGGGCAATAAACTGACAGTCAGCGCGCCTTTTGCACTTCGCGCCTGTAGCTTACGCGTGGCTTCGGTGAGCTGTGAAAAAATCTCTTTGATATCCTGAAAATAGCTTTGTCCCTCTTCGGTCAGAAGGAGCGAACGGTTGCGGCGACGGAACAGCTTAAGCCCGAGAAAATCCTCCAGAGACTTGATTTGATGACTTACTGCGGCCTGCGTCACAAAAAGCTCATCGGCTGCGCGGGTGAAGCTCAGGTGACGTGCTGCGGCATCAAAAACACGTAATGCATTAAGAGGGGGCAATCGCTTGGACATGGTTATCTGGCTTAGATGTTAACGGGATTTAACATATAGGAAACAACGTTTAACCTATTAGTTTTTTTTATCTGAGCCATTATAATTTGTCCGTTGAGGAACTACCAGCAAATACCTATAGTGGCGGCACTTCCTGAGCCGGAACGAAAAGCTTTTTTTGGAATGCGTGTTCTGAAGGGCTTTTGGCTTACGGTTGTGATGTTGTGTTGTTGTGTTTGCAATTGGTCTGCGATTCAGACCACGGTAGCAACGCTACCACTTTTTCACTTCCTGTACATTTACCCTGTCTGTCCATAGTGATTAATGTAGCACCGCCAATTTGCGGTGCTTTTTTTTGCTTAAATCGCTATTAATGCTCGATTTCTTTCATCTCTTTCACATCACTGCGATTGATCTGCTGCTTGTTACCGTTGGCATCTTTGTACGAGATCATCCCGGTGTCATTATCGGTCGTCGGTTTCCCTTCAGAGACGATAGATCGACCATCGTTGGTGTGCATCACGTAGTTATTGCCGGAACAGGCGCTCAGCGCGAAGGTAAACGCACAGGCAGAGAGGATGGCGGCTGTCTTTTTCATGCTTATTCTCCTTTAGCAATTAATGCTATTCAAACATCGATTTAAAACAGGCTTATTCATTCACCTAACACTCTTTAGCATAACCTGCTTTTTGAGACTCGCCAGTTTATGCAGACAAATCTTATAGATATCAACCTCCTTGCCCTGCCGTTGAAATTGCGCGACGATCACCGTATTGATAAGAGGAATTCCATGAACGCTTTCAGCCCCTCGCAGTTTCGCGCCCAGTTTCCGGCGCTGGCCGATGCCGGTGTGTATCTTGATAGCGCCGCCACGGCGCTCAAGCCACAGGCGGTCATTGAGGCCACACAGCAGTTTTATAGCCTCAGCGCTGGCAACGTACACCGCAGCCAGTTTGCCGAGGCACAACGCCTGACGGCGCGCTATGAAGCCGCCCGGGATCAGGTTGCACGTCTGATTAATGCCGAAAGCGGAAAAAACATCGTCTGGACACGCGGCACCACGGAAGCCATCAATATGGTGGCACAGTGCTATGCCCGCCCTCAGCTGCGCGCGGGCGACGAAATCATTGTCAGCGAAGCCGAACACCACGCGAACCTGGTTCCCTGGCTGATGGTGGCGGAACAGACGGGCGCGCGGGTCGTTAAGCTTCCTTTGGGTTCTGATTTACTTCCTGACGTGGCTCGCCTGCCCGAGTTCATCACCCCGCGCAGCCGCATTCTGGCGCTTGGGCAGATGTCTAACGTCACCGGCGGCTGCCCGGACCTGGCTCGCGCCATTGAGCTCGCCCATGCCAGCGGCATGGTGGTGGTGGTCGACGGCGCGCAGGGGATCGTGCATTTCCCCGCCGATGTGCAAAAACTGGATATCGATTTCTACGCCTTCTCGGGACATAAGCTGTATGGCCCTACTGGCATCGGGGCGCTGTACGGCAAGCCTGACCTGCTGGCACACATGACCCCGTGGCTCGGCGGTGGAAAAATGATTACCGAAGTGACGTTCGATGGATTTACAACCCAGGACGTGCCCTATCGCCTGGAAGCCGGTACACCGAACGTGGCTGGCGTCATTGGCCTGAGCGCAGCGCTGGAGTGGCTGGCTGAAACGGACGTGGTTCAGGCCGAAAGCTGGAGCCGGGGCCTGGCGACGCTGGCAGAAGAGAAACTCAAAAAGCGCCCGGGTTTTCGCTCGTTTCGCGTGCAGGATTCCAGCCTGTTAGCCTTTGATTTTGACGGCGTGCATCACAGTGATATGGTCACGCTGCTGGCCGGATATGGCATTGCCCTGCGCGCCGGACAGCACTGCGCACAGCCGCTGCTGGCGGCGCTTGGCGTGAGCGGGACGCTGCGCGCCTCATTTGCGCCCTATAATACGCAAAACGATGTCGAAGCGCTGGTCGCCGCCGTTGACCGCGCCCTTGAATTACTGGTGGATTAATGACTCGCTCAGACCTGGCCGGACACCCGTTCGGCAGCACAATCACCGAAGAGACGCTCAGGCAGACCTTCGGCCCGCTAAACCAGTGGGAAGACAAATATCGTCAACTGATCCTGCTGGGTAAGCAGTTGCCTGCCCTTCCCGACGCGCTGAAAGCTCAGGCAAAAGAGATCGCCGGCTGCGAGAACCGCGTCTGGCTCGGGTATCGCCTGTCCGGTGACAAACTGCATTTCTTTGGGGACAGCGAAGGGCGCATCGTTCGCGGCCTGCTGGCGGTGCTGTTGACCGCGACAGAAGGTAAAAGCGCGGCGGAGCTGCTGGCACACTCGCCGCTGGAACTGTTTGATGAACTGGGGCTTCGTGCGCAGCTAAGCGCCTCGCGCGGTCAGGGGCTGATTGCGCTTAGCGACGCGGTGCTGGACGCCGCGCGCCAGGCTCAGGCCTGACGCTCCGCCTTCGCCATCATCTTCTTCAGGGCGTGTGAGACGGCGACAAAGCCAAAGGATGCGGTCACCATGGTGGCCGCCCCAAAACCGGAGGCACAATCCATCCGTTTTGACCCTTCCGCCGTGCTTTTCATGGCACACACCGAGCCATCCGCCTGCGGGTAGACCAGCGCCTCAGTCGAGAACACGCAGTCAATGCCCAGTTTACCCTTGCTGTTTTTGACCACGTTAAAGTCGCTCTTTAAGCGTTCACGCAACTTGGCTGCCAGCGGATCCTGGATCGTTTTTGCCAGGTCGGCCACCTGGATCTGCGTCGGATCGATCTGCCCGCCCGCGCCACCGGTGGTCACCAGCGGCACCTTGAACCGGCGGCAATAAGCGATCAGCGCTGCTTTCGGGCGCACGCTGTCAATCGCATCAATCACGTAGCTGTAACCCCGACTCATGTACTCAGCGACGTTATCTGCCGTCACAAAGTCATCAATCACCGTCACGCGGCATTCCGGGTTGATCAGCCGAATGCGCTCCGCCATCACCTCTGATTTCGCCAGACCAACGCTGTCGCGCAGGGCGTGGATCTGCCGGTTAGTGTTGGTGACGCAGACATCATCCATATCAATCAGCGTAATCGCGCCGATACCGGTTCTCGCCAGCGCTTCTGCCGCCCATGACCCCACGCCACCAATGCCCACGACGCAAACGTGCGCATCCGCAAAAAGCTGCAGGGCTTTTTCACCATAGAGACGTGCCGTGCCGCCAAAACGCTGACGCCAGGCATCACTGATTACCACAGACATAACACCTCAGATGTAAAAAGGGTGAGGTTTTTCCCTCACCCTGAACAGTAATCCGTATTTCGCTCAGAATACCATAATCAGCCGCTGAATACGTTGCCCGTACCCGGCGCGGCCTTCAGCACCCATACGCGGCCATAGTGGTTATACCAGCCTGCGCGATGGCCTGCATCCGGGCCAATGCCCTGATAAATATCGAAGTGCTGGCCTTTGATTGCCCCGCCGACATCCAGTGCCACCATCAGGCGCAGCTCATACTTGCCGTTGAACTTGCCGTTGTTGTCCAGCAGAGGGACTTCGGCCAGCAGCGTGGTACCTGCCGGAATGATTGAGCGGTCCGATGCGACGGACGCGCGGCCAATCAACGGTACCGCACTCGCCCCTTTCACCGGCGCAAAGTTTTGCGGTTTAAAGAAGACGAACGACGGGTTCTGCTCCAGCAGCTCGCGCACTTCGGCTTCGCTGTGCTTCTCGCCCCATTCGCGGATTGCCTGCATCGACATATCTTCTTTCTTTACTTCCCCACGGTCGATCAACACTTTACCGATACTGCGGTAAGCATGGCCGTTCTTACCGGCGTAGCTGAAGAAGTTAAGCGGTGAGCCGTCGCCAAAATCAATATAGCCGCTGCCCTGAACGTCCATGATGAAGTTATCCATCAGCGAGTTGCTGTAGGCGAGGACATAGTTTTCGCTCAGCGCGCCAGCGTAAATCTCTGCGCGGGACGGCAAGCGGCCACGCTTTGGCGGCATACGATAGATCGGGTACTGGAATTCACCCTGACGCGTATGGCGCGCCTGGACAACCGGCGTGTAGTAGCCCGTAAACTGGACGTTGCCATAGTTATCCGCCCCTTCCATCTGCCAGGCATCAATACCGAACTGACGCATGTTGCGGGTATCGCCCCCCGCGCGCAGCCAGTCCTGTACCGCACTGTAAACGTTGCTCTGTGAGCCATATAAACGCGGTGACGCATTGCGGATCTGGTAGACCTGCTCAGAGAAATCGCCGGCGTTGATCGGTGCGCCTACGGCATCGGGCTGGTTAACTAATGAGAAAGGCTGGGATAATTTCCCGTCTTTATATTGTTGACCGCGATCGGTCGGTTTGGAAGAGCAGGCCGCAAGAATCGCTACCATTGCGCCTGTTATCAGATACTTCACCCAACGTCCTTTCATTATATCTCGTCTTTTAGTTGCCCATTTCCGCGTTACGAAGATAACAAACCGCCAGGGCTAAGGAAATGCAATCCCTTGCCCTTTGGCAAATTCTGCGCAAAAAATAGGCCAAACAACACTATATCGTTCAAATTACATACAAAATCATGATTAATGCGAAAAAGGGGTTGCATCACAAACCTATCCGAGTATAGTGCGCATCCACGGACGCGGGGTGGAGCAGCCTGGTAGCTCGTCGGGCTCATAACCCGAAGGTCGTCGGTTCAAATCCGGCCCCCGCAACCAATTAAAATTTGATGAAGTATCTTCTACGATAGTAGAAGTTTTTGCGAAGTAGTTCGAAGCACAGCAAGATGGCGACGCAGTGAATCCTTAGGAACTTACTCCAGTAAGTGACTGAGGTGAACGAGGAAAGCCAGCGCAGATGTGGTTTGAAATACGAAGCAAAAAGACGGACGCGGGGTGGAGCAGCCTGGTAGCTCGTCGGGCTCATAACCCGAAGGTCGTCGGTTCAAATCCGGCCCCCGCAACCAATCAAATTTGAAGAAGTAAGTTTCTGCATAAGTAGAAAGACGGACGCGGGGTGGAGCAGCCTGGTAGCTCGTCGGGCTCATAACCCGAAGGTCGTCGGTTCAAATCCGGCCCCCGCAACCAATACTTCTAAAACAATAAACACCCTCAAGGGTGTTTTTTTGTATCTGCAGTTTATGAAACGGCCGGGCGATAACCCGGCGTGCAGCACTATCCACGACGCGCCAGCGTCGCCCCGTCAGAGAAATAGGCTTTTATTCCCGCCAGAATCGACTCGGCCACTTCCTGCTGGAATTTTGCGGTCTTGAGCTTACGCTCCTCTTCCACGTTACTGATAAATGCGGTTTCGACCAGAATAGACGGAATATCCGGGGCTTTCAGCACCGCGAACCCGGCCTGCTCAACGCTGTTTTTATGCAGCTTATTGATGTGGCCCAACTTGCCCAGTACCGCCTTGCCAAACTTCAGGCTGTCCGTGATGGTCAGCGACTGCACCATATCGAACAGGGTGTGGTCGACGTAGCGGTCGCCACTTTTGCTTACCCCACCGATCAGGTCAGAGGCGTTCTGCGTATCGGCCAGGTAACGCGCGGCGGTACTGGTCGCCCCTTTCGTTGACAGAGCAAAGACCGAGGATCCGCTCGGCTGGCGGCTGGTAAAAGCATCGGCGTGGATCGACACGAACAGATCCGCGCGCTGCTTTTGCGCTTTCGCCACGCGGACTTTGAGCGGAATAAAGACGTCTTCATTACGTGTCATGTAGGCCCGCATGTTGCCTTCTTTGTCGATTAACGCCTTCAGGCGGCGAGCAATTTGCAGCACCACATCTTTTTCTCGCGTGTGGTATTTCCCCACCGCGCCGGAGTCTTCGCCACCGTGACCGGGATCGAGCATGATCACAATAGGACGGTCGCGCCCCGCTTTGCCCGGTTTTGGCCCGCTTTGCGCTGGCGGAACCTGGCGTTCGAGATCGCCCTTGTTGTAATCCTCAAGCAACGCGAGAAGCGGATCCTGAATGTCCGTGGCATTAGACGGATAAAGATCCATTACCAGCCGTTCTTTAAAGGTCGCAACGGGCGCCAGTGCAAACAGCTGCGGCTTCACGTTCTGCTTCAGCTCAAACACCATACGCACGGTATGTGGATCGAACTGCCCCACGCGCGCCGATTTAATAAAGGGATCGTCACCGCGGATCTGCGCCGCCATCCCTTTCAACACGGAGTTGAGGTTCACGCCTTCGAGATCCACCACCACACGCTCGGGGTTGCTGAGGGCAAATTGCTTATACTTAAGCACGCGATTGGACTCGACCGTCACACGTGTGTAGGTCGACGACGGCCAGACGCGCACCGCGACAACCTGACTGGTGGCGGCAAGACCTACCGGGCTGACGCTGAGCAACCACATTGCCCCGGCCCCTTTTAACAAGCGGCGGCGACTTATTGCTGAATTGGATCCCGACATGCTTCTCCCGAGCAAGAAATCTGATAAATGAACCAAACGTCCAAATTGACCGAAAACTTTAACGAATGACGCATAAACTGTCATCTATAAAAGGGTAAACAATCATACGTTAACGCACGGATTACTTACCCATTTCTTTGGATCGCGGAAAATTTAGGCTTGCGCATCCGGCCATAATCGAATAAAAATACAGAAATTACGAATAAACATTCATTAAGGTTGTGCCATGGTAAAGGAACGCAGAACGGAACTGGTTCAGGGATTTCGCCATTCTGTTCCTTATATCAACGCCCATCGGGGAAAAACGTTTGTCATCATGCTGGGCGGCGAAGCCATCGAGCACGAAAACTTTTCCAGCATCGTTAACGACATTGGCCTGCTGCACAGCCTGGGTATTCGGCTGGTCGTGGTCTATGGCGCCCGCCCGCAAATTGATACCAACCTTGCGGCGCACCATCATGAGCCGATCTACCATAAGAACACGCGCGTAACCGACGCCAAAACCCTTGAACTGGTCAAACAGGCTGCCGGGCTGCTGCAGCTGGATATCACCGCACGCCTGTCCATGAGCCTCAACAATACGCCGCTGCAGGGGGCGCATATCAACGTTGTGAGCGGCAACTTTATCATTGCCCAGCCTCTCGGCGTGGATGACGGTGTGGATTATTGTCACAGCGGGCGTATTCGCCGCATCGACGAGGAAGCGATCCACCGCCAGCTGGATAGCGGCGCTATCGTGCTTTTGGGGCCGGTTGCCGTCTCCGTGACGGGCGAAAGTTTCAACCTCACTTCAGAAGAGATTGCCACCCAACTGGCCATCAAACTGAAGGCGGAAAAAATGATTGGGTTTTGCTCCTCGCAGGGCGTCGTTAACGATGAAGGGGTAATCGTGCCGGAACTCTTCCCGAATGAGGCCCAGGCCCGCGTTGAAGCGCTCGAAGCCGAAGGCGATTACTACTCCGGTACCGTTCGGTTTCTGCGCGGCGCGGTAAAAGCCTGTCGCAGCGGCGTTCGCCGCAGCCACCTTATTAGCTACCAGGAAGACGGTGCCCTGCTGCAGGAGCTGTTCTCCCGGGACGGCATTGGTACGCAGATTGTGATGGAGAGCGCCGAGCAGATCCGCCGCGCCACCATCAACGATATCGGCGGCATTCTGGAACTGATCCGCCCGCTGGAACAGCAGGGTATTCTGGTGCGCCGTTCCCGTGAACAGTTGGAGATGGAGATCGACAAATTCACCATTATTCAGCGCGACAACCTGACCATCGCCTGCGCTGCGCTTTACCCCTTCCCGGAAGAAAAGATCGGCGAGATGGCCTGTGTTGCCGTGCATCCGGATTATCGCAGCTCCTCGCGCGGCGAAATGCTGCTGGAACGCGTGGCGGCGCAGGCGCGCCAGATTGGCCTGAGTAAGCTGTTCGTATTGACCACGCGCAGCATTCACTGGTTCCAGGAACGCGGCTTCACGCCGGTGGATATCGATTCACTGCCGGAAAGTAAGAAAGAGATGTACAACTACCAGCGCCGTTCGAAGGTGCTAATGGCCGATTTGGGCTAAGATTCTGCCCTCACCTTCCGGTGAGGGCTGTCGCTTACGCGCCGTCGAATATCCTGCTTAAACCGCTTCGGCGCTCGGTACGCGTGGCAATCGCCTGCACCAGAATGCGGTCATCGGTATACAGCGAGAGCCGCTGGCGCGCGCGGGTTATGGCGGTGTAGATCAGCTCGCGGGTGATCACCGGCGAAAGCTGGGTTGGCAGGATCAGCGCCGCATGGTTGAACTCAGAGCCCTGGGATTTATGCACCGTCATTGCCCATGCCGTTTCGTGTTCAGGAAGACGGCTTGGCTGCACGGACTTGACGCTACCATCCGGCATCTGGAACCAGACGCGTAGCCCCTGCCCACGGTCCAGCGCAATGCCAATATCGCCGTTAAACAGGCCCAGGGCGCTGTCATTACGCGAAATCATCACCGGCCTTCCCTCATACCAGCGCGAATAAGGTGAACGGTTAATCTTGCGCTTTTGCGCCATCAGCTGCTCTAGCCTTTCGTTCAGCCCGGCCACGCCAAACGGACCTTCCCGCAGAGCGCACAGAAGCTGGTATTCGCCGAACGCCGCGATAGCCTCCTCCGGCGTGCTTTTCTGCTGCACACCGCGCAGGAAATGCTGATAGCCCAGCAGGGCGTCATTCAGCATCGCCTGGTACTCTTCCCCGGTTTGCAGTGACTTTTTCTCGATATCGGTGAACGTCCCGTCAAACACGCCGCGCGTGGTATGGCGATCGCCGTTGTTCACCGCCGCCGCGAGTTGACCAATGCCGGACTCGCTGCCAAAACGATAGCTTTTTTGCAGCAGGCACAGGCTGTCGCGCAGCGCGCCGGCCTGGGCGGAGGGCTCACCGTTCAGCGGGCAGCCCGTCAGGCGCGACAGCTCTTTTGCGCGCGCCTCGGTATAACCCAGGCTTGCATAGGTGCAGATATCGCCCAGCACCGCCCCCGCTTCAACCGAGGCAAGCTGATCGCGATCGCCGAGGAAGATGACCCGCGCATGGGATGGCAGCGCATCAATCAGACGTGACATCATCGTCAGGTCAATCATTGAGGCTTCATCCACCACCAGCACGTCCAGATGCAGCGGATTTCCGGCATGGTAACGCAGGCGCTGGCTACCAGGCTGCGCACCCAGTAAACGGTGCAGCGTACTGGCCTCACTGGGGAACAGGGCAAGCTGATCGTCCGTCAGCGGCAGCTTTTTCAGCGCGCCGCCAAGAGACTCCGTCAGGCGCGCGGCGGCTTTGCCGGTTGGTGCCGCCAGGCGTATACGGCATTTTTGTTCGCCCGCAAGCTGGATCAACGCGGCGAGAAGCTTCGCCACGGTGGTAGTTTTGCCCGTTCCCGGCCCACCTGAAATCACCGATATCCGTCGCGTTAACGCCACAGCCGCGGCCACTTTCTGCCAGTCGACTGCGTCACTGGAGCGAAACAGGGTATCCAGCGTTTCCCGCAGCTGGCCTTCATCACACGGCAACGGGGCGTTCGTCTCATTGAAAAACTGCGCGACCGTGAGTTCATTGCGCCACATGCGGTTGAGGTATAAGCGATCGCTTATCAGGATCATCGGCGTATGACGATCCCCGCAGCCGACCGCCGGGGAGTTTGTCAGCGTGCTCTGCCAGTCCAGCGTCTCGTCGAGCAGGGCAAAACAGGCCTGCAATACCGGGGGCATTTTCTCATCAATGGCGAGACGTGAAACCGGCAGGCAGACGTGTCCCTCGCCCGCATCCTTGCTCAGGAGCGCCGCCGCCAGCATCACGGCGGGATGTGCATCCGCAACCAGCATAGCAAATTGCACGTCCAGCGGGCGTAATACGCGTTGTTCTACGGCATCCAGCAGCCGTTCCTGCATCGTCATGCCATCTCCTCCTGGGTTGCGGCAAAAAGGGTATCCATCTTTTCAATCAGCATCGCGTCAGGCCGCGTACTGAAGATGCCGGAACTCGGGTTAGCCGGGTCCACACCACGCAGGAAGAGATAGATAACGCCGCCAAAATGGTCTTCGTAGCGGTAATCCGCCATGCGATGGCGCAGGTAACGATGCAGTGCCAGGGTATAGAGCTGGTATTGCAGGTCATAACGATGCATCTGCATGGCAGAAGCCATGGCCTGTTGGGTGTAGGCGTCGCTGTTTTCACCCAGCCAGTTCGATTTGTAATCAAGCAGGTAGTAGCGCCCCTGATGGCGGAACACAAGGTCAATAAACCCTTTCAGCATCCCCTGAACCTGGCGGAAATTGAGCGGCGGGCACCCGGCAGACAACGGATCGTATTCGCGGATCAGCGCATCAAGCGCCTCAGCCCTAAGTGGGCTGGCGATAGGCAGGTAAAACTCCATCTCCACCTGTTTATCTTTGGCCGTCAACTGGCTCAGAGAGATACCCTCTTCCGTCAGCGGCGCCTGCAGGATGGCATTGACCCACTCGGTCAACACGGGCTGCCACTTCGCCTCATAGCCGCCGCTTTGCAACATCTTTTCCACCCACGCCTCCGATACCGGCTGCGTGAAATCCAGCTCTTCAAACAGGCTATGCAAGAACGTACCGGGCGACGCGCCGCGCGGGAACTGATGCGGCGTCAGTACAGGCTCGACAGGCACCTCGCCGACGCCCGCCGCGTCGATATCCAGCTTCGGCATCAGATCCTGAGCAATGCTCTGGCCGTGCTGCTGTAAGCCTGAGTAGCTGGTTACCCGCCAGTCGTCCGCAACGGTTCGGACAATCGGCCGGGCGTTGAGATCAGGCTCGGCCTGCTCAGGTAGATGCCAGCGACGATTGTCGGGAAGCTCGGGTACATGCAGGGCGATATGGTCGCCGCAGAGCGATTCAATACATTGACGCAGCCCAGCCGCATCTTTCGGTTCGCCGCGCTGGATAAGCCGCCCCAGGGCGCTCAAATGGAAATCCGTCTCGCCTGTTTTTTCACCCCGGCGGCGAAAGAGCGGCGCAACCCCCAGGCTGCAGTGCCAGACGGAACGGGTAAGCGCCACGTACAGCAGACGCAGATCTTCCGCCAGCCGTTCGGCTTCTGCCAGCTCCACGCTGGTTTCGGCGTTGCTGAGATCAAGCACCGCCTCAAAGGTCTCACGATCGTGATAAAACGCCTGATCCTGCACGCGGTAGTTAGCGATAAACGGCAGCCAGACCAGCGGGTATTCCAGCCCTTTAGATTTATGAATAGTGACGATTTGCACCAGATGTTTATCGCTTTCAAGGCGCATCTGTTGGCTTGACGCGTTGCTGTTCGGATCGGCAATTTGCTGCGACAGCCAGCGCACCAGGGCGTGTTCGCTTTCCAGCTGAGAACCGGCTTCCTGCAGCAGTTCGCTGATGTGCAGGATATCCGTCAGGCGACGCTCTCCCCCTGCCGTCGCCAGCAGATTCTCCGCAATACGGCGTTGCGTCATGAGTTCACGCAGCATCGCCATCACGCCGCGTTTTTGCCAGCGCTCACGATAATGAACAAACTCGTCCACCACCTCATCCCACGCGGTTTCATTGTTATTGAGTGCGTCAATGTCGCGGGCATTAAGCCCCAGCATAGAGCTCGCCAGCGCGCTGCGAAGCGTGCTTTCACGTTCAGGCGCCAGCACCGCCTGCAGCAGCCACAGCATCTCCTGCGCTTCCAGGGTGTCGAATACGCTGTCGCGGTTTGAGAGATAAACAGAAGGAATGGTGAGCAGCGTAAGCGCGTCGCGGATCAGCGCTGCCTCCTGACGGCTGCGCACCAGCACCGTAATATCAGAGGCTTTAACCGGCTTGGCGTTCTCCCCCTTCCACAGCAGCGCTTCGCCACGCGAACCTGCGCTCAGCCAGTCACGGATTTGCGCGGCACAGTGCTGCGCCATCGCGGTTTGATAGTCAGCCACGCCGTAGCCTTCACCGTCCAGCAGCCAAAAACGCATGGCAGGCTGCACCGCGCCGTTATATTCAAAACGCAGCTCGGCATTCTTCGAGGCGGACTTAACCGGCTTGAAGGGAATTTCCCGGAACATAAACGCCGCGTCCATCCGTTCAAACAGCGCATTGACGCTTTCAACCATGCCGGGAGAGGAGCGCCAGTTGGTATCGAGCGTATAGTGCGCCTCGACTTCACTGCGTGCCTTCATATAGGTGAAAATATCCGCCCCGCGAAAAGCGTAAATAGCCTGTTTGGGATCGCCGATCAGCAGCAGTGCGGTTTCAGGCTGTTGTCGCCATATGCGGCGGAAAATACGGTACTGCTGGGGATCGGTATCCTGAAATTCATCAATCATCGCCACCGGAAAACGGGTACGGATAGCGTGAGCCAGCGCTTCGCCATTTTCGCTGCGTAGCGCCTCGTCCAGCCGGCTCAGCATATCGTCAAATCCGAGTTCGCCCCGTCGGCGTTTCTCCCGCGCCACAGCGTCGCGAATTTCAGCCATCGCGCGGGTAATAATCAGGTCATTGAGCGAGAGCGGCTCAGCCAGCAGCGCCTCAATGGAAACAAATAAGGGGTGTTCAGGCACAATGCCATCGGCTTTGGTCCGCTCCGCAAGGAAGCGCTGAGAGAATTTCTCCAGCGCGTCCGGGAGCTGATAGCCCCGCGTCTCTTCCTGCGCCCAGGCGCTGATCTTCTCGATCCACTTGCCCTGATTACCGCGATTGAACTTGCGCCTGTCGATACCCGAGTTTTCAATGATCGCATCGATATCGCCAACGGACTCATTCCACTTCTGCTTTAATCCGACTATTTGCGCGATGATCTTTTCATGACGCGAGGCCAGCGTTTCATCTGCTGGCGGCGGGGATTTGATCACCGGTGCTTCACCCTGCAGGTAGCGGCCAATGGCGCGCAGCAGATCTTCCGGACCTTTCCACAAAGCATGCACCGCTTCTGCAATATCGCGCGGTAACGGATAACAGTGACGACGCCAGAAATCCGCACAGGCCTGATAGCGAAGCTCCGACTCATCTTCGATGAGCTGCTGTTCAAACAGCATGCCGGATTCAAAGGCATTCAGGCTCAACATGCGCTGACAAAAACCGTGGATGGTGAAGACGGAGGCGTCGTCCATTTGCCGTTCGGCTAACAGCAGCCATTGGGCCGCCTGCTGCTTATCAGCAATTTCTTCGAGCAGACTCGCATAGAGAGGGTTATCCGTGGTCTGGCGCAGGCAGGCGATGCGCAGCTCATGGATGTTGGCGCGAATACGGCCGCGCAGCTCGGCGGTGGCAGCCTCGGTGAATGTCACCACCAGCAGCTCTTCCACGCTTAACGGACGTGGAAACGCGGCATTGCCGCCCAGCCCCAATAACAGGCGAAGGTAAAGCGCGGCGATGGTGAAGGTTTTTCCCGTTCCCGCTGAGGCTTCAATCAATCGTTCACCCTGTAGCGGCAAACGTAAGGGATCAAGGGACTCAGCGGTGTCGGTCATTCTTTCTTACTCCAGGGCATAGATTGTTGCAGCGCGCTGATGCTCTTCCAGACTTTCCAGCCTTTCGGGTCAACGAATTCTGCTTTCCCGCTCTGGCTGCCGGAAACCTCAGACAGGATAGCCATTCCCTGCGGTTTGACCACCGCCTGATGGAAGAAATCGGCAACCTTCTGAGGGGTCAGCTGTTTTATCTCGGCCACTACTTTATCACGCGAATCAAACTTCATATTACCGCGATCGAAATCTTTGCTCAGCTGTGAGGCTTCTTCACCCAACGTCTGCGGCGACTGCATAACCTGTGCGATAACGGCTTGCTGGATCTGGGCAAACTCGTCCGGCTTCATGGCGCGCAGCTTCGCTTCGACCTGCGGGAAGAAGGCCTGATAGCGCTGCCAGAGATAGGCCGGTTGCTTATCACTGCTTTGCAACAGGAACCCGAGGCCCCACTGACGCCCTACGTTCATCGAAAACGCAAAGACCGCATAGCCGAGCTGTTCTTCGGTGCGCAGTTGGTTATAGAACCACGGCTGGATAATTTGCCCCAGCACGGCGCTCTGCGCAGAGCTGGCATATTCGTCATATCCCGTTGGCACAAAGACGGCAGCCAGCGCGGAATCCGTACTGCCACCCGTTTTTTCGAAAATCACATTCTGTTTTTTCTCAACCAGCACATCCTGATTGCGACACCACACCTCGCCTTTCGACCCCAACTGGGTACGCACATTTTGCGCCAGGGTTTTCGCGGCCTCTTCACTCATATTCCCCACAATCAGGAACTCGGGCCGGGTGTTGGTTTTCAGTAACGCCCGGTACGCCAGCACATCGTCTAATGATATGGAGGGCAGCAGCGCGCGGCGTTCATCCCGCTGGAAATAGGGGATCTGCGACAGCATCTGCGGCGGCATGATCGCCTGTTCGTAGGCTTTGCCTTTCTCCGCGGAATCCATCATCTGCGCATACCAGGACTTGGCCTGCTCAAGCTGCTCCTGGGTTGGCGTATAGCTGAAATAGCCTTCGAGCAACGCCTGGAACAGCTGCGGCAAACGCTGGGTGTAGCCGTTAGCGTTAAGCATCAGACCGTTGTTGGCATTGGTTGAGAAGCTAATACCCCCCACGGCGGCCTGATTGCTAAGCTGGTCTAAAGCGACACCCGCCAGATAGTCATTAAGCGCAAAGATCACCTGATTTCTGGCCGTGTCCATCGCCTTCGGGTTGCGCAGCACAACGCTGACATCGGCTTTCGGTTCGCTCGCAAAATAGCGGCTTGGGGTGTAAACCACGCGCAGCGTTGGCTCATCAACAATGAGTTCCGGATGCGGATAAGCTTTGGTGGTCTTAATCAGCGTGAAGTCGTCCGGGATGTAGGGATTAAGCTCCGGCAACGCCAGGGCAATCCCGGCGGACTGCTTCTGCCACTTCGCAAAGGTCTCCTCGCCGATCTTATCAACCTGATAAGGCGCATCCACGAAGTAGGCCGTTTTGTTGTGCGGTTCGTTCGGGCTGATATACCAGATACGCGCGTTCTGCGGGGTCATCATCGCCAGACGTGCTTTTAACGCCCCGGCGTCGTACTGGTCAGCAATGTTGACAGCATCAAGTGTGTGGGCCACCGGCACGCGGATCATGGTATCGGCGAGCCATTCAACATAGTCCATGTCACGCGTAATCGAGGGATAGCGGAAATCGAGATCCAGCACATGCGCCAGTTCATCAAAGTAACGTTTATCCACCCCTTTCTCACGCAGCAAAGAGAGATAGCTGAAGATCGCAGCAACCACCTCATCGCGGTTCGCGAGGCCTTTATCGGTCAGGGTTGCGGAAATCGCCAGCACACCGCTGTTGCCGTTTACCACCGGATCGGAGTCGGCACGGATCCCCTCGACCAGCCCCTGCTTTTGCAGCCAGTCAGAGAGCGTACCAGGGCTGCGGTTACCTATAAGATAGGTCACCAGTTCATCGGTTTTACTGCGGAACTGGGCGGTATTGTTATCGATACGGAACTCAACGCGCAGGACCTTACGCGGCAGCGCCGGCACGTAGTGGATCACGATCCCCTTTTGCGCGTCGGTTACCACCGGCACGTTAATCTGCGGCAGATCGATATTTTTATTCGGCACCCGGCCAAAGGTCTGGGCCGCCATGTTCGCCAGCTCAGGCAACGGCTTGTTGCTGTAGATGACGGCTTTCATCAGGTTGGCTGAGTAATATTTATCGCGAAACGTATGCAGCGCCTTGAGCACGGGGCTGTTCGGCTTATCGCTTAACGTCTCACGGTTACCACCGGAAAAGCGCGCGCCGGGGTGCGCCGGGTTGATGGTTTCAGCGCTGACCTGCGCCATGCGCATACCATCGCGCGTGCGGGCCATGGTCAATTCCGCATTCACCGCGTTTCGTTCGCGGTCGGCGTATTTTTTATCCAGCAGCGGCGCGGCGATGGCGTCAGCGAGGCGGTCCACCGCCCCTGCCAGCGCATCATTTTCCACTTCAAGGTAAAACGCCGTACGATAAGGCGCCGTACTGGCGTTGTGGCTGCCGCCATGCATTTTCAGGAATTCTGACAGGCTATCCGGCTGCGGGTACTTTTTCGACCCCATCAGCGTCATGTGTTCAAGATAGTGAGCCAGACCCGGGTGCGCCTCAGGATCTTCCAGAGACCCAACCGGCACCACCAGTGCAGAGAGCGATTTCACCGCCTGGGGATCGGAAACCAGCAGCACGGTCATCCCGTTATCAAGGCGAATGGCCTGATACTGGCGGGTATCTTTCTCGCTTTTGCGAATCGTTTCCTGGATGGGTTGCCAACCGGAATCTGCCTGAGTGAAGGGGGCCCAGAGGGCGACAAACAATACAAACGCTTTAAACAAGGTGCTGCCTGGCATTACGACCTCTTTATCACGGCTACATCATTAACAAACTGCGTGCTGGACACGCCAGCATCTCTTTCTTTTGGTACATCACTCCGTGATAAGAGCTGCATAATAAATGAACGCCAAAATCAGCGCAATTTTTATACAGTCGTCAGGACTGATTAAATTTAAACAACGGTAACAGGTAGCGCTGTGCCTCCTGCGTGATGGCGTCAAAGAATTCTGGCTCAAGCGTTCTCCATAAGCGCTGATACCAGACATCGTCACCTTCACCGCGTACCATCATGTTTCCTTCGTAGGCCTGCAAGAATTTACTCCGCGCTTTTTGCAAGGAGGCCTCGTCCGTTAACATGGCATCATTCTGCGCGTCGTAACAGGCTTTTATCCACGCCCCACCACTTTCTGGCAGTAGCAGCAACGGTTTGTTCATTCCCTGCCGGTAGCCTTCAATGTACAACGATAAATACGCCAGCGCCTGCTCAGCCTCCATGGGCGGGAAGCGCCACTCACCGTCTTTACGCAGGAATAACCGGCTCTCTCCCTGATTACCCTCTGCGCTGTAGACAAGATGTTCGAGCCAGAGTTGCAAACCTTGTGAAACGCTGAGCATGGAGGGCCGCCAGCGCAGCAGGCCATCAGACTGCACGTGGGTCAGCCAGCCGGTGAGCTGCACGCCGTTACAGTCGAGATCGATCTCAATGCTTTGTCCGGGTTGTCGGCATGCAATCACGCGCTCCGCCAGAGTCGTCATCTCCTGGCACTGCGTATCCCAGACAATCTCACCGAACGCGCCATAAGGCAGTTGTCCCGCAGCACGGTAGCGGCGATAAAGCAGTTGGGCATCTTCCTCGTCAACCAGGGCATTCAGCAGTTGAAGGTTAAGCTGGTAGCGTTCCAGCCCATCGAGGGTAAAGGGTTCCGCATCGGGGATTTCACTCTCTTCAGAGCGGAAGTTGACCTGCAGGCGCTGCTGGAAAAATGCCCGTACCGGGTGCGCCCAAAAACGCGAAAGCTGCTCGAACGTCAGGGTGTCAATTAAGCGGGGCTCCAGTTCCTGAATAAAATCGGTGTGTGCCATCCCTTCCCGTTTCGCCGCCGGGAGCCATTCCAGGGCGTAGCTCTGCTGTTCATTCCTGGCGTAGTTAACCGGGTCAAACGGCATGCGGCTGTGGTGAAACGTAATATGATCTTTCACGCGCCGTTCACTTTCGTCACAGTTGCGGGCTTCGTCACCCGGCAGATAGTGGCTCTGCCCGATATAATCCACCAGTTCCTGTACCAGCACAGAAGGGAAGCGTTCGCTGTTGTCCTGAATCGAGCGCCCGATATAGCTGATGTAGAGTTTGCTCTGCGCCGAGATGAGCGCTTCCAGGAACAGGTAGCGGTCATCGTCACGGCGGCTGCGGTCACCCCGCTTCGGCTGAGCGCTCATCAAATCAAACCCCAGCGGGGGCAGCGCACGCGGATAGATCCCGTCGTTCATCCCCAGCAGGCAAACCACGCGGAAGGGGATCGAACGCATGGGCATCAGGGTACAAATATTGATGGGGCCGGCCAGGAACCGCTGGCTGATCCGCTCCTGATCGAGGCGTTGCGTCAGTTCATCGCGCAGAAGCGACAGCGGAACCGCCTCGGAGTAGTGTGAATTGACCCCCTCTTCGATGATGGCCTGCCACTGTTTTTCAATGAGCGCCATCGCGGCTTCTGTTTCGTCGTCCGGCAGGAAGAAGGCATTAAGCATTTCGCGGCACACGGGAAGCCACTCGACAAGCGGGCGAGGCTGCATTAGCTCACGACGCCAGCGGTTAAGCTGCATCAGCAGCGAGGCAAGATGGCCCACCAGCTCAGCGATGAGACCGCTGGATTCATCGTAGGGGAGCACCTCGTTCCACTCACCGTGGTGGCTCTCCATCGCGTAGCCCAGCAGCATACGCGTCAGGCCAAACCGCCAGGTGTGCTGGCCCGTCGGCGGAAGCTCGAACTCCTGAACGTTGTCATCGTCCAGCCCCCAGCGAACGCCGGACTCATTCACCCACTGGCGAAGGTAGCGCAACCCCTCTTCATTAACGTCAAAACGGGCCGCCAGGACCGGGACATCCAGCAGCGCCAGCACATCTTCAGAAATAAAGCGGCTGTCCGGAAGTGAGAGCAGGCTGATAAAAGCCTGCAAGGCAGGATGCGACTGGCGCGCACGGCGGTCAGAAATGGCGTACGGCAGATACCGCTCGCCCGTAGCGCTGCCAAATACGGCCTGAATAAACGGGCTGTAGCTGTCGATATCCGCCACCATAACCACGATGTCGCGCGGCGTCAGGGTCGGGTCATCCTGCAGCATCGCCAGAAGCCTGTCATGAAGGATCTCAACCTCTCGCTGCGGGCTGTGGCAAACGTGCACGGTGATGCTTCGGTCGTCCGGATCCAGCAGGCGTTTACCGTCGCTGCGAACAAATTCCTCTGATGAGATCCCCATGACGGCGCGGTTTTCCAGATCCAGAATGTCAATCTGGATGTTGTGCAGCAGGCTGTCCGGCGCAATCTCTGCGAAGGCGTCCACATCCCCTTCGCCAGAAGAGGTGATATCGGAGAGCATATGAATATAGTCGCGCCCGAGTTTTCCCCAGGAGGCAAGCAGCGGATTGGGCAAGTTTTGCATGCCGTCTTCATCGAAGAGCTGCGCGGCGGTTGCGCTGTCTTTAAACAGGGGAACGCTGCGTTCTTCAAAAAGGCGGCGACGTTGCCGGGTGACTAGCCGGGCGAGCCAGCGGGCGTCCTGAATATCCCCCCAGTAGTGGCGGCAGGGGTTAGTAAAAAGAATATGGATATCAATATGCTGGCCGAGCGCTCGCAGTGCATTCAGGTACACGGGCGGAAGGGCGGATATTCCGCAGATAAACACCCGCGACGGCAGACGGGCCGGACGCTCGGTAGCCTGTTCAAGGATCGAAATAAAACGCTGGTACAGGTTGGCACGGTGCCATTTTGGCTGGCCGAGTTTCTCCGTGTGTTCCACCAGCGCTTTCCAGAGTGGTGCCTGCCAGATTTGCGCGTCGGGTAAGCCCTCCACCCGCTCACCGGCTTCCCAGGCCGTCAGCCACTCAGGACGGTACACCAGATACTGGTCAAACAGATCGGCGGTACGTGAGGCCAGCTGGAACAGCTTGCGTTTATCGGTATCGTCATTGAGATAGTGACGCAGCATCGTAAATTCATCGTGCGTCAGCATATCCGGTAACAGGGTCATCAGCTTCCAGCTCATGCTCTGCTTGTTGAAGGCGCTCTGCTCAGGGATGTCGGGCAGCACGCGAACAAACATCTCCCAGATAAAGCTCGCGGGCAGCGGAAAGTCGATGTTCGCCGCAATGCCAAACTTGTGCGAGAGGGACATTTGCAGCCACTGCGCCATACCGGTACTTTGCACCAGCACCATTTCAGGCTCAAAAGGATCGTCGAGGCGATCGCGCTCGACAATAAATTCCATCAGTGCTTCCAGCACATCAAGACGATTTGAGTGGTAGACCCTTAACATAAACGCTCCAGACTACTGACTAACCGGGCAATGCAGACGTGTTATTTCGCCGCGTCGCCCCAGAGGAGAAATAAGTGAGACCGTGATGCTGACACATCCGGACCGCGTTGTCTGCATTCGGCTCGCCTGCCAGCCAGTCGGTGACGTAAAGGTTGAGAGCTGCGACAAATTCCAGACATGGTGCCAAAGCTGGCGGGTCTGATTCAGCGCCGAATAGCGCATCGCCAGCACCCGCTGATAACCCGATAGCGCCGTCACAATAATAACCAGCAGCATCATCGCCAGCAGGACTTCGACCATGCTAAACCCTTTTTGTCTGCTCAGGGTAACTGACATAGTGCACTCTCCTTAAGCGGGCAGAAATCGCTCCAGCCGTGAGGGGAAAAACGTATGCGCCCGTCTGTTATCTCTCCAGCGCGCCATAGCAGCGTGTCATCGCTACCGGCTATCAGCAAAACGCGCCCCTCGTTCAACAATCGCAAACAGACATGCCAGTCTTTGTTCGCTTTACACTGCACCCCGGTCTGCAAGGCCCAGTTCTGCATCCGCCCCCATTCCAGCGCTGACTGTGCGGCCATCTGCTCCCGAAGCGAGCGGGTCTCGCCCCCGACCAGGGCGCTAAGGCTATCAAGCTGCTGACTGAGGCCGGTCAGGATCAGGGTGCCGAGTACCAGCAAAAGCACGACCAGCGCCAACGACGACATTCCCTGCTGACGGTTCACAGATTGAATCCCGTGACGGTATAGCGCGCGGCAAACGGCGCGGCTAACGCGCCTTGCCGAAGGGCAACCAGCTCAACAGTCAGTTCCGGCGCAAAACCGGCATGTTCCACTTTGCTTACTTTTAACTGCTGGATCGCAATCCGGTCTGGATCGGTAAGCTTTTCCCATCCTCGCCCTTCACAGCTGGTCGCCCCGCGCAGCGTTTCCAGCGCGCCCGACTCCAGGCGAAATCCGGTGCTGTCGTTTTCAGAGGAGGACACGTCCCAGACCCCATTGCTGTTGGCATCCCATTTTACGATGGCACAACTGCCCTGTCGGCCAATGGTCAGCCCCGCTCCCTGGCAATTTCCTGCACAGTAGCCCGCCCGCTGAAGCTGCTTACCGATGGAAAACAGACGCTGCCAGACCTCCTCCTCAAGCTCCTGTTGCCCGGATTGCAGCAAAACCGCACGGTGTAACGCCGGCAAAAAACGCGATGTGCTGATCAACAAAATGCTGCTGATAGCCATAGCCATCAGCATCTCCGTAAGCGAAAAACCGCTTTGGTTCATCGACATGCTCCCTGAACTGCTGCATTACACATTCTGATTCGTCCTGCGTTTGAGATAATAATCAGCCACTCACCCGCGCGACTTTTCACCCCTACCCGCCCGGCCCAGGCGGTATCTCTCAGCCCAAAGAACCCCAGCGACGGTGTTATCTCGCTGATGACGACCTCAGGCCAGAGCGGCACCATCACGAAGGGACCACCGCTTTCGCAATCCATTACGGTGGAACTCACCAGGCAGTTTCTGTTTTCATCCCGCTGAAGCGTGACCAGGTGGTCGCGGTTATGGCGGTTAGCATCGTTACGCAAAAACACCATGTAATCGCGCACCTGCCCTGCGGTTTGCCATAGCCGCTGCTGGCGTTGCCAGCTGTCCCAGCCATAAAGCCCTGTAGCGCTCAGGATCACCACAAGCGTAAGGGCAATCAGTGTTTCAATCAGCGTAAAGCCGTTCTCATTTTTCATGCCGGGAGTGTGACGACGGTAGAGATATTTAACGAGGGACGGATGTGAAGTTTGCGAGCCGCTTTCAGGTGTTTTTTGTCTTTTGCAACGGATTGCAATGGCTGCGGAATGCGCCTCGTAAAAGGCATTGAGGACGAAAAAAAACCGGCGCTAAAAAGCGCCGGCTGTGTAACGATTTACCGCATCAGATTGCAACCGGAGCTTTGATACCCGGGTGCGGGTCGTAACCTTCAATCTCGAAATCGTCGAAACGATAATCGAAGATCGATTCAGGTTTGCGTTTGATGACCAGTTTCGGCAACGCACGCGGTTCGCGGCTCAGTTGAAGATGTGTCTGATCCATGTGGTTGCTGTACAGGTGGGTGTCCCCGCCCGTCCAGACAAAGTCACCCACGTCCAGATCGCACTGCTGCGCCATCATGTGCACAAGCAGCGCGTAGCTGGCGATGTTAAACGGCAGGCCGAGGAACACGTCGCAGGAGCGCTGATAAAGCTGGCAGGAGAGCTTACCGTCCGCCACATAGAACTGGAAAAACGCGTGGCACGGTGCCAGCGCCATTTTGTCCAGTTCACCCACGTTCCAGGCAGAAACGATGATACGGCGCGAGTCCGGATCGTTTTTCAGCTGGTTCATTACGGTGGTGATCTGGTCGATATGGCGGCCGTCAGGGGTAGGCCATGCCCGCCACTGCTTGCCGTAAACCGGACCGAGGTTGCCATTCTCATCGGCCCATTCGTCCCAGATGGAGACGTTGTTTTCGTGCAGATACGCTACGTTGGTGTCGCCTTGCAGGAACCAGAGCAGTTCATGAATGATCGAGCGCAGATGGCAGCGCTTCGTCGTCACCAGAGGGAAACCTTCCTGCAGGTTGAAGCGCATCTGGTGGCCAAAAATAGAGAGCGTCCCGGTACCGGTGCGGTCATTTTTTGGCGTGCCCTCATCGAGCACTTTTTTCATCAATTCAAGATACTGTTTCATGGTTCCTCAGGAAAGTTGTTGCTGTGGACGACGGCGGTAGGCCCAGATCATCATAACGGCACCCGCGACAATCATCGGAATGGAGAGGATCTGCCCCATACTGATGTACTGTACCCACTCGCCGGTAAACTGCGCATCCGGCTGGCGGAAGAACTCGACGATGATACGAAACGCGCCGTAGCCAATCAGGAACAGGCCAGAAACCGCCCCCGTTGGGCGTGGCTTGCGGATGAACAGGTTAAGAATGATAAACAGCACTACGCCTTCAAGCGCCAGTTCATAGAGCTGGGACATGTGGCGCGGCAGAACGCCGTAGGTATCGAAAATGGATTGCCATTCAGGGTGAGAGGGCAGCAGCGCCAGGTCTTCTGCACGCGAACCCGGGAACAGCATCGTAAACGACACGCTCGGATCGACACGCCCCCAAAGTTCACCGTTGATGAAGTTACCCAGACGACCCGCGCCCAGCCCAAACGGGATCAGAGGCGCAATAAAATCAGCCACCTGGAAGAAGTTACGCTTGGTGCGTTTGGCAAAGATGAGCATCACTAAGATCACGCCAATCAGGCCGCCGTGGAAGGACATGCCGCCGTCCCAGACGCGGAACAGATAGAGGGGATCGCTCAGGAAAACCGGGAAGTTATAGAACAGAACATAGCCGATGCGCCCACCCAGGAACACACCAAGGAAGCCCGCATACAGCAGGTTCTCGACTTCGTTCTTCGTCCAGCCGCTACCCGGACGATTAGCGCGACGCCCTGCGAGCCACATGGCAAAAATAAAACCGACCAGGTACATCAGTCCGTACCAGTGAAGCGCTACAGGTCCTACTGAAAAAATGACCGGATCAAATTCCGGAAAATGCAGATAACCACTGTTCATCTGTCACCACAAGATGTTGTTATTCCGCTGAAAGTGGACAGCGGTAGAATTGCATTCCCGCCACTGGCAGGTGCTCCAAGGTTGCGAATAATAGCATAAGGCAGCCCAGGAGGATGCGCCTGAGATGTAAAAGATGTGTATAGAGTATTGTGCGCACCGATACCTGGATGACGCCCCTCCCCCACAGGAAGAGGGACGATAGCCGCTAGCGGCCGCCGCGGATCAGGCCGCCCATACCGCGTCGCTCCATAAAGGCCGCAACCTGGTGGCGTACTTCGGTTGCCAGTTGCGCGTCGAGGCTGCGTGCTGCCAGCTCCCGCGCATCGTCAAAATCGATGTGGCGTAACAGGTATTTTACGCGGGCAACGGAACGACCGTTCATCGACAGGTGACGATAGCCCAGGCCGATCAGCACCGCCACACACATCGAATCGCCGGCCATCTCACCGCACAGACGCAGATCGAGGCCATACTGCTCGGCCTCACGGGCGATCATTGCCAGGGCACGGAGCATAGCCGGATGGAGGCTGTCGTAAATACTGGCTACGCGCGTGTTGTTACGGTCGACGGCCAGAATGTACTGGGTTAAATCGTTAGTGCCGACGGAGATAAAATCAACGCGATTGGCCAGCTGTGCGATCATAAAGACCATCGACGGGACTTCGAGCATGACGCCAATCCGGGGTTTAGGGATTGCATAGCCGATCATCTCTTCGACTTCACGCCCCGCGCGCTCAATCAACCGACGGGCCTCGTCGATTTCATCGATGCTGGTCACCATCGGCAGTAAAATGCTGAGGTTTCCCGTCGCCGCATTGGCGCGCAGCATCGCACGGACCTGGATCAGGAAGATCTCCGGCTGATCGAGCGTAATGCGGATCCCGCGCCAGCCCAGGCACGGGTTCTCTTCGCTGATCGGCATGTACGGCAATTGCTTATCGGCACCAATGTCCAGGGTACGCAGCGTCACCGGTTTGTCATTAAACATCTGCAGCATGCCCTGGTACTGCGCCACCTGCTCCTCTTCGGAGGGGAAGCCGCTCTGCAACATGAAAGGAATTTCGGTGCGGTACAGGCCAATGCCGTCGATACGGCTGCCAAGCTTCTCTTCGTGTTCAGGGCTTAAGCCCGCGTTGAGCATCACCTTGACGCGCTCGCCGCTTTTGAGCTGCGCGGGCAGGTTGACGTCGTCTTCCGCCAGCTTGCTTAATTCGTTCTCTTCACTGATTAACCGCTGATATTCCTGAAGCAGCACCGGCTCCGGGTCAACTAACAGCTCACCGCGGTAGCCGTCCACAACCAGGGTGCGCCTGTGCAGGACTGAGGGCTGGATATCCGCGCCCATCACGGTCGGGATGCCCAGCGCACGGACCATGATGGCCGCATGGGAGTTGGCCGCGCCATCGCGCACGACAACGCCCGCGAGCCTGTCCTGCGGCAGTTCAGCCAGCGTCGTTGCCGACAGCTCATCGGCCACCAGCACAAAGCGTTCAGGCCAGGCATTTGCGCCCTGATTGGTATCGTCGAGATGGAACAGCAGTCGCTGCCCCAGCGTGCGTAAATCCCCCGCGCGCTCCTTAAGATACCCGTCCGTTAATGACGCAAACTGCTCGGCAAACTTTTCGATAACCTTTTTTACCGCCCACTCCGCGACCGCGCCTTTATCAACTTCGGCAAACAGTTCACGCCGCAGACGCGCATCGGAAAGCAGGTGGGAGTAGAGGTCAAAGATGGCCGCCGTCTCTTTTTGCGCACCTGCAGCAAAACGCTTGCTGTAGCGACGAAACTCGTTCGCCGCCTCTTCCAGCGCAGCGGTGAGGCGTTCACGTTCGAGCGCTTCGTCAAGCGTTGAGGCCTCGTACACCTGCTCCATCAGCGGCAGGGTCGCATCCATCCAGCCTTCCGCAATCGCTACACCAGGCGAGGCCGGGAGCGCGCGTATGCGCGTATGGCGATACTGACCAAAGAGCGCAGCCAGCTGAGACTGCGACAGGATCGCCGCCATCTGCGTTGCCAGCGTAACCAGAAACGACTCTTCGCTTTCATCGTACTGTCGAAGCTCGCGCTGCTGAACCACCAGTACGCCAAGCAGCTGACGACGCTGGATGATAGGTACGCCAAGGAATGCGCGGAAACGCTCTTCTTTAACGGAGGGGATGTATTTGAAGCTGGGGTGTTTTTGCGCATCGGCAAGGTTGATAGGTTCAGCGAGGCGCCCAACCAACCCAACGATGCCTTCATCAAACGCAAGCGTGACGGTACGGCCACGTGGTTTTTTTAAACCACGGGTCGCCATCAGGTAATAACAGCGTCGGTCATGGTCGGCCAGATACACCGAACAGACGTCGGTTTCCATCGCAAGACAGATGTCAGTGACCAGGATATTCAACGCCTCGTTGAGGCGAGGCGCACTGGCCACCTTTTCGACTATTTCTCGCAAGCGGGTGAGCATGATTTGCGTAGCTTAACCTCTTTTACGTCGCCAGGCAGGTGCACTCTGCGGCTTAGGAGGCGTCTCCTGAAGCTGCATCACAACACTTGCAAACTCTTTCATCACCCTGCGGTATACATCGCGCTTAAACGACACGACCTGACGAACAGGATACCAGTAGCTTACCCACCGCCAGCCATCGAACTCAGGCGTACTGCTGGTTTGCATGTTGATATCCGAATCGTTGCCCACCAACTGCAGTAGAAACCATTTCTGTTTCTGGCCGATACAAACCGGCTTTGTGTCCCAACGCACCAAACGTTTCGGTAACTTGTAACGCAACCAGTTGCGGGTCGAAGCCAGGATACGCACATCCTTTCGGCTTAAACCGACTTCTTCAAACAGCTCCCGGTACATCGCTTGTTCTGGGGACTCCCCTGGGTTGATCCCGCCTTGCGGGAACTGCCAGGAGTGCTGACCATATCGTCGTGCCCACATGACCTGGCCCTGACGATTACAAATTACGATTCCTACGTTCGGGCGGTAGCCATCGTCATCAATCACCGGACTACCCCAATATAAACCTTATATATGAATGATTGTTTCACACTACAGGGAGGCGGTAAACCACTCTCTTACGGGCCTGTAACCTAATAACATTTGAATAACTCACAAAATTCACGGGAGTTATAAACAGATGAGGCACCGTAAAGCCAATTTTATTCACCTTTTCTGTGGATATAGTTGTGAAGAAGTATGGAATTACCGATGGACAACCTTCATGCATCGAAAAAGCGCCACAGACAGCCCTCCTGATAAGCGATTTAATTTCATCATGTTACATCCAAAACCATGGCCTGAAAACAGGATAACGTGACGATCGTCACACCAGAGATCCTCCCACTGATGAAAGATCGAGCAGCGTCGGTTTTATCCACAGATTGTGCCAATAAGTTAGTCACAATTTGTGTGAAAATTCGATTTTCGTCGCACGTCAAGGCTGTAAATTGAAACAGTAGTGAGGGTTATTCCCAGTTATCCCATTTTTCTGTGGATAACATGGTGTAAGATCCTGTTCATTGTCAGTGACCAGTTTTGAACAACCTGTTTTTGCCGCGCCATTTGCCTTTTTAAAACTGACAAAATAACCTATAAATCATGGACATGGCATTGTTACCCAGAAATCGGTAAACTCTATCCACATGCCCCCATTTATCCGCTCATTTTTTAACCAGATGGATGTATTTATGATTTCGCTTGCGCCACTGACCTCTCCTCCTGGAAGTGAAGCTCAACTGCTGCATCAGGCGCAGCGTCTGGCGGGCTATTCGCTTGGGGAACTTGCGGCTATGGCGGGGTTAGCCATTCCGGGGGATCTCAAGAGAGATAAGGGGTGGATCGGTATGCTGCTGGAGCTGTGGCTCGGGGCAAGCGCAGGCAGCAAGCCTGAACAGGATTTTGCCGCGCTGGGCGTAGAGCTAAAAACCATCCCTATAGACGGTCAGGGCAGGCCGCTGGAAACCACTTTCGTGTGCGTTGCCCCGTTAACCGGTAACAGCGGCGTGACATGGGAAACCAGCCACGTACGCCACAAGCTAAAGCGCGTGCTGTGGGTGCCGGTAGAGGGAGACCGGCAGATCCCGCTGGCGGATCGACGCGTGGGCGCGCCTCTGCTGTGGAGTCCCAGCGAAGAGGAAGATCGTCAGCTGTCACAGGACTGGGAAGAGCTGATGGATATGATTGTTCTTGGTCAGGTGGAGCGCATCACCGCCCGACACGGCGAGGTGCTACAGATCCGCCCGAAAGCGGCGAACAGCAAAGCCCTTACCGAGGCAGTCGGCGCGCGGGGTGAACCGATCCTGACATTACCGCGCGGCTTTTATCTCAAAAAGAATTTCACCGGGGCGCTACTCGCTCGCCATTTCTTACTGAATACATAGCTTTTTAACCATTTTTGCGCTCTACCTAACACAATCGACTGGTTTTTAAGATTTTACCGCTTCCTCCTGACGAAATATCAGGTTATTACTACACTATGATTTGATACGAGCCAGGTGAGGACGATAACGATGAAAAAATGGGCAGTGATAATCTCGGCAGTGGGTTTAGCGTTTGCGGTATCGGGTTGTAGCAGCGATTATGTCATGGCGACAAAAGACGGGCGTATGATTTTGACCGACGGTAAACCTGAAGTCGACGACGATACCGGTCTGGTGAGTTACCGTGATCAGGCGGGCAACAACCTGCAGATTAACCGCGACGAAGTCTCCCAGATTATCGAGCGTTAAACGATTAAGGTCAGTAACCTGCTGGCCTTTTTGATTTTTCCCTTCCCCTTTTGCTTCCCCTCTGCCATGTTTATATTCCTTTGTCGGGAGGTTCCTGACGCGGTCTACATGTCTAATGAAGGAAGCCGGCTATGCATTATCACCGTATCCCCCACAGCGCTCTGGAAGTCAGTCAACTGGGGTTGGGCACGATGACATTTGGTGAACAAAACAGCGAAGCCGATGCCCATGCACAACTCGATTATGCCGTCAGCCAGGGCATTAACCTGATTGACGTGGCAGAGATGTACCCTGTCCCTCCCCGTCCGGAGACGCAGGGACTTACCGAAACCTACGTCGGTAACTGGCTGGCGAAACGCGGTAACCGCGAAAAGCTGATCCTCGCCTCTAAAGTCAGCGGCCCGTCGCGCAATAACGACGCAGGGATCCGCCCCAACCAGATCCTCGATCGCAAGAACATCCGTGCCGCTCTGGATGCCAGCCTCAAGCGCCTGCAAACGGATTATCTCGATCTTTACCAGGTACACTGGCCGCAGCGTCCAACCAACTGCTTTGGCAAACTAGGCTACAGCTGGAATGAGAGCGCTCCTGCCGTGAGCCTGCTCGACACGCTGGAAGCGCTGACGGAGTGCCAGCGCGCGGGCAAGATCCGCTACATTGGCGTCTCGAACGAAACGGCGTTTGGCGTGATGCGTTACCTCCACCTGGCGGACAAGCACGATCTGCCGCGTATTGTGACCATTCAAAACCCCTACAGTCTGCTGAACCGCAGTTATGAAGTTGGTCTGGCCGAAGTGACGCAGTATGAAGAGGTGGAATTACTCGCCTATTCCTGTCTGGGGTTTGGCACGCTGACGGGCAAATACCTGAATGGGGCAAAGCCCGCCGGTGCGCGTAATACCCTTTTCAGCCGCTTTACCCGCTACAGCGGTGAGCAGACGCAAAAAGCGGTTGCTGCCTACGTGGATATAGCGAAACGTCACGGACTCGATCCCGCGCAAATGGCGCTGGCGTTTGTGCGCCGTCAGCCGTTTGTGGCCAGCACCCTGCTGGGCGCGACCACCCTGGAACAGCTGAAAACCAATATTGAGAGTTTCCACCTGAACCTGAGTGAAGAGGTGTTAGCGGAGATTGAAAGGGTGCATCAGGTTTATACCTACCCTGCGCCGTAGCCCGATGCTTTTGCCCGGTGGCGCTCCGCTTACCGGGCCTACAAGTGCACAACCGTAGGCCGGGTCAGGCGAAGCCGTCACCCGGCAATATCTATCAACGGCGACGCTGCCAGAGCCACAAGCCTGCAATCGCCAGCGCAAACAGCGCGCCAAACCCGATGCCAATCCCAACCACTGGTGCACCCGCTTTAACCGCCAGCGAGTAGAGCCCCAGCATCAGCAGCATCGCCATGTTTTCGCCCAGGTTTTGCACCGCAATCGCATTCCCCGCGCCGACCGTCTGCTTGCCGCGCGCCTGCAGCAGCGCGTTCAGCGGCACCACGAAGAAACCGCCCAGTATCCCGATCAGGATCAGCAGTGCGTAGGCGGGCAACAACGCGTGTTGAAGCGAGAAGAACAGAACGCCAACGCCGATCAGGATCCCCGCAGGCATACAGCGCGCCACGGTCTCGAGCGTTACCAGCTTCGCCGCTGCGCCCGCGCCGACGACAATCCCGACGGCGACCATTGCGTTAAGGTAGGTAGGCGTCGCGTTGTCCACAATCCCCAGCGCCACCGGAACCCACAGCACCAGCAGGAAACGCAGGGTCACGCCCGCCCCCCAGAACATGCTGGTGCCCATCAGCGAGAAGCGCGTTTCGCCGTTACGCCACAGCACGCGACAGGCATTAAAGAAACTCCCGGTCATCGGCGCGAAACGCCAGGATTGCCCCGGACGCGCCACCGGCAGTTTGGGAATGAACAGGTTGGCCACCACCGCGCCGCCGTACACCACTGCACACACGCCCAGTGCCGCCAGCACATGCCAGTCCGCCAGTACCCCGCCGGCCACCGAGCCGAGCAGGATCGCCGCAATGGTGGATGACTCCATCAGGCCGTTGGCTTTAACCAGCTTATCACCTGTCGTCAGTTCGCCCAGAATGCCGTATTTCGCCGGCGAGTAAGCGGCCGCGCCAACGCCCACCAGCGTATAGCCGATAAACGGGTTGATACCAAAGCAGATACTGGCCGCGCCCAGCAGCTTCAGGCCGTTCGCAAACATCATCACCCGGCCTTTCGGGAAACTGTCCGCGACCTGCCCTACAAACGGCGCAAAGATAATGTAAGCACCCACAAACACCATCTGGAGGACAGGCTGACTCCAGTCGGGGTAAAACTCAGCTTTTAACAGCGCCAGGGTCGCGAACAGTAAGGCATTGTCCCCGAAGGCAGAGAGAAACTGGGCGGCCGTGACCGCCAGCATGCCTCTCGACCAGAGGGAGGTGTTAGTGTGTACTGACTCACGCATTTTGCTGTTCTGCCTCTTCAACCATGCCTTTGAGGGTCACGAAGTCGGGCTTGCCGCTGCCCAGGACCGGAAGTTGCTTGAGATAACGAATGTCGCGCGGCACCGCCAGTTCAGGAATGCCGTGCTCGCGCGCATGCTTAAGCAACTGCTCGCGCTTCAGCTCGCTGTCGGTGGTAAAGAGCACCAGCGCTTCGCCTTTGCTGGCATCGCTTTTCACCACGGTGGCGTGCAGCTTATCGGCAGAGACCGCTGTCGCCAGCATCTCCACCATTTCCAGAGAGACCATCTCCCCGGCAATTTTGGCAAAGCGTTTTGCCCGGCCCTGGATCTGCACAAAGCCCTGAGCATCAAAGCGGACGATATCGCCGGTGTCGTACCAGCCGGCCTCTGTTTCACCGGCAACGTTTTCCGCCGTCGGGGCTTCGAGGACGCCCGGGTTTTCCACACGCAGGTAACCGTTCATCACATTCGGCCCTTTCAGCTGCAGTCGGCCGCCCTCTTCAATACCCGGTACCGCCAGCAAGCGAGCGTCCATTCCCGGCAGAATACGCCCAACCGTGCCAGGCTTCGCCGCCATCGGTACGTTGATGGAGACCACCGGCGCGCACTCCGTCACGCCATAGCCTTCGAGGATGCGCAGGCCAAACTTGTCCTGCCAGATCTGGCGCGTGCTCTCCTGCAGTTTTTCCGCCCCGGCGACGACATACCGCACCCGGAAGAAGTCATACGGGTTGGCAAAACGCGCGTAGTGGCCGAGGAAGGTGGACGTCCCGAACAGCACGGTGCAGTTACGGTCATACACCAGCTCCGGCACGATGCGGTAGTGCAGCGGGCTTGGGTAAAGGAACACCTCCGCGCCGGTCAGGAGCGGCGTAAAAAGCCCAACCGTCAGGCCAAACGAGTGGAACAGCGGCAGGGCCGACATAAAGCGATCCTTCGCCGTAAAGTCGGCAATGGTTTTGATCTGCTCGACGTTAGCCAGAATGCTTTTATGGCTGTGCACCACCCCCTTCGGATTGCCTTCCGAGCCAGAGGTAAAGAGGATGATCGCGTCATCTTCCGGCTGCTGTTTCACCTGCGCCAGGTGCGGCATCAGCAGGTGAGCAAAAATCCACAGCTTGTCGCCGGGGGTGACGTCGGCTTTCAGATCTTCCAGGAAAACCCAGCGCACCTGCGTGAGCTGCTCCGGCAGGTGCCACAGCTTGCCTTTGTCGAGGAACTGGCGAGACGTAAACACGGTTTTGATTTGCGCAGCGGTAATTGCGCTGGTCAGCCCTTTCACGCCCGCCGTGTAGTTCATCATTGCCGGGATACGGCCACGCGACACCGCGCCAAAAATGACCGCCGCGCTGATGCCTGCGTTAGGCAGCATCAGGCCAATTTTTTCACCCTGCTTGCTGTACTTCTCGAGGATGCGGCCAACAAACAGTGTTTTCGTCAGCAGCTTGCGGTAGGTGTCCGGCGTAAAGTTAACATCTTCGATGCAGTTTTTGTTCGCACCGTAGCGGTACTGGGCCGACAGCAGCGATTCGTAGAGCGTTTCGCGCGGGCGAATGGCCATGCGCGCTTCCATCATAATCTGGTGCAGCATTTCACCAGCGATTTTGCGGCGATCCCGCGCGCGCGGCGCCTCGGGCATCGGCAATGAGGTCGGAGGAAGAATATGCAAGGTGATGGCGGGGAACAGTCGCTGCTTCACGAGCCCTTTCAGGCGGCTGAACCGGGTAAGCTCGGCACCTTCAATGCGCATCGGCACCACGGTGGCCTTTGACTTTGCGGCAACAAACCCCGCGCCGTCGTAGATTTTCATCAGCGAGCCGGTCACCGAGATCCGCCCTTCCGGGAAAATAACCACCGGACGCCCCTGCTCAACCAGGCGCACCAGGTGTTTGATCATCATCGGTTTTGTCGGGTCGAGCGGCACAAAATCAATCAGCGGCGCCAGCCAGCGCATAAACCACTTTTCGCTGATGGAGCTGTAGACCGCAAAAACCGGGCGCACCGGCAAAAACAATGCCAGCAGAATGCCGTCAATAAAGGAGACGTGGTTTGGCGTGATCAGCACGCGTTCGCCAAAAAACGCCTGCGGATCGCCGGTTACGCGAATACGAAAGAGGATACGGAACAGTGTACGGAAGAACCCAAAAAGCATCTCAACTCCCTTTGCCAGCCAGTGTGGAGGGTGACTAAATGGTGGCAGATTACACGAGAAGTCGTTAGGGAGCGACAGCAAAAAAAGAGGCAAAAAAAAACCTGCGCATCCGCGCAGGTTGGTGCAAGAGATGAGTACGAAACCGTACTAAGAATTCTCACCAATCAATACCTCTGGGATCTTGATTGTGGCTGTTCACCCTGTGCTTCGCCACCTGGAAAACGCAAAGGAATGAGCCTAAGTGCAACCAGGTGTGAATATTTTCTGTTGCTGTTACAGGTTGAACTTACAGGCAAAAAAAAACCTGCGTAAAACGCAGGTTGGTGTAAATCGTGTTAATCAACCGGAGTTGATACCACCTATCAATACCTCTGGGATCTCGACTCTATCAACCCACTCCGGGACTCTGCTATCGGACAATCGCAACAGCCTGAGGCAAAGTGTAACTAAAGGTTCAGAATCACACGGCTTTGACATGACTCTGCGTGTAACGATTACACCGTCCGGGGTGGTCTGGGTCACGTTTGTTGAGGCGTCCCGCCTGCTCCCCTTGAATGCGCGCCACTTTTCCGCAACACTGTTTACGTGTAAACGCTTACCCCAAATAAGAAGGTATTGAATGGCGACAATAAAGGATGTGGCTCGTCTGGCCGGTGTTTCCGTCGCGACCGTCTCGCGCGTGATCAATAACTCCCCGAAAGCCAGCGATGCATCACGCCAGGCCGTGCAGGACGCCATGGAAAACCTGAATTATCACCCCAACGCCAACGCGCGTGCGCTTGCCCAGCAGTCTACCGAGACGATCGGGCTGGTGGTGGGCGATGTCTCCGACCCTTTTTTCGGCGCCATGGTCAAAGCCGTGGAGCACGTCTCTTACCAGACGGGCAATTTTCTGCTGATCGGCAATGGCTATCACAACGAGCAAAAAGAGCGCCAGGCCATTGAACAGCTGATGCGCCACCGCTGCGCGGCGCTGGTGGTCCATGCAAAAATGCTCCCCGATGCCGAACTGATTCATCTGATGAAGCAGATCCCCGGCATGGTGATCATCAACCGTATCATTCCCGATTTTGAAGAGCGCTGCGTGGCTCTGGACGACCGCTACGGCGCGTGGCTCGCAACGCGTCACCTTATTCAGCAGGGCCATACCCGCATCGGTTACCTCTGCTCCAACCACCCCATCTCCGATGCCGAAGATCGTTTGCAGGGCTATTACGACGCGCTGCGCGAACACGGTCTGCCGTGCAACGACCGGCTGGTGGCGTATGGTGAACCCGACGAGAGCGGCGGCGAGCAGGCCATGACGGAACTGCTGGGCCGCGGGCGCAACTTCACGGCCATCGCCTGCTATAACGATTCGATGGCCGCCGGTGCGATGGGGGTGTTGAATGACAATGGCGTTGAGGTGCCGGCTGAAATTTCGCTGATTGGTTTTGATGATGTGCTGGTGTCGCGCTACGTTCGCCCTCGCCTGACCACCGTGCGTTACCCGATCGTCACCATGGCGACCCAGGCCGCCGAGCTGGCGTTAGCCCTGGCAGAGAATCGCCCGCCGCCGGAAATTACCCATCTGTTCAGCCCAACGCTGGTGCGCCGTCACTCCGTAGTCCCCCCGGCAGAGGCATCCGAGGCATAGCGGTAGAGGTGAACCCTTTTGTCAGGGTATTCGAGCGCGTCACCGATGTATTGCCAGCCGTAGCGTTCGTAGAAGTCACGGCAGGCAGACCAGAGGTGCAGCTCAGTAAACCCGGCCTGCGCGGCATAGGCGATGACATGCCGCTGCAGTTGCCCCGCCAGGCCTTGTCCCCGCGCCGCCTCGTCGACGTATAGCGCGGCGAGCCACGGGTATAGATCCTGACGGCTGATCAAGTCGCAGCGCCACAGCCCGACCGTGCCCAGCAGGTTGTCTCCGTCGACAGCGATAAAGGTGAGCGGCAACGCATCGGGCGTCTGGCTATGGTCGACAATGCTCTGGAAAAAGGCGCGCGGCAGTCCGTCGCCAAACGCCTGCCAGATCCAGTCGGTTACCCGGTCCGCAAACTGCGGCGCGGCGTATAGCGGCAGAATGTTCACACCAGCTTACCCTGAAAAATAGGCACCGATTCAAAGAGATACCCGTCAAAATCGGGCGCGTCTTCATCGGACAGCTCCAGCAGGCTCTTTTTCACATTCTCAAGATGCTGGAACATCGCCTGCCAGGCGCCCATCACATCCCGGCGGCGCAGCGCAGCGAGAATGGTTTGCCTGTCGCCCAGCCATTTCAAGCGCCAGGCCCGGCTGGCAATATGGACGTTAAACTGCTGCCACAGTGGGCTGCTGTCCATGTGATGCCAGACGCTCTCGACGGTCGCCAGCAGCATCTGGTTTTGCGTGGCCCCGGCCAGCACCAGATGGAACATCTTGTTGTTGTCCTGACTGTTATCGTCCGCGGCAATCGCCCGCTGTTCCTGTTCGATTATCCGGCGCAGATTGTCGATATCCGCCCGCGTTGCCATTTTGGCGGCAAACGCGGCGATATTGCTTTCCAGCAGCTGGCGCGCCTGAAGGATCTCAAACGGGCCGACGTCGCTGTTAAGAAAGCGCTCTTCCTCGTTTTCGTGCTCCTCAGGAATACGCATGACATAGACGCCAGACCCCTGGCGGATATCCACGGTGCCCTGCAGCTCAAGCATCAGCAGCGCTTCCCGCACGATGGTGCGGCTCACGCCGTAGGTTTCGGCAATGTTGCGCTCGGGCGGCAGACGCGACCCAACGGGATAGTGCCCCTGGATAATTTGCGTCCGTAAATCCTCGCCAATTTCCTGGTACTGTTTTTTTTCCGGCAGGATGACAGCCTTATCCACGTGATCACCTGTGATTGTCAGTTAATGCGCAGGCCGGGCATCCTCCCGGCCAGTTTGTGCGCTATTTTATCAGAACCCGCACGCTTTTCGCCTACTTCCATTCATCATCAACCGTGAGCGTGAGCTCGCGCGCATCGCGCAACTGCCGGAACCAGGCCGCCGATTTTTTCGCACGCCGGGCGCGATTGTCGTTGAGATCGATCTCAATCAGTCCATAGCGGTTTTTGAACGCGTTCATCGGAGAGACGTTGTCGGTAAACGCCCACAGCATATAGCCGTGACAATTTGCCCCCTCTTCGCGCGCCAGCAGCGTGTAATAGAGGTGCTCGCTGATAAAATCGATGCGGTAAGAGTCTTCGATAATGCCGTCACTGTTGCGAAACTGCGCTTCGTTCTCCACGCCCATTCCGCTTTCCGCCACGAACCAGTCGATGTTGCGATAGTCTTGTTTAATTCGCATCGCCATGTCGTAGATAATGCGTGGGTATATCTCCCAGCCGCGGGAGGCATTCATCCGCCGCCCCGGCAGTTCGAACGGCTCATAGTAGTACGCCGGGTGGAACGGCGTCTCCGGGTGCCAGGCGCGGGAAGGCGCTTTCACGCGGTGCGGATAGTAAAGGTTGATGCCCAGTTCATCGACGGTGTTGTCGGCAATCAGCGCCAGTTCGTCTGCGGTGTAATCCCACTGAACCTGATGCTGCTCCAGCAGGGAGAAAAGTGCCTGCGGATAGCGCCCATGGACCAGCGGATCAAGGAACACGCGGTTATAAAACAGGTCGTACATCTCTGCGGCGCGCACGTCATGCGGCGCGCGCGAGCGTGGATAGGTCACTTCCGGGTTGAGGATGCACCCTACCGTCCCCCGATAACCCTTGTCACGAAACAGCTTCACCACCTTTGCCGTCGCCAGCACCTTGTGGTGGTTCCACTGCATCCATGTGCCGGTATTCTGCTCATAGGGCCAGCGCAGGGCGTCGAGATAGACGCGGGTTTGTACCACAATGGGCTCGTTGAAGGTAAACCAGCGGCTGACCTTGTGGTGATAGCGTTCAAACACCTTTTCGGCATAACGCGTGAACAGCTCAACCACGTGCTTTGACGCCCAGCCGCCATAGGTCTGCAGCAGTACGCCCGGCAACTCGTAGTGCTCAAGGCAGATCATCGGCTCAATGCCCTGACGGTGCATCTCATCGAATAGCGCGTCGTACCAGGCCGCGTACTCCTCGTCTACCGTTGCGTTTTCGTAGTCGGTGAGAAAGCGTGACCAGTTGATTGAGGTGCGGTAGTGCGTTAACCCCGCCGCCTTCATCAGCGCCACGTCTTCGCGAAAGCGGTTGATAAAGTCGGTGGCCACGGCCGGGCCGTAGCCGTTATGCCAGACGTGTCGGTCATTTTTATACCACAGATCGATCCATGAATCCTGCCCCGCTTTCTTGCCACTCCAGCCTTCGGTTTGCCAGGCTGAGGCCGCCGCGCCAAGAATGAAATCCTGCGGTATCGTCATCTTTTTTATGCTCATAGCGTCCTCAAGCGTTGTCGGTGGCGTGTTGCAGCGCGGCCTGCTCTGCGCGGCGCGAGGCAATCTTCACAAACGGCAGGTAGATCAGGACGGCGGTGACAATACAGATAAGCTGGGTCACCACCGCCCCCATTGAGCCTGCCGTAGAGAGCCAGGCGTTAATCAGCGGCGGCGTGGTCCAGGGCACCATCACCACTGCCTTACCGGCAAAACCGGTCACCGTGGCAAAGTAGCCAATCGAACCGGTCACCAGCGGAGTGATGATAAAGGGAATGGCGAGGATCGGGTTGAGCATGATTGGCATACCGAAGATCACCGGCTCGTTGATGTTAAACAGGCCCGGCCCGATAGAGAGCTTGGCGATCTCTTTCATCTCTTTGCGTTTAGTGGCGATCATCACGGCGATCAGCAGGCCGATGGTCAGGCCGGAGCCGCCGATGCTCATGTACACATCCCAGAACGGCATGGTGATGATGTTCGGCACCTCTTTCCCCTGCTCGAACGCGCTCATGTTAACGGTGATCGCCCCCAGCAGCAGCGGCTCGCGGATCGGTTTGATCATCTGGTTGCCGTGAATGCCGATCACCCAGAACAGCTGAGCCACGAACATCAGCAGCAGGATGCCAGGCAGGCTCTGCACCACGCGCTCCAGCGGCTGTTGCACCACCTGGTACACCGCGTCGTAGAGGTACATGCCGGTGGTTTGATGGAAAATAAAGCCAAAGGTCGCAATGGCCGTGGTGGTAATAATCGCCGGGATCAGTGCGGAGAACGAGGCCGCCACGTTAGGCGGTACGGTATCCGGCATCTTAATTTTTAGCCCTTTACGGTTTTCCAGCCAGCAATACACCTCTACGGAAAGAATGGCGATAAACATGCCGAGGAACAGGCTTCGGGTATCGGAGAACTGGCGCAGCAGCACGTCTTTCACCACGTGCATTTCGCCGTCCACCAGCATCTCGACCGTCGTCGGCGTAACGCAGATAAAGCAAATCACCGCCAGCAGCCCCGGGAACAGCGACTTGATGCCGTTAATGCGCCCCAGCTCCACGCCGATGAGAAACACCGCGCCAATGTTGAGGAAGTTCAGCGTGGCGTAGTTCAGCGCGCTGGTGATGGGCTTAAGTGCGGCGAGAAACGACAGCGACTGGAAGCTGGCCAGGCCGTTTTTCGGATCCAGTACCATGTTGGAGATCAGCACGGAGAAAGCCCCCACGATGATGACCGGCATGAGGGTGATAAAAGCGGATTTGATCGCCATGATATAGCGATAGCTGTTGAATTTGGTGGCGAAACTGCCCAGAGCGTCGATCAGTTTTTCCTGTAATGCCATAAGGTAATACCTCAGTAAAAGGGCTTTTATTGAAAAAGGTGTACAGCCGGCTACTATTGGCATACCAAAAATAGACGCATGACGGTTTTTGTTCTGTGATTCGGCTCTCAGTGCCGCCAGAGGTATTCCAGATTGCGATTTACTACCAATTTGGCATACCACTTACAGGTGATTATTCCGTTCAGGCAGATCGTTACCGAAAAGCGTGATCGTGATGGGGGTTTTGCCCTTGCCGCGTCGCTTATGCGCCGTGGGGTCTGTGTTAAACTGCAGGGCATTACGTGGAAGCAGGAATTACTCATGGCAACAATGCTGGATGTCTCATTACGCGCGGGCGTGTCGAAAGCCACCGTATCGCGCGTGCTGAACGGCACGGGTCAGGTTAAAGAGAGTACGCGTCAGCAGGTGTTCACCGCGATGGAAGAGCTGGGCTATCGCCCGAACTTTCTCGCGCGTTCGCTGGCGAACCAGACCAGCAACAGCATTGGTCTGGTGGTCTCCACCTTTGACGGTTTTTACTTTGGTCGCCTGCTGCAGCAGGCCTCCCGGCAGACCGAAACGCACGGCAAGCAGCTGATCGTCACCGACGGTCATGATGCGCCCGAGCAGGAAGAGCAGGCCGTTCAGATGCTGGCGGATCGCAAGTGCGACGCCATCGTTCTCTATACACGCTACATGAGCGAAAAGGCGATCATGAAGCTCATCAACACGGTGCAAACCCCGCTGGTGGTGATCAACCGTGAGGTTAGCCAGGCGGCGGATCGCTGCGTATTCTTCGAGCAGCAGGATGCCGCGTTTAAAGCCGTGGATTACCTGATAAGCCAGGGCCATCGCGAAATCGCCTGCATCACCGTTCCCATTCATACTCCTACCGGTAAAGCCCGCCTGATGGGCTACCGCAAAGCGCTGGAGAAGCACGGCATCCGTCTTGACGAACGACGGATTAAATACGGCGATGCGGGAATGACGCGGGGTTATGAGCTGTGCAAGGAGCTTATCGCCGATGCCGTGCCGTTCAGCGCGCTGTTTGCCTGTAACGATGATATGGCGCTGGGTGCGTCCAAAGCATTACACCAGGCCGGGCTGAAGATCCCGCAGGATATTTCGCTGTTTGGGTTTGATGATGCGCCGAGCGCGAAATGGCTGGAGCCCGCGTTGTCCTCGGTTTATCTGCCGATCGACAACATGATCGTCACTGCTATCGATCAGGCGATCCGGCTGGCGAAGAACCAGCCGGTGGAGGCGATCCCGCCGTTTACCGGCACGCTGGTCTTGCGCGACTCGGTGACGACGGGGCCGTATTTCACTCAGAACAGCTCCAGCGCCAGCAGTTCCTGAATGGTCTGGCGGCGACGGATCAATCGTGCCACGCCGCGATCAAACAGCACTTCCGGCAGCAGCGGGCGGCTGTTGTAGTTAGAGGACATCGACGCCCCGTACGCGCCGGTATCGTGCAGCACCAGATAGTCACCCGGCTTCACTTCAGGCAGCGCGCGGGTTTCCACTTTACCGCCCTCCTGCTGGGTGAACACGTCCCCGGATTCACACAGCGGACCGGCGACCACCGTCTCCACGCGCGGTGCGTTCAGCAGATCGCGCCCGTCGGCGGCGAGTGCCGTAATGTGGTGATAGCTGCCGTACATGGACGGGCGCATCAGATCGTTAAAGCCCGCGTCGATCAGCACAAAATGGCGCGATCCCATCTCTTTCACGCTGCGCACCTGCGCCACCAGCACGCCGGACTCCGCCACCAGGAAACGCCCCGGCTCAATTTCCAGCTTCACCGCGTGGCCCAGGTGGGCCGCAATTTTGTCGCGCGCGGCGCTCCACAGGCCGTAATAGTGATCGGTATCGATCGCCTCTTCGCCTTCGCGATACGGAATGGACAGGCCGCCCCCCGCGGAGATCGCCTCCAGATCCTGACCACACGCCAGCACCTGATCCACCATTGCGCCACACACCTGCTCAAGATGACCGTAGTCCACGCCGGAGCCGATATGCATGTGAATGCCAACCAGCTTCAGGCCGTAGCGCTGCAGTACCTCCAGCGCGGCAGGGAGATCGCCATGCCAGATCCCGTGCTTGCTGTTCTCGCCGCCGGTGTTGGTTTTTTGACTGTGGCCGTGACCGAAGCCTGGGTTGACCCGCAGCCAGACGCGATGGCCTGGTGATACCTGTCCCAGCTGCTCCAGCATATCCACCGAACCGGCGTTAACGGGAATGTGCAGCTCATGAACGCGGGCGAGGGTTGCGTCGTCGATCAGATCGGCGGTGAACACAATCGCGTCGCTGTCGGATTGCGGATCAAACCCGGCCGCCAGCGCGCGCTCGATTTCGCCCAGCGAAACGGAGTCTACTTTTACGCCCTGTTCACGCATCAGTCGCAAAATATGAATATTGGAGCAGGCTTTTTGGGCGAAACGCACCACGTCAAACTGATGAAGGGCGGCAATTTTCTCGCGAATAATCTGTGCGTCATAGACCCACACCGGGCAGCCAAATTCAGCGGGCAGGCGCAGCAGGTTGTCGGCGTTCAGATCGGTATCGGTCTGGTTGAGCGAGCGTGGCATGGTGGTACTCCGGATTATGACTGTTTTGTCCATTACGCCACAGCCGGAAGAGAATAAAAAATATCGTTTTGTCGCGAGTCTATGCAAAAATGATATGGATAACGCTCAACGTTCAGGTGACTTATGCCCGCCGTTAACCTCCGCCACATCGAGATTTTTCACGCCGTGATGACGACCGGTAATCTCACCGAAGCCGCACAGATGCTGCATACCTCCCAGCCGACGGTCAGCCGCGAGCTGGCGCGGTTTGAGAAAGTGCTGGGGCTGAAGCTGTTTGAACGCACACGCGGCAGGCTGCACCCGACGGTGCAAGGGCTGCGTCTGTTTGAGGAAGTTCAGCGCTCCTGGTACGGGCTGGATCGCATTGTCAGCGCGGCGGAGAGCCTGCGCGAGTTTCGCCAGGGTGAGCTGTCTATCGTCTGCCTGCCCGTCTTTTCCCAGTCCTTTTTACCCATGCTGTTACAGCCCTTTCTTGCCCGCTATCCCGAGGTCAATCTCACCATCGTGCCGCAGGAGTCGCCGCTGCTCGAAGAGTGGCTCTCTGCACAGCGTCACGATCTGGGCCTGACGGAAACGCTCGCCACGCCCGCCGGTACGGAACGCACGGAGCTGCTGGCGCTGGACGAAGTGTGCGTGTTGCCCGAAGGGCATCCGCTGGCCGCAAAAGAGGTGCTGACGCCTGCGGATTTCCAGGGGGAGAATTACATCAGCCTGTCGCAAACCGACAGCTATCGACAGCTGCTGGATACGCTGTTTGCCGAGCATCAGGTGAAGCGGCGGATGGTGGTAGAAACGCACAGCGCCGCCTCAATTTGCGCCATGGTGCGCGCAGGCGTGGGTATTTCGGTGGTGAACCCGCTCACGGCGATGGACTATGCCGGAAGCGGCATTGTGATCCGCCGCTTTAGCGTTTCCGTTCCGTTTACCGTGAGCCTGATCCGCCCGCTGCATCGCCCGGCGTCCGCGCTGGTCGAGGCTTTCACCGAACATTTAATTGAGCACGCGCGTCAGGTGGCGCTTCGCTTACCTGACCTACAGAACCCCTTATGACAGCATAAATTCCACCGCATCTGCGGCATGAATGGCGGCGGTATCAAACACCGGGATCGGGCTTTGCTCCACGGGAACCAGCAGGCCGATTTCGGTACAGCCGAAAATCACCCCTTCCGCCCCCTGACGCGCAAGCTTCTCAATGACGCTGACGTAATACGCGCGCGAGGTTTTGCTGAAGGTGCCAAGGCACAGCTCCTCAAAGATGATCTGGTTGATGCGCCCCCGATCGGCTTCGTCCGGGATCAGGCTTTCAATGCCAAACGCGCTTTCTAAGCGGCCCCGGTAGAAATCCTGCTCCATGGTATAGCGCGTGCCCAGCAGCGCCACGCGCGACATCCCCGAAGCGGCAATCGCCCGCCCGGTCGCGTCGGCAATGTGCAGGAACGGCAGCGCACAGCGCGTCTCAATGTGGGACGCCACTTTGTGCATGGTATTGGTACAGAGCATGATCCCCTCTGCGCCCGCACGTTCCAGCCCGAGCGCCGCCTGCGCCAGCATCTCTCCGGCTTTATCCCACTCCCCGCGAGACTGGCAGGCTTCAATGTCGTGGAAATCCACGCTGTGCAGCAGGAGGCTTGCCGAATGCAGTCCGCCCAGGCGTTGCTTGACCCCTTCATTAATCAGACGGTAATAGGGAATGGTCGATTCCCAACTCATGCCACCTAACAGACCGATCGTTTTCATAGACTCTCCTTAATGTTGCTCCCAGTGAAGCAAACTTGTGATCCTGTTTCCAGTTCTTTAGCAGCGCGTTTCTTTTTCATTTCTGCTGGGATAAATTAAATGAAACAATGTTTCACATTAAACCAAGGCGGAGATATGTTTGTTTTCCATAAAGAGACGATGCTGGACGATCTGGGCAACGGTGTCACGCGACGCATTCTGGCTCATAACGGTAAGATGATGGCGGTTGAGGTTAATTTTGAACAGGGCGCCATTGGCCCGATGCATAACCATCCGCATGAGCAGCTAACCTATGTTCTCTCCGGTGAGTTTGAGTTCACCATCGGGGAAGAGAAACGCGTAGTGACGGCGGGCGATACGCTGTACAAGGAGCCGCATGTAATGCACGGCTGCGTGTGCCTGAAACCCGGCACGCTGCTGGATACCTTCACGCCGGTCCGCGAGGATTTCCTGAAATAAAAAGGGGCGCTGAAACAGCGCCCCTTCTCGTTATTACCGCAGGTTTATTCCGTGACCGGTTCAGGCAGCGGAGCGCGTGCAATCATGGCGCCGCGCAGCAGCACGCTGCCGCAGGCAAACAGGCCGCCAACCAGCGCGGCAAGAATCACAATCAACGCTTTACCCGGGCCGTCTTTTTTCACCGGCATTGACGGAGTAAGCTGATATTTAAACGGCTCCAGCTTGACGTCTTCAACGGACAGGTTTTGCAGCTGGGCCAGCAAGTATTCGCGGTTCTGGAAGTCGGCGTTCAGCTCGGCAACGTCTTTGAGGTTCTTTTCAATCTGCAGCTTTTGCGCGATACCGTCCGCCCCGAGCGCAACGGAATAATCCGGGTCATCTTTCACTGCCTGACCATTGCTGTAGACCGGTTTTTTGATGCCGGCCGCGTTCGCCACTTCCAGCGAATAGTTAAGACGCTGCAGGTTAGTGTTATGCAGATTGGTCAGACGCACGCGATCCAGCGCCAGCTGCTGCTGCACCACTTTCGTTTTCAGCGCGATCTGGTTACGAATATTCTGCATCGTCTCCTGCTCAACGATATGGGTGATATAGTCAACGTAGCCCTCCAGCACCGTCTGCGCGTCACCTGCCGTCGGCGCGGTAAAGCTCAGCGTCCAGGAGACGTACGGCGCTTTATCCGCATCTTTCGCCAGGGTGTTATCCGTCGCTTTCATTTTTTCAGAGATATTCACCACCGCGCGGTGCAGTTCCAGCGGGTCCACGTTGGTGCCTTCCAGCTGCGACATCACATACGGGGAGTTCTTCATGTACTCTTCGAGCAGCGTCTGCGACTGAAACTTTTTGATGAACATATTAAATACGTCAGGACGGTCGACCTTCACGTCCACATCCAGTACCTGCAAGGCCACCATCATCTGTCGCAGCGGGTTCCACTGCGTCTGCTCGGCAGGGGTGATGACGGCTTTACTGGTCCACTTTTGCGGCATGAGATACGCAATGGCCAGGCCCGCCAGGGCAAAGGTAAACGTAATGGCAATGATGCGTTTTTTCGCCGCCAACAGGACGTCCAGCAGTCCCAGAAGGTCAATCTCTTTTGCGCTGTGAGCCGGGGAGGTATAGCGGGGAAAATCGAGGTCCGTATTTTTCTTGAAGTCCATTGCTGACATAACCGTTCTTCTTTTTAAGAGGCAGTAAATTTCTGCTCGATGGGTTCTCGTGAATCGATGATACAAGAAAGTAAGAATTATCTGAACGCGAGATTAGTCTAACTGTACACCGACTATCAGAATTAGTAGTTACCCTGTTCACAATTTCGTTGTTAATTATCCCTCCCTCATTTTTCGGCCTTCCGCCTCAAAACTGGGTTCTGGGGCTTACTGAAAAGTCAAAAATGCCACCGCCCTCACCTTATTGAAACACCGTTTCGACATTGATCACATTTCCATCATTAAGCGAATGACGCGGAAATAAATCGCAATAAAATAAATTAAAACGATGTTTTAGTATTCAAAAACGGCGGTTCGTCTCTTTTGAAACTAAACCCGCGCGCAGCGAGCATAGCTCAACAAAATCCTTAAAAAACAATATTTCATTGAGTACAGCCGAGACGCGCAGCCCTAAGCATTCTCGCTCATGCCGCACTTAACAGGCGTGGGCGCGGTAACGAAACGCAGATTCCGTTTTAAACCATCGATCGCCAGGTAGGTATGTATGAATGAAAACAAGCTGCTGGGGTTAGCGTGGATATCGCCCTACATAATTGGGCTGATACTCTTTACGGCTTTCCCTTTTGTCTCATCGTTCTTTCTCAGCTTTACGGATTACGATCTGATGAGCCCGCCGGTGTTTAACGGCATTGAGAACTATCGCTACATGTTTACCGAAGACACGCTCTTCTGGAAATCAATGGGCGTGACGTTCGCGTATGTATTTTTAACCATCCCCTTAAAGCTCGCGTTTGCATTAGGAATAGCGTTTGTTCTGAACTTTAAATTACGTGGCATCGGATTCTTCCGTACCGCCTACTATATTCCCTCTATTCTCGGCAGTTCCGTCGCCATTGCGGTGCTCTGGCGCGCGCTTTTTGCCATTGATGGCCTGCTTAATAGCTTTATCGGGGTGTTTGGTTTAGACCCGGTGAACTGGCTGGGCGAGCCGTCTCTGGCGCTGATGTCCGTGACGCTGCTGCGCGTCTGGCAGTTTGGCTCCGCGATGGTCATCTTCCTCGCGGCGCTGCAAAACGTGCCGCAGTCGCAGTATGAAGCGGCGATGATCGACGGGGCGTCAAAATGGCAGATGTTCATGAAAGTGACCGTGCCGCTGATTACCCCGGTGATTTTCTTCAACTTCATCATGCAGACGACCCAGGCGTTCCAGGAATTTACCGGGCCATACGTCATCACCGGCGGCGGGCCAACCTACTCGACCTACCTGTTCTCGCTCTACATCTACGACACCGCGTTTAAATACTTCGACATGGGGTACGGGGCGGCGCTGGCGTGGGTTCTGTTCCTGGTGGTCGCCGTCTTTGCCGGTATCGCCTTTAAGTCGTCGAAATACTGGGTGTTCTACTCCGCCGATAAAGGAGGCAAAAATGGCTGATATCCAACAACTCTCCACGGCGAGAAGCGTCGCCGAGCGCGAAGTGGCGCGCACCCTGCGCAAAGAGAAGATCAACGCCAGCATTCGCTACGTGATCCTGCTGTTTGTCGGCCTGCTGATGCTTTACCCACTGGTGTGGATGTTCTCGGCGTCGTTCAAACCGAACCACGAGATCTTCACCACCCTGAGCCTGTGGCCTGCCCACGCCACCTGGGACGGCTTCGTTAACGGCTGGAAAACCGGGACCGAGTACAACTTTGGCCATTACATGCTGAACACCTTTAAGTATGTGATCCCCAAAGTGATCCTGACCATTATCTCCTCCACCATCGTGGCGTACGGCTTTGCCCGCTTCGAGATCCCGTGGAAGAAGTTCTGGTTCGCCACGCTCATCACCACCATGCTGCTGCCGAGCACCGTGCTGCTGATCCCGCAGTACCTGATGTTCCGTGAAATGGGCATGCTGAACAGCTATATGCCGCTGTACCTGCCGCTGGCCTTCGCCACGCAGGGGTTCTTCGTGTTCATGCTGATCCAGTTCCTGCGCGGCGTGCCGCGTGACATGGAGGAAGCCGCGCAGATTGACGGCTGTAACTCCATTCAGGTGCTGTGGTATGTGGTCGTGCCGATTCTGAAGCCTGCCATCATCTCCGTCGCCCTGTTCCAGTTTATGTGGTCCATGAACGACTTTATCGGGCCGCTGATCTATGTCTACAGCGTGGATAAATACCCGATTGCACTGGCTCTGAAAATGTCCATCGACGTCACCGAAGGGGCGCCGTGGAACGAAATTCTGGCAATGGCGAGCATCTCCATTTTGCCATCCATCATCGTCTTCTTCCTGGCACAGCGCTACTTCGTCCAGGGCGTGACCAGCAGCGGAATTAAAGGTTAAGAGGGAAATACCATGGCTGAAGTTATCTTCAACAAACTGGAAAAGGTCTACTCCAACGGCTTCAAAGCGGTACATGCTATCGACCTGAAAATCGCTGAAGGCGAGTTTATGGTGATCGTCGGGCCGTCCGGCTGCGCCAAATCCACCACCCTGCGCATGCTGGCCGGGCTGGAGACCATCAGCGGCGGCGAAGTGCGCATCGGTGAGAAGATTGTGAACAACCTCGCACCGAAAGAGCGCGGGATCGCGATGGTGTTCCAGAACTATGCGCTCTATCCGCACATGACGGTGCGCGAGAACCTGGCCTTTGGCCTGAAGCTCAGCAAGTTGCCGAAAGATCAGATTGAGTCTCAGGTGAACGAGGCGGCCAAAATCCTCGAGCTGGAAGAGTTGCTCGACCGTCTGCCGCGTCAGCTTTCCGGCGGTCAGGCACAGCGCGTGGCCGTAGGCCGTGCGATTGTCAAAAAGCCGGACGTGTTCCTGTTCGATGAGCCGCTGTCGAACCTCGATGCCAAACTGCGCGCCTCCATGCGCATCCGCATCTCCGACCTGCACAAACAGCTTAAGGCGTCAGGCAAACCGGCCACCACCGTCTATGTGACCCACGACCAGACCGAAGCGATGACCATGGGCGACCGCATCTGCGTGATGAAGCTCGGCCACATCATGCAGGTGGATACCCCGGACAACCTTTATCACAAACCCAAAAACATGTTCGTGGCGGGCTTTATCGGCGCGCCGGAGATGAACATTCGCACCTGCCGCCTGGTGGAAAAAGAGGGCCGACTGCATATCGCCATCGGGGCTGAATCCATGCCGTTAAACGCGGCCATGCAGGAGAAAGTCTCCGCTTATGCCGGGCAGGAGGTCTTCTACGGCGTGCGCCCGGAATTTGTTTCGCTCTCCGACGAGCCGTTCCCGAACGGCGGATGCAGCGGCGAGATGGTGCGCGTCGAAAATATGGGTCACGAATTCTTTGTGTACCTCAAAGTCGCGGACTACGAACTGACCGCCCGAATTCCTTCCGATGAAGCCAAACCGATGATTGATAAAGGCCTTCATCGCAAGGTGTACTTCACGTTTGACATGAATAAGTGTCATGTTTTTGACGCGAAAACCGAGCAGAACATCTCTCTTTAATGGAGTTATAAAAATGAAAAAAGTGCTTTTAAGCGCAGCAATCTCCGCGACTCTGGGCCTTACCGCATTGCCATCGATGGCGCAAAATGTCGATTTACGCATGTCCTGGTGGGGCGGCAATGGCCGTCACCAGGTCACCCTGAAAGCGCTGGAAGAGTTCCATAAACAGAACCCGGACATTAACGTCAAAGCAGAATACACCGGCTGGGACGGCCACTTATCGCGCCTGACGACCCAGATTGCAGGCGGCACCGAACCGGACGTGATGCAGACCAACTGGAACTGGCTGCCGATTTTCTCTAAAACCGGTGACGGCTTCTACGATCTGAACACGCTGAAAGACACCATTGACCTGACGCAGTTCGATCCGAAAGAGCTGCAGTCGACCACGGTTAACGGCAAGCTGAACGGCATTCCGATCTCCGTCACCGCGCGCGTTTTCTATTTCAACGACGAGACCTGGAAAAAAGCGGGCGTTGAATACCCAAAAACCTGGGACGAGCTGATGGCCGCCGGTAAGGCGTTCGAGAGCAAACTCGGCAAGCAGTATTATCCGGTGGTGCTGGAACATCAGGACACCCTGGCGCTGCTGAACTCCTACATGATCCAGAAATACAACATTCCGGCGGTGGACGAGAAGACCAAAAAGTTCACTTATTCCAAAGAGCAGTGGGTTGAGTTTTTCGAGACCTACAAAAAGCTGATCGACAGTCATGTCATGCCGGACACCAAATACTATGCGTCGTTTGGCAAGAGCAACATGTATGAGATGAAGCCGTGGATCCAGGGCGAATGGGGCGGGACCTACATGTGGAACTCAACCATCAACAAATACTCCGACAACCTGAAGCCACCGGCAAAACTGGCGCTGGGTAATTATCCGATGCTGCCGGGCGCGACCGACGCGGGCCTGTTCTTTAAACCGGCGCAGATGCTGTCGATTGGTAAATCCACCAAGAACCCGCAGGCGGCGGCGAAGCTGATTAACTTCCTGCTGAACAGCAAAGAGGGGGTGGACACGCTGGGGCTGGAACGCGGCGTGCCGCTGAGCAAAGCGGCGGTACAGTTCCTCACCGAGGACGGCACGATCAAGGAGAACGACCCGTCAGTTGCCGGCCTGCGCCTGGCGCAATCCCTGCCGACAAAACTCTCCGTTTCACCCTATTTTGACGACCCGCAAATCGTGGCGCAGTTTGGCACGTCGTTGCAATACCTCGACTACGGTCAGAAAACCGTCGAAGAGACCGCCGCTGACTTCCAGCGTCAGGCGGAACGTATTTTAAGACGTGCGATGCGGTAAAAAAACAAAGCCGGGTGGCGCTTACGCTTACCCGGCCTACAGGCTATCGTAGGCCCGGTAAGCGTAAGCGCCACCGGGCAATAAAATCACACGCCTATGTTTTTTAACTTCTCCCCCGCCATCAGCTTGCGTTCAATGTGCTCCAGCGTCACCCCTTTGGTTTCTGGGATCAGCCAGAACGTTACGCCAATAAACGCCACGTTCAGTACCGTGTAGAGCCAGAATGTTCCCGCGGCACCAATGGCATCCAGCAGCGTCAGGAACGTCGCACCGATAATCATGTTCGACACCCAGTTGGTGGTGGTGGAACAGGTGATACCAAAGTCGCGGCATTTTAGCGGCTGAATTTCAGAGCACAGGATCCACACCACCGGCGCGGCGCTCATTGCATAACCGGCAATGCACATCATGGTCATACCGACGGAGAGCCAGGAAAGCCCGCTTGACGCCGTGCCCTGATCAAACTGCATCAGGCAGTAGCCGAGGATCAGCGTACCGAGCGCCATCACGCTAAAGCCAATTTTCAGCGCCGGTTTACGTCCGGCTTTATCGACGGTGAACACGGCAATAAAGGTGGCGAACATAAAGGTCAGCCCGACCACCAGGGTGGCGATCATCTGCTGTTCGGTCGTGGTGAAGCCCGCCATTTTAAAGATGCGCGGGGCGTAGTACATGATGATGTTCATGCCCGTAAACTGCTGCATCGCCTGCAAGAGCATTCCCAGAAACACGGCGCGGCGCACGTTGCGGTTGACCTTAAACAGCGCCCAGCCGCCCTGCTTCAGCTTCAGGCTTTCGCGGATCTCGTTCAACTCGTCACGCGCTTTTTCAGAGGTGTCACGCAGCATTCGCAGCACCTCTTCCGCCTCGACGTGGCGGCCTTTTTGCGCCAGCCAGCGCGGGCTATTCGGCAGAAAAATCACCAGCACCATCAGCAACAGCGCGGGCAACGCCAGCACGCCGAGCATGGCGCGCCAGTTACCGGTGTAGCTGAACCAGGTATCGGAAAGAAACGCCAGCACGATGCCGAGCGTCACCATCAGCTGATACATACTGATCATCTTGCCGCGCACGTTCTCGCTCGCCATTTCGGAGAGATACAGCGGCGCGGTGTAGGAGGCGATCCCCACCGCCACGCCAAGCAGCACGCGGGAGAGCAACAGCACCTCAACGCTTGTGGCAAACGCCGACCCCAGTGAACCGGCCACAAACAGGATCGCCCCGACCATCAGGCTGTACTTTCGTCCCAGGCGGAACGAGAGCCAGCCGTTGAACAACGCCCCAATTGCGGCGCCCAGCATCATGCTGCTCACCACCCACTCCTGCAGGCGATTACTTAACGTGAAATGATCGGTGATAAACGGCAGCGCACCGGCGATAACGCCGATATCCAGCCCAAACAGCAGACCCGCTACGGCCGCCGCGACGGAGACAAACTGGTTCATGCGGCGGGTGTCGCGCAGCGCCGCGGGCATGAGGGTAGAGTCATTGAGAGATGTCATAGTTTCCTGCCTGAACAGCGAAATTCGTTCACTGAAATTACGAGATAGCGCGGAAAAGTGTCAGGCCGGAACTGGTGAAGATATGGATTATTTCGCTGCAAGGTAGCGTTATGTGATGGACATTACACTTTCAACTAATCCTGAATAATCCTCTGTTTTGACTAATCTCTTAATTTACAACAGATTATAGTGTGACCAGTATCAACCCACGCTTTTCAATATGGATTTTTCATCTTTAGCGATATGGATAATGGGTATTTCGAGGCAAAAAAAACCTCCGCCCAAGGGCAGAGGTTATTACCGACTGGGGTATTAACGCGCCAGCCAGCCGCCGTCAACGGCCACGGTGTAACCGTTGATATAGTCAGACGCCGGGGAAGCCAGGAAGACAACCGGCCCCATCAAATCGCTCGGCAGGCCCCAGCGTCCCGCAGGGATACGCTCAAGGATAGCCGCGCTACGCTCTTCATCAGCACGCAGCTGCTGGGTATTGTTAGTCGCCATGTAGCCCGGTGCAATCGCGTTGACGTTGATGTTGTGCTGCGCCCACTCGTTCGCCAGCAGGCGGGTGACGCCCATTACCGCGCTTTTAGACGCCGTGTAGGATGGCACGCGAATACCGCCCTGGAAGGAGAGCATCGACGCGATATTAATGATCTTGCCGCCGTTGCCCTGGGCAATAAAGTGCTTCGCCGCCGCCTGAGACATAAAGAACACGCTCTTGATGTTCAGGTTCATGACGTCGTCCCAGTCGCGCTCGCTAAAGCTGATCGCGTCTTCGCGACGGATCAGGCCCGCGTTGTTGACCAGAATATCGATATGTCCGTACTCCGCCACCGCGCGCTCCAGCAGCTCCGGGATGACGTCAATTTGACGCAGGTCGGCGGTCAGGCTCAGGAAGCGGCGGCCCAGCGCGGTAACGCGCTCGATGGTTTCCGTTGGTTCAACGATGTTGATGCCCACGATATCGCAGCCCGCTTCCGCCAGGCCTAACGCCATCCCCTGACCCAGCCCGGTGTCACAACCGGACACGACAGCCACTTTACCCTGCAGAGAAAATGCATCCAGAATCATGTTTGTTCCTCACTCTATCAGCGCCTGTCACCAACAGGCAGGTTTAAACTTAACTGCCTGCGACTAGCGCAGATCTTTTACTGCAACGTGGTCCATGTCATCGAAGACCTGGTTTTCACCGACCATACCCCAGATGAAGGTATAGGCCTTCGTTCCCACGCCTGAATGAATCGACCAGCTCGGCGAAATGACCGCCTGTTCGTTATGCATCACGATATGACGCGTTTCCTGCGGCTGCCCCATCATGTGGAACACGCAGGCGTCGTCATCCATATTGAAATAGAAGTAAACTTCCATGCGGCGTTCGTGGGTATGGCACGGCATGGTATTCCACAGGTTGCCCGGCGCCAGCTCGGTCAGCCCCATGCTCAGCTGGCAGGTTTCCAGCACATCCGGCACAAAGTATTTGTTGATGGTGCGGCGGTTGCTGGTGAGGTCATCGCCAAGCGTGACCGGAGCCACGTCCGCCGGGGTCACTTTTTTGGTGGGATAAGAGGTATGGGCCGGGGCGCAGTTGTAGTAAAACTTCGCAGGTTTACCGCTGTCGATGCTGGCAAACACCACCTCTTTGGCCCCTTTCCCCACGTACAACGCATCGCGATGGCCGATTTCGTAGCACTGGCCGTCGACGGTAATGGTGCCCGGCCCGCCGATGTTGATCACGCCCAGCTCACGACGCTCCAGAAAATAGCTCACGCCCAGCTGCTTACCCACTTCCCCGCCTACTGAGACGTTTTTTGCAACCGGCATGATCCCACCGACGATAATGCGGTCAATGTGGCTATACACCATGGTGTAGTTATCGGCTGTAAAAACCTGCTCAACTAAAAACTCACTGCGCAGCCCCTGGGTATCCAGCGTTTTTGCATGCGCACTGTGGATGCTTTGTCTGACGTCCACCTTAACCTCCAGAATTGATCGTGCCCGAAGGCAGAGATAATTAACGAAACGATGTTCCGTTTTGTTGATGAAGACATACTATCCCTTGAATCAGGGGTTTTCAATTACATTTAAAACAACGTTTCAATTTTTCTGTGAGTTTATAGCAAAAATGGCGTTCGGATCACGATTGTCTGGTGTCAGTGAAATGAGAGCAAGGGGACAAAATGAATATTTATGATAAGAAACAAAGCATTATAAAACCTTCAACTTTTAACGCCGACAAAAACATTTCGCGTTAAAAATCAAAGATTGCGGCTTAGCGGTCACTCTTTATTACAAAGTGCGCGGCCAGTCACACACATTGAAACGATGTTTTGATAATTTAGAGGCAAGTTTTCAATTCAACTTTTCTCTTTTAAAGGAGTGCATTATGGCTAAAGGTATGCGGGTCAAGCTGAACTATGCGGTCAGCCGCGATCCGGATACGGGCGTGGAAGTCACCCGCCTGACCCCGCCCGAGGTAACCTGTCATCGCAACTACTTCTACCAGAAGTGCTTCTTTAACGATGGCAGCCATCTGCTGTTTGCCGGGGAATTTGACGGTCACTGGAATTACTACCTGCTGGATCTGAAAAATGCAGAAGCGGTGCAGCTGACGGAAGGTGCGGGTGATAACACCTTCGGCGGGTTCCTCTCGCCGGATGACACTTCGTTCTACTATGTGAAGAACGATCGCACGCTGCTGGAGGTGAATTTAAAGACCCTGGCCGAGCGCGAAGTGTACCGCGTCCCCGATGAGTGGGTCGGCTATGGTACCTGGGTTGCCAACAGCGACTGTACCAAACTGGTGGGGATCGAAATTGACAAAGCTGACTGGACGCCGCTAAACGACTGGAAAATTTTCCACGACTTTTTCCACAAAGGGCCGCACTGCCGCCTGCTGCGCGTGGACCTGAAAACCGGCGAAAGCACGACCATTCTCGACGAGAAAATCTGGCTCGGCCATCCGATCTATCGCCCGTTTGATGACAATACCGTGGCCTTCTGCCATGAAGGCCCGCACGACCTGGTCGATGCCCGCATGTGGCTGGTTAACGAAGACGGTAGCAACGTACGTAAGGTAAAAGCGCACGCGGAAGGCGAAAGCTGCACCCACGAATTCTGGGTACCGGACGGTTCTGCGCTGATATATGTCTCTTATTTAAAAGGGCAACAGGGGCGCACCATCAGCCGCTTTAACCCGGAGAGCGGCGTGAATGAAGAGGTGATGCAGATGCCCGCCTGTTCACACCTGATGAGCAACGCTGACGGCACCCTGCTGGTAGGCGATGGCTCCGGCACGCCGGTCGATGTGAAAGACACCGGTGGCTACACTATCGATAACGATCCATATCTTTATGGCTTTAACGTGGCGGAAAAAGCCTGGTTCCGTATCGCCCGTCACGATACCTCCTGGGCGACGGTCGCGAACAGCCGCCAGGTCACCCATCCGCATCCCTCCTTTACTCCGGATGATAAGGCGGTACTGTACAGTTCCGATAAAGACGGCAAACCGGCGCTCTATATCGCGAAACTCCCCGAGCAACCCGACATGTTGCATGCATGATTTGAGTTTGTGTTTCTGTAACTGGCCTTGCCCTCCGCTACGGAGGGCTTTTTTTTAGCTGATTGCGCGATTATTTTTTGCCAGCCAGAGACGTAGAGGAAAAGAGCAGGCCGGGTAAGCGTTAGCGCCACCCGGCGGGTTTTGGGGAAGGGGCTGAATGATTAGAACGAGTACGCCACGCCTAAACGGAAACGGGTCTGACGCTCATCGGTCTCTTTCACGCCCACGTTGCCAACTTCAACATACGGCGCCCAGTTTTTATCCCATTTATACGCCAGCTTGGCGTTATATTCGTTGGAGTAATCTTTATTGTTATTACGAACCATGCCTTCTGAACTTTTCGCATAAACATAGTTCAGCTCGGTACGCCAGTCGCCTAATACCCAGCCTACCCACGCATCGCCACGGTTAACTTTATCGTCTTCTTTATTTGCGCTGGACGGATAGCGGGTATATTCATAGCGGTAACGCGCAGCCACATAGAAGCCACTGTCGAAGCTATATTGCAGATGCAGATTCGGTTTATAGATAGTTCGGCTGTCATTGCTCTCAATAGTAAATGCAGGCGTCAGCGCAATATTGTCCGTGGCTTTCCAGCGCCAGCTAATTTGATCTTCATGACCGTTACCCACCATATCGGTAAATGGTCGGTCGGCCTTATCACCACCGGATTTCCATTTCGCTTCAACAGAAAAACCCAGGCCATTGGCAAAGCGATGCGAGACCGAGACGCGGTCCGCATTCGAGCCGCTATCGATGTATTCGTGGCGCAGGTCGACGGTGACGGCCTGTGCCGCGAATGACGCACCAATAAGGGAAGCAAGGACCAGAGATTGTTTAAACATGACAAAACCCTCAATTAAAATAACGTTTCGTTTTTATGAAACTGGAGTTTATTTTTTAAATAACGTTATTTTAGTGACCAGGATCGAAATTATTTGTTTCACTTTTTTTGGCAAGAATGGACGTGAAGCCCATCAACAAAACGCGGCGATTAAGGGTAAATTTCAGGAGAGAGATCACACAAAGCACTTAGCGACGTTAATTATTTCGCGCGCAAGCGTTTTTAAATGCATCAGAAAGAGCTGATAAGGGTAAAAATAGATTTCCGGATGTCAAAAAAAAACCTCCCGGCAGGAGGTTTTCTCAGAGGCAGAACCGTCAGCGTTCAATCGCCAGCGCCACCCCTTGCCCACCGCCGATACAGAGCGTTGCCAGCCCTTTGTGAGCGTTACGTTTTTTCATTTCGTGGACCAGGGAGACCAGAATGCGGCAGCCAGACGCGCCAATCGGATGACCGAGTGCGATTGCCCCGCCGTTAACGTTAACCCGCAGCGGGTCCCATTCCAGCATTTTGCCCACCGAAATCGCCTGCGCCGCAAAGGCTTCGTTAACCTCTATCAGATCGACGTCGGAAAGTTGCCAGCCCGCGCGCTCAAGGCAGCGTCGGGTGGCATACACCGGGGCGATCCCCATCAGCGCAGGATCGACGCCTACGCTGGCAAAGGCTTTAATGCGCGCGAGCACAGGGAGATTCAGCTCCTGCGCTTTGCTTTCGCTCATCATCAGCACCGCCGCCGCACCGTCGTTAATGGACGAGGCATTGCCTGCGGTGACGGATCCAAGCGTTTCAAAAGCGGGATTGAGCATTGCCAGCCCTTCTGCGCTGGCGTCGGTGCGCGGCTGCTCGTCGGTGTCCACCGCAATGGCCTCGCCGTTCTGCCGCTGTGTGCTGACCGGGACGATTTCATCGCGAAAACGCCCGGAATCAATGGCGGCACGCGCCTTTTGCTGTGAACTCAGGGCGTAGGCGTCCTGAAGCTCACGGCTGATGCCGTATTCACGCGCCAGATTCTCTGCCGTTACGCCCATGTGATAGTCATTGAAGGCATCCCACAGCCCGTCATGCACCAGGCTGTCGAGCAGCTGGCTGTTGCCGAGTTGCGCGCCGGTGCGGCTGTCGGTCAGGACGTGCGGGGCGCGGCTCATGTTCTCCTGGCCTCCGGCAATCACCACCTCCGCTTCGCCACATTGGATGGCCTGGGTCGCCAGGTGGAGCGCCTTTAAGCCCGATCCACAGACATCGTTGATGGTTATCGCAGAGACGGTATTCGGCAAACCGCCCTTGAGCGCCGCCTGACGGGCAGGGTTTTGCCCCGCGCCCGCGGTCAGCACCTGGCCGAGGATCACCTCGTCTATTTCATGTGCGGCGATCCCGCTGCGTTCGACCAGCGCTTTGACCACCACACTGCCGAGATCGACCGCAGAGTGACGCGCAAGCGCTCCCTGAAAACAGCCGATAGCCGTACGCAACGCCCCCACTATAACGACATCTTTCATCACGACCTCTGTGCAAAATGACAGGACGATAGTAGAGGATTGTTATCAACAATTGATGCAATTGTTTAAAAATAGTGAGTTTAATCACAAGGATTAGCGTGCGTCCTGCAAATACTGGCGCAGCCAGCTTCCCGCGACGCCAGGTGGCGATCGTTTATTCCACAGCAGATCGATGGCTATCGATCGCGGCCAGCCCGGCACGTTGAGTTGAACCAGCGATTTTGCGGCCGCGAATTCATCCACCAGCGCACAGGGCAACGCGCACCAGCCAAAGCCCTGCACGGCCATACTCAGGAGTAACAGGTAATTCGGCGCGGACCAGACCGGCCCGCGCGCCCGCGTCGCCTCCCGCTCGAGGTAGGTGCTCAGCTGAAGCTCGCGCCAGCCGTGCAGCTCATCGGCTTTCGTCTCATGCTGACCCGCCAGCGGGTGGTTCGCCGAGACGTAGATTGCCATCCGGGTCTGCATGGGAAGCCGGGTCACGCCAATATCGGTCGGGTAGCTTTCGCGCGCTTCCGTCAGGCCAATCTGCGCCCGCTCCTTCTGCAGCAGGTCGATGACATCCTCTTCCTCGCCAATCAGGCATTCGAATTCCGTATGGGGAAAACGCTGGTCGAACTGGTTCATCAGATCTTCCAGTACGTCCGGGTTGAGCGTATCGGAAAGCACGAATGTCAGGCGCGCTTCGGTCTGCGCGGTCAGCGACACCGCCAGCTCGTCCAGACGGGCGCTGGCGGCAAGAATCGACTGCACGTAGCCCAGCACCTGCTCGCCCTGGCTGGTTAACACCGGCTGGCGCGCCGAGCGGTCAAAGAGATCAAACCCGAGGTCGGCCTCCAGGTTCGCTATCGAGGTGCTGATGGTGGACTGGCTTTTGCGCAGGCGGCGCGCGGCGGCGGAAAAAGAGCCGGCGGCAACGGTTTCAACAAAGGCGGTGAGAGCTTCGGGAGAGTAACGCATGAAGTATCTACTTTATCGATGGATACCATCTTTTATATATCATCTTTAGCGATAAAAATAGGCGGCATTAACGCCCCACCTGGCGAAATAACGAGGTCTAACGCTATGCAACATCAGGATGCACTCCAACGTAAACTGCCGGAGCGGATCTTTCATGCCGTCTGTTTTGAAGGGATTGCCACGGCGATCCTCGCCCCGACGGCGGCGTATTTTATGCAGCGCTCCGTCGTTGAAATGGGCGGGTTAACCATTATTCTGGCGACCACTGCGATGCTCTGGAACATTATCTATAACTTCGGCTTCGACCGCTTCTGGCCCGTTCACCGCATCAAACGCACGGCTAAAGTGCGCGCCCTGCACGCGCTGGGGTTCGAGTGCGGGTTTATCGTCATCGGCGTCTCCATCGTTGCTGCGGTGCTGGGCGTCACGCTGTGGCAGGCGTTGTCCCTGGAGATTGGGTTCTTCCTGTTCTTCCTGCCCTACACCATGTTTTATAACTGGGCGTATGACACTCTGCGCGAGAAAATCATCAAGCGACGCCAGCAGCGACGCGCCCTGGCAAACTGATTTCCCTCAGGCCGGCTTTCATCGCCGGCCAATCTCCTTCGAAGCAACTGCGCCCTCCGCTCACAATTATGGTAAATTGCACTTCTTTTTGTTCGTTTTACAGTTGATACGTTGCTCTAATGTCGAAAATTTGGTCAAAAGAAGAGACTCTCTGGAGTTTCGCCCTCTACGGCACTGCCGTGGGCGCAGGAACGCTGTTCTTGCCCATTCAGCTCGGCTCCGCAGGCGCACTCGTCCTGCTGATTACTGCCCTCGTGGCATATCCCTTAACCTACTGGCCGCATAAAGCGCTCGCGCAGTTTATCCTGTCCTCGAAAACCACAGGCAACGAGGGCATCACCGGCGCGGTGAATCACTACTACGGCAAGAAGATCGGTAACCTGATCACCACGCTCTATTTCATTGCCTTCTTTGTGGTGGTGCTGATCTACGCGGTGGCGATCACCAACTCCTTAACCGAACAGCTGGCGAAGCGCATGGCGATTACGCTCCCGGAGCGCATGCTGGTGAGCTTTGGCGTGGTGCTGGTGTTGAATCTGATCTTCCTGATGGGCCGCCACATCACCATCAAGGTCATGGGTTTCCTCGTCTTCCCGCTGATTGCCTATTTCCTGTTTGTGTCGCTCTATCTGACCGGCAGTTGGGAGCCAACGCTTCTGACCAGCCAGATGGCGTTCGACAAACATACGCTGCATCAGGTGTGGATTTCGATCCCGGTGATGGTTTTCGCTTTTAGCCATACCCCGATTATCTCGACGTTTGCCGTTGACCGTCGCGAAAAATACGGTGACGCGGCCATGGGTAAATGCAAAAAAATCATGAAGGTAGCTTACCTGATCATCTGCCTGAGCGTGTTGTTCTTTGTGTTCAGCTGCCTGCTCTCGATCCCGCCGTCCTATATCGTCGCCGCCAAAGAGGAAGGGGTCACCATCCTCTCTGCGCTGTCGATGATGCCTTCGTCTCCGGCCTGGCTGGGGGTCTCCGGCATTATTGTGGCGATTGTCGCGATGTCAAAATCGTTCCTTGGCACCTATTTCGGGGTGATTGAAGGGGCAACGGAGATCGTCAAATCGGGCCTGAATCAGGTGGGCGTGAAGAAAAGCCGCGCCTTTAACCGCGCGATTTCCATTCTGGGCGTATCGCTGATCACCTTTGTGGTCTGCTGCATTAATCCGAATGCCATCTCGATGATTTACGCCATCAGCGGCCCGCTTATTGCCATGATCTTGTTCATCATGCCAACGCTTTCGACCTACCTTATCCCTTCGCTCAAGCCGTACCGCTCCATCGGCAACCTGCTGACGCTGATCGTCGGCGTGCTGTGCGTATCGGTAATGTTCGTCGGTTAAACACACGGTGTTCAGCGCCCGGCTGAACACCGCTTTTTATCAGAAGCGAATTTCCCCGCCCGCAATCCAGGTTCGGCCGCGCGCCGTGGTATTTAGCGACGCCCCTTCAACGGCATTGTCCAGGCTCTGATTCATGCGGTTGAGCGCCTCGGAGTAATCGCGGTTAGTCACGTTCTGCACGCCCAGACGCAGCAGGACGTTATCCGTCACCTGATAGCTACTGTAGAGATCGACGATGGTCGGAATATCAGGCATGCTCTCTTTCGGGACCGTATTCGAATCAATACTGATGCCTTCGGTGCTCAGGCGTTTTGATTTCCCGGTGAATTTAAACAGGCTCCCCACCACCAGCTTTTCATCGAAAAAGCGAGCGCCAAGATCCAGCGTGGCGTAATAGTCAGGCAAATCGCTCATGTCGTCGTAGGCAAAGCTGTAGCTGGTGCTGGCGATAGAGGTAGGCTGATCCGTCTGCTGCTTGCTCCAGGTGACGTTGACATAGGCATAGCCGACATCGTATCCGGCTTCGATTTCATACCCCCGGGACGTTACCGGGGACGGCGTATTGATGTAGATATTGGCATTGAAGCCGCTCGCCGAGTTATCAATATCCTTGCAGCGCGACCCGTCGTAGCACAGGAAAAAGGATTCGCTGTTGATATAATCTTTGATGCGCGACTCGTAGGCCAGCGCCTTCATGTGGAACGAATCTCTTTCCGTCAGCAGCCCCTCTTTGACGATATTGACGCCCGCCTGCCAGGTATCCGCCTTCTCCGGTTTCAGGAACGGGTTCATCGACGCGCCACCCTCGTTCGCGAAAAAGACCTCCTGCACATTAGGCGCGCGGGAGGAGCGACTCCAGCCGACGAAAGGCTGCAGCCAAGGCGTGACCTGGGCAGACAGGGTCGCGGACGGGTTGAGCGCTTTATCGTCCAGGTCGATCGTTGCCTCCCCCTGCGGGAAACATTTTTCGTTGGCGTCACAGGCCGGTTTTATGCCTGACACCTTGCTGCGGGTGTAGTTGAGGTTGAGATCGAGCTGGTAGATGCTTTTATTCAGGGTTAAGCCGGTATAAAGCGACGAAATCTTCTGCTTACCGGACGGCACAAAGGCGTTCCTGTCGGTATCGTTATCCTGCTCAAAACGGCGGGTGTATTCGGTGTCCATCAGCTTACCGCCGAACAGAAACGCGACGTCAATATCGGCGTAGCGGAACCGACTGGTGTTACTCATATCCAGCGCGTTCGATTTATTCTCCGTCGAGGCGTTATTAAAGTTGTACAGCGATTCCGGCTTGTAATCCTGCTCGGCACGGCTCGTGCTGGCCAGCAGGTTAAAATCGATCAGCTCGGTGAGCGGCGCAAAGTTGTAGCGCAGGTAATAATCGTCGCTGGTGATATCGCGTCGGGTAAAGACGTTTTGATAGTTACGCCCGGCAAACTCGATGTGATGGTAAGGATTAGGATCAAAGTTGAGCTTATACAGTTGGGAGCGTGGCTCCTGGCGCATATACTTCACGTCCTCGCCGATAAACTCACTGCTGCTGCGCCCACCGCCGTTATCGAAGGTGGCGTAGGTCCGGCTGCCGCTGATGCCCACCAGCGCACCGATCAGCCCGCCGTTATCAAAGGGATCAGCCTTACCGGCCACCGTCACCATCCCGGTCCGCCCCAGGCCGTTATCGCCAACCGAAAAGCGCGAGAGGACGCCGGTTTGCCTTCCCGCTTTGATCACATCATCAATGCCCAGCGTGCGCATGTTGGCGCTGCCCGCCAGGGCGTTCACGCCTTGCGATCCGGCGCTGCTGCCGCGCGTGACGTCAACCCCGGCAAGAAAGTTAGGATCGATCAGCACGCCTGCGCCGTTATTTTGCCCGAAGTGATAGGTCGTGGGTGCCATACCGTAGTATGTCTGGGTCACGCCATCCACCATGGTATTAACGCGCCCCAGCCCGCTCATCCCACGAATGTTAACGTTCACCGCCCCCTGTAGCGCATCGATTTGCGTGTATGTCCCCGCCATGCTGCGCAACGAGGCGTCCAGGCTTTGCAGATTCTCGTTCAGCGTGCGCGAGCTGTAGGCACCCGGGCGCGTATAGGTTTCTGCCGACGAGCCGGGATGGTTCGTTTCTGCCTGTGCGTTATCCGTAATGGTCAATGTCGAAAATACCGATTCCCCTTCTTTCTCAGCGGAGAAGGTGGTAACGGGAACAATAAGACACCCTGTCAGCATATAGCCAACGACGTGTGTGCTTTTCAAAATACACCCCTTATTTATTTTTCTGGCTATCAACAAAAATGAGGAAACTAAACGCCTCGGCGGAGTCCTCAAGACGGGAATAACGACCGCTGCGGCCGCTATGCCCCGAATTCATATTGACGTTCAGGAGCTGAACGTTATTTTTTTGCGTATTGGTTGCGCGCAGACGCGCGACGTACTTTGCCGCTTCCCAGTAAGGCACGCGGGAGTCATACAGCCCGGTGGTGACAAGCATCGTCGGCCAGGCGTTTGGCGTAATATTGTCGTAGGGGCTCCAGGCCCTGATGGCTTTGTAGTCTGCTGCCGTATTAGGATTGCCCCATTCGCCGTACTCCTGCTGGGTGAGCGGCAGGGTTTTATCCAGCATGGTGTTGAGCACGTCGACAAACGGCACCTGCAGCACCACGGCCTGGAAAAGATCCGGTGCCTGGTTCACCGCCCCCGCAAGCAGCAGGCCGCCCGCGCTGCCGCCCATGCCGTAGACGCGACGGGCGTCGCCATAGCCCTGTTTCACCAGGCCCCGCGTGGCGTCGATAACGTCGTTGAAGCTGTTCTGCTTATTGGCTTTTTTGCCCGCCTGATACCAGCCCACCCCCTTCTCGCCGCCGCCGCGCACGTGCGCCAGCGCGAAGACAAAACCGCGATCCAGCAGGCTCATGCGCGGCACGCTGAACGCCGCGTCCAGGCTCATGCCGTAGGCCCCGTAGCCGTAAACCAGCAGCGGGTTATGTCCCTTCGTAAAGCGATCTTTTCGCCAGACAAGCGACACGGGAATGGACTCGCCGTCGCGCGCGGGAACGAAGATCAGCCTGCTGGTATAGGTGCCTTCCACCAGCCCGGGGACGGCTTTTTGATGGATGCGCGTGACCTTACCGCTCGCCAGATCCCAGGTGTAATACCCAAGCGGGCGGTCGAGCGAGGCGTAGATATAGTGAAAGACGGTGGCGCGGCCATCGCTATTATTGCCGGTCCGCGCCATATAGGTTTGATCCGGAAAATGTAATGACTGCCAGTGGTTGTCCGCAAAATTTAATTTGCGATAATGGGTTTTCCCGTCGTAGCGCTCTGCGACCACCACAGCCCGGTTAAATAAGGTAAACTCTTCCAGCTCATAATCTTTCTCAGGCGTCAGCACCCGCTGCCAGGCCGTTTTTCCGTCACCCTGATACAGGCCAAAGCGTTTATTTTGGTGGTTACTGCGAATATAAAAGCGGCCATTGGCGTGATCGGCGTAATATTCCGTCCCGCTGCTGCGAGGGCGTAAGAGCTGCAAAGGCGCATCGCGATGATCTAAAGCGAGATAGCGCACTTCGGAGGTATCATTGGCGCTAAGGGTAATAAGTAAATACTTATCTGAGGCCGAACGCGCGATGCCGGTATAAAACTGGCCGTCTTTTTCCTGCCAGACGGCGTGCCTGTTTCCGGTGCTTAACTCCACGCGCATTACGTTGTCTGGCGTAAGCGTCTCGGGCTGAAGTGCCACGTAATAGAGCAGTTTGCCGTCGTTGCTGAAAACGATATCGTCAGAGGCCTGTTTAATTTGCGTTTTCAGCCATTGCCGATTCTGGCTGTCATAGACCGAGATACGGTACTGTCCGTCGCCGGTATAATCTTCCGCCAGCGCGATATAGCGATTATCTTCGCTGACGGTAAAACGCCCCGGCGCATAATAGTCGTGATTTTTGCTGCGCCCGGCGGTATCCAGCACCAGTACCCATTCCGTCTCGCCCTCTTTCTGGCGCAGGATCCGCGGGAAATTCGCCCCGCGCTGATAGTCGACTTTATAAAGGTAATGCCCCTTACGTACCGGCTGGGTATAATTATCCTCAACCTGTCGCGCCTGCATCTCTTTATATATCTGCGTTTTTAACGGCTGCCACGTGGCGGAAATATGCTGCGTGTAGAGATTCTCCTGACGCAGATAATCCAGCACCGTTTTATTTTGCCGGGTATCGTCGCGCATCCAGGCATAGTCGTCCTGACGCGTGTCGCCAAACATTTCCGTCGCATGGGTCACTTTTTTGGCCACCGGCGGCTGCGGCAGGTTTTGGGCAATAGCCCACGGTGCCGCCAGCAGAATGCCTGCGGCCATTAACCGGAAATAGTGCATTTGTCGTCCTTTCGGTTTTAAATCCTGAGAAGCGTAAACTCCACGGGTAACGTCACGTTATGAATACCGTTGCGCAAAATACTGGCCGGCGGCTGCGGGAGCGGCTGCGCTTTTTGCAGGGCATCCAGCGCGGCGCGGTCAAGCGACAGCGTGCCGGAGGAGTCCACCAGCCGACTGGCCAGCACTTCACCCCGGCCATTCACGCTAAAGGCAATCACCACGGTGCCGGTGCGTTTGCGCCGTCGGGCATCTTCGGGGTAATTGCGCATTCGGTTGATTTTGCCTTTCACCAGCGCCTCCCAGCCGATTGTCTGGCGACTTTGCACGGCGGAGTCCGTATCAAGCGGCGCGGCGTTGCGCGTGCTGACGATGGCCTGCACGGGCGGTGCCGCGCGGCTGGTCAGGGTCGCGTTGCCCTTCTCTTCCCGCTGCTGCTGGTGAGATGTCTTTTTCGCCTCGGTTTTTTTCACCGTTTTTTGCACGGGCTTGCGCGCCACCGTCTGGAATTCCGCCTCGTCGACGACCGGCAGCACCGGCATTTCTTTGCGCTGCGGCGCGTCCTCGGCGCTCATTGCCTCAACCTTCCGCTGCTGGCTGATGCCGGGGGGCAGCGTCGGGTGAAGCAGCGAGACTTCGAGCTCAGGTGACCAGGCGACCATGACCGCCGCCGGGGAGGCCACCGGCGGCGGGCTGGCGAAATGCAGGATAAACGGCAGCGCAATGGCGGCGTGCGCAATGACGCTGGTGGCCGCCCCTCTTACCCAGGGCGCGCGAATATCACAGTGCAGGTTCATGGTTTGCTGGCCGGCACAAACCAGACGTAATCCGCCTGCTTCGCCGTTATCGTGGTGCCTTCAGTCGCGAGCATCAGGACGACAGGCGCGGAGCCGTTGAGATCCTGGATGTGCACTGGCACACCGATATCTTTCGCCGCATGGTAGCCACCGGCGAACAGAACGGCAGGCTTAGGCGCGTCGATCAGCGCCTGCGCCATCGCCCGATCGCGGTTTTGCTGGATAGCGACCATCGCCTGTATCTGCGCCGCCTGGATGTCGCCGCCGTGCATCAGGTAGATGATGGACGCCTGAGCGTCGCGGACAGTTTTCAGAGAGGAGTGTTCACCCGCCGGGAAAACGGGATTTTGGTAAATTTCGCCGATCTGTTCGCGCGTAATATTGGCCGCCAGCAAAGGGTAATCGGCCTTAAGCGCGGTCATCACCAGCGCGCCGTACAGCGGCCACGGCCACCCCACGTTCCAGCGCAGCGCCTCCTGGATCCGCGGCTCGCGCATTGCGGCTCCGTCATGCAGCGCCTGTTTAACACGGTCAACCGCAGGCTGTTGGTCAGGGGTTAACATCTCCAGCAACACGCTGCCCTGCGGGCGTTTCTTGACCATGTTTTGCAAAAGCCAAAGCTCAATGGCGTGATGATCGGCGTTGGTGTGCTCTTCACCGACGATCGCCGCCGGCGCACGGCTCAGCACCGCCAGAAGTGCATCGGGCGTAAGCGTCTTGCCCGTTTGCGCATCAATAATGCGAGAGGTGGGAGGAAGTTGCGCAGCAAGCTGCGGTGGAGTATCCATTGACTGGCAGCCAGTCAGGACCAGAGTGCTACAGAACAGCAGCCATGCCGTAATACTTTTCTTTTTCATAGTGATCAATGTCTTACCTTCTATATTTGAAGGTTTCGCCCGTAAACTGAATAAACAACGAGCAAACATTAATGCCAATGAGAATGAATATCAAGATCATTCTCATTTACAATTAATCACCATGCTAATTAACAGGTCTTAATTTTTCAGGCTGTTACATGTTGAAGGGTGTCGATGACGTCCCTGTCGACGGATCAGGCGCGAATATCGTCATACTCGCGGGTGTTATCAAACTCGTGTTTGGCAAACGGGCAGAGCGGGATGATTTTACGCTGCTCACCGCGCATTTTTTCCACCACTTTCGCCACCAGCTTTTTGCCAACGCCCTGCCCTTTCAGACTCGGGTCAACGTCGGTATGCTCAATAATGCTAAGGTGCTCGCCGGTTGGCACGAAAACAATCTCGGCAACCTTATTCCCGTTCGCATCGTTCACGTAAAACATATTATGGCCTTCCAGAATATCCATGGTTCCTCACTTATTTTTGGCGATACTTCAGCGCACCGCTTGGGCAGGTATCAATGACGCGTACAACCGTTTCAGCGTCCACTTCATCAGGCATAATCCACGGTTTACGTTTCAGGTCGAACAGCGCCGCGCTGCCGCGCACGCAGTTTCCCGAGTGTTTGCAGATCCCGGTGTTGAAATAGACATCAATTTTTTCACCGGTATAGGCCCGGTACCCCGCTTCCAGGAGCTCTTTATCCATGACATTGCCTCTTCATTATTATGATGCAGGATGAAGCATAGCCTCAGGCGGTCGCTGTGGCTATAAGGTGGATAAACGTAAAGACAGTCACAATGCTGCTCACGCCGGATGCTTCATGTTTTTGTGCATGTCATGCTCTGGTATGTTTCCTGCCTGACATTGTCAGACGGAACGAAAGGCAGGCATCATGAAGCGATATTTGATGAAGAAAAGCGCTTTTAAACAAGGCCTGGCGCAGGCGAAGCGGGGCACCCACGGGGCGGGTTGTGAAAATGATTAGTGTACAAGTAGCTAAAGCCCCTTTTATTATTATCATAAGCGAATTATCAGTATTGCTAATATCCAATTAAAATTTGTTGCTTGTCCTGTCAGCCACTACCTTACAAAATACCCCTTCAAATCATTACCACATTAATAATCACATCTATAACAACAACCATGAAAATATACTTTGAGGTTGCGGTACTCTTAGTGCTGTGGCTCGTCGTCGGCTGGATTTTTTGCCGGGCATGGATGTGAGGCTGCACTGGGGTATATAGGGGATACGAAAACAGAATTTACTTGTTCACGTTGGTGACTCGCTCGCAGTCCTGCCCGTACTCCAATACGTTTGGAACGTCGGACAATGAAAAATAAAGAATTGCGGCGTGGAGTTTCAAGGTTTGATCATGTGTTCTTTCCGCTAAAATCAGATATTGGGAAATGTATTTCCTGTTGTCTCCGACCTTATTGCACGTAAAATGACCAGATACATTTAGGAAAGGAGGCTTTATGGATATCGCGCTGCTTAATAGGGGATGGAACAGAACATGGTCAGATACCATGGTGAATCTGGAAGCCCGGAAACTCGTCGAAACTGCAAACCGGCTGTCAGCATTCTATTTGCAAGATGGTCTTACGCGTATCAAGTTTGTTGGAGAGATAAAACAGGTTGTAGAGAAAGAATTTGAAACAGCACGACGAGCTAAAACCGATGAAGAATGCATTGTATGCATCAAAAATCTGCGTGCTGAAACAAACAGCTTGCTTGAACAAGAGCGTCTGTTAAGAACCAAGTCCGCACAGCTTTACGCGAAGGTCGAATTTGTTAAGGAAAATAATAAAATCGTCGGCTACATGATTTCTGCTATTCACATTGTAGTTTCTGGAATGGCGATTGCTGGCGGTGCGTTGATGGTCGCTACGATGACACCTTTAGGTATGCTGGCAGGGGCTATCCTTGTAACAGATGGCATTAACGGTCTGTCAAAAGAAATCATTCCTGGTGTATATGGAAAACAATATAGAACAGAGGGATTTGTGGCTGATGGCACTATAGAAGCGGCCCAATTTATGGGTTTCAAGCCTGAAACAGGACTTGCGTTTTATAACGCTATTACGTTAAGCGCAAGTGTATATAGCATCTTTGGATTAGCCAGAAGACCCGAAGCATGGAGGCTATTTAAATGGATGCCCCGTGATTTCTATCGCAAGGTCGATACGATGAGCCGTCCAAAATTAACAATGAAAATAGTAGGTTATGGACTTAAGGCCAAAGTAATATTTGACCTGCTTTCTACTGACACATCGAACCATTAGCCTCTGAATTTTCTCCAGAACCGCCAGGATTTGTAAGAAAGGACTGGCGGCTGAATAAATGTAACGATGACTATTGCGATCAGAATTGATATTCCACCACCTACGACGGTTTCTTTCGCAGAAAATAACACTAAAATGATAAAAACCATCAGACATGCCGATGTTATCCATAAAACAACCCTGAATCTATTAGCCAGATCCTGAATCGCTTCCCCCAACGTTCCACCATAGCTTTCAATGTTGTTTTTTATCTTCTGCAAATCCGATGGTGTAAACCCTGAACTCAACAAAACCTCATCAGTAACATCCATATTGTCCTCTCAGCATTCCTTAACGCTTAACTGGCGATGGTATACACAATCATACTGATGAATTTTACAGCATTCCACATGATGTTTGTGCAATGTATCAGATTTCAGACAATAGCAGCATAAAGCCCCGTTAGTGGTCCAAGCAACAAACGGAGCGTAGCGACTTCATCAGGCCAACCTGGTTGGTTTCGCTTTGCGAAAGTCACCAGTGACCAAATCAGATTGTCAGAGAGATCACACCTTATCAGGGTGCTCGAGTACCGTCAGGAGCGTGAGCGAAGCGCTGGCAGATGCGGGCCTGTAACTACCGGATTACCACTAATCACTTGTTTATGTGGTTCATAGGGCCGCACATCGGGCTTGAAATGCATTGGATGAATCTGTCCAAAAGTAACTTACTGAGGGATAGTAAAGTATTGATATTCAGGAGACTGGAGCGGGCGAAGGGAATCGAACCCTCGTATAGAGCTTGGGAAGCTCTCGTTCTACCATTGAACTACGCCCGCTTTGAGGTGCGTAAGGCATTATAGACCTTACGCATTTTGAGACAAGCCTTCGCAACGCTAACCGGCGATAAAATAATCACTTAGCACTTCGGTTTACCGCCCGGAGCCGGGAGATAACGCTGCGGATCGATGGCGGTGGCCTTATAGCGGATCTGGAAATGAAGTTTCACCGAGTCCGTTCCGGTGCTGCCCATCGTCGCGATCTTCTGCCCGGCCTTCACGTTTTGCCCGTTGTTAACCAGCATCGTGTCGTTGTGCGCATAAGCCGTGATGTAGTCTTCACCGTGCTTAATCATGATGAGATTACCGTATCCGCGCAGCTGGTTGCCGACGTAAACCACCTTCCCGGCACCGGACGCATAGACCGGGGTTCCGCGCGCCGCCGCGATATCAATACCTTTATTCCCACCCTCAGATAAGGAGTACGGCACGACCACTTTGCCACTGGCTGGCCAAATCCAGCAGCGTTGCCCCACCGGCGGCCAGGAGGATTGCGGCACCGTGTAGGATGGCGTCACTTTGGCGGTTTTACCTTTTGAGGATCCCGATTTCTTTGCAGAGGAGCCGCCGTTAACCTTGAGCTTCTGCCCCACCTCAATGGTGTAAGGCGGCGAGATATTATTCAGACGCGCCAGTTCCTTCACGCTGGTACCCGTCGCACGCGAAATACGGTACAGCGTATCACCGCGTTTTACGGTATACACCGCGCCGGAATAACTGCCCATATCGGAGGATTTACTGCCGGAACATCCCGCTAACATTAGCGCAAGCGTCAGGCAGAAAACGGCGGTGATGGGCTTTCTGGTCAGGCTTCCTGCAAACAAATCAGATCCTCGTTCAGCGTGAATGGCGCACTATGATAACAGTCGATCCTCGTTTGGGTCATGCCCTTTTCCGCTCTGCGGGTCAAACCGTTCGTATAAGAATGCCGTATAATGATTCAGCCCTTTCCGGCAATTTGGTACTGGAGCAAGAATGAGTATTCAGGAACATGTGATTTTAGTGGACAATCAGGGAAAGACGATTGGCACGCAGGAAAAGTATGCCGCGCATACGTCAAACACGCCGCTACATAAGGCCTTCTCTTCCTGGCTGTTCAATAGCCAGGGTGAATGTCTCGTCACCCGACGCGCAATGAGCAAAAAAGCCTGGCCGGGCGTCTGGACCAACTCCGTATGTGGTCATCCGCAAACGGGTGAAGAGATTGAACAAGCAATTATCCGCCGCTGCCGCTTCGAAGTGGGCGCAGAGCTCGTCGACATTACCCCCGTGGCAACGGAATTTCGCTACTGCGAAACAGACCCTTCCGGGATCGTCGAGAACGAAATTTGTCCGGTCTATGCCGCGCGCGTTATCAATGACATCGCCCTCAACGACGACGAAGTGATGGACTGTCAGTGGGTTGAACTTGAGGCGCTGTTCCGCGCGCTCGATGCCGCACCGTGGGCTTTTAGCCCGTGGATGAACATGGAGGCAACAGTCGCGCGCGACGCGCTTCGGGCCTTCGCCGCACAATAAAAAAGCCCCGGCGAACATCGCACGGGGCTTTTTTTTAGTCTTTACGACTTATTTCACCGGACGCATCGCCGGGAACAGGATCACGTCACGGATGGTGTGGCTGTTGGTGAACAGCATAACCATACGGTCGATACCAATACCCAGGCCCGCAGTAGGCGGCAGGCCGTGCTCCAGCGCGGTCACGTAGTCTTCATCGAAGAACATCGCTTCGTCATCACCGGCTGCTTTCGCATTTACCTGGTCCTGGAAGCGCTGCGCCTGATCTTCTGCATCGTTCAGCTCGCTAAAGCCGTTGCCGATTTCACGACCGCCGATGAAGAACTCAAAGCGATCGGTGATTTCCGGGTTCTCGTCATTACGACGCGCTAGCGGAGAAACTTCAGCCGGATACTCAGTGATGAAGGTTGGCTGAATCAGGTGCGCTTCGGCCACTTCTTCGAAGATCTCGGTCACGATACGGCCCAGACCCCAGCTCTTCTCAACCTTGATACCGATACTTTCGGCGATCGCTTTCGCCGAATCGAAGTTATCCAGATCGGCCATCTCGGTTTCCGGACGGTATTTCTTGATCGCTTCACGCATGGTCAGTTTTTCAAACGGCTTGCCGAAGTCGAAGACCTCTTCACCGTAAGGCACTTCCGTGGTGCCCAGAATATCCTGCGCCAGGGTACGGAACAGGGATTCGGTCAGCTCGATCAGGTCTTTGTAATCTGCATACGCCATATAGAGTTCCATCATGGTGAACTCTGGGTTATGACGCACGGAGATGCCTTCGTTACGGAAGTTACGGTTGATTTCGAACACGCGATCGAAACCACCCACCACCAGACGCTTCAGGTACAGTTCCGGCGCGATACGCAGGTACATGTCGAGGTCCAGGGCGTTATGATGAGTGATGAACGGACGTGCAGATGCGCCGCCAGGGATCACCTGCATCATCGGGGTTTCCACTTCCATAAAGTCGCGATTCACCATGAACTGGCGAATACCGGCCATGATCTGAGAGCGAATTTTGAAGGTCTTGCGGGATTCATCGTTAGAGATGAGATCCAGATAACGCTGACGGTAGCGCGCTTCCTGATCCTGCAGGCCGTGGAATTTATCCGGCAGCGGGCGCAGGGCTTTGGTCAGCAGACGCAGCTCGGTGCAGTGGATTGACAGCTCGCCGGTCTTGGTTTTGAACAGCTTGCCTTTCGCGCCGAGGATATCGCCGAGGTCCCACTTCTTGAACTGCTCGTTGTAGATGCCTTCCGGCAGATCGTCACGGGAAACGTACAGCTGAATACGGCCGCCCACGTCCTGCAGCGTCACGAAGGAGGCTTTACCCATAATACGGCGGGTCATCATACGGCCAGCAACGGCCACTTCGACGTTCAGCGCTTCCAGCTCTTCGTTCTCTTTCGCGTCGAAGTCAGCGTGCAGTTGGTCTGAGGTGTGGTCACGACGGAAATCGTTCGGGAACGGCACGCCCTGCTCGCGCAGTGCAGCCAGCTTCTCGCGGCGGGTTTTCAGTTCGTTGTTAAGATCGACTACCGCGTCAGCGCCCTGTGATTGTTGTTCAGACATGTTGGTTCCTCATAACCCTGCTTTCAAACTTGCTTCGATAAATTGGTCCAGGCTGCCGTCCAGCACCGCCTGCGTGTTACGGGTTTCAACCCCGGTACGCAGGTCTTTGATGCGGGAGTCATCAAGGACGTAAGAACGGATCTGGCTGCCCCAGCCGATGTCGGATTTGTTATCTTCCATCGCCTGCTTCTCAGCATTTTTCTTCTGCATTTCCAGTTCATAAAGCTTTGCTTTCATCTGCTTCATGGCCTGGTCTTTGTTCTTATGCTGGGAACGGTCGTTCTGGCACTGCGTCACCAGCCCGGTTGGAATGTGGGTAATACGCACCGCGGATTCCGTACGGTTAACGTGCTGACCACCCGCACCGGATGCGCGGTAAACGTCGATACGCAGGTCCGCCGGGTTGATTTCGATGTCGATATCGTCATTCACTTCCGGGTAGACGAACGCGGAGCTGAAGGAGGTATGGCGACGGCCGCCGGAGTCAAACGGACTCTTACGCACCAGGCGGTGTACGCCGGTTTCAGTACGCAGCCAGCCGTAAGCGTAATCGCCGATGATTTTAATGGTCACGGATTTCAGACCCGCAACTTCACCTTCGGACTCTTCGATGATTTCGGTTTTGAAGCCGCGCGCTTCCGCCCAACGCAGGTACATACGCGTCAGCATGCTGGCCCAGTCCTGCGCTTCGGTACCGCCGGAACCTGCCTGAATATCGAGATAGCAGTCTGCGCTATCGTACTCGCCGGAGAACATACGGCGGAATTCAAGCTGTGCCAGCTTCTCTTCCAGTACGTCGAGTTCTGCTACGGCTTCGTTAAAGGTCTCTTCGTCGTCGGCTTCGACGGCCAGCTCCAGCAGACCGGAAACATCTTCCAGACCCTGTGCCATTTGATCCAGCGTGTCTACGATGGCTTCGAGGGAGGAACGTTCTTTACCCAGCGCCTGCGCGCGTTCAGGTTCGTTCCAGACGTCCGGCTGTTCCAGCTCGGCGTTTACTTCTTCGAGACGCTCTTTCTTGGCATCGTAGTCAAAGATACCCCCTAAGAACGTCGGAGCGCTCCGTGAGGTCCTGAATGCGGTTTTTTACCGGATTAATTTCAAACATGGTCTGTTTTCTTTTATGAGCTTGTCAGAATGCGGTGATAAGAGCGGGATTGTACCGAATCCACGCCCTTTTTTGTAGCTTTACTGACGCTAAATTGGCCAGATATTGTCGATGATGATTTGCAGGGAGCGATTACCGCGAAACTCGTTAATATCGAGCTTATAGGCCAGTTCTACCTCACGCACGCCGTTGTCCGGCCAGACGGAGGTGTCCACGTTAAATGCAATCCCGTCCAGCAGCGGGCCGCCGCCCACAGGCTCAACCATCACCTTGAGGTGACGTTCGCCGACAATGCGCTGTTGCAGCAGACGGAAGCGGCCATCGAACAGCGGTTCAGGGAACATCTGCCCCCACGGACCAGCATCGCGCAGCATCTGCGCCGTTTCCATGGTCATGTCGGCTGCCGGGAGTTCACCGTCAGAGACCACTTCACCGTGCAGCAGCGCCGGATCGATCCACGCGGTCACCAGTTCGCCAAACAGCCGCTGAAACTCGTCAAACTTCGCCTCTTCCAGCGACAGGCCCGCCGCCATCGCGTGGCCGCCGAACTTAATCATCAGATTCGGATGAAGCGTGTGAAGACGCTCCAGCGCATCGCGCATGTGCAGCCCCTGAATCGAGCGGCCCGAGCCTTTCAGCGTGCCGTCTCCCGCAGGCGCAAAGGCGATCACCGGGCGGTGGAAGCGCTCTTTAATGCGTGACGCCAGAATACCGACAACGCCCTGGTGCCACTCGGGATGATACATTGCCAGCCCGCCCGGCAGCGTGTCGCCGCTGCGCTCCAGCTTTTCGCACAGGGTCAACGCTTCGGCCTGCATCCCCTGCTCAATCTCTTTGCGGGTCTGGTTCAGGGCATCCAGTTCGTTCGCCAGTACGCGCGCTTCGCCGATGTTGTCGCACAGCAGCAGCGCCACGCCGACGGACATATCGTCCAGCCGCCCCGCCGCGTTGAGACGAGGCCCAAGGGCAAAGCCGAGATCGCTGGCCGCCAGCTTGAGCGGATCGCGGTTAGAAATTTCCAGCAGCGCTTTGATCCCAGGACGGCACTTGCCCGCCCGGATGCGGCTTAAGCCCTGCCAGGTCAAAATGCGGTTGTTGGTGTCGAGCGGCACCACGTCCGCCACGGTACCGAGCGCCACCAGATCAAGATATTCCGCCAGGTTCGGCACGGCAATACCGCGCGATTCAAACCAGCCTTTATCGCGCAGCAGCGTGCGCAGCGCCAGCATCAGATAAAACGCCACGCCGACGCCTGCCAGAGATTTCGACGGGAAATCACAGTCGCGCAGGTTGGGGTTAATGATGGCTTCGGCATCCGGCAGGGTATCCCCCGGCAGGTGATGATCGGTGACCAGCACCGGGATCCCCAGCGCATGGGCACGATCGACGCCCGCATGGGAGGAGATCCCGTTATCCACGGTCATGATCATCTGCGCGCCGCGCGCGTGAGCCTGATCGACCACTTCCGGGCTGAGGCCGTAACCGTCTTCAAAACGGTTCGGCACCAGATACGCAACGTTATCGCAGCCCAGCGCGCGCAGGCTGAGAACGCTCAGCGCGGTGCTGGTTGCACCATCGGCGTCAAAGTCCCCTACCACCACAATCCGCGTCCCTTCACGGAACGCGTTGTAGAGCATCTCAGTCGCTTTTTCGACACCGCTGAGCTGCTGCCAGGGCAACATGCCCTTGACGCTGCGCTCAAGATCTTCTGCCGTCTTGACACCACGGCTGGCATACAGCCGCTTTAACAGCGGCGGAAGATCGGCGGGTAAACCTGTCGTGTCAGCCGCGTCGCGGCGGCGCAATGTTATCAGGGCTTTCACGCGGATTATTTACCACCAGTCTGTTTCTGGTGCGCGTCGAGGAATGCTTTCATCTCTTTTGGCCCCTGATAGCCCGGTACAACGTAGCCGTTACTCAGCACGATTGCCGGCGTACCGTTAACGCCAAACTGCACGCCAAGCGCGTAGTGATTAGCGATGTCGATATCACAGGTGGCAGGCTTAACGCCTTTACCGTTCATGGCATCATCAAACGCTTTGTTGCGGTCTTTCGCACACCAGATGGCCTTCATATCCTGCTCCGGCTGGCTCTGTACGCCAGCGCGCGGGAAGGCCAGATAGCGCACGGTGATCCCCAGGGCGTTGTAGTCTTTCATCTCTTCATGCAGCTTGTGGCAATAGCCACAGGTGATGTCGGTGAAGACGGTAATTACGTGTTTTTCCTGCGCGGCTTTATAGACAATCATCTCTTTTTCAAGCGCGTTCAGGTTTTTCATCAGCAGCTGGTTGGTCACGTTGATCGGCTGCGCGCCGCTTACGTCGTACATTGGGCCCTGGATGATGTGTTTACCGTCTTCGGTCACGTACAGCACGCCGCTGTTGGTCAATACCGTTTTCATCCCTGCAACCGGTGCAGGCTGAATGTCGCTGCTGGTCACGCCCAGTTTGGTCAGCGATTGTTTAATGGCGGCATCGTCAGCGTGGGCAAAACCGGTAAAAGAAGCTGCCAGCAAAGTGAACAGCGCGAAAGACTTTTTCATAGTTGATCCTGTTACAATTCGTCTGCACTCACGCACGAGGGTGGTGCTGTTGGTGTAGCTGCCGCAGGCGTTCCGTCGCGACATGGGTGTAAATTTGCGTCGTTGAAAGATCGCTGTGTCCTAACAGCATCTGCACCACGCGTAAATCCGCGCCGTGGTTTAACAGATGCGTCGCGAAGGCATGACGCAAAACGTGCGGCGACAGCTTTTCACTGTCGATACCTGCCAGTGTGGCGTAATGCTTGATGCGATGCCAGAACGTTTGTCGCGTCATCTGCTGCGCGCGCTGGCTCGGGAAGAGAACATCGATAGATACGCCGTTCAGAAGCCATGGCCGACCGTGTTCCAGATAGGTCTCCAGCCAGTACACCGCCTCTTCGCCCAGCGGCACCAGACGCTCTTTGTTACCTTTACCGATGACGCGCACCACGCCCTGACGCAGGCTGATATCGCTCATCGTTAGCCCAACAAGCTCAGAGACGCGCAGGCCGGTTGCATACAATAACTCAAGCATGGCTTTATCGCGTAACTCCAGCGGCAGGTCAACCGCGGGCGACTGTAATAATCTCTCAACTTGTGCTTCGCTGAGATCTTTAGGCAGCCTCTGCGGAAGCTTGGGTGATGCCAGCAGCGCGCTAGGATCGTCCGCGCGGATCTTCTCGCGGAAAAGATGCTGGAACAGGCGACGCATGGCGCTTAACAGACGCGCGGAGCTGGTGGCTTTGTAGCCTCCGTCCACGCGCTCGCCCAGCAGCGCCTGCAGATCGTCGTGTTGCACGGTCTCAAGTGAGAGTTTTCTGCGCGACAGCCATTCCACCAGCATGGTGAGGTCCCGTCGGTAGGCGCTGAGCGTATTTTCGGCCAGATTCTTCTCCAGCCACAGCGCATCAAGAAACTGTTCGACAAGTGCGAGATCCTTTTCCACATCGGCCCCTTTGATTCTGCAATCTTCCCATTATGCCTGATTGCCATCGGTTTCTGGTACACTACGCGCAATGTCATAGCAAGAATTGAGATAGTTACGCGATGAATATTGGTCTGTTTTACGGCTCCAGCACCTGCTACACCGAAATGGCGGCGGAAAAAATCCGCGACATCATTGGCCCGGAACTGGTAACGCTGCATAACCTGAAAGATGATGCCCCCGCGCTGATGGAGCAGTACGACGTGCTGATCCTCGGTATCCCGACCTGGGATTTCGGTGAGATCCAGGAAGACTGGGAAGCCATCTGGGACCAACTCGATACGCTTAATCTTGACGGCAAAATCATTGCGATGTACGGCATGGGCGACCAGTTGGGCTACGGCGAGTGGTTCCTGGACGCACTCGGAATGCTGCACGACAAGCTGGCACCAAAAGGGGCGAAATTTATCGGCTACTGGCCCACTGAAGGCTACGAGTTCACCAGTAAAAAGCCGATCGTCGCCGACGGCCAGCTCTTTGTCGGGCTCGCGCTGGATGAAACCAATCAGTACGATCTCAGCGACGAGCGCCTGCAAAACTGGTGCGAACAAATTTTGGGTGAAATGGCCGAGCAGTTCAGCTAGCGCGCCGTTAATCCTGCGTCGGCTGTTGCAACATCGTCCGGCGCAGATCCCGCCACTCGGCAGCGTCCATACTGTCAGCCGCCAGCCACAGGTGCTGCCGACGCTCTCCATCCACGCTTCGCAAGCGCAGCATCATGCCGGAATTGAGCATCCACGGCGTACCGATGATGTCCCACTCTTTTCCCTGCCAGCGCAGGCGGGAATCCATCAGCAGTTTGATCTCACCCTGACGGGCATTAATCCGGCGCTGGCTGCGCACGCTGTCAAACACTACAAATGACAGCAGCAGCAACCACAGAGGCGTGTAGCTAAGGGGCCACGGCATCAGTAGTACAAAGGCTGCGACCAGGCCGTGGAGCAATAAAGACATCCACTGCGAGCGCCATGAGACGCGAAGTTCAGATTGCCACAGGACCACGTTCCCGATTCCGTGTTTGAATTAATTGCACCATCCGTTGCAACTCGGTGTCGGCGGGTTTGCCGTGATTCATCAGCCAGTTGAATAAATCCGGATCGTCTGATTCGAGCAGGCGCACAAAGAGCCGCTTATCGTCGTCGCTCAGGGTGTCGTACTCATACTCAAAGAACGGCATGATGGAGATATCAAGTTCACGCATACCGCGACGGCACGCCCAGTGAATACGGGCCTTGTTGTTAATATCCATGTTCTGTTTCCTGCATTACATTTGGCACAGTCGGTATCCCATTACAGGTGCTTTATTTCTTTGTGGGAACACTCGCTAGTGTAACGTGTTTTTGACCGTTTCTTTACTGGAATATTACGACCTGGAAGCGGGCTGCCAGATTATCCCCCACTAAGACAACGGATTACATAATTTTGCGTGGCACTACGCAGAAGTCTTCGATGGCACGAATGGCCTGCTGAAAGCACTTGCAATGCCGACAGTCTCTTTTACCATTAGGCATTATCAAAGCGTTAAGCAATTCAGGACATCCTTATGGCATTTACACCATTTTCTCCTCGCCAGCCTGCCGCCTCCGCGCGTCTGCCGCTGACGCTTATTACTCTTGATGACTGGGCACTGGCGACGCTCACCGGTGCGGACAGCGAAAAATACCTGCAGGGTCAGGTGACGGCTGACGTCGCCCAGTTGACCGAGCATCAGCATTTGCTGGCGGCGCACTGCGATCCTAAAGGCAAGATGTGGAGCAACCTGCGTCTGTTCCGTCGTCAGGACGGTTTTGCCTTTATCGAACGCCGTAGCCTGCGCGATGCCCAACTGGCCGAACTGAAAAAGTACGCGGTCTTTTCCAAAGTCACCATCGCCCCGGATGATGAACATGTTCTGCTGGGCGTGGCGGGTTTCCAGGCGCGCGCCGCGCTGAAAAACCTGTTTGCCGCGCTTCCGGATGCTGACAAACCGCTGGTCAGCGAAGGCGTTACCTCCCTGCTGTGGTTTGAACATCCGGCCGAACGTTTTCTGCTGGTGACCGACGAGGCAACGGCTGAACGCGTTACCGAGGCCCTGCGCGGTGAAGCGCAGTTCAACAATAGCCAGCAGTGGCTGGCGCTGAATATCGAAGCGGGTCTGCCGGTAATCGACGCTGCAAACAGCGCCCAGTTTATTCCGCAGGCGACTAACCTGCAGGCGCTGGGGGGCATCAGCTTTAAGAAAGGCTGTTATACCGGCCAGGAAATGGTGGCTCGCGCTAAATTCCGTGGGGCGAACAAGCGCGCGCTGTGGACCCTGGCGGGACATGCCGGACGCGTTCCACAAGCAGGTGAAGATATTGAGCTGAAGATGGGTGATAACTGGCGCCGTACCGGCACCGTATTAGCCGCCGTACAGCTGGACGACGGCCGCGTGCTGGTTCAGGTAGTCATGAATAACGATATGGAAGCCGACAGCGTATTCCGCGTGCGGGATGATGCCAATACCCTGAGCATCGAGCCGCTGCCGTATTCGCTGGAAGAGTGATGCTGTATCGCCCGGTGGCGCTGTGCTTACCGGGCCTGTGGTTTTGGTGTTCTCCCTCTCCCTGTGGGTGAGGGCAACCGCCCGGACGGTGTAAAAAACTACACCTGCCCGACATACAAATAGATCGCCAGGAAGTGGCACACGCTGCCGCCAAGCACAAACCCATGCCAGATTGCGTGGTTGTACGGAATACGCTTGCAGACGTAGAAAATCACACCCAGCGAGTAGACCACGCCGCCCACGGCCAGAAGCGTCACGCCCCCTACCGCCAGCTTGATCGCCAGCTGATACACCACAATCAGCGACAGCCAGCCCATCGTCAGATAGGTCACCAGCGACAGCACTTTAAACCGGTGCGCGATGGTCAGCTTGAACAGGATCCCCAGCAGCGCCAGGCTCCAGATAACAATCATCAGCCCGCGCGACAGCGGCGAGTTTAAGCCCACCAGCAGGAAAGGCGTGTACGTCCCTGCGATAAGCAGATAGATCGCGCAGTGGTCAAATTTCTTGAGCCAGGTTTTAGCGCGCTGATGCGGAACGGCGTGATACAGCGTCGAGGCCAGAAACAGCAGGATCATACTCCCGCCATACAGGCTGTAGCTGGTAATCGCCATCGCGCTGGCGTTGGTATCGACTGCCTGCACCAGCAGCAATATCAGTCCGACTATGCCAAACACCAGCCCGATGCCGTGGCTAATGCTGTTGGCTACTTCCTCAGCCAGTGAATATCCCTGTGCAATTGATGGTTTGCTCACCATAGGTAACTCCGGGAAAACGAAAGATGATTATTCATCGTGTAACCATGCTAACTGAGAATTTTTCCAGTGAACACCTGTTAGCTAAAAAAAATGCACATTCCAGATTTATCTTTTAAAATCAGCGCAATGACAGATAATTTCACCTAACAGGTGTTCTATTTATCGGTAAGCTATTGATAATCAATACCATAAAAGTGCATGTCCTCTCAGGGCTGCATGGTATGATTCTCATAAGATGTCTGAATATGAGTTTTGCCATTGTGAGCATGTTTACCCACTCCGCCATAGCCAGCCTCAATAATCTTGAGATGATGGTCTACAACTATGTCATCAAAAATCGTGACAAAGTGATGTACATGACCATCCGTGAACTGGCGGATGCAGCTGGCGTATCCACGACCACCATCCTGCGTTTTTGCCGCAAGCTTAACTGTGAAGGCTACTCGGAATTCCGCGTGCGCTTTAAGCTCTATCTGGAGCAGAACGAACCGCAGCAGGCCAATTTCGGTGCCAGTGAAATCATCAGTTTCTTTAAGAGCGTAAATAACGAAGAATTCGACACCCTGTTAGATAATGCCGTGGATATTATTCTGTCATCCGAGCGTATTATATTTGTCGGAGCAGGTACCTCTGGCTCGCTGGCTAAATATGGTGCTCGCTTCTTTTCTAATATTGGCAAATTCAGCAACCATATTGACGATCCTTATTTTCCGGTCACTAACGATATGGCAAAAAATGCCCTGGCAATCGTTCTGTCCGTTTCCGGCGAAACCGAGGAGATCCTCCGCTTTGCCAGCCAGTTCAGCCTGCACCGCTGCAAAGTGCTCTCCATCACCAGCCACGAACACTCCCGGCTGGCAAAGCTTGCCGACTTTAACCTTTCATGGCATGTGCCCCAGACGCGCATCGGCGGCGTGTACGATATCACCACGCAAATTCCGGTCATCTATATTCTGGAGTCACTCGGGCGCAAACTGGCGAAGAAATTAACGTAATAAAACACCCTGTTTTTTCGCTGTGACAAATCACATTTTGCTGAAATTGTTATATCGTGACATTTAATTTCGCTTTGCTAGACTCGAATTCAGTTGTCATTTATTGAGAATAGCATCGATGAAAAAATTGACCTTACCGAAAGACTTTTTATGGGGCGGCGCGGTTGCCGCTCACCAGGTTGAAGGCGGCTGGAACAAAGGCGGCAAAGGGCCGAGCATTTGTGACGTTCTGACCGGGGGTGCCCACGGCGTCCCGCGCGAAATCACTCAGGACGTGGTGGAAGGAAAATACTATCCAAACCATGAAGCCATCGACTTCCACGGCCACTACAAAGAAGACATCAAACTGTTCGCCGAGATGGGCTTCAAATGTTTCCGCACCTCCATTGCCTGGACGCGCATCTTCCCGAAAGGGGATGAAACCCAGCCGAATGAAGAGGGGCTGAAGTTCTACGATGACATGTTCGATGAACTGCTGAAATACAACATCGAGCCGGTGATCACCCTCTCCCACTTTGAAATGCCGCTGCATCTGGTGCAGGAATACGGCGGCTGGACCAACCGTAAAGTGGTCGACTTCTTTGTACGCTTCGCCGAAGTGGTGTTTGAGCGCTACAAAAATAAGGTCAAATACTGGATGACCTTCAACGAGATCAATAACCAGCGCAACTGGCGCGCGCCGCTGTTCGGCTACTGCTGCTCCGGCGTGGTCTATACCGAGCATGATAATCCGGAAGAGACCATGTACCAGGTGCTGCACCACCAGTTCGTGGCCAGCGCGCTGGCGGTGAAGGCAGCGCGACGTATTAACCCGGAAATGAAAGTCGGCTGCATGCTGGCGATGGTGGCGCTTTACCCGTTCTCATGCAAACCAGAGGACGTGATGTTTGCCCAGGAATCCATGCGCGAGCGCTATGTCTTTACCGACGTCCAGCTGCGTGGCTATTACCCGTCTTACGTGCTCAACGAGTGGGAGCGCCGCGGGTTCTCCATCAACATGGAAGCCGGCGACGAGCAGATCCTGCGCGAAGGCACCTGTGACTACTTAGGTTTCAGCTACTACATGACCAACGCGGTGAAAGCGGAAGGCGGCACGGGCGATGCCATCTCAGGTTTTGAAGGCAGCGTACCGAACCCGCACGTCAAGGCGTCTGACTGGGGCTGGCAGATTGACCCGGTGGGCCTGCGCTACTCCCTGTGCGAGCTGTATGAGCGCTACCAGAAGCCGCTGTTTATCGTGGAAAACGGCTTCGGCGCGTACGACAAGGTGGAAGAGGACGGCAGCATTAACGATGATTACCGTATCGACTACCTGCGCGCGCACGTTGAAGAGATGATGAAGGCGGTCACTTACGACGGCGTCGACCTGATGGGTTACACCCCGTGGGGTTGCATCGACTGCGTCTCCTTCACCACCGGCCAGTACAGCAAACGCTACGGCTTTATCTACGTGAACAAGCACGACGACGGCACCGGCGATATGTCCCGTTCGCGTAAGAAGAGTTTTGAATGGTACAAAACCGTGATCGCCAGCAACGGCGAGCAACTTTAACGCCGTAACGCCGGGCGGCGCTACGCTTGCACCGGCCTACAAACCTGCGAATCGTAGGCCGGGTAAGGCGAAGCCGCCACCCGGCGTTTATTTCCCGCCCGCCAGTTCAATAAAACTGCCCGTCACGTACGACGCCTTCTCGCTGAGCAGCCAGACAATCGCCTGCGCCACCTCTTCCGGCTGGCCGCCGCGCTGCATCGGCAGCATGGACTTGACCCGATCCACGCGTCCCGGCTCGCCGCCCGAGGCGTGAATATCGGTATAAATCAGGCCAGGGCGTACGCAGTTGACGCGAATGCCCTGTGCCGCCACCTCGAGCGATAAACCGGTAGTCAGCGAATCCACTGCCCCTTTGGAGGCCGCGTAATCCACATATTCACCCGGCGCGCCCAGACGCGAAGCTGCGGATGAAACATTCACTATCGCCCCGCCTTTGCCGCCATGTTTAAACGACATGCGTTTTACCGCTTCGCGACAGCAGAGAAAGTAGCCCGTCACGTTGGTGGCGAGCACGCGGTTGATGCGCTCGGCCGACAGGTTTTCGATGGTCGATTGTTCAAACAGTATGCCGGCGTTATTCACCAGCGCCATAAGCGGTTCGCCTTCGCGATCGATGCTGTCATACATGGCCAGCACCTGCGCTTCATCGCTGATGTCGGCGCGCACGGCAAAAGCTTTGCCGCCCGCCTCAACAATCTGATTGACCACGTCCGTCGCGGCCTTGATGTTGTGGTGAAAGTTCACCGCCACGGTGTAGCCCTCGCTTGCCAGCTGCAGCGCGGTGGCTTTACCAATCCCGCGGCTGGCGCCGGTAACCAATGCAATTGCCATTGTCTTCTCCCAATAAAAAAGCCGGGTGGCGGCTTCGCCTTACCCGGCCTACGTTACTACAGCAACAGAATTACTGGTATTCGCTCATCGGCACGCAGGAGCAGAACAGGTTACGGTCGCCGTAGACATCATCAAGACGCTTCACGGTCGGCCAGTATTTGTTTGCCACGCCCGCCGGGAAGACCGCCAGCTCGCGGGAGTAACCGTGGGTCCACTCCGCCACCAGCTCGTGCTGGGTATGCGGCGCGTTGACCAGCGGGTTGTCGTCGAGCGTCCACTCGCCGTCCTGCACGCGATCGATCTCCATGCGGATGGCCAGCATCGCGTCGATGAAGCGGTCCAGCTCGGCTTTGCTTTCCGACTCCGTTGGCTCCACCATCAGCGTGCCTGCCACCGGGAAGGACATGGTTGGGGCGTGGAAACCGTAGTCGATCAGGCGTTTAGCGATATCCAGCTCGCTGATGCCCGTCGCGTCTTTCAGCGGACGAATATCAAGGATGCACTCGTGCGCCACGCGGCCATCACGGCCGGTATAGAGCACCGGGAAGGCAGATTTCAGGCGCGTGGCAATGTAGTTGGCGTTGAGGATCGCCACCTGGCTTGCCTGCTTCAGCCCTTCCGCGCCCATCATGCGGATATACATCCAGCTGATAGGCAGGATAGAGGCGCTGCCAAACGGTGCCGCAGAGACCGCGCCCTGTCGGGTCAGCATCCCTTCAATCTGCACCACGCTGTGGCCCGGCACAAACGGTGCCAGGTGCGCCTTCACGCCGATCGGTCCCATACCCGGGCCGCCACCGCCGTGCGGAATGCAGAAGGTTTTGTGCAGGTTCAGGTGCGACACGTCCGCGCCGATAAAGCCCGGCGAGGTAATGCCCACCTGGGCGTTCATGTTCGCGCCGTCGAGGTAAACCTGGCCACCGAACTGATGCACCACTTCGCACACCTCGCGGATGGTCTCTTCATACACGCCGTGGGTCGACGGGTAGGTCACCATGATGCAGGAAAGTTTCTCGCCCGCCTGCTCGGCTTTCGCCCGCAGGTCGGCGAGATCGATGTTGCCGTTTTTGTCACAGGCGACCACCACCACGTCCATACCTGCCATCTGAGCAGATGCCGGGTTGGTGCCGTGCGCGGAGCTTGGGATCAGGCAGATATCGCGATGCCCTTCGTTGCGGCTTTCATGATAATGGCGAATCGCCAGCAGACCCGCGTATTCCCCCTGCGCGCCGGAGTTAGGCTGCATGCACAGCGCGTCGTAGCCGGTCAGCTTCACCAGCCAGTCGGAGAGCTGGTTGATCATCAGGTGATAGCCTTCCGCCTGCTCAGCCGGGCAGAACGGGTGCAGTTCAGAGAACTCAGGCCAGGTGATAGGGATCATCTCGGCCGCGGCGTTCAGCTTCATGGTGCACGAGCCCAGCGGGATCATCGCCTGGTTCAGCGCCAGATCTTTGCGCTCCAGAGAGTGCATATAGCGCATCATCTCGGTTTCGCTGTGATAACGGTTGAACACAGGATGCGTCAGGATAGCATCATTGCGCAGCATGCTCTCCTGAATGGAGCGGCTGTCGTGCGCGACGTCTTTGTCCAGCGCGTCGATGTCCAGGCCGTGCGCATCGCCCAGCAGTACGTTAAACAGGTTAACGATATCGTCACGGGTGGTAGTTTCATCCAGCGTAATGCCGACCGCGTTGTGGATGTCGCTGCGCAGGTTGATTTCTGCAGCATCGGCACGCGCCAGCACCGCTGCTTTATCGGCGACGTCAACGCACAGGGTGTCGAAATAGTGCGCGTGGCGCAGCGTCAGGCCCTTCTGCTGCAGGCCGCAGGCCAGAATGTCGGCCAGACGGTGAATGCGGCTGGCAATGCGTTTCAGCCCAGCCGGGCCGTGGAAGACGGCATACAGGCTGGCGATGTTGGCCAGCAGCACCTGTGAAGTACAGATGTTGGAGTTCGCTTTCTCGCGGCGAATGTGCTGCTCGCGAGTCTGCATCGCCATGCGCAGGGCGGTGTTACCAGCGGCGTCTTTCGACACGCCGATAATGCGGCCAGGCATGGAGCGTTTGAATTCATCTTTTGCAGCGAAGAAGGCTGCGTGCGGGCCGCCGTAGCCCATCGGCACGCCGAAGCGCTGGGCAGAGCCAAAGACAATGTCTGCGCCCTGTTTGCCAGGCGCAGTCAACAGCACCAGCGCCATAAAATCAGCCGCGACGCTGACAATCACTTTGCGGGATTTCAGCTCGGCGATCAGCGCGCTGTAGTCATGCACTTCCCCGGTGGTGCCTACCTGCTGGAGCAGCACGCCAAAGACGTCCTGGTGATCCAGCACTTTATCGGCATCGTCGACAATCACGTCAAAACCGAAGGTTTCCGCACGGGTGCGCACCACGTCCAGCGTCTGCGGATGGACGTCTGCCGCCACGAAGAAGCGGTTGGCATTCTTCAGCTTGCTCACGCGTTTTGCCATTGCCATCGCTTCGGCTGCGGCAGTGGCTTCATCCAGCAGAGAAGCGGAGGCAATGTCCAGTCCGGTCAGGTCCAGAGTTACCTGCTGGAAGTTCAGCAGCGCTTCCAGACGGCCCTGAGACACTTCCGGCTGATACGGGGTATAAGCGGTGTACCAGCCCGGGTTTTCCAGCATGTTGCGCAGGATAACCGGCGGTAACTGCACGTTGGTGTAGCCCATGCCAATATAAGACTTATAGCGCTTGTTGAGGCCGGCAATCGCCTTCAGCTCCGCCAGCGCGGCGAACTCCGTCGTGGACTCCCCCACCTGAGGCGGCGTGGCAAGCTGGATGTCTTTCGGCACGATCTGGCCGATCAGTGCGTTTAATGAATCCGCGCCAACCGTATTCAGCATCTCCTGCTGTTGCTGAGCGTCCGGCCCAATGTGACGTTCAATGAAAGCGCCACGGTTTTCAAGCTGGCTTAAAGTCTGTGTCATGAGCGATGGTTCCTGAAACGTGCAGTGAATGTGTATTCTCCCTCTCCCTCAGGGAGAGGGTTAGGGTGAGGGGAAAATGGATACCCTCACCCCGGCCCTCTCCCAAAGGGAGAGGGAGAAAAACGGTTATTCGTCTTCCAGTAATGCTTCGTACGCGGTGGCATCCAGCAGCGCGGCTACCTGCGCTTCATCGCTGGCTTTGATCTTAAAGATCCAGCCGCCTTCATACGGCTCGCTGTTCACCAGCTCCGGCGAATCGCTCAGCGCGTCGTTCACGGCGACGATTTCACCGCTTACCGGGGCATAAATATCAGAGGCCGCTTTAACGGACTCCGCCACGGCGCAGTCGTCGCCTGCGCTCACGGTGGTGCCTACGTCGGGCAGATCAACAAACACCATATCGCCCAGCAGCTCTTGCGCATGCTCGGTGATCCCTACGGTGTAAGTGCCGTCCGCCTCTTTGCGCAGCCACTCGTGTTCTTTGCTGTATTTCAGTTCTGCTGGCACATTGCTCATAAAATTTCTCCTGATAAAAAGCGTTAAGCGACCGGCTTACCGGCGCGAACAAAAATCGGTTTGGTCACGTTGACCGGCATCTCGCGGTTGCGGATCTGCACCACCGCCGTGTTGCCAATGCCCGCCGGGACGCGCGCCAGGGCAATACTGTAGCCAAGCGTCGGGGAAAAAGACCCGCTGGTGATCACCCCCTCGCGGTGATTGCCGTCGGCATCGGTGAAGCGTACCGGCAGCTCGCCGCGCAGCACGCCCTTCTCGGTCATCACCAGGCCAACCAGCTGGTCGGTGCCCTTCTCGCGCTGCATCTCCAGCGCTTCACGGCCAATAAAGTCGCGGTCAGCCGGTTCCCAGGCAATGGTCCAGCCCATGTTAGCCGCCAGCGGCGACACGCCTTCGTCCATCTCCTGACCGTAGAGGTTCATACCGGCTTCCAGACGCAGCGTATCGCGCGCGCCCAGGCCCGCAGGCTTCACGCCCGCCTCTACCAGCGCTTGCCAGAACCCTGCGGCTTTCTCATTCGGCATCGCAATTTCATAACCCGCTTCACCGGTATAGCCGGTGGTCGCGATGAACAGATCGCCCGCCTGCACGCCGAAGAACGGCTTCATGCCTTCGGTAGCGTGGCGCTGTTCATCGGTAAACAGCGTGGCGGCTTTCGCCTGCGCGTTCGGCCCCTGCACGGCGATCAGCGACAGATCGTCACGCACGGTGATGTCGATGGCGTAAGGTTCGGCGTGTTGGGAAATCCAGGAGAGGTCTTTTTCGCGGGTGGCGGAGTTTACAACGAGGCGGAAGAAATCTTCGGAGAAGTAATAGACGATTAGGTCATCAATCACGCCGCCGGAGGCATTAAGCATGCCGGTATAAAGCGCTTTGCCCGGCGTTTTTAGCTTCGCGACGTCGTTTGCCAGCAGATAACGCAAAAACTCCCGGGTGCGGCTGCCGCGCAGGTCGACAATGGTCATGTGGGATACGTCGAACATCCCGGCATCCGTGCGCACCGCGTGGTGCTCATCAATCTGCGAGCCGTAGTGCAGCGGCATCATCCAGCCATGGAAATCCACCATGCGTGCGCCGCATAACACGTGTTGTTCGTACAAAGGAGTCTGTTGAGCCATCTTTTCCTCGTTGAATAAGCAGGGCTGTCTTGCGTTTCACAGGCAACAACATTGCCACGAAACCCGGCGCCGACCTCCGTTTCAGACGCCGACGCAAACGTTCTCTTTTACCTGAACTTACCACCGAAACCGGCGGTTAACCATAAGGTAAAACGGGTCATCACATTAGCTTATGACCAAAAAACGCTAAAAAGCCTACAGAGTTATTCACTGGGAAAATGCGATTAAACCCGCATAAAATTAACAATGATCTAACAGCATTTAGCAGATGGTGATATTTCGTGCGGAAAAGCGGGCCGATTTTCCGTTCCGAAAAAAACGTAAGATTAGATTATCTAATGCGAAAAACCGCGTGAAATTAGATTATTTCAAACGAGACGATTTTCCCGGCGTCAGCGCCGGGAAAATAAAGTGTGACGGGGATCAAAATGAGTGTTTAGCGAAGCCAGTGAGGGAGATCGTTAAGGCCCATCGCCTGACGAAGAAGCTGAGGCTTAACGCCGGGAAGCGTGTCGGCGAGTTTCAGGCCAATGTCGCGCAGCATTTTTTTCGCCGGGTTCGCCCCGGCAAACAGCTCGCGGAAGCCCTGCATTCCCGCCAGCATCATGGCCGCGCTGTGCTTGCGGCTGCGCTCGTAGCGACGCAGATACATATGCTGACCAATATCCTTGCCTTCGCGGTGCAGACGGCGCAACTCTTCAACCAGCTCGGCCGCATCCATAAAGCCCAGGTTGACCCCCTGGCCGGCCAGCGGGTGAATGGTATGCGCTGCATCGCCAACCAGCGCCAGACGGTGCGCGGCAAACTGGCGGGCGTAACGGCCCGTGAGTGGGAAGACCTGACGCTCGCTTTCAAGCGTGCACAGTCCAAGGCGGTTATCAAACGCGATGCACAGCGCCTGGTTAAAGGCATCGGGCGTCGCATCCTGCATCTGCTGGGCTTTTTCAGGCACCAGGGACCAGACAATCGAGCAGAGATGCGGATCGCTGAGCGGCAGGAAGGCCAGTATGCCGTCGTTATGGAAAATCTGACGCGCTACGCCGCCGTGCGGCTCGGTGGTGCGGATCGTGGCCACTAACGCATGGTGGTGATAATCCCAGTACGTCAGCGGAATGTCAGCTTTATTGCGCAGCCAGGAGTTGGCGCCGTCGGCCCCGACCATCAGACGCGCGGTCAGCATATCGCCGTTTTGCAGGGTGATAAACGCTTCGTTTTCACCCCACGCCACCTGCTGAAGCTGTGCGGGTGCAATCAGCGTAACGTCGCTACAGGCCTGCGCCTTTTGCCACAGCGCGTGGTGAACCACCGCGTTTTCGATGATATGGCCGAGATGGCTATAGCCCAGGCTTTCATCATCGAAAGTGATGTGACCAAAGCTGTCTTTGTCCCACACTTCCATACCGTGATAACAGCTGGCTCGCTGGGCCACAATATCTGACCAGACGCCAAGATGAGTCAGCAACTTCTCGCTCGCCGCATTAATGGCCGAGACGCGGAGTTCCGGGGGCGCATCCTGCGCGACGGGCTGAGGCTGATTTTGCTCAAGCACGGCCACACGCAGGCCGCTGCCCTGCAGTCCACAGGCCAGAGACAGTCCAACCATTCCGCCGCCAACGATAGCGACATCAACATTTTGCACGGTGATAACTCCTTAACGCGCGACCCAACCAAGAGTCCGCTGCGCCAGCACGTCGCGTGCCGGAATGAACAATTCCATCGCCATCAGCCCGAGGTTACGACCCGCAACCAGCGGCCCCCAGCGATTAGCAAACAGGTGTACCAGGCCATCGGTGACGCCAATGGTCGCCTCTTTATCGGCCCGGCGGCGGTTTTGGTAATGGCTCAACACGGCATAGCCGCCGACGTCTTTTTGCTCAGACCATGCCTGCGCCAGCGATTCCGCCAGGCTCATGACGTCGCGCAGCCCCAGGTTGAAGCCCTGCCCCGCAATCGGATGCAGCGTCTGCGCGGCGTTGCCGACCAGCGCCACGCGATGCGAAATACATTGTGATGCGGTGGTTAACGATAGCGGATAAACCGCACGTTTGCCTGCATGCGTGATGCGTCCGAGTCGCCAGCCAAAGGCTTTTTGCAGCTCGTTGCAGAAACGGTCGTCTGTCCAGCCGAGCACCTCGTCCGCCTTCTCCTGCGGATGGCACCACACCAGCGAGCAGCGCCCGTGCGACATCGGCAGCATCGCCAGCGGTCCGTGCAGCGTGAAGCGCTCGAACGCTCTGCCGTTGTGCGCACCCGCCGTGGAGACATTGGCAATCACGCCGACCTGCCCGTACGGCTCCTGCTGCCATTGCACGCCAAACCGGGTGGCAATGGCGGAGCGTGAACCGTCCGCCGCCACCAGCACCTGGCCTTCAAGCGTGGTACCGTTCTCTAACGTCACGCTGACCGCCTCTTCACTGCGGCTCACGTTCGCCACGCGGGCCGGGCAGTGCAAGGTTACGCCCGGCGCGTCCTGCAACAGACGGAACAGCCGCAGCCCGACGTCGTGCAGTTCGACAACCTGGCCCAGAGCATCAATGCGGTAATCATGGGCATCCAGGGTTACAAACCCGGCGTGTCCGCGGTCGCTAACGTGAACGGTCTTGATCGCTGTAGCACACTCGGCGATAGCCTGCCAGATGCCAATGCGTGACAGCTGCTGACACGTCCCCTGCGCCAGCGCAATGGCTCGCGAATCAAACCCGGGGTGGTTCGTCGTCTGCGGCGCCACGGCCTCGACCAGATGCACCGGCAGCTGGCCCTGGGTCAAATGCGAAATGGCCAGCGCCAGCGTGGCGCCATTCATGCCTCCGCCAACGATAATCACGCTCATCCGCGTGCCGCCGCCATCAGCGCCTCGATGTCGTCGGCATTTTTCACGACGCTCGCGGTCAGGTTTTCGTTGCCGGTTTCGGTGATGACGATGTCATCTTCTATACGAATGCCGATCCCACGGTATGCGTCTGGCACATCGGCATCCGGCGCGATATACAGCCCCGGCTCGACGGTTAACACCATACCCGGCTCCAGCACGCGTGAACGATCCGGGCCGTATGCGCCGACATCATGAACGTCCAGCCCCAGCCAGTGGCTCAGGCCGTGCATAAAGTACGGACGATGGGCATTTTCGGTAATCAGTGTGTCCACGTCGCCTTTCAGGATGCCCAGCTTCACCAGGCCGGTAATCATGATGCGAACCACTTCCCCGGTGACCTCCTGAATAGAGGTCCCCGGACGGAACAGCGTCAGGGCGGTATTCAGTGATTCGAGCACGATATCGTAGATTTCGCGCTGCGCGGGCGAGAATTTGCCGTTCACCGGGAAGGTGCGTGTAATGTCTCCGGCATAGCCGAGGTATTCACACCCGGCGTCGATCAGCACCAGTTCACCGTCGCGCAGTTCGCTTTCGTTTTCGGTGTAGTGCAGGATGCAGCCGTTTTCGCCGCCGCCCACGATGGTGTTATAGGACGGGAAGCGCGCGCCGTGACGGTTAAATTCGTGGTGAATTTCACCTTCGAGCTGATATTCAAACATCCCCGGACGGCATTTTTCCATCGCGCGGGTGTGCGCCAGCGCGCTGATTTCGCCGGCCCGACGCATCACGTTCAGCTCTTCTTCTGACTTAAACAGGCGCATCTCGTGCACCACCGGACGCCAGTCCGTCAGCGTGGCGGGCGCGGACAGGTTCTGACGCGCGCCCTTACGCAGCTTGTCCAGCGCGGTGAAGACGATCTCATCGGCGTAGGCGTATTCGCCCTGAGCATGGTAGAGCACGTCCAGACCGTTCAGCAGCTGGTAAAGCTGCTGGTTGATTTCGCTGAACGCCAGCGCACGGTCAACGCCCAGCTTCGCAGGCGCAGCCTCCTGGCCGAGGCGGCGACCAAACCAGACTTCTGCGGTCAGATCGCGCACGCGGTTAAAAATGACGCTGTGGTTGTGGGTGTCATTGCTTTTGATCAGCACCAGTACCGCTTCCGGCTCGTTAAACCCGGTGAAGTACCAGAAATCGCTGCTCTGGCGATAGGGGTATTCACTGTCGGCGCTGCGCGTCACTTCGGGCGCGGCAAAAATCAGCGCGGCGCTGCCCGGCTGCATGTTTGCCAGCAGCGCCTGACGACGGCGAGAATACTCTTGAGTAGACATAACCATGACACCCTCCTGTGCGTTGTTTTTCTTAATGTAAGGTTGGCTTGCGCACTTCCGGCGCGGTGGGCTGCGAGCGCGTGAAGTTGTCGTGGCACAGCAGTGACGCTACGCGAACGTATTCAATGATCTCTTCGAGGGACATCTCCAGCTCTTCCTGATCTTCGTCTTCTTCGTAGCCCAGCTGCGCGATATTACGCAGATCGTCGATGGCCTCACCCGCTTCGCCGGTCACTTTATCCAGTTTAGGTTGGGTGACGCCCAGCCCCAACAGATAGTGGTTGACCCAGCCCGCGAGCGCATCGGCGCGATCGAACACGCTGACATCGTCGCCTTCAGGCAGATAAAGCTGAAAAAGGAAGCCATCGTCTTCCAGTGAATCGCTGGTTGCCGCGTGCATTTTACGCAGCGCTTCCGCCAGCTCATGACCAAAGGCCAGCCCTTCGTTCGTCAGGTCGTGGATCAGCGGCTGCCATGAGCTGTCGCTGTTTCCGCCGCACAGTATGCCACTGATCAGACCGTGCATTTCGGCAGGGGTTAAACCGACTCCCTGCTGGTTCAGTAACTGGTTTAAATCCTTGTAACCAGGCATTTCGTTCTGTATAGACATACGCATTCGTCATCAAAGGGAGGATATTCATGATATGCTACCACTTTGGACCCTGGTGATACCAGAAAAGGGCTTGTATCTTCACATCAGGGTAGCTATAGTGTCGCCCCTTCGCAGCCCCCGGGGCAGTAAGCGAAGGCAGCGCAGTCAATCAGCAGGAAGGTGGCATGTCTGCACAACCCGTCGATCTCCAGATTTTTGGCCGTTCACTGCGAGTGAATTGTCCACCTGAACAAAGGGATGCCCTGAATCAGGCTGCGGACGATTTGAATCAGCGGTTGCAAGATCTCAAAGAACGCACTAGAGTCACAAATACTGAGCAGCTGGTCTTCATCGCCGCGTTGAACATCAGCTATGAACTGACTCAGGAAAAAACGAAGACCCGCGACTACGCGGCAAGCATGGAGCAGCGCATTAAAATGCTCCAGCAGACCATTGAACAGGCGTTGCTTGATCAGGGTCGCAATCCCGAAAGACCGGGACCAAAGTTTGAATAACACTTCTCAGTTGACTATGGTAGAGTAACTGTGAAGACAAAATTTCTCTGAGATGTTCGCAAGCGGGCCAGTCCCCTGAGCCGATATTTCATACCACAAGAATGTGGCGCTCCATGGTTGGTGAGCATGCTCGGTTCGTCCGAGAAGCCTTAAAACTATGACGACACATTCACCTTGAACCAAGGGTTCAAGGGTTACAGCCTGCGGCGGCATCTCGGAGATTCCCTCTCTCTTCTCTACCGACTACCATGACACAATTCCCTGAAGTACCCGCGTCTCGCCAGGCTATTCGTCAGCTTATCCGTCAACGTCGTCGTGCGTTAACCCCCGAACAGCAAGCGCTTTTTGCCCAGCAGGCCGCCGCGCGTATGATGGCGTATCCTCCTGTTGTGATGGCGCGTACGGTCGCGCTGTTTCTCTCTTTTGATGGTGAACTGGATACCCAACCGCTTATCGACCAGCTCTGGCGCGCCGGAAAGAAGGTGTACCTGCCTGTGCTACACCCGCTCAGCAAGGGCAACCTGCTGTTTTTGCACTACCATCCGCGCAGCGAACTGGTGGTGAATCGTCTGAAAATTACCGAACCCAAACTCGACGTCCGCGATGTGCTGCCGCTGGCAGGTCTGGACGTGCTGATCACGCCGCTGGTGGCGTTTGATGAGCAGGGTCAGCGCCTGGGTATGGGCGGGGGATTTTATGACAGAACGCTGCAAAACTGGCAGCAGCATGGCTTTCAGCCGGTAGGGTATGCGCACGATTGTCAGGCTGTAGAGGCCTTGCCGGTAGAGAAATGGGATATCCCGTTGCCTGCGGTGGTGACGCCCGGCAAAACCTGGACCTGGTAGAATAAAGCCGGGTGGCGCTCACGCTTACCCGGCCTACATAACTCCCCGGACCTTCCAGGTCGGGTAAGCGTAAGCGCCACCCGACACCACAGCCCGCACTATCAGTACAGCAGACGCGCGCGGATCGTCCCCGGAATCGCCTTCATGCTCTGCAGTGCTTTCTCAGCGACATCTTCATCCGCTTCAATATCAATAACCACATAACCCATCTGCGAGTTAGTTTGCAGATACTGTGCGGCAATGTTCACGCCCTGCTCGGCGAAGATCTGGTTGATGGCAGTCAGCACGCCCGGACGGTTTTCATGGATGTGCAGCAGACGGCGGCCACCGTGCAGCGGTAGAGACACTTCCGGGAAGTTCACGGCGGAAAGCGTCGAACCGTTGTCAGAGTATTTGCTCAGCTTGCCCGCCACTTCCAGACCGATATTCTCCTGCGCTTCCTGGGTTGACCCGCCGATATGCGGCGTCAGGATCACGTTGTCGAATTCGCACAGCGGAGAGGTGAACGGATCGCTGTTGGTCGCAGGCTCGGTCGGGAAAACGTCGATGGCAGCGCCCGCCAGGTGTTTACGCTTCAGGGCATCTGCCAGCGCCGGAATATCCACTACGGTGCCGCGCGCGGCGTTGATCAGCAGGGAGCCCGGCTTCATCAGCGCCAGCTCTTCCGCCCCCATCATGTTTTTGGTTGACGCATTTTCCGGCACATGCAGGCTCACCACGTCGCTCATGTTCAGCAGATCGGACAGATGTTGTACCTGAGTAGCATTGCCGAGCGGCAGCTTGCTTTCGATATCATAGAAGAAGACGTGCATCCCCAGCGACTCAGCCAGGATCCCCAGCTGCGTGCCGATATGACCGTAGCCGATGATCCCGAGCTTCTTGCCACGCGCTTCGAATGAGCCGGACGCCAGTTTGTTCCACACGCCACGGTGCGCTTTAGCGTTCGCTTCAGGGATACCGCGCAGCAACAGCAGCAGTTCACCAATGACCAGTTCCGCCACGGAACGGGTGTTGGAGAACGGGGCGTTAAAGACCGGAATACCGCGTCTGGCGGCCGCGTTTAAATCCACCTGGTTGGTACCGATGCAGAAACAGCCGATAGCCACCAGCTTCTCCGCCGCAGCAATAACGTCTTCAGTCAGGTGGGTACGGGATCGCAGACCGATGAAATGGGCATCACGGATGGACGCTTTCAGCTCGTCGGTGTCGAGCGCCCCTTTGTGAAATTCGATATTGGTGTAGCCTGCCGCACGAAGACTATCGATGGCTTTCTGATGCACGCCCTCGACCAGCAGGAATTTAATCTTGTCTTTCTCCAGTGATACCTTTGCCATTTACCCGACCCTGTTTTTGTCTGAACTGATGTTGTGCTGGATATGCATCCGCTCCAGCCAACATATCAAAAAAAACTATTGCAGCAATATGAACGTTTGCGTCGGCACTCTGAAGAAAAGTCATACAGGGCAAAATGGCAGAGGAAAATGCTAAGGAAGATTGCGAAAGCGGCAGGATCGGCAAAACAGGCGTAAAAACGTGACACAAGTCACCGAATTTAGCGGTTCAAAATTTTTTTAGTGGGGGGAAGGCTCCCCCCGTCAGATCATTTTACGATGGTTTTCACGCCGTCAGCGGTTCCGATCAGCGCCACATCCGCGCCACGGTTGGCGAACAGCCCTACCGTCACCACGCCGGGAATGCCGTTGATGGCGTTTTCCAGCGCCACCGCATCGAGGATCTCCAGGCCGTGCACGTCGAGGATCACGTTGCCATTATCCGTCACCACGCCCTGACGATATTCCGGACGCCCCCCCAGCTTCACCAGCTCGCGCGCCACTGCGCTGCGCGCCATCGGGATCACTTCGACCGGCAGCGGGAAATTACCCAGAATATCGACCTGCTTGGACGCATCGGCAATGCAGATAAATTTGTCCGCAACGGAGGCAATGATCTTTTCACGCGTCAGCGCCGCGCCGCCGCCTTTGATCATCTGCATATGGCCGTTGATTTCATCCGCGCCGTCAACGTAGATGCCGAGACGGTCCACTTCGTTCAAATCAAAAACGGTAATACCAAGGCTTTTCAGCTTTTCCGTGGAAGCATCGGAGCTTGATACCGCGCCCTCGATCTGCCCTTTCATCGTGCCCAGGGCATCGATAAAGTGTGCCGCCGTTGACCCTGTACCAACACCCACAATGGTACCTGGCTGTACGTACTGGAGAGCGGCCCATCCTACTGCTTTTTTCAGTTCATCCTGCGTCATGATCGTTTTGCCTGTGGTGTGAAAACTCAGGCCGCATTATAGAACACGCGGAATGGATTTCGTCTGTCACGAGGGGAAAATTGTGTCATAGTGCAGAATAAGTAAAATTCAGGAGTATTGACCCGCAATGAAACGTCCGGATTACAGAACATTACAGGCCCTTGATGCCGTCATTCGCGAACGTGGTTTTGAACGCGCGGCGCAGAAGCTGTGCATCACCCAATCCGCCGTGTCACAGCGTATCAAACAGCTTGAAAACATGTTCGGACAACCCCTGCTGGTGCGTACCGTGCCGCCACGCCCGACCGAGCAGGGCCAAAAGCTGCTCGCCCTGCTGCGCCAGGTTGAGCTGCTGGAAGATGAATGGCTGGGTGATGAACAGACCGGTTCCACGCCGCTGCTGCTGTCGCTGGCGGTGAACGCCGACAGCCTGGCAACCTGGCTGCTGCCTGCCCTTGCGCCGGTGCTGGCCGACTCCCCTATCCGGCTCAACTTGCAGGTAGAAGATGAAACCCGCACCCAGGAGCGTTTGCGTCGCGGTGAAGTGGTCGGCGCGGTCAGTATTCAGCCTCAGGCGCTGCCAAGTTGTCTGGTCGATCAGCTGGGTGCGCTGGACTACCTGTTTGTAGGCTCAAAAGCCTTTGCCGAACGCTACTTCCCGAACGGCGTAACGCGCGCCGCGCTGCTGAAAGCGCCCGCCGTGGCGTTCGACCATCTCGACGATATGCATCAGGCCTTCCTGCAGCAAAACTTCGACCTGCCGCCGGGCAGCGTGCCGTGCCACATCGTGAACTCGTCGGAGGCCTTTGTGCAGCTTGCGCGTCAGGGAACCACCTGCTGCATGATCCCGCATTTGCAGATTGAGAGAGAGTTGAAAAGCGGTGAGCTGATTGATTTAACGCCGGGGCTGTATCAGCGCCGGATGCTCTACTGGCACCGTTTTGCACCGGAAAGCCGCATGATGCGCAACGTCACCGACGCGCTGCTGGCATTTGGTCACAAGGTGTTGAGACAGGATTAATCGCTTGAATTCCCTCTCCCTGTGGGAGAGGGTTAGGGTGAGGGCAAATTACTGCGCCTTAGCCGCCTCAGTTTGCTGAGTCTGCGTTGGCTCCAGCTGGAACACCACATCAACCTGATCGTCGAACTGGATCGTCGGCTGTTCGTACGTTTCCTGCGCGGATACCGGTGCGGCATCGGCCTTCATCATACGCACCATCGGGCTTGGCTGGTAGTTAGAGACGTGGTAGCGCACGCTATACACCGGGCCGAGTTTGCCTTTGAAGCCGGACGCCAGCTGCTGCGCCTGGTGAATGGCGTCATCAATAGCGGCTTTACGCGCTTCGTCTTTGTATTTTTCCGGTTGCGCAACGCCCAGAGAGACGGAACGGATTTCGTTCAGCCCCGCTTTCAGCGCGCCGTCCAGCAGCGAGTTCAGCTTATCCAGCTGGCGCAGGGTGACTTCCACCGTACGCACGGCGCGGTAGCCTTTCAGAATGCTTTTACCGTTCTGGTAGTCATAATCCGGCTGGGTGCGCAGGTTCGCGGAGTTGATATCTTTTTTCGCCACACCGTTCTGCTCCAGGAAGGAGAGATATTGCGCAACGCGATCGTCCGCCTGCTTCTTCGCGGACGCGGCATCTTTTGCCGCGACGTTCACTTCAATCGCCAGGGTTGCAACATCCGGTACCGCATCCACGCTTGCGGTGCCTGACGTGACGATGTGCGGACCCGCAGGCAGTTCATTCGCCTGCGCCGAAACCGCACCTAAACTCACTAACGCCGCCAGGGCTATCACGTTAAACTTCACTGTTATTCCTCCATGTTGCGAAGAGTGCCCTAACAACAGGGCTCATGCCAGCAAGCTTAGCGGGTCTTATTCAGATGTCCATAAGACAACGCTTAGTTGAACAATGCCTGAACATGGTGAACGCCCTCTTTCGCCAGCTGGAACGCGATAAACCACATCACCAGCCCGACCAGCGTATTAATGATGCGCTGGGCTTTTGCCGTACGCAGCCTCGGTGCCAGCCACGCAGCCAGAATGGCGAGGCCAAAGAACCACAGGAATGACGCGCTCACGGTTCCCAGCGCAAACCAGCGCTTAGGCTCCACGTCGAGCTGTCCGCCAAGGCTACCCAGCACCACGAAGGTATCGAGGTAAACATGGGGGTTCAGCCACGTTACGGCCAGCATGGTGGCAATAATTTTCCAGCGCCCCTGCTTCATCACCTCGGCGCTGGCGAGTTCCAGGTTGCTGCTCATCGCCGTTTTCAGCGCCCCAAACCCATACCAGAGCAGGAATGCAACGCCGCCCCAGGTTACCAGCGCCAGCAGCCATGGCGACTGCATCAGCAGTGCGCTGCCGCCAAAAATGCCGGCGCAGATCAGCAGCAGGTCGCTCACCGCACACAGCAGGGCAATCATCAGATGATACTGGCGGCGAATGCCCTGGTTCATGACAAACGCATTTTGCGGGCCGAGAGGAAGGATCATTGCTGCGCCTAGCGCAAGCCCTTGAAAATAATAAGATAACATAGCATAACTCTCATCAGGTTTTCTCTATATGCAAACTATACTGCGAGCGAGACATTAGAGAAAATTGATAATTTTAATGATTAATTAGAACAATTAATAAAACCCTGTGCAGGGTGCAATATTCAGATTTTATCAAGTCCCCTGCTCCATTAACCGGCGTATCCTTATGCGCTCCCTGACTCACTAAACTTCTCCTGGAAAACTATGAAGCATCAAGGCCTTGCAGCGTTCGTCTATGCCACATTCGCGCTGTTATCTGCCTTTCCGGCCACCGCGAGCGCGGAAAAGATCCTGCGGTACACTGACCACGAACCGTACGGCAATATGCGCACTCAATTTATCAAACAGGTTTTCTTTCGTGAGATCGAAAAAGAGTCGCAAGGGCGCCTGAAAATTGATGCCCACTGGAACGGGGAAATATCAAGTAGCTACAATGCGCTAAGGACGCTGAGTCAAGGTAAAGAAGCTGACATCGGCATTGTCGTGCCCGAATATACGGCTGAACAACTTCCGCTGCATCAGATATTTAAAAGCTTCCCTCTGGGGCCAGATAACGGTGATGCACAGGTGACGTTCTTTCATCGCGTCTTCGGGCAACATCCACAGTTTGCCCAGGAACTGGAGCAAAATAACCTGGTAAATTTGCAGTTCTTCCTGGGTTATCCGGTAGGTTTTTTTACGCGTCAGCCAGGTGTGAAGTTAAGTCAGTTAGAGGGAACAACGTGGCGAACCGCCAGCTTCTGGCATCAGTCATTTTTACGCAACGCTGGCGCAACCACCATGGCAATGCCCTGGAACGACAACATTACCGACGCGTTGCGCGCCGGACAGTTGAACGGGCTGATGGTCAACCTCGACAGCGGGTATGACATTCATGCTCAGCGCGAGGCACCTTATATCTACTCTTCCCCAGCGCTCTGGCTTGGACATGTCTATCTTCTGGTGATGAATAAAGACACCTGGAACGCCATGTCCGGGCAGGATCGAGAGGCTATTTATCGCGCGGCTAACATCACAGAGAAACAGCTCGGCGCGACCCTGGACAAGGGGCTGGCATCTCTGACCGCTATGCTGGAAAAGGAAGGCGCTCAGTTTCATCTTCTTAGCCGTGGCGAGCTGGAGAAATGGCAGAGAGTGACTCAGTATCAAGCAGTACAACGTGAGTGGGTGATTCAGCAGGAAAGAAAAGGTAATGCGGACGCGGGCACATTGATGCGCGAGGTAAGCCAGCTTCTGGAGGAAAGCGCGCGCAAACAGCCATAAAGCACAACGCCCGCTTTTCCGGCGGGCGTTGACTGAATCGACACGCGTTATTCGGCTTCTTTTACGCGTTTGAAGTTCACGTCCATCTGCGGATACGGGAAGCTGATGCCGTTGGCGTCAAAATCACGTTTGATGCGCTCAAGCACGTCCCAGTAAACGTTCTGCAGATCGCTGCTCTTGCTCCAGATACGCACCACGAAGTTAATTGACGATGCGCCCAGCTCGTTCAGGCGTACGGTCATTTCGCGATCTTTCAGGATACGTTCGTCAGACTCGATAATATCGGTGATGAGCTTTTTAACCAGCTCGGTATCGGAATCGTAACCCACGCCAATCACCAGTTCATTGCGGCGAACCGGCTCACGGGAGAAGTTGGTGATGTTCCCGTCGATGACTTTCTTGTTCGGCACAATAACGATTTTACCGTCCGCCGAACGCAGCGTGGTGGAGAAAATCTGCACGTTCAGCACAGTGCCCGCCGTGCCGCCCAGATCGACATATTCACCCGCGCGGAACGGACGGAAGGTGACCAGCAGAACGCCAGCCGCCAGGTTAGCGAGCGAGCCCTGAAGCGCCAGACCAACGGCCAGACCGGCGGCACCCAGCACGGCAATAACGGAGGCGGTCTGAACGCCAACCCGGCCTAATGCCGCAATGAGGGTAAACGCGATAATGCCATAGCGCACCAGCGCTGACAGGAAATCAGCAACCGTGGCGTCAATGTGGCGAGTGAGCATGACGCGATTGATGGCCCGGGAAACGGTACGGGCAACAATCATCCCCACGACAATAATGGCAATTGCCGCCGCAATATTCACGGCGTAGCTAATGAGCAGCGCCTGATTACGCACCAGCCAGGAGCCAGCGTTATTGATGCTATCTACAACACCGAGATCTTCCATTTATCTTTCCTTATGCTCTTATAAACAACAAAAACCATCCCATAGCGAGACAGGCAGGTCAGTAAAGGGTAAACAAAAAGTATGCGTATTGCCAAGCAGATCACAAAAACAGGTATTGCAGGATATTGAAAAACCATAAAAAAAGGCCCGCGATTGCGGGCCTTATAACGCTTTCAGCAGCTCAAATTACAGAACGTCAACCGCGTTCAGTTCTTTGAATGCCTGCTCCAGACGCGTAATCATTGAAGTCTGTGCAGCACGCAGCCATACGCGTGGATCGTAGTATTTCTTGTTCGGCTGGTCTTCGCCTTTCGGGTTGCCCAGTTGGCCCTGCAGGTAAGCTTCGTTAGCTTTGTAGTAGCCCAGGATACCGTCCCATGTTGCCCACTGGGTATCGGTATCGATGTTCATTTTCACTACGCCGTAGCTGACGGAGTCTTTGATTTCCTGAGCAGAAGAACCGGAACCGCCGTGGAAGACGAAGTTCAGGCTGTTGTGCGGCAGGTTGTGTTTCTTGGACACGTATTCCTGAGAATCACGCAGGATAGTTGGCGTCAGAACCACGTTACCTGGTTTGTAAACGCCGTGTACGTTACCGAAGGACGCTGCAATGGTGAAGCGTGGGCTGATTTTGCTCAGCTCGGTGTACGCGTAATCAACGTCTTCTGGCTGGGTGTACAGGGCAGAAGCGTCCATGTGGCTGTTGTCCACGCCGTCTTCTTCGCCACCGGTGCAACCCAGTTCGATTTCCAGGGTCATATCCATTTTGGACATGCGCGCCAGGTATTTAGAGCAGATTTCGATGTTTTCGTGCAGTGACTCTTCAGACAGGTCGATCATGTGAGAAGAGAACAGTGGCTTACCGGTCGCTGCGAAGTGTTTTTCACCCGCGTCCAGCAGACCGTCGATCCACGGCAGCAGTTTCTTCGCGCAGTGGTCAGTGTGCAGGATAACTGGAACACCGTAGTGCTCAGCCATCTGGTGTACGTGATGTGCGCCAGAGATAGCACCCAGGATTGCAGCGCCCTGAGGAACGTCAGTTTTCACGCCTTTACCTGCGATGAACGCAGCACCACCGTTAGAGAACTGAACGATAACCGGTGCTTTTACTTTAGCAGCGGTTTCCAGTACGGCGTTGATAGAGTCGGTACCGACGCAGTTAACTGCTGGCAGAGCAAAGTTGTTTTCTTTAGCTACCTGGAACACTTTCTGTACGTCATCACCAGTGATAACGCCAGGTTTTACGAAATCAAAAATTTTAGACATGTTGCTTAGTCCTGTATCTTCGGCCGTTAGAAAAGGTGCGTGCTCTTAAAAGCGCGCTGAAAATTGGGCAGGTTTCCCTGCCCTTGAATGGCTTACTGCTTAGCGCGCTCTTCGAGCATTGCTACTGCTGGCAGAACTTTGCCTTCCACGAATTCGAGGAATGCGCCGCCACCAGTGGAGATGTAGGAAATTTTGTCAGCGATACCGAACAGGTCGATTGCTGCCAGGGTGTCACCACCGCCTGCGATAGAGAACGCTTCGCTGTCTGCGATAGCATTAGCAACGATTTCAGTCCCTTTACGGAAGTTCGGGAATTCGAACACGCCAACTGGGCCGTTCCACAGGATGGTTTTTGCGTTTTTCAGGATTTCAGCCAGTTTCTGTGCAGAAACGTCGCCCAGGTCCAGAATCTGCTCTTCATCTTTGATGTCGTTGACAGATTTCAGGGTCGCGGTTGCGGTTTCGGAGAACTCGGTGGCCACGCGAACATCAGTTGGAACCGGGATATCACAGGTAGTCAGCAGGCGTTTCGCTTCGTCAACCAGGTCTGCTTCGTACAGGGATTTACCCACGTTGTGACCCTGAGCCGCTACGAAGGTGTTGGCGATACCGCCACCGACGATCAGCTGGTCAGCGATTTTGGACAGAGAATCCAGAACGGTCAGTTTGGTGGAGACTTTAGAACCACCGACGATAGCCACCATCGGACGTGCTGGCTCTTTCAGTGCTTTACCCAGCGCTTCCAGTTCGTCAGCCAGCAGTGGACCTGCACAAGCTACGTCTGCGAATTTACCGATACCGTGGGTAGAAGCCTGAGCGCGGTGCGCCGTACCGAATGCATCCATCACGAATACGTCGCACAGAGCAGCGTATTTCTTAGACAGGGTTTCGTCGTCTTTCTTCTCGCCTTTGTTGAAGCGAACGTTTTCCAGAACAACCAGTTCACCGGCAGCAACTTCAACGCCGTCCAGGTAATCTTTTACCAGGCGAACCGGGCTGGACAGTTTGTCTTTGAGGTAATTAACAACTGGCAGCAGGGAGAACTCTTCGTTGTACTCGCCTTCAGTTGGACGACCCAGGTGGGAGGTGACCATCACTTTTGCACCTTGTTTCAGTGCCAGTTCGATGGTTGGCAGAGAAGCACGGATACGCGCATCGCTGGTCACTTTGCCATCTTTAACCGGTACGTTCAGATCGGCACGGATGAAAACGCGTTTACCTGCCAGATCCAGATCGGTCATCTTAATTACAGACATGGTGAATCCTCTCGTTGATTCTTAAAGTTTTGCAAGCGCAACGTGCGCTCTACCTGAAACCTTTCGCGGCCATTGCTAACGTGGTGTCGAGCATCCGGTTAGCAAAGCCCCATTCGTTGTCACACCAGACCAGCGTCTTGATAAGGTGTGCACCACTGACTCGCGTTTGTGTGCCATCAACAATGGCACTGTGCGGGTCATGGTTAAAATCTACTGAGACCAACGGTAATTCCGTATAGTCAACTATACCATGAAATGAACCCTGTGCCGCTTTTTGCAGCAACAGGTTGACTTCACAGGCTTTTACCGGTTTTTTCACCGTCACGCTGAGGTCGATTGCGGTCACGTTAATGGTGGGAACACGCACGGCAATCGCTTCAAAACGGTCGTTAAACTGCGGGAAAATTCGGGTGATCCCGGCCGCCAGTTTGGTATCAACCGGAATGATGGACTGGCTCGCCGCACGGGTGCGCCGCAAATCCGGGTGATACGCGTCGATAACCTGCTGATCGTGCATAGCGGAGTGGATCGTGGTCACGGTACCGGACTCAATGCCATACGCATCGTCTAACAGTTTAATGACCGGAATAATGCAGTTGGTGGTACAGGAGGCGTTGGAGACAATGCGGTGTTCGGCCTGCAGCTCATGCTGGTTGACGCCGAAAACGACAGTGGCATCGAGGTCGTGACTGCCGGGATGGGAAAACAGCACCTTTTTCGCACCGGCGTTCAGATGTGCTTCACCGTGCTCACGGTTGCCGTACACGCCGGTACAGTCCAGCACGACGTCCACTCCCAACTCGCGCCAGGGTAGCGACTCAAGAGCAGGCTCGTGCAGCACGCGAATGACATCGTCGCCGACAAACAGCTGCTCCCTCTCCTGGCGAACGTCCCAGGCAAAGCGCCCATGGCTGGTGTCGTATTTCAATAAATGCGCCATGCCCGCAGCATCCGCCAGTTCATTGATTGCCACCACGGTGATTTCCGCACGACGCCCGGATTCATATAAAGCACGAACCACGTTACGTCCGATGCGACCGAAGCCATTAATCGCTACGCGTACGGTCATAGATCTCCTGCAAAGCTATCCCTGGGTTTGAGGTGGCTGAAAGAGTAATCCAGCTACGTTCTGAGGGGAATCCTTGCCTGTCACAAACTGCGATTGATTGGTCATTTGTCGAACATTTAATCGACTGAAACGCTTCAGCAAGAATAAGCGAAACGGGGAATAAAAGGAACTTTTGCCCAGCGGAATAAGCGAGCTATATGACTTGGGTCACATTTCTGATGGAATAATGCCTGAAAAAAAGCCGGGTGGCGCGCTAGCGCTTACCCGGCCTACTTTAGTGCCATTTGTACGCCCGGTTAGCATAGCGCCACCGGGCAAAATAGCCGTTACAGCAGTTCTTTCGCCTTAGCGACAACGTTCTCAACGGTGAAGCCGAACTCTTCGAACAGCAGCTCTGCCGGAGCAGATTCACCGAAGGTGGTCATACCGACGATAGCGCCGTTCAGGCCCACGTATTTGAACCAGTAGTCCGCGATACCGGCTTCCACCGCCACGCGAGCGGAAACCGCTTTAGGCAGTACGGATTCACGGTATGCCGCATCCTGCTTGTCGAACGCATCGGTAGACGGCATGGATACCACGCGCGCCTTCACGCCTTCGGCAGTCAGTTTTTCCCATGCCGCGACGGCCAGTTCAACTTCAGAGCCGGTAGCAATGAAGATTAGCTCAGGCTGGCCTGCGCAGTCTTTCAGCACGTAACCACCGCGCGCGATGTTCGCCAGCTGCTCAGGCGTACGCTCCTGCTGTGCCAGGTTCTGACGGGAGAGGATCAGCGCGGTCGGGCCGTCCTGACGCTCAACACCGTATTTCCACGCTACCGCGGATTCAACCTGGTCACATGGACGCCATGTAGACATGTTCGGGGTCACGCGCAGGGACGCTACCTGCTCAACCGGCTGGTGAGTTGGGCCATCTTCGCCCAGACCGATAGAGTCGTGGGTGTAGACCATCACCTGACGCTGTTTCATCAGCGCAGCCATACGCACGGCGTTACGCGCGTACTCAACGAACATCAGGAAGGTTGAGGTGTATGGCAGGAAACCGCCGTGCAGGGAGATACCGTTGGCAATCGCGGTCATACCGAATTCACGTACACCGTAATGGATGTAGTTACCGGCAGTGTCTTCGTTGATTGGCTTAGAACCAGACCACAGAGTCAGGTTAGATGGTGCCAGGTCAGCGGAGCCGCCGAGGAATTCAGGCAGCAATGGACCGAACGCTTCGATCGCATTCTGGGACGCTTTACGGCTCGCGATTTTGGACGGGTTCGCCTGCAGCTTAGCGATAAACTCGTTGGCTTTCGCATCGAAGTCAGACGGCATATCGCCTTTCATACGACGGGTAAACTCAGCCGCTTCCTGAGGGAAGGCTTTCGCATAGGCAGCGAATTTCTCGTTCCACGCAGACTCTTTCGCCTGACCCATTTCTTTCGCATCCCACTGCGCATAGATTTCAGACGGGATTTCGAATGCTGGGTAGTTCCAGCCAAGTTGCTCACGGGTCAGTGCAATTTCCGCGTCGCCCAGTGGCGCACCGTGGGAATCGTGGGTGCCCGCTTTGTTCGGAGAGCCGAAGCCGATGATGGTTTTGCACATCAGCAGGGACGGTTTGTCCGTTACTGCGCGTGCTTCTTCTACTGCACGTTTAATCGAGTCAGCATCGTGACCATCAACGCCACGCACCACGTGCCAGCCGTAAGCTTCGAAACGTGCAGCGGTGTCATCGGTGAACCAGCCTTCAACGTGACCGTCGATGGAGATACCGTTGTCGTCATAGAACGCAACCAGTTTGCCCAGCTTCAGGGTACCGGCCAGGGAGCACACTTCGTGAGAAATGCCTTCCATCATGCAGCCGTCGCCCATGAAGGCGTAGGTGAAGTGGTCAACGATGTCGTGACCAGGACGGTTGAACTGCGCTGCCAGCGTCTTCTCAGCAATCGCCATACCCACAGCGTTGGCAATACCCTGACCCAGCGGGCCGGTGGTGGTTTCAACGCCTGCGGTGTAACCCACTTCCGGGTGACCTGGAGTTTTAGAGTGCAGCTGACGGAAGTTTTTCAGCTCTTCAATAGGCAGATCGTAGCCGGTGAGGTGCAGCAGGCTATAGATCAGCATAGAGCCGTGGCCGTTGGACAGCACGAAACGGTCACGGTCAGCCCATGCTGGGTTCTGCGGATTGTGGTTAAGGAAATCACGCCACAGGACTTCGGCGATGTCTGCCATGCCCATAGGGGCACCCGGGTGGCCGGATTTGGCTTTCTGTACTGCGTCCATGCTCAGCGCACGAATAGCATTAGCAAGCTCTTTACGTGAGGACATTTTAACTCCAGATCGGACTGTTAAAGGCCATGCCCTTGACGACAGCGCGTTTTGGGCTACGCCGGAAAAAAGTGCCAACAATGTAACCCAAGCCGTAGGGCATGTACATGGACCATTCTTTTGCCGCTTAAGAAATCTCTGGAACATGCTCGCAAGTTGCGCAATCTTCTCGCCCGCCCCTGCAGATATTCCTTATACTTAGCGCGACACCGGCTTCGCTGACGGTGCATTTTTCGGATTTAATTCATGTTAACGAGTACGGAAGCAACATCATGAAAATGCGTGCAATAGTGCTGGCCCTGGGAACAACGCTCCTGCTAAGCGGCTGTCAGAATATGGACTCTAACGGCCTGATGAGCTCAGGCGCAGAGGCCTTCCAGGCATACTCCCTGAGCGACGCGCAGGTGAAAGCGCTGAGCGACGAGGCCTGTAAAGATATGGATGCAAAAGCCACTATCGCCCCGGCTAACAGCACCTACACGCAGCGTCTGAACAAGATTGCTTCTGCGCTTGGTGACAACATCAACGGCCAGCCGGTGAACTACAAGGTTTACGTGGCAAAAGACGTGAACGCCTTCGCAATGGCGAACGGCTGCATCCGCGTCTACAGCGGACTGATGGACATCATGACCGACAACGAAGTGGAAGCGGTTATCGGCCACGAAATGGGCCACGTTGCGCTTGGTCACGTCAAGAAAGGGATGCAGGTCGCGCTCGGAACCAACGCGGTTCGCGCGGCGGCAGCCTCTGCGGGCGGGATCGTCGGCAGCCTCTCCCAGTCGCAGATTGGCGATATGGGTGAAAAACTGGTGAATTCCCAGTTCTCCCAGCGTCAGGAGTCTGAGGCCGACGACTACTCCTACGATCTGTTGCGCAAACGCGGAATTAATCCATCAGGCCTGGCCACCAGTTTTGAAAAACTGGCGAAGCTGGAAGAGGGTCGTCAAAGCTCAATGTTTGACGATCACCCGGCCTCCGTTGAACGTGCGCAGCATATTCGCGACCGCATGGCGGCAGACGGAATTAAATAATCCTGAAAGGAGGCGTAATGGCCTCCTTTTTATTTCGCATGAATTGCTAATATAACCGCACGTATCGGTAACGCCCCTCAACACCGCGCCACGCCTGCCCTCGCCCACTGAAACGCCTGGTCACTTATTGATTGCAATCATTAACCTTTCCGGTAATTATCCAATGTGCAGCAATACAAATTAATATATCCAGACAGAGACGTTCCCTCCGTGAAAAAAGAATTATCGTTAATCGCATTAAGTTTATTTTCGGCCCTTCCCGCCGTAGCAAGCCAGCAGTCTGACAGCCAGGGTTTTATTGATGACAGCCATCTGGACCTGTTTTTCCGTAACGCGTACATCAGCCGGGACTACCATCAGGGCCAGCAGGACAAAGCTGAATGGGGTCAGGGGCTCATCGCGACCTTTGAATCCGGTTATACCCAAGGGCGGGTAGGATTTGGCATCGACGGTATCGCCCAGTACGGCGTGCGTCTCGACGGCGGGCGCGGCAAGAGCGGCGCGGGCGGTATCGACTTCTTCAGACAGGAAGACGATGGCCGGGCAAAATCCGACCTGGCAAAATTTGGCGCCACGGCAAAAATGCGTTTTTCAAATACCGTGCTGAGCTACGGCAACCAGCGCCCGGCGCTGCCGATTGTCACCGCCGACAGCTCGCGTCTGCTGTTTGAAAGCTACACCGGCACGATGTTGACCTCGAAAGAGATCGACGGCCTGGACGTAAACGCTGGCTACTTCACTGACCAGCAGCGTAAAAGCGATGACCGCCACGACAGCGGCCTGAAAAGCCTGACCTTCGGCGGCGCAAGCTACCAGTTCAACGACCAGTTCAGCGGCGCGCTGTACGCCTCTCACAACGAAGAGGTGATGAATAAACAGTATCTGGGCATAAACTTCAACCAGCCGTTCAGCACCGGGCAGCAGTTGATTCTGGACTTTAACGGCTATAACTCGCGTCTGGATCAACGCTACGCAGACAGCCTCGACACCGGGCGCAGTAATACCATCTGGAGCCTGGCGGCGAGCTACATTTGGGACGTTCATACCTTTAAGGTGGCGTATCAGCAGAGCAGCGGCAGCACCGGCTATAACTACGGTGGCTATCGCGATCGCGGCGGCGTGGGTGACGGCGGTAACACCATCTGGCTGGCGAACTCCTACTGGTCTGACTTTAACGGGGAAGATGAACGCTCATGGCAGGCGTCTTACGGCCTGGACTTCGCCGGGCTCGGCCTGCCGGGCCTGAGCTGGACCACGGCCTACGTGCGCGGCGATAACATCAAAACGTCTGAAACCAGCAATGGTAAAGAGCACGAGTGGTTTAACCAGGTCCAGTATCAGGTGCAGGACGGCCCGGCAAAAGACCTGACGCTGAAGCTGCGCTACTCCGTGCTGCGCGTCTCCAGCAACGCCAGCGACTATAACGTCGGCGGGGATGAGATCCGCGCGTATGTGGAATATCCGTTTAAGGTGTTCTGAGTTTGTCCCCTCACCCTAACCCTCTCCCAAAGGGAGAGGGAACGCGATCACCCTCTCCCTTTGGGAGAGGGCCGGGGTGAGGGAAAACAGTCCGCACCTCAACAAACGTAGGCCCGGTAAGCGCAGCGCCACCGGGCGATATCCACCATATCAATACAGCGACTTCTGCGGCGGCCCGGCAAACTTCAGCGCGCCAATCTGCCCCATCCGCACCTCCACCACCGATGGCCCCGGCATTGACAGCGCCTCCGTCATCACCGCGTCAAAATCCTCGGCCCGCTCCACGCTCCAAGCCTGCAGGCCAATCGCCTGCGCCAGCAGGGTAAAGTCCGGCGTGTGCAGTTCGTTGTAATATTGACGACCACCGAAATACTTATCCTGGATGCCGCGCATTACGCCGTAGCCGCCGTCGTTCATGATCAGCAGCGTCACGTTCGCTTTCTCCTGGGCAAGCGTTGCCAACTCGCCCAGGTTAAGGCTCAGGCCGCCGTCGCCCACCAGCCCCACCACCTTGCGCTGCGGGTTGGCAATCGCGGTGCCGATCGCCATCGGCAGCCCCATACCAATCGCCCCCGCCAGAGAGTGAATGTTCATCAGCGGGCCGTTAGCGCGGAACAAACGGCTGCCCCACAGGCTGCCGGAAACGGTGATATCCCGCACCAGCAGGCCGTCGTTCGGCAGCGCCTTTTCAATCGCATCGTTGAGCTTCGCATACGCCCCGCACTGCTCACGCAGCCCCTGCTCTGCTGTTGCCACCGCCTGCTGAACCTGCCCATCCCACTGGGCATTGCCCCATTCGCGCCCCTGCGCTTTGTTCGCCAGCGCCGCCAGCAGCACAGAACAGTCGGCGACCAGGGTGTTATCCATCAGATAGTTACGGCTCGCCGCCGCCGGATCGATATCAATCTGCACGCGGGGATGCGGCAGCTCGAGCGTCCATGAGCGGGTTTCGTTACTGCGCAGGCGCGAGCCTGCCACCAGCGTAAAGTCGCACCGGGCGATCAGCGCCTCGACCGACGGTGAATTATGGAACGCCCGCAGGCTGGCGCGATGGCTGTCCGGCAGCACGCCGCGCGCGTGGGTGCTGGAGATCACCGTGACGCCCGCATCCGCCAGCTTTTGCACGGCATCAGCGCTTCCCAGAGCCCCGCCGCCCAGCCACAGCAGAGGCTGTTTCGCCTGCTTAAGCTGCGCCCAGAGCGCCTCGACCACAGCGTTATCAACGGTGTCCGGCGCGGAGGATTTCACCGGTGCCGTCACCAGCGAGGCCGGGATCTTCGCCCCCTGAATATCAATCGGAATTTCCACCGAAACCGGCCCGCACGGCGGCGTCTGCGCCTCCTGAATGGCCTTATGGAGAATAGCGACCGCCTGGTGAGCATTGCTGATGCGCCAGGCCCGTTTCGAGCTGGCCTTGAGGAAGGTCAGCTGATCGCGGGTTTCGTGGATAAACCCGGTGTCGGCATCCAGCCAGGCTTTTTCAACCTGGCCGGTCAGGTGCAGCAGCGGCGTACAGGCGTTCATGGCTTCCACCAGCGCCCCTACCGCGTTGCCCGCCCCTGCGCCGGTGCTGGTCAGCGCCACGCCAAGGCCGGAAAAACGTCCGTGGGCGTCGGCCATGGTGACTGAACCCGCTTCGCCGCGCGCGGGCACAAAGCGGATGTTGCCCCGCTGCCCCACCGCATCCGCGATGGGCAGGTTGTGGATAGAGATGACGCCGTAGATGGCCTCAACCTGATACTGCTCCAGCGTTCTGGCGATGGCGTCGCCGACGGTTATCATTTCGCTCATTGCTCACCCTTTCTCAGTCGCACCAGTGGTTGACGCTATTACCCGTCGCCAGATAAATGCTCTTTTGCTGCATCCAGGCTTTCAGCCCCTGAATGCCCTTTTCGCGGCCCAGACCGCTCTCTTTAAAGCCCCCAAACGGGGTCGAAATCGCAAACACTTTGTAGGTGTTGATCCACACGGTGCCCGCTTCCAGTTGCTCGCTCAGGCGCAGGGCGCGTCCGGTATCACGCGTCCAGATGCCCGCCGCCAGGCCGTACACCGAGTCATTGGCCTCGCGGATCAGCGCCGCCTCGTCACTGAACGGCATCGCCACCAGCACCGGGCCGAAGATCTCCTCCTGACAGGCGCGGGCGGCGTTGGTCAGACCCTCGATGATTGTTGGCTGGAAGAAGCTTCCGCTGGCAAGCGCCGGATCGGCCGGGATCTCCCCGCCGCACAGCACGCGGCCTCCTTCGCGTTGCGCCAGCTCTACGTACGCCTGCACGCTCTGGCGATGCCTGTCGTTAATCAGCGGCCCGATATGCGTACCGTCGGCAAACGGATGCCCGACGCGCAGGCCGCGCGTGAGCTCCAGCAGCCGCGCCATCAGCGGAGCGTAAATGCTCTCGTGCATAAACAGTCGTGAACCGGCAATGCACGCCTGCCCCGCCGAGCTGAAAATGCCGTAGCAGATCCCGCGCGCGGCCTGCTCGACGTCCGCATCTTCCAGCACGATGGTCGGGGATTTCCCGCCCAGCTCCAGCGACGCCGGGATCAGCTTTTCCGCCGCCACGTGCGCCAGATGCCGCCCCGTGGTCGTACCGCCGGTAAAGGAAATTTTCCGCACGCGAGGGTGGCGCGCCAGCGCGTCGCCAATCACCGAGCCTTTGCCCGGCAGCACGCTCAGCAGCCCGGCGGGCAGCCCGGCCTGTTCAAAAATACGCGCCAGCTCCAGTGCCATCAGCGGCGTGGCCTCGGCAGGTTTGAGGATCACCGCATTTCCGGCGGCAATGGCCGGAGCAACCTTCTGCATTTCGCTGGCAATCGGCGAATTCCACGGCGTGATGGCCGCCACCACGCCGAGCGGCTCGTAGCGGCTCAGCGTCAGGAGATCGGGCTGGCGCGGCGTGGGCAGTTCGCCTTCCAGCAGCTCGCAGGCGGCGGCGAAATAGCGCGCCGTGCCCGCCGCACTCATCACCAGGCCACGCGCTTCCGCCAGCGGCTTGCCGTTATCGCGGCTCTGCATCTGCGCCAGTTCATCGATGCGGGATTCAATCAGATCGGCCACCTTGTGCAGGATCTTCGCCCGCACGTGCGGCAGGCGGTTGCGCCAGTCCGGATCGCGCCACGCACGTTCGCCTGCGTCGATGGCGTCCTCCAGATCGTCCAGGCTTGCGGCGTTAAGCGTCGCGTTGATTGAGCCGTCCGCCGGGAACTGGCTCTGCATCAGGTTGCCGCCGCCGTGTCGCCAGTGGCCACCGATAAAAATCTTCAGATCGTCCATCGTGACTCCTCAGCTCAGGGCCAGCTCGCGGCAGGCGCGCACCGCGCTCAGAGCCGCCAGGGTGGAGGTTTTGGGGTTGCTGGCAAGCGGCAGGCCGCTCAACTCCAGATGAAACTCGCCAAACAGCCCTTCGACGTGCAGCGTGTGGGTGTTGCGCGTCGTCGCCGGATCGACCATCAGCTGCACGCGGGTGTCATCCATCCCGACGCCGCCGAGCGCCACGGTCGCCGCCACGTTGGCGTTCGCCGGGAACAGCCGCGCCGCCTCGCGGGCGCTGCCCTCAAAAAACACCTGCGCCTGCGACACCGCGTTAAGATCGATAAGCTGCTCGGCGTAGCTGCCGCGCCAGCTGGCCGGGCTTTTGCGCGACCGATAGGTCACACGCTCCAGGCCGCCCTCTTTGGCGGCGGAGAGCCCGTCGATGCCCGCCACCGCGCCAGAGAGCAGCGTGAGTTTTCCGCCCGCGCTGAGCAGACGCTGTTCCAGCGCGCTGTCCGCCAGCGCACCGGTGGATATCACGGCCAGATGCCAGCCGCGATGCAGTATCTCTTCGCCGTACTGCGCCACCGCCTGCTGGCTGGCGCACTCCAGCACCAGGTCGGGCGCTTCAGCGCAGTCCACCGGCGAGGCCAGCGCCGCTACCGCACCGCCGAACTGCGCACGAATGGCCTCGTGGTGAGCCTCGCGCGCCACGATCCAGCCGATGCTGACGCCATCAGGCAGGCGCTCAATTACCGCCTGCGCCATCGCGCCAAAGCCAATTAACATGATTTTTTTCATGATGCGTCCTTACAGGTGACGGCAGAAGCCGCCGGAAACGTCCAGCGCGGCACCGGTGGTAAACGAGGCCAGCGGCGAGGCGAGAAACAGCAGTGCCTGTGCAGGCTCCTGCGGCTTGCCGAGGCGCGCCATCGGTATGCCCCGCTTGCGCGCAATATCCGCCGTCCACGCCGCCCAGCTCTGGCTTTTATCAGCCCGGTTCTCAAAGCGGCGCTGCCACTGGCCGGACTCCACCATGCCGAGCAAAATGGAGTTGACGCGAATACCTTTGCCCACCAGCTCCTTTGAGAGCGTCAGCGTCATGTTCAGCAGCGCGGCGCGGGCGGCGGAGGTGGCGATCATGTGCTCCTCCGGCTGCAATGCCAGCAGGGAGTTGACGCAGGTGATCGAGGCGATATCGGACTGCTCCAGCAGAGGCTGAAACGCCTGCACCGGGTTGATCACCCCAAACAATTTCAGCTCGGCTTCGTGCAGCCACGCCTCGCGCGGAGTGTCGTTGAAGTGCGCCACGTAGCCCTGCCCGGCGTTATTGATCAGCATATCCGCCGCGCCAAAGCGCGCCTGAACCGCCTGGGCAAAAGCCTGCACCTCATCGGCGTCGAGCACGTCGCAGCGGTAAGCGAAGATCTCCCCCTCGGGGTAGTCGTTTTGCAGCGCCGCGTGCGCGCTGGCGAGCCGGTCCGGATCGCGGCCACAGAAAGCCACTTTTGCCCCCTCGCCCAGCAGCAGGCGCAGCGTTTCAAAGCCAATGCCGGACGATCCGCCGGTGACTACCGCTACGCGTCCGTCAATGTGTGCATTCATCGCCTATCTCCTGGTGAATACGTAAAAGCTGTTGATTAAAAAACGCCGCGTTATCGAGATAGCTGGCGTGTCCGGCCTGCGGAATGGCGGTGAACGGCATGCCGTAGCGCAGCGCCAGCCCCTGCACCAGCTCGGGTTGGGTGATAGCATCCTGTTCGCCGCACCAGACTTCAAAGGTGCCCGAATAGCGCGTCAGCCAGCCGTGTATATCGTCGTGCGCCAGCATCCACGCGGCGGCGAGATAGCCTTCCGGGCGCAGGGCACGCATGCCCGTCGCAACGGTCGCGATGTCCTCCACGCGCGCGCCGGGGCGCAACAGCTTCGCCGCGCGGGTCTGGGCGAGTATGTCGCCGCCCAGCGCGATCTGCTGCTCGCGGTTGCGCCACACCTGCTCGCGCTGCTCTGGCGCGGCCTGGTCGTAGCCCTGCGCCGCGTCCGCCAGCACCAGATGCAGCACGCGTTGCGGAAATTTCGCGGCAAAGGCGCTGGCGACCAGCGCCCCCAGCGAGTGCCCGACCAGCACCGCCTGCCAGACGCCCGCGCGATCGAGCATCGCTGCCAGCGCGTCGGCGTAATCGCCCGCGTTCGCGCGTTCGGTCGCCAGCATTGGGCTTTCGCCATAACCGGGCATGTCCCACGCCAGCACGCGAAAACCGCTCAGCGCCATCTGCTTATGCCAGGAGGCCGCGCCGGAGCTGATACCGTGCAGCAGCATCAGCGGAGTGCCGCTTCCCTGTTCGCGAAAGCCCGTCATACCGCCCCCTTACCCGCGCTTCACTTTAGAGAGCGGGTGATCGGCCGGATAGGTTGGGATTTCCGGCTTGTTGGTTCCCAGCATCACGCACATCAGCGCCTCTTCTTCGCCGTGGTTAAACAGCCCGCGGTAGATTCCCGGCGGAACGGAGATCAGGTCGCGCTCGCGCAGCACGGTTTCGGTGTAGTTGTCGCCGTCCTGGATCATCAGGGTGATCTGCCCTTTGAGCATGAAGAAGACCTCTTCCACGTCGTCGTGCAGGTGCAGCGGCCCTTCGCACTTCGACGGCAATACCATGGTGGAGAAGGTGAAGTGGTCGGCCTGAACGGTATTGGTGTCGTTCGCCACGCCGGTTGCGCCGGTGCCGATATAGCGCATCTGCGCGCGGCGGTATTTCGGGTCATAGTCGGCCTGGAACTTCAGGGCGTTCCAGTCGTACTTGCGGCCTTCAAAGCGCGCAATGCGCGACTCGACCCACTCTTCCATGGTCAGATGCTCAGGCTTAACGCCCGGTTTTGCAGTTACGGTTGAATCAGTCATGACACTCTCCTCAGTAACGTCTCAGCAGCGGCAGTAACAGGACGCAGCCCACCGCCGCCATCACCGCCAGAAAAATCAGCCCGGAATCCATGCTGTGGGTGAAGGCGATAAGCGCCCCCATCACCGCGGGCGACAGCGCCCCGGCAAAGTTCCCCAGCCCGTTGAAAATGCCGCCCGCCGTCGCGCTCACCCGGGGATGGGTGGCCTTCGCCAGCAGGGCAAAAATGTTCGGCGCGCCCGTGCCCCACATAAAGGTGCTAAAGCTCATTGCCGCGATAATCGTCAGGGGCGTATCAAGGTGCATCACCGCCGTCAGCCCGACGGCTGCGCCCGCCATGGAGATAAAACAGGCGGCCGCGCGCTTATCGACGCGGTCCGAGAGCCAGGCGCCAATCACCTCGCCCGCCAGCATGGCGATAAACGGCATCGACGACAGCCAGCCCGCGTGCTCCAGATGAATACCCTTGCCCTTGATCAGGTAGCCCGGCAGCCAGCCGTTGATCCCCCACAGGTAGGTGAGAAACGCAACGTTAAAGACGCAGATTACCCAGAAGTGCGGGCTGACAAACAGCTCGCGCCGGGCCGCACGCCGCTCGTCCTGTGACGCCTGCGCGGTTGTCGGCTTCACGTCGAGACGAATACCGCGCAGGCCAATGCGCACGAAGATCAGCACCGGCACGGTGAGCATCGCCATGACAAAGAAGGTGCTTTGCCAGCCGAAGGTGTTGAGCAGCCAGAGGGAGAGCGGGAAGCCAATTGCCGCCCCCACCGGCGTGCCGAGCAGCCACAGCATGGTGGCGCGTGCCTGCAGATGCTGCGGGAAGTTATGGCGCACGATAGCGAACGCCAGCGGGAACAGCGGCCCTTCGGCGATGCCCAGCAGAATGCGCAGGACAATCATCACCGTGTAGTTATGGGTGAAGCCCATCGCCACCATCAGCACGCACCACACCGCCATCATGCCGGTGAGCAGGCGCAGCGGCGGGATTTTGTCCCCCAGCCCGCTGAGCAGGACCGATGAAAAGCCGTAGCTCAGCAGAAAAGCGCTCATCAGGATGCCGAGGCGCGTGGTGTCGAAATCGATGCCCATCGCCTGTTGGAAATGGCCATCGGAAAACAGCGCCGCGATGCTGATTTTGTCGAAAAACGCCAGCAGTACGCAGGCCAGCAGCGACAGCGGGATAGCCCAGCGCACCGCGTTTTCAGGCGTGCGGGTCCCCTCGCCGCTCGCCTCTGCGGGCGCGGCGTTGGTCTCGAATGTGGTCATGTCTCCCCCTACGGGTGCGGGTTAGCTATCGCAGTGACATCAGTGAAAAGGCCGGATCGTTCAGCGGCACGTCCGATAAGTCTCGTCCCGCCGCCATCCAGCGCTTCGCCAGCTTGACGGTACGCGCGTCGTTAAAGGCCACCAGCTGCGTCAACCGTCCGCCGTCGTCCAGCGAGAAGAACAGCGCGTTATCACGAACGACGGTTTTGCCGTCAGGCTGCGGAATGCCGAGGATCTGAATGTTGTGCTGATATTGATCCGACCACAGCCACGGCGCGTCGTCGTAGCCCGGCGCGTCGGGGTTAAGCATCGCTTTCGCCGTCGCCACCGCCTGATTCTGGGCGAAGGCCCACGACTGGATACACAGCCCGTAGTGGTGATGCTGCGCCACATCGCCCGCGGCAAAGATGGCCGGATCCGACGTGCGTCCCTGCGCGTCGACCACGATCCCGCGGTCGGTGTTCAGCCCGGCGTCGCGGGCCAGCTCAAGGTTCAGATCGACGCCGATCCCCACCACTACCGCATCGAAGGTTTCGCGTTTGCCGTCGCAGTGGATCACCGGCAGACCGTGGTGATCGTCAAGCTCCAGCGCGCCGCAGCCAGTGCGGATATCCACGCCCTGCTCGCGGTGGATCCGCTCCAGCTGTCGGGACACCTCGCCGCTTACCGAGCGCATGCACAGGGCAGGCTGCTGCTCGAACAGCGTGACCGCCACGCCGCTTTTACGCGCCGAGGCGGCAATCTCCAGGCCGATCCAGCCGCCGCCGACAATCGCCAGGGTGTTGCTTTGCGCCAGACGCATCTTCAGACGCTGCGCGTCCTGCCAGTGGCGCAGGGTGTAGACCTGCGGATGTTTTCCCCACGCCTCGCCCGGCAGACGCGCCCGCCCACCGGTCGCAATCAAAAGGATGTTGTAACTAAGAAGCTCGCCGTTGCTCAAATGTACCCTTTTCGCGGCGCGATCGATCTGCATGGCGCGCAAGGGGCGGTACCAGGTCAGATTCAGCGCCTGCTGAGCGTCTTCCGAAAACAGGCGCGGCAGCGCGGCATCGGCGTTCAGCAACGCGGCTTTCGAGAGCGGCGGACGTTCATAAAAATCCCACTCCTCTTCCGCCACCACGCAAATCTCGCCGTCGAAGCACTCGTCGCGCAGGGTTTTCGCCGCCCAGCCACCCGCCTGGCCGCCGCCGATAATGACAATGCGCGAGGTCATACCGCCTCCGGCTTTTTCTGCTGGCGGCGCGTGTCATGGTCAATCCCGCCCTCTACCGCCCATTCGGTGAAGGAGATCAGGGAGTGTTCCAGCTCGCGCGGCTGCCAGTTTTCGGTCAGGTAGTCGTCGTTGGTGTAGTACTCAAACGCGCCGCCGGTCGGGCTGTTGACGTACCAGAAGTAGGCGGACGACACCGGATGGCGGCCCGGCCCGATAAAGGTGCTCCAGTCGTTTTTATTCATCGCAATGCCGCCGCCGATCACCTCGTGAATGTCGCGCACAGTAAAGGCGACGTGGTTCAGGCCGCGCTTGCGGTTCGGTAGCTGAAGCAGGAACAGATTGTGATGGCCACCGCGCGGGCCACAGCGCAGGAACACGGCGCGGTTGATGTAGCGGTCGGATACCTGGAAGCCAAGCACCTCGCGGTAGAACTGTTCTACCGCCGCCAGCTCCTCGACGAAGAACACCACGTGGCCGACGTTGATCGGCTGGGCGCGGTCATACACCGGGCTTGGCGTGTCGATGCGGCGGGCGTCGCCCCACTGGTTAATCGGCTCGACGTTCAGCTCAACCGGCACCTGCTGGCTCACCTGTACGCGCAGGGTCATGCCGTTCGGATCGCGGCACTCCAGCGCATCGCCCACCTGGCGAAAACCGGGCTGCTGCGCCAGCGTCGGGCGCAAGGCATCCAGCTCGTCCTGAGTTGTCACCGCCCAGGTCATGCGGCGCAGGGTGTTGCCCGCTTCAAACGCCGGCGGCAGGTCGGGGCTGTCAATCGGGTTTAGCTCGACGCGCGCGCCGCTCAGGGTGGTAAAACGCTGGCCGCTGGCATCGCCCGTCAGGCCAAAATCACGCATGAATTTGGCGCAGTGCGTCAGGTTGTCGACGCCAAATTCCAGCTTTTCAATTCCGGTTACACTCATCGTTCGTTGCCTCATCTGGCCCAAATTGGGCGTAAAACATGCCCGACGCAGCAAAGCGCCTGACGTTAACTCACTGATTTAACTGGCCTGTGACAAATACCCTAAGAAGCCAGAGATTTTATCCGCCGCCAGACGGACCTCGTTTTGCAGGCGCTCGCGGTCGGGCTGGGGGATCTCCTCCGACGGCACCAGAATGCTGACCACCGCTGCCACCCGTCCACTGCGGTCATACACCGGATAGACGATGGAGGAGATACCGTGACGGAAGAAAGATTCGCCGATGACAAACCCGCGGGCTTTGTCCTGCTGCACCATCTGCCACAGCGCTTCGCGGTCGTGAAGCTGCCCCGGCGTGTTGCCCGGCAGGCGCTCGTGCGGGAACAGGTGTTCAAAGTCAGCGCGCGAAATGTCGGTCAGCAGCATGCGGCCAAGCGAGGTGCAGTGCACCGGCAGGCGGGTGCCAATGCTCACCTGGTTGATGCGCGAACCGGCAGCGCTGACGCGGGCGACGTAGATGATGTCGCGCCCGTCGCGGATCGCCAGATGGCTGCTGCACTGGCTGACGTCGCGCAACTGTTCGATAACCGGCTGGCCGACCTGGGCCACATCCAGCGAGGCGATGTATTCAAAGCCCAGGCGCAGCACGTTCATGCCGAGCGAGAAAGTATTGGTGCGCGCGTTGCGCTCCAGAAAGCCCATGTATTCCAGCGTCTGCACCACGCGGTAGGCGGTGGCTTTTGGCATGTCCACCAGCCGGTGCAGCTCGGCAAAGGTCAGATCGCGGTGCTGCTCGCCGAAGGCCAACAGCAGCTGGAGACCGCGCTCCAGCCCCGGCACGAGATACTTCACTTCACGATCGTTTTCCATATTCATCAGGCCTCAGTTAAAGACAAAACCGCCGTTGACCGGAATCAACTGCCCGGTAATGAACCGCGACAGATCGCTTAACAGCCAGACCACGCTGCCCGTCACATCGTCCGGCTGCTGCGCGCCGGTTAACGCGCGGCCATTTTCGTACAGCTGATGGCGTTCGGCGGGCACATACTCGGTCGCCTCGACGCGGGTTAGCCCCGGCGCGATGGCATTGATGCGGATACGTTTTTCACCCAGCTCACGGGCCATCGAGCGGGTCATGGCAATCACCGCGCCCTTGCTGGCGACATAGGCCATCAGGCGCGGCGCGCCCCACAGCGCGGTGTCGGAAGCGACGTTCACAATCCCGGCCCCCGCGCGCAGCAGCGGCACGGCGGCGCGCGTCACCAGCCAGGTGCCCTTGACGTTCACGCTCATCACCCGATCCCAGAGATCCGGATCGTAATCGAACATGTTTTTGCCCCCCACGCCGGTCGCCATGGCCGCGTTATTCACCAGCCCGTCAATCTGGCCCTGCTCGCCGATGGCGCTGAATACCTGCTCAATGGCGTGCGGATCGGCCAGATCGATAATGTGGGATTCGATCGCGTAGCCCTGCTTACGCAGCCCGTGCGCGCTTTCGGCCAGCTCGCCTTTCAGGATATCGCACATTACCACCGCCGCCCCCTGCTCCGCGCAGGCTTTGGCGAAGTGATAGCCCAGGCCGCGCGCAGCACCGGTCACCACGATGCGTTTCCCGTTCAGCAGGCCGTTCATCAGGCGGCTCCCTGCTGTTCTTCACGCATCGCCAGCTGCTCTTTCGCCGCCTTTTGCATCATACGGCGCAGGCGGGAGAGACCGACGTCGTGCTGGTACAGGTATTCATGCTCGCGGGCGTTCGGGGCGAGGCTTTCGAGCACAACGCGGTCCTGCTCGAGGACTTCCCAGTGCAGTTTCTCCAGGCGGTTGCGGTACATGAAGCGCCACATGTCGCGCTGCCAGCCCTGCACCCGGCGGATACGCCAGAAGAAGACGCGGCAGTTGTCGTTATCTTCCGGCACCACCATGCCGACGATGAAGAAGTGGCCGCCCGGCCCGAAACGCTTCTTATAAGGAATGGACAGGCGCATCCAGCAGGTGCCGCTGTTGCCCAGCTCCACCCAGTCGAAGTTGATGCCGCTCTGCCCTTTTTTCTCAAAGATGAAGCCGGTTTTGGTCGGCTGCAGCACCATGTCCGCCTTGCGGTCCCCTTCCGCCATCGAGTGCGACGACGAGTGCAGATAGGTACCGTGCATCGGGTCCATCACGTTTTCCAGCGCGTACTGGTAGTTGCATTTCCACCCGGCGGTGCAGAGGAAGTTGCTGAAATTGTCGGTGTCGGCGAGTTCATCCGGGAAGCTCAGCTCGTCCGGCTGCTGGCCAGCGGTAACGCCGAACCACAGGAAGATGGCCCCGTGTGCCTCCTGCACGTTGTAGCTGCGTACGCACTGCTGGCCGACCAGCGGGCATTTGTCCACCGCAGGCACATCTTTCACCTCGCCGTTACCCGCCACTTCCACGCCGTGATACCAGCAGGCGATGCGGTCGCCGAGATTCCAGCCCATCGACAGCCGTGCGCCGCGGTGGGGACAGCGATCTTCCAGCGCCTGTACCTGGCCGTCTTTGTTACGCCAGACCACAATCTGCTCGCCGAGGCGGGTAATGCCCACCGGCGCAGACTGCACTTCCCAGCTCGCCAGAACCGGATACCAGAGGCCGCGCAGACCTTTATCAAGATAGTGTTGTACGGGAGTCGTCATCGCGTTGTCCTCAGTAGCCGTTAACCTGTAAGAATGCCTGGAAGCTGTTCTCGCTCCAGGGCTCGCCCTGCTGGTCGTGCAGGCGAACGGCGTTCAGGCCGTTCACCAGCTCCGGCAGGGTTTCCGCGCCCTGCTCAAACAATTCTTCCAGGGTGGCGATAAGGTGGAGCTCCCAGTTTTCCGGCTCGCGACTGCGGGTCTGCCAGATTAGGTTCTGGTATTCACCCGGCTTGTGGATCGCGCCGTTACCGCCCTCTGCCGGAGGGGTAAACTGGCGGCTTTCCGGCAACGCCGGGTTAAAGTTCAGGGTCTCGCTCATGCCACGGTCTCCTCGACAAAGGTAATCTGGATTTGGTTTTCAAAGACCCGAACCGGGTAGCGGTTGAGGTTGCGACCGCCGGGGCCGTGCAGGCACTGGCCGGTTTTGACGTCAAAAACCGCCTCATGCAGCGGGCACTCCACTTTGCCGTCTTCCACAAAGCCCTGGCTCAGCAGCGCGTAGGCGTGCGGACAGACGTCTTCCAGCGCGTAATATTCACCGTCAATTAAATAAACGCCGATCTCTTTACCCTCGACGTTGCCGCTAAATGGGAAATCTTCCTGTACTTGTTCTGCGTCACATACGCCTATCCAGCTCATCACGATCCTCCAGGCTTTTGTTTCATATATGAAACTCTGTTTCTTATTTAATACGGTCAATATAAAAGCGATGAATCTTTCGTCAAGCGCCAATGTGAAGAATTTGTTAACCGAATGGCAATTAATTAACTAAGTGTGCAAAGGATCACGAAAAAATGCAGCGATATGAAATTTTCATTATTCAGGCGTGAGGGAATACGTTTTAGTGATGGGAAGAAATGTTCTCTAAAAGATATTGACTTATTTTATCTTTGATCATTAGAAATAAATAAAAGGGATGACCTGGGTGTTTCACCTGTGAAACGAATTTTGCATTTACTGTTTATAAACAAAGAGTTTCACTGGTGAACCATTTTACCTGCGTGACAATCACTTTAATAAAAAATCAATTCATAAGGCGGGCATGATGACGGCAAGATGGCAAGGTACGATGGCATTGTTATTGCTGATTATTATTTCGTATGTCGACAGGGTAAATATTTCGGTGATGATTTTAAACCCGGAATTTGCCGAACACTTTCAGTTAAATGAAAACAGAATGTTACAGGGAATGCTGATGACGTGCTTTCTCCTGGGCTATGGTTTTTCCGCGTTACTCTTAACGCCGGTTATCGAAAGCAAACTGCATTATCGGCAGGGTTTGTTGGTCAGCATTGCCATCTGGGCTGCGGTGTGTGCCATTTCACCGTTGCTCGGATCGCTGATGGGAATGCTCATCGCGCGCGTGATTTTAGGGGTTGCCGAAGGGCCGCTCTTTTCACTGAAAACGCGCTTTATCAGCGATAACTTCTGCGCGGAGGCGATCGGCAAACCCAACGCCGTGACCGCCCTGGGCGTTTCGCTGGGGCTGGCGATCGGTTTTCCGCTGGTCACCTGGCTAATGGCGCACCTCGGCTGGGCCGGATCGTTTTACGCGCTGGCGGCAATCAACCTGGTGCTGGGCGGCGGCGCGGTCTGGCGTTTTCTCCCCGCGCCGCGTGAGGTGAAGGCCACCCTAAAACCGGGTTTTATGCAGACTTTTACGCTCGCCTGGCAAACCCCGCTGCTTGGCCTGATCCTGCTGGTTGAAATCGCCACGCTGAGCTATCTCTGGGGCAGCAGCGCATGGCTCCCCGCCTGGCTGCGCGATGAGCATCACTTCTCGCTGCACGCGACCGGGCTGCTTGCCGCGGTCCCCTTCCTGTTAAGCCTTGGCTCAAAATTTCTCGGCGGCGTGCTGCTCGATAAAATGCGCCCGGAGCAGGCCCCGGTGCTGTTTGTGGTGGGCGGCTTGCTGACGGCGTTGTCCGTCATCGCGCTGATGCTGAGCCACCAGCCGGTGTGGCTTGCGCTGTTTATGCTCTCGGCAAATATCTTCTGGGGGCTTCAGGGGGCGGCCATTCCTGCGGTGATCCAGCATCACGCGGCGCGGGAGGCGGTCGGCAGCGCGTACGGCATTATTAATGGCATCGGTAATCTCTGCGCCGCTTTTATTCCGCTGCTGATGGGGATGGTGATGAAATCGATGGGGTCGGTCAGCTCGGGCTTTTCGGTGCTGGTCGTGTCGCAGGCGATCACCCTGCTGGCGGGCGGCGTGTTGCTGCTGCGCATGCGTCGCGCAGCAGCACTCAGCGCGTAAAGGTTATTCGCCTTTTTTCGCGGCCTGGATGTAAAGCATTTCCAGCGCCAGGGTCGCCGCAGCCAGCGCGGTGATCTCGGACTGATCGTATGCCGGTGCAACTTCCACCACGTCCATGCCCACGATGTTCAGATCTTTCAGGCCGCGCACCAGCTTGATGGCGCGGTCGGAGGTCAGCCCGCCGATGACCGGCGTACCGGTACCCGGTGCAAACGCCGGATCCAGACAGTCGATATCAAAGGTCAGGTACACCGGCATATCGCCAACGATCTGCTTCACCTGGGCGATGATGTCGTCCACGCCGCGATCGTTCACCTGGCAGGCATCCAGCACGGTGAAACCATTGTCTTTATCGAACTCGGTACGGATTCCGATCTGCACGGAATGATTCGGGTCGATTAACCCTTCTTTCGGCGCGGTGAAGAACATGGTGCCATGATCGAATTCACAGCCGTTCGCGTAGGTGTCGGTGTGCGCATCGAAGTGCACCAGCGCCATTTTACCGAAGTGTTTGGCGTGGGCGCGCAGCAGCGGCAGGGTTACGAAGTGGTCGCCGCCGAAGGAGAGCATGCGCTTACCGGCAGCCAGCAGCTTCTCGGCATGGGCCTGCAGCTTTTCGCTCATCTCACGCGCGTCACCAAAGGCATACACCAGATCCCCGCAGTCCACCACGTTCAGGCGCTCGCGCATGTCGAAGTTCCACGGGAAACGGTTGTGCTCCCAGGCCAGGTTAGTGGATACCTGACGAATTGCCGCCGGGCCGTGACGGCCACCGGCACGACCGGAGGTGGCCATGTCGAATGGAACGCCGGTGATGACCCAGTCAGCGTCGCTGTCGTACGGCTGGAAGTTCATTGGTAAACGTAAAAAACCAAACGCGTTAGATACCAGGGAGTTATCGTACTGATGACCTAAAGTGCTCATGTCCTGACCTCTTATAAAGTCGTTGCATTAGATACAGATGAAAAAAAATCCCCTCCGCGTCGTTAAACCCGACGAGGAAGGGATTGATGTCCTTACTGCTTTTGCCTAATGCTAGCCTCTGGAAGGTGAAGATTCAAGCTCACTTTTCAAAACAGAAATCAATCGCGTTACCAGACTTATACGACCCCCAAATATTCACCGCGCAAATAAAATTCATTTTTATAATTTATATTTTCTAAAGCCAGCCATTTTTCCGCATCATTTGTTCATAAAAGTCCGAAGCAAAAAATAACTCATAAATTTAATAAATATATCATTTTAAAACTAGGAATATATTTAGGCCTGGACGATAGCGGTGGAGGAGATGACCTCTATACAATACCCCCCCCAATGACATGATATGGATATTTTTATGAATAAGTTGTCTAAGCTGGCAATCCTGACCGTTCTTTCAACCATCGGTACCGCCGCGGCAGCAGAAGATGGCACTATTACTTTTGAAGGTACTATCAGCGACGCCACCTGTACTATTACCGGCGGCGACGCACAGGGCGACTCTTCTACCCCTGATTTTACCGTTCATTTACCTTCTATTAGTGCTACCGCGCTTGCAACGGATGGACAGCGCGCAGGCGACACACCATTCCACATTACCTTAAGCGGCGCAAACTGCACCAATGGCAAAATTGCCAACGTATTTTTCGAACTGGCGCAAAGCACCAATATTGATGCCACCACCGGTAACCTGAAAAATACCGTGGCGAAAGCGTCAGGCGGTGCGGAGAAAGTTCAGGTTGGTTTACTGGATTCTTCAAAAGCCATTCTGAACCTGAATACCGCAAACAATAACGCTAAAACCGTTACGGTTTCTGGTAATACGGCTCGCTTTGATTACTGGGCACAATATGTCGCGACGGGCGGGGCATCTACTGCCGGCCAGGTATCTACCGAGGTTGTGTACTCCATTAAATATCAGTAATCGCGCATTTAGCGGCATTAACCGCTGAGAGTAATACCTAAAGGATTAGGCCAGATGTTAAAAAAATTTGTTATATCTTCTGTATTCATGACGACGCTGGCCTTTTCCTTTGCGGCCAGTGCAACGATTCAAATTATGACGACCCGCGTGGCATTTAACGCCGGGGAGAAAGAACAAACGATTCGTATTAACAACGTCAGCAAAACGCCCGAACTGGTTCAGGTGTGGCTTTCCAGCACCGATAAGACTGACGGCATCGCCAAAGAAGATGTGCCTTTCTTTATCACCCCACCGGCGGCCAGAATTAACGGCCAAAAGGGGAAAGTGTTCCGTATATTCCAGACGGAAGGCGCAGCGGCGAAATATCCAAAAGATCGTGAGACGGTACTGTGGCTCAACGTCCTGGATATTCCACCTGAAATGGCAGAAGACGCGGATAAAAATCAGCTAAAAATGGCGTTCAGAACGCTGATTAAATTTTTCTATCGTCCGGTTGGCCTGAAAGGTAACCCGATGAAAGCGGCGGACGAATTAACCTGGCAATTGAAAAAAACCGCCAAAGGTTATGACGTCGTTGGAACAAATAATTCTCCTTTCCATGTAAGCATGACGAACGTCTGGCTCAAAGATGCTCAGGGCAAAGATGTCATGATTGATGGAGAGATGATCGCGCCATATAGCACGATGGTGTATCACTTCCCGCAGGTTAATGCCGTGCAGGGAAAAGGGACATTCCAATACAATTATATTACCGATCTGGGTGCCTATATTAAGCGCACGTATAACTTCTGATTAGCAAGGATATTGACCAGGACGGTGATATGTCGATGTTTTTCAAAAAAACTTACACTCTCTGGGTGGTGAGTGGCTTTGTCATTTCGGTGACAAGCGCACCATCCACAGTTTTTGCCAGTGATGCCAGTAAGCCGATGACATTTTCTCATGGGTTTATGAAGTATTACGATAGCGGAATCGATCTGACGCAATTTGACGGCGTAGAAAAAATACAGCCGGGTAAATATACGCTTGAGGTATATAGCAATCTCAAGCCTGTTGATACCTGGCCCGTCACCTTTGTGGCGGCAAATAACGAGCAGGGATTTAACGCCTGCATGACGCCCGAAATGGTCGTCCGCTTTGACGTCGACACATCAAAACTTCCTCCTGACTGGAAGCTGAATAGCTGCATTATTCTTCCTGAGCTGATTAAAGGCGCGACGGTTAATTATAACGCGGTAGAAGAACAGCTGGATGTCACTATTCCCCAGGCGATGCTGCTTAACACGCCTGCGGGTTACGTAAGCCCGGAGTTATGGGATAACGGCGTGCCGGCGCTGATGTCCTCCTATACGCTGAGCGCTACCAGTTCACGTTATCGCCCCACCCAGGATAACGCGACCTATCTCTACAGCAATTTGCACAACACCCTTGCGCTGGGCGCGTGGCGCTTTACGACTTACGACAGCCTGAGTTCCGGCAGCGACACTGAAAATACCGGCGTGCAGCATATCCAGGCCTATGCAGAGCGGGCGATTGCGCCGCTGCAATCGCAGATTGTGCTGGGCGATATGAATACCACTGGGGATTTTTTCGACACCACTGCCCTGCGTGGCGTTCGTCTCGCCACGGACGATCGCATGCTTCCCGACTCCGTCCGCAACTATGCTCCGGTGGTGCGCGGCATCGCCAACAGCAATGCCACGGTGACCATCAAGCAGGCTGGCAACACTCTGTATGAAAAGGTGGTGCCGCCAGGGGAGTTCGCCATCAGCGATCTCTATGCGACCGGCTATAACGGCGATCTTGAGGTCACCGTAAAAGAGACCAACGGCAAAGAGACCTACTTCGTGGTCCCCTACTCCAGCGTGCCGCAGCTGCTGCGCGAAGGTTACTCTCGCTACTCTGTGGCCGCCGGTGAAATTCGCGATACCTGGCTGAAAGAGGACCCGAAAGCGGTTGAGGGCACGTTTCAGTACGGCTTATTCAATAACTTTACCGGATACGTTGGCGGGCAGAGCGCGTTCGAAGGCGACTACTCGTCGCTGATGACCGGTTTTGCGATTAACACCCGACTGGGCGCGCTAGGCGTGGACGTGACGCGCTCCTTTACCCGCTTCGAGGGACAGCCGGACACCGCCGACTGCGGCACCTTCTGCAATATGAGCCTGCGCATTAGCCTGGCGAAGACGCTCCCGACCACCGGGACGAACTTCAGCCTGATTGGCTATCGCTACTCCAGCGCGAACTTCTACTCCCTGAGCGATGCGGTCAGCCTGAAGCGCTCGATTGAAGCCGATGAGGATGACTATCTCCCGGAACGCTATCGCGAGCGCCTGGAAGCCAACATCAACCAGACGCTTCCCGCCGGTTGGGGAAGCTTCTACGTCAGTGGTTTTGTGGGCAACGTCTGGAACAACGAACAGGGCCGGAATGAAAAGTCGAACTTCGTGCTGGGCTACAACAACCAGTTTGGCATCACGACCTGGGGGATCTCCCTTGGCCGGACCAATAACGACGATGGCGGCCACGAAGATACGCTCTATCTGAACATGAGTATGCCGCTCGGCCACCACTACGAGAAGCAGGCTCGCCTGGGGGCGAACTTCAGCTATAACAGTGATGAAGCTAACTTCCGTACCTCGCTGAACGGCTCCGCCGGGGAACGCTCGCAGTTTGGCTTTGGCGGCTATTTCAGCCAGTCCAACACGCCGGAAACCAACTTCGGCATGAACCTCTCCTACACGGGCGAAAGCGCCTCGGGCGGGATGACCTACAGCCAGTCCCGGGATTCCTTTATGGGTGGGGTCAACCTGAACGGCGGCGTGGTGGTGCATGAAGGCGGCATCAACCTGGTACCTACCCTGGCAGACACCATCGGCATCGTAGAAGCAAAAGGCGCAGAAGGCTCCCGCATCTACCCGGATTCCCAGGCCGTCATCAAAGACAACGGCTACGGCATTGTCGGGTATCTGGTGCCTTACAAGTACAACGAGGTGTACGCCGACCCGAAAGGCACCGCGTATACCGTCGAGGTAGACGATACCCGCCGAACCATCGTGCCTACCTCCGGCGCGGCCGTGCTGATCAAAATGGACACCCAGGCCAATAGCCAGAGCTTTGTGCGCTTTGTGCAGCCTTCCGGGGAGGTGATCCCCTTCGGTGCGTCGGTGCTGGATGCATCGCACAACGCCATCGGCATGGTCGGGCAAAACGGCGTGGCGATGGTGTCGCTCAAGGAAGGCCAAAACGACTTCACCCTCCAGTGGAAGAAAAATAAACAGCCCGCACAGTGCGTTGCGCGTTATGTGAAACAAGGCGCTGAGGATCAGCCATCCGAGGAAGAGGCGTTTAAGGCTACTGAAATTACCTGCATCAATAACGGGGCAACACCATGAGACGGATCTTTACGGCTGCGCTGATTCTTTTATCCACGGCGTTTTTATCTTTAACATGCACCAGCGCCTATGCGGCGTTGTGCACCCGCACGTCCCCTCTGGCGACGCTGAATATCATGGACGACATCACGCTTAACGTCATTAAGCAGCGTGAGGTCGGCAAAGTTTTATGGAGCAAGTCCTACCAGGTGCCGGACGTTAGCTACACCTGTGACGCCTCCACACAATCCTCATGGCATTCAAGCTACTCGCGAAGCTATATCCGTTCGCAGCTTGATCATGTCTATAACACCGAAATCCCGGGGATTGGTATTCGCATGCGCTGGCCTACGCAGACCGAATCTTCCTGGCTGCCGGGTAACTCGGGTTCGCCGACCACCTGTTCCACCGGCTGCGGGGTGAGAAACAGCACGGTGCTGGTGGAAATGGTCCAGACCGGCGCGATGCCTGAAGGGGAATACGTCATTCCAGCCGGTAAGGTGGCTGAAGCAATGGTGATCCCGACCGCCGATGCGAGCGAAAAACTGCCGATTATGGCCATCAACTTTGGTGTTGCCATAAAGGTGATTACCGCCGCGTGCACAATCTACCCCTCGGCAACAAACATCGATTTGGGCACCTATAACATCGCCGACTTTCAAAACAACGACAGTTTTCAGGGTGTTAAAAAAGATTTCAGCATCACCGTGGGTTGCCCTTCCACGGAAGATATTGGCATCACCTTCAACTCCTTAATTAACACCCCATTAGGCGCGTTGTCCGGCGTGATCGGCGTTGAAAGCGGCGACGGTTATGCAAGCAATTTTAGTATTCGCCTTTTTGAGAAGTACGGATCCGCGATCGTGTTGGGTAATGAGAAGATCTATACCGCCTCCACGCTCACCAAAAACTATCAGGCACAAATCTACGTTGGCAGTGGGGTCGATCGTAAGACCGCCCTCACCCCCGGCAGAGTTGTCGGCGCCGTTCAATACACCGTTCGCATTAAATAACGCTCAGGGAGAGAGAGATGCGTTGTCATTTTAAAATGAAAAAAGTCCTGTTCTTACTGCCTTTACTGCAGGTGGCCCATGCCGCCACGCTGCCCTCTGTTCAGAACAAGCAGGAGCTTGACCGCCTGGAGCGGCAGAGCAACCAGTATCTGATTGAAGAGGCGAAAAGAACGGAAGCGTTGTTGCAACAACAGCGCGCCAGTCGTGGAGAAGACGCGGAGTCCGGCCTGCCGGCTGACTCATCGTGGAAGTTCAACGTAACCCACATCGAGATCCTCGACGATCATCTGTTCGACGGTTCGCCGCAGCGCGAGGAGATCGTCCAGCGCTATCTGGGTAAAGATCTGGGCAAATCTGACATCTTCACCTTAGTGAAAGAGTTAACGGATTTTTATATTTCCCGTGGCTATGCCACCACACTTATCAGCATCGATCCCGGCAACATCAAGAGCGGTACGCTCAAGCTTCGCGTGCTGTGGGGAAAGATCAACGCTTTTAAGGTTAACGGCCAGGCGCCGGGGCTGCGTGATAGCACGCGTCTTTTTACTGCCTACCCGTTTGCCAAAGACAAGATCCTGAATATGCAGGATGTCGACCAGATGGTTGAGAACCTGATGCGGGTATCGCAGGGGGATAATATTCACGTCGAGCCCTCAATCATTAATGGTTATTCCGATCTTAACCTGATTCGTCAGCCCTCATTCCCGCTTGACGCGGCGGCGGGGTTAAATAACTCCGGGAATAAATCAGACGGCTGGCAGCAATATTACGGCAGCCTGACGGCAAAGAATATTGCCGGGTTGAACGACATCTTTAATGCGTATTACTCCTGGAACGACCTGAAAAATACGAATGATAAGCAGGACTCCTGGTCATTTAGCTACAGCGTGCCGCTGGGCTATTGGGGTTTTGATACCAGCTATTACAAATCTGAATACGAAAAAGGCATCGACGGCGGTTTCGGCATTTACGATTCCGATGGTACCTCCGAACGTGCATCCCTGCGTATCAGCCGCATGCTGGTGCGTGGCGCAACGGGTAAAACCAGCGCCTGGATGAAGGTCGAACGCCGGGATAACTACAACGGCATCGAAAACGCGCGCATTGACGTTAGCTCAAAAACCTACACCTCGCTGGCGTCGGGCCTGACCTACGTTGGCGCAATGGGCGGCGGCTGGTTCTATGGCGATCTGAGCGTCACCGCGGCGGTGCCGTGGTTTGGTTCCGCCCGCGATGGCGATAAAGACCTGGAAGGTTTCGACGTCGATTACATGAAGTACAACGGTATTGCCTCCTGGACGCGCCCGCTCGCCAAGTTCGGCAGACTCGGCATGACCTATGAGCTGAACAGCGGTTTTCAGTACACGCCGGATGTGCTGGTGAGTGATGCCAAAGTCACTATCGGCGATGAATACACCGTTCGTGGTTTCAAAGACGACAACGTGATGAGCGACAACGGCGCGTGGATTGCCAACAGCCTGCAGTTTCCTTTCGATATTGGACTGGCCGGTATTTACCAGCTGACGCCTTATATTGGCTACGACTTTGGCTTTACAAAAGATAATTGCCCGAAAGGCGTCAATGTCTGCGACAGCCAATTCATGATGGGCGCATCCGTGGGTGTTAAAGCCACTGGCAGCCATTTCTCTTCCTATGTGATGGCAGGATGGCCCGTTAAAAAACCAGACTCAATGGAAGAAGAAACCATCGATAACACGGTGGTTTATTACAAAACGGAAATTAACTTCTAACAAAGGGAAGAATAATGAAAAACAAAAACACACGCAGCGGAAAAATAACCACGCGCAATTTGCATCAGCGGCTCTGTCCTTTATATCTGTCTTTGGCAGGCATTCTCTCGGCCACCGCTGATGCGGCAACAACGCCTGATACACGTCAGGCTAAAGGTCCAACCATGGGCCAGGCGGCCAACGGTACGCCGGTGGTCAATATTGCCGATCCTAATGCGAAAGGTATCTCCATGAATAAATTCAACGAGTTTAACGTTGAAAAACAGGGGATGATCTTTAACAACAGCATGCAGGACGGCGTGACGAAAATTGGCGGCTATGCGGTAAAAAACGCCCAGCTGCAGCACGAAGCCAGCGCCATTATCAGCGAAGTGACGGGCGCGAAAGCGTCCTACATTAACGGCACGATGGAAGTTTTCGGTAAAAAGGCCGACATCATCATTGCCAACGAAAACGGCATTAGCGTGAACGGCGCAACCACCATCAATGCCAACAGCCTGACCCTCAGCACCGGTAAGGTGCAGGCAAATAACGACGGCTCCTATAAGCTGGCAGTCGAAAAAGGGGCGGTATCCGTCACCGGTCAGGGCATTAATACCGACGGGCTGGGCTACTTCGACATCGTAAGCCGCAGCGCGCAGCTGGAAGGCGAAATTGCCGGTAAAGCAGACATCAAAGTGCTGGCGGGCCAGAACGATTACGATCTTGCGACCCGTAGCCACACCGTGCGTAACAAAGGCGACGGGCGGGGTCCGGCCGTTGCTATCGACGGTAGCGCGCTTGGCTCCATGTACGGCGGCAAGATCCAGCTGATCAGCACCGAATCCGGGGCGGGCGTCCGCCATGCTGGCGGCATTATCGCCAGCAGCGACCTGGACATCAGCGCGGATGGCGACATTACGCTCGCCAGCCTGTCGAGCGAGAAGAACCTGTCGCTCTCCGGCAAGAATATCACCCTGAACAAGTCCACTTCCGGCGTTCAGGCGAAAAACGACATTATCATGAACGCCCTGGCGGGCATCACGCTGAATAATGACGTGATCGCCTCAACCGGTAAAATCCGCATTGATGCCAGCTCGCTGGTGCAAAACGCCGCCTCGCTGGTGACCAACAACACCACCACTACCGTTCCGGCGATTCAGATTAACGTGGCGGGCCAGTATACCCTGAACGGCAAACTGCAGGCGCTGGACGCCAACGGTAAGGTCATTGCTGGCGGCGTAGTGACGCTGAAAAACGGCGATTTCGTCGTGAAGGTCAACGGCGCTGAAGTGCCGTTTGCCTCGCTGATCTCGGATACGCAGGTGACCAGCCACAGCGGTGATGTGCAGATTACCGCAGGCAGCATGAATAACAGCGGCGGTAGCGTCCTGGCGAAAAAAGGCACCCTGCAGTTCACCCTGAAAGAGGCCTTTGTGAACAGCGGTTCCGTCAGCGCGACGGGTGATCTGACGATTGCGTCCGGCTCACTGAAAAATGACGGCGTGCTTTACGCATCCAACAACCAGACGCTGCGCGTCGGGAACCTGGACAACAATGGCCGCATCTTCGCGGAAAAACGGCTGGTGATGAACGCCAGCGCGCTGAACAACCGTGGAAACATCGGGGCGACCCGTGACGCACTGCAGATCACCACGACCGGCAATGTCACCAACAGCGGCACCCTCGTGGGTGATGCGGCGGCCGTCAGCCTGAACGTGGGCGGCGACGTCGACAACAGCGGAAACATCATCAGTAACGAAAAAGATGTCACCCTCGCTGCCAGCGGTAAATCCATCAAGAACCAGGGCAAGATCGAGGGGAAAAACGTTACCCTGACCGCCTCCAACGCCGACGCGACGCTTGAAAACAGCGGTACGCTGAACGCCAGGCAAAAAGCGCAGGTGAAGGCGGCGAAGCTGAATAACAACGGCGGCACCCTGAGCGCAGCGGGCGATATCGCGCTGAACGTCAGCAAGCAGCTGAACAACACTCACGGCGGCGCGATCCTGGCGGGCGAAAACCTCACGCTGGACGGCGCGCATACGACCGCTCTGACCAACGACAATAGCCGGATCCAGGGGGAAAACATTTCCCTGACCAATATGGCGACGCTCAGCAACACGGGCGACGCCGTTCTGCTCGCCAACGGGACGATGGATCTGTCCGGCGCAACAACGCTGACCAACACGGCCTCCGGCATTCAGGCAACGTCCATCCTGCTGGATCACATCGGCACGCTGACGAACACCCGCGATGCCACTGTCTACAGCAGCGGCAATCTGACCCTGTCCAACATTGGCACCCTCACCAACGATGCGTCACAGCTGGTGGCAGACGGTGCGCTGGCGATGCTGAATATCACCAACGTCTCGAACACGAACAGCGCCGCAATGGTCGGCAGCGGCAGCGTGACGATCGACACGGTGCATACGCTCAACAACAGCAACAGCGCGGTGATCCAGTCTGAGCATGCCCTCAGCATCAAAAACGTGGGTACGCTGAACAACAGTACTGACGCGGCGATCCTCGCCTCGGGCAACATGACCCTGGACGGCGTGAATACGCTGAACAATGCCTCGGTGATCCTCAGCGACGGCAGCATAACCGTGCAGAACGGCGACACGCTGCACAATAACGGCGTGGTGCAGGCGGGCACCGATCTGATTATCCGCAATATTCGAAGCCTGGTGAACGACGGGAGCGACCATGTGCTCATGGCCCTGCGTAACCTGACGATCGAGGATGTGGATTCCCTGACCAACTCCCACCAGGCGGTGATCACGGCCAGCATGAACACGGTGCTGAACGCCGTTGGCGTGCTGACTAACCTCTCCGGCGGGGTGATTCAGGCCGTTGACGGTGCGTTAACCGTCGCGGCAAATTCCCTGCTCAACAGCGGCAGCGAAAACGGTTCAAACTCCACCCTGGTGGCGGGCGGCGATGTGACCGTGACGTCAGAAAATGTGACCAACGAGAACGGCGCGGCCATTGTCTCGACGGATAACAACCTGACGCTGAACGTGGCGAGCAACCTGAACAACAGCGATGAAGCCGTGCTCGCCGGGGCCAAAACGACCTCGCTGAATGTACAGAAAGGCTACATCAAAAACACCACTAACGCAGTGATTGCGGGCACTAACATTGCGGTTGCGACCAAAAACCTGCAAAACGATGCCAACGCCTCCATCACCGCCGACCGGGATCTGCAGCTGGCTCTCGCCAGCCTGAACAACACGGCCGGTATTCTTGAGGCCGGACGCGATCTCACGCTCAACGTCGACAATAGCCTGACCCTCGACGCCAATAACCAGAATATCAACGCCGGACGCGCGATGGCGATCACCACGCACGGCGACTTTACCAATAGCACCCAGATGGAAGCGATTGGCGATTTGACGTTGAATGCAGACGGTAACTTCACCAACGCCATGTCTATCGTGACCGGGGGCGATCTCAACGTCACCGCGGGCAACATCACCAACAATGCCGGTAGCCTGCTGTGGACGATGGGCGACCTGAGTCTGGATGCCCGTAACGGTAACTTCTTCAATGGCGTGTCGGGTAACGTGCTCAGCATGGGCGATATGTCGATTATCGCGAAGGAGATCTATAACCAGGCCGGGATTATTCGCGCTGAGAAGGACGTCAATTTAGACGCGGAATCCATCAGAAACGAAAGTAGCTACACCGGCGACGAAATCTCCATGACGGGGTATCAGAACGCCAGTGCGGTCTATAACACCGTTGAACATCTCGCGACCAAATCTCAAACCCTGATTAACTTCTCAATGCCGATTGTGACCTCGGGACTGAAACTTGACCATCAGGCGGAGATCAGCGCGGGCGGCAACATTAATATCAACCAGCGCAATATCTTCGACAGAAAACAGATCACAAACAAAGGCGGTCTGATTCAGGCGGCGAAAGATATTACGGTTAGCGGTGATATCTACAACTCACCGGAATACGGTGAAATGTCCATTTATGATTATCTGCAGCTGCCGTTAGAGACGCAGGGCGGGATCACCTATCAGTGGCATTTAGGCGCCTACCATACGTCAACGTGGAATTTTGATACCCTTTATCAGTTCCTCGACTTCGAGTTTGGCAATGGCGCAGCAGCCGGTAAGTCAGGCAGTGACGATCCTGAAAAAGGGATCTGGTACAACGCCGTCGTGATGACCGGAAACGAGTCCACGCTTTTCAACAAAATGATGTCCGACATCTTCGGTGAAACCTGGCAAACCACCGACTACGGTACGATGCGTAATATCTGGGCGAGCGTCACGGCGACCAATAATGAAGCATTAAAAAACAATAAAACCTACTTCGTCCCGTCTGAAAAAGGCGAGATCACCGCTGGCGGTAACTTTACGCATAAAAGCGGCAAGCTGGATAACGGTATTGCAGGCGCCGGGGTGGTTAACAGCCACAGCAACGTGAGCGATATCGACGTGGGCGAATACACCGTCGATACGGTCATTGCCGGTTACGATGTCCAGGTCAACACCAAAAAAATTGACGAGCTGGCGATGGGCATTAGCCCGATGCCAACCATCAAGGACATGGTCTCTATTCCGGGCATGTTTGAAGTCTCGACCGACTTTAAGAAAACCGCCGAAGCAGAAAAAAATGGCACCGCTTATCCGGGGCCAGCCAACAATATCGTTCCAATCTTTGAAACGCGTCCGTCAATGATCGATCAGAGCGCGTATACCGGCTCGGATTACTTCTTTGATCAGGTGGGTTATGACCCGCAGAAGCCGGTTAACGTTATTGGGGATAACTACTTCACCTCAGAATTGATCCGCCGTGAAATCAGCAGTTCAGTCGGCAGCTTCTTTGCGATCCGTGATGGTCTGGAAGGCGACGCGCTGGTGCAGGCCCTGATGGACAATGCAGGCGTGGCGGCACAGGACAGCGAGCTGGGGCTGGTTGTCGGTCAATCCCTGACCGAGGAGCAGCGCAACGGGCTGGACTCCGATATCGTCTGGTTCGTTAATCAGACGGTGAACGGCGTAGATGTGATGGTTCCGGTCGTGTACCTGTGCCCTGAAACGCTTCGTCAGATGGAGAGCGGAGACGTTAACGGCGGCACCGCGACCATTCATGCTGGCGGCGAGATGAACGTCGACGCGGACAGCATCAATAACGCCAACGGTACGATCTCATCCAAAGGCGACATGACGCTGGTCTCTGATGGCGATATCAACAACATCAGCAACGGCATGAGCGCGGGTATCTCTGCGGGCGGCGACATCAATATGTCCAGCACCAGCGGCAATATCAATAACAACGGCGCAGCGATCAACGCTGAGGGCGACGTGAACATGTCCGCGGCGGAAGGTGACATCACCATGACGGCCAGCGTAGGACGCGATGAGAGCGGCAAACAGGTGATCCACGCCTTTGAGGACGGCGTCACCGCGGGCGGCAGCATTAACATGGAGGCCAAATCCATCACCTCCAACGCGTCGGATATTACGGCGGGCCAGGATGTGAGCATGAAGGCCACCGACGGCGACGTCACCTTCAATGACCTGCATGAAATTGACGCCACGCGCATCATTGATAACGACGTCAGAAGCGCGCTCAACTTCACGATGTCTGATACCTCAACCACCACGGGTAAAGCCATTGGCGCGAATGTTTCCGCTGGCGGCAACATGAGCATCGACGCCAAAAACGACGTGGTGATGGAAGGCGGTACTTACAACGCCCAGACCGGCAGCATTACCGCTGAAAATGACGTGACGATCAAAACGTCCCAGGATGTGGCTCACGAAGAGCAGCACAGCTCGTCACGCGAGTTTGTCATCAGCGCGGGCGTCAGCGGTGGCGGCCAGTCGGTTAACACCAGCTACGGCACCATGGACGGCGGCAGCACCGAAACCACCTCCGGCGACTATGTCAGCGCAGGGTCAGAATCCGACACCTCCGCTATCGGCAAGAAGCCTGGCCGTGCGCCGGTCAATGATACGGCTGGCTTCACGTTTGGTATGAGCACCTCCAGCGACTCGTCCGTCACCGACAGCAAAAAGAACACCAATGCCGCAATCAACTTCGGCCAGTCCGGGACGATTGAAGCAGGTAAAACCGTTGATATCGGCGGGGCAGATCTCAGCGCGGGCGACTCACTGACCATCAACGCCGAGGACGTCGCGACCACGAAATATGAAGATGAGATGAAAAACACCTCATCCCATAAAGAAACGTCGTTTGGCATCAAGGGTGAGGCCCACAGCACCATCGTGGATACCATCGATAAAGCCGGTAACCTGATTGAAAAAGGCACCGAAGGCCAGTCAGCCAACGCCGGAACAACGGCAGCGGAAGTGCTGGGCGAGGCCTCTAACCTGCTGCTCAACGATCTGGCGGGCGGTTCCGTTACCATTGGTGGCAGTTCGTCTAAATCGCACTCGACCTCCACCTCTACGGCGGAAAACATTAACCACATCAACGCGAATAACGTTTCGATCAACACCAAAAAAGACACCACGTTGAACGGGACAGACATCAGCGGCCAGAACGTTGAAATTAACGCAGGCGGCGATGTGACCATGAACGCGGCGAAATCCACAACCAGCTATAGCAACACCACCGAGGAGCACTCGGCGGGCATCACGGCTGGCGTAGGCGTGGATCTCTCCGGCGTGAGCGGCGGCGCGTCTGTTGACTATAGCGGCAGCAAAGAGACCGGAACAGGCAACAGCACCAGCTACACCAACAGCACCATTACGGCAGGCGACGTCAAAATTAAGTCCGGCGGCGACATGACCATGAGCGGTGCCAACATTGACGCCAATACTGCGGATGTGGATGTTGCAGGTGACATGACCGTTAACTCCCTCCAGGACACGGTTCACACGGACAACGAGCGTGCCAACTGGGGCGCATCCGTGGGGGTTGCCGTATCGGCTAAAGGCGTGATGCCTACCGGGGCCGTTAACGGCGGCGGCGGTTCAGAGGCTCACGACTCGGCAACCACCGCGAAGCAGTCCGGCATTCACACCACGGACGACGTGCAGGTGAAAACCGGCGGCGACCTGAACATGGCGGGCGCCAATATCGTCTCGGACAATGGCACCGGTGAGGTCAACGTTGCGGGCAATATCAACGCCAAAGATCTGCAAGATACCGTTGAGCAGGACGGCCTGTACGGCGGTGGCGGCGTAGGTATCGGCGGTCTGCCGGGTAAAAAAGGCGGCATTCCATCGGCTAACATCTACGTGGATACGGTCGATGAGATCCACCGTAACGAAACGCAGAAATCCACCATTTCCGTGGGGGGCACCACCAGCAAAGGTACGACTGGCGAGATCAACACCAACAAGGATGAGATGTCCGTTGTCACCCGCGATGAAAAAGAAGCGGGTAACAATATCTCCTATACCCTTGCGGATCCTGGCATCGGTAAGAAGAAAAAAGGCAGCTACGACGTCGATACCCCGAACGACAACCACATTGGCGGCGGCTCGTCGAAGCATTCGAGCGATGGCACCAGGAAGAAAGAGGTTACGCCAGCGAAACCTGCGCACAGCGAAGATGTGCCAGCCGTTACGCCGTCAAAAACCGACACTCTGAAGCCTGCGCCGAAACCGGCTGACAGCGCGAAGAAGACGGACACCACCCCGTCTGGGACTTCGCATAGCGAAGAGGTGCCTGCCGTTAAGCCGTCGAAAGCGGATGAGGTGAAGCCTGCGCCGAAACCGGCTGACAGCACGAAGAAGACGGATACCACCCCGTCTGAAACCGCGCACAGCGAAGAGGTGCCTGCCGTTAAGCCGTCGAAGGCCGACGATCTGAAGCCTGCGCCGAAACCGGCTGACAGCACGACGAAGACGGATACCACCCCGTCTGAGACCGCGCACAGCGAAGATGTGCCTGCCGTTAAGCCGTCGAAAGCCGATGACCTGAAGCCTGCGCCGAAACCGGCTGACAGCACCACACCGAAGAAAAAATGGGACGTTCCGAATACGAACTACCCAACGCTTTCTCCGGGATCTGCAACCGGTAAAACCGGCAAGGACATGCCGAAAACGCCTGAGCACAGAAAGTGGAACGGCGATATGACCAACGGCGTGACGCCGTCGAGCAATCCGAAAGGCACCGACGTCAAGCTTTCGCCAGGTTCGTCCACCGGTCAGACCGGCATGGACATGCCGAAAACGCCTGAGCACAAGCAGTGGAACGGTGATATGACCAACGGCGTGACGCCGTCGAGCAATCCGAAAGGCACCGACGTCAAGCTTTCGCCAGGTTCGTCCACCGGTCAGACCGGCATGGACATGCCGAAAACGCCTGAGCACAAGCAGTGGAACGG
>NZ_SCNE01000006.1:0-307260 GCF_005503595.1 Enterobacter sp. 2VL
GCCGCCAGCGTTCAATCTGAGCCATGATCAAACTCTTCAATTTAAGTTTGATGCTCGTGAATTAAACTTCGTAATGAATTACGTATGTTCACTCAGAGACTTGGTATTCATTTTTCGTCTTGCGACGTTAAGAATCCATGTCACTTTGAGTGCCCACACAGATTGTCTGATAAATTGTTAAAGAGCAGTGCAACGCGGCTTTCGCTCACCGTTGCGAGGTCCCGTATAATACGTTTTCCTCATTCAGAGTCAAGCGTTTATTTTCGCTTTCCTCTGCCGGCGTTCATCGCTGAACCCCGCTAACCCGGCGGCCTGTAAGCCGTTGTTCCGTGTCAGTGGAGGCGCATTATAGGGAGTTATTCTGAAGTGACAAGAGGAAATTTAAAAAAAGTTTTCGACCGTGTTTTTTTTCACCAATAGCGGTGAATTCAAGCTACAAATTGTTCTATTTGATGTATCTGCAACCACATTCACACTTCAGATGGCATAATTACCGGCATGAATAATTAAGGAATAAGAACGATGCCCTTAAGCGCACAGCAGCTGGCAGCACAAAAAAACTTATCGTATGTGCTGGCTGAAAAGCTGGCTCAGCTGATCTTAGCGGGCAAATATGCCCCTGGCTGCATCCTGCCGGGTGAAATGGAGCTGGGCGAACAGTTTGGCGTAAGCCGAACCGCCGTTCGCGAAGCGGTGAAAACGTTAACCGCAAAAGGAATGGTTCTCCCCCGTCCGCGAATCGGCACGCGCGTTATGCCTCAGAGTAACTGGAACTTCCTCGATCAAGAGCTTCTGTCATGGTGGATGACGGAAGACAATTTCCACCAGGTCGTGGATCATTTTCTGGTGATGCGCAGCAGCCTTGAGCCTCAGGCCTGTTTTCTTGCCGCCACGCTCGGCACTGCGGAGCAAAAAGCGCAGCTCAATACCTTAATGGAAGAGATGGTCTTCCTTAAAAAGCACTTCAATCGCGAGCGCTGGGTAGAAGTCGATATGGCCTGGCATGAACATATTTACGCGATGAGCGCCAATCCGTTCCTGACCTCCTTTGCCTCATTATTCCACTCGGTGTACCACACCTACTTCACCTCGATTACCCAAAACGAAGTGGTGAAGCTCGATTTGCATCAGGCCATTGTCGATGCCATTCAGGATAGCGACGGGCCACGTGCCCTGAGCGCATGTCAGACGTTACTCGCCGCACCAGACCACCAGCAGGTAAATAAATGACAGAGAAAAAAGCGCGCAGTATGGCCGGGCTGCCGTGGATTGCAGCCATGGCGTTCTTTATGCAAGCGCTGGATGCCACCATCCTTAATACCGCGCTCCCCGCCATTGCGCAAAGCCTTAACCGCTCTCCGCTGGCGATGCAGTCTGCCATCATTAGCTATACCTTAACCGTCGCCATGCTGATCCCGGTCAGCGGATGGCTGGCCGATCGCTTCGGTACCCGTAAAGTGTTCATGCTGGCGGTAACGCTGTTCACGCTCGGCTCTCTGGCCTGCGCGCTCTCCACCTCATTGACGGAGCTGGTTATCTTTCGCGTCCTTCAGGGGATAGGCGGGGCGATGATGATGCCCGTGGCGCGTCTGGCATTGCTACGCGCCTATCCGCGCAGCGAACTGCTGCCGGTCCTTAACTTCGTGACCATGCCGGGGCTGGTCGGCCCCATCCTGGGTCCGGTACTCGGCGGTGTGCTTGTCACCTGGGCGAGCTGGCACTGGATCTTCCTGATTAACATTCCGATTGGCGTGGCCGGCCTGCTGTATGCCCGAAAATACATGCCGAACTTCACCACGCCACGGCGCAGCTTCGACATGGGTGGTTTTTTCCTGTTTGGCCTGAGCCTTGTACTGTTCTCAAGCGGAATGGAACTGTTTGGCGAGAAAATCGTCGCGACATGGCTGGCGCTGTCCGTCATCCTCAGCGGTATTCTGCTGTTCCTTCTTTATATACGTCATGCCCGTCGTCACCCGACGCCGCTGATCTCTCTGTCCCTCTTTAATACCCGCACCTTCTCGGTCGGCGTCGCAGGGAATATTGCCTCACGTCTGGGCACTGGATGCGTTCCGTTTTTAATGCCGCTGATGCTGCAGGTCGGTTTTGGCTACCCGGCGCTGATCGCCGGATGCATGATGGCTCCCACCGCGATGGGCTCGATTCTGGCGAAATCGACCGTCACGCAGGTGCTGCGCTGGTTTGGCTATCGTAAGACACTGGTTGGGGTGACGGTGTTTATCGGGCTGATGATTGCGCAGTTCTCGCTACAATCCGCCGCGCTGCCGGTCTGGATGCTGATCCTGCCGCTCTTTGTACTGGGAATGGCGATGTCGACGCAGTTCACCTCAATGAACACCATTACCCTTGCGGATCTGACTGACGAGAACGCGAGCAGCGGCAACAGCGTGCTGGCGGTGACCCAACAGCTGTCGATAAGCCTGGGGGTGGCCGTAAGTGCAGCCGTGCTGCGTTTTTATGAAGGCTTCGACGGCAGCAACACGGTGGAACAGTTCCACTATACCTTTATCACCATGGGCGCACTTACCGTCGTTTCGGCGCTGGTCTTTATGCTGCTAAAACCCAAAGATGGCCGCAACCTGATTAAAGAGCGCCACAAAACGAAGGCTAAACCGAACCGCGTTCCATCAGAACAGGAGTAAGCTGCAGGCGTTGCTGCTGCAGCGTGGGCTGCGCCATACGGTGGATTAAGACATCGATGGCCAGCTCGCCCAGCTCATCTTTTGGCTGATGAATCGTGGTCAGCGGCGGCGTCATGTAGCGCGCCAGTTCGATGTCATCATAGCCAACGATCGCCATATCGTCCGGCACGCGCAATCCTGCCTGATAAAGCGCCTGATAGGCACCAAACGCCATCGCATCGTTACCGATAAACACCGCCTGCGGGCGCTCCGCTTGAGTCAGCAGCGTTTGCATTGCCTCGAAGCCGCCATTAAATTCGAAATCACCGGTGATCCGGTAGCCATCGGGTATGGCAAGCCCCGCCCGCTCCATTGCCGCGAGATACCCTTCCAGACGCAAACGCGCCGGGGTTTTATCCAGCGGACCGGTGATGCAGGCGATACGGGTATAGCCTTTGTTGATCAGATGCTGAGTGGCCATATCGCCCCCGAGCAGGGAGTTATCCTGGATCAGATCGCTGGTGCCGTCGAACGGTGCCCAGTCCATCATCACCGTGGGAATGGACGGATAACGCTGGATAATCTCTTTCGACGGCTGGTGCGTCTCGGTGCACAGCAGCAGTAGCCCGTCGACGCGTTTTTGCATCAACGTCTCCAGGTTACGGTTCATGCGCTGCTCGTCGCCTTCGGTATTGCACAGCACCAGGCTGTAGCCGCGTTCGAAGCAGCTGCGTTCAACGCCGCGCACGAGTTCAGAATAGAAAGGGTTGGTACTGGCCGTGATCAGCATACCAATAGTGCGCGTCTGGTTGAGCTTGAGGCTGCGCGCCAGCGCCGAGGGCGCATAGTTGAGATCTTTTACCGCCGCTTCGACTTTTTCCCGAATCGCCTCGCTGACGAAGCGATCGTTATTAATAACGTGGGAGACGGTCGACGTAGAAACGCCCGCCATGCGGGCGACATCTTTCATTGTGGCCAAGCGTTACCCCTGCTGACTTAAGAATTCATCGATCTCTTTGCGCCATGGAACGGAAGGCTGAGCGCCTTTACGCGTTACCGCGATGGCCGCAGCAGCATGCGCAAAACGAATCGCGTCATCCATTTGCGTGCCTTCCAGCAGCGCCGTTACCAGCGCACCGTTGAAGGTGTCTCCCGCCGCGATGGTATCAATCGCTTTAACCTTAAAGCCCGGCACGCGGCGGCCTTCACCGTTTACGCTTGCCCACACGCCGCGGCTGCCAAGGGTGATAATGACGGTACCAATGCCTTTATCATGCAGCGCTTTTGCTGCGCGCGCCGCATCATCATCATTTTCAACGCGAATGCCGGTCAGCTTTTCCGCTTCCGTTTCGTTGGGGGTAATGATATCCACCAGCGTCAGCAGTTCGTCTGATAATACACGGGCAGGCGCAGGGTTGAGTACGACAGAGGTATGATTTTCATGCGCAATTTTAGCCGCAGCCATTACGCTTTCTACCGGCGATTCCAGCTGCATCAGCAGCGCGTCGGCACTGGCGATCCGCTCCTGCTGCGCGTCCACCCGCTCAGGGGTCAGCGCGGCGTTAGCCCCCGCATGAATACCGATAACATTCTCCCCTTCCGCGTTGACGAAAATCAGCGCCACGCCGGTGGATTCCCCTTCAACGACGCTCACCGGTGCAATATCGATGTTATCGCTTGCCAGCTGATGGCGTACGCGCTCGCCGGTGTCGTCATCGCCCGTGCAGGCAATAAAGGCGATATGCGCCCCGCTGCGTCCGGCGGCGACCGCCTGGTTTGCGCCTTTACCGCCGAACGCCACCTGGTACTGATTGCCGGTGACGGTTTCGCCCGGTGTCGGGAAAGATTCAAGGTTAAGAATGTGATCGGCATTGATACTGCCAAGGACGACGAGGTTGCCTGCGGTTTTCATGGTTGAGCTGTCCATCTGAGAGCGCCACCGGTGTGACCCGGTGGCGTATGCCACACTTTTCTTTTATTTGGTGTCCCTCAGGCAGCCAGCGACTGCCTGAATCGCCTTTTACTGCTTGATGACCAGCTTCAGGTCAACAGGATATTTGGCCTGAACTTTTTCGCCCTTCAGCACTTTATCAGCAGTCTGAACGCCAGTGGCGCCAATCTGCTCTGGCAGCTGAGCGATGGTCGCAGCCAGTTTGCCATCATTTACTGCTTTTTCACCATCCGGCGTGCCGTCAAATCCGACGACCATCACATCTGATTTACCTGCGGTCTGCAGCGCACGCAGCGCGCCCAGCGCCATTTCGTCGTTCTGAGCGAATACGGCCTGCACGTCAGGATGCGCGGTCAGCAGGTTCTGCATCACGTTCAGACCTTTCGTGCGGTCGAAGTCAGCAGGCTGGCTCGCCAGGACGTTAAATTTGTGCGCAGCGACGGCCTGCTGGAAGCCTTCGCCACGTTCACGCGCCGCAGACGTCCCCGCGATGCCCTGCAGTTCAATGACTTTCGCGCCATCACCGGCTTTCTTCGCGATGTAGTCACCGGCGATTTTACCGCCCAGCACGTTATCGGAAGCAATGTGGCTGACCACGTCACCTTTGGAAGCCTGACGGTCCAGAGTGATCACCGGAATGTTCGCCTGGTTAGCCATCTTCACGGCGTTGCCTACGGCGTCAGAATCGGTTGGGTTGATCAGCAGGATTTTGGTGCCACGCACGGTCAGGTCCTGAACGTTTGCCAGCTCTTTCGCCGGGTTGTTCTGTGAATCCAGCACCACCAGGTTGTAGCCCAGCTTGTCGGCTTCTTTCTGCGCGCCGTCCTTAAGAGAGACGAAGAACGGGTTATTCAGCGTGGAGATAACCAGCGCAATGGTGTCTTTCGCCATCGCGTTAGCACTTACGGTTGCGCTCAGCGCGACTGCAGAAACCAGGGTAGCCAGTTTTTTCATGTTCATATCTAAGATGTCCTGTAGTGTCGTCAGTTACTGTTTTTTGTTGTCTACCAGTACCGCCAGCAAAATCACCACTGCTTTGACGATCATCTGGTAATAGGAGGAAACACCTAATAAATTCAAACCATTATTCAGGAAACCGAGGATAAGCGCGCCGATCAATGTCCCAACAATGCGACCTTTCCCGCCCGCAAGGCTCGTTCCGCCCAGCACCACTGCCGCGATAGCATCCAGCTCATAACCCGTCCCCGCCGTCGGCTGAGCGGAAGAGAGGCGCGCCACTTCGATGATCCCCGCCAGAGAGGCCAGCAGGCCGCACAGGGAGTAGACGATAATTTTCACTTTATTGACGCTGATGCCGGACAGGCGCGTTGCCGCTTCGTTACCGCCCAGCGCATAGATATAACGGCCCAGGCGGGTGTGATGCAGCATGTACCACGCCGCCAGGAAAACGATGCCCATGATCCAGACCGGCGTCGGAATGCCCAGCGGGCGACCAATACCGAACCAGCCAAACAGATCGGCATTATCCGTAAAGCCGGTATTCACCGGGCTGCCGTTGGTGTAAACCATCGTTACGCCGCGCAGCAGCAGCATCATAACCAGCGTGGCGATAAATGCCTGAACGCGGCCTTTCGCCACGATCACACCGGTTACCGCGCCAATCGCCGCACCCGCAGCCAGTGCGGCAGCCACGGCCACCAGCGCGTTGACTTCAATCCCGACAATCGACGCGGCAATCGCCCCGGTGAGTGCCAGCAGGGAACCGACGGACAGGTCGATACCCGAGGTCAAAATCACCAGCGTCATCCCCACCGCCATGATGGCGTTTACGGAAGTCTGCTGAAGAATGTTGAACAGGTTATTAACGGTAAAAAAGTTCGGGCTCATGGTGGAGACAATGGCGATCAGCACCAGCAGGGCAATCAGCGATTTTTGTTCCAGCAGCCATGCCTTAGTGAAATAGCGGCGACCAGAAACGGCCTGGGTAGTCATCTTCTTACTCCTGATTCACGCGATTAAGCTTGCCCACAGCGGCAGCCATCAGAACTTCCTGGGTGGCCTGCTCGCGAGTGAATTCACCGCCGAGATGCCCTTCATGCATAACGATAATGCGATCGCTCATGCCTAAGACTTCTGGCATCTCGGAAGAGACCAGAATGATGCTCAGGCCGTCGGCTTTGAACTGGTTAATCAGCTGGTAGATCTCTTTCTTCGCGCCCACGTCTACGCCGCGGGTAGGCTCATCGAGGATCAGCACTTTCGGGCGCGTCATCAGCCCGCGGGCAATCGCCACCTTCTGCTGATTCCCGCCGGACAACAGGCCAATAGCCTGCTCCATCGACGGGGTTTTGACGTTAAACAGGCGGATAAAATCGCTCACCGCCTGCTGCTCATCTTTGTGTTTGAGGCTGCCACCGCTGTGGCTGAAATAGCGCAGCGCGGTCAGCGACATATTTTCTTTCACCGACATACCCAGCACTAAGCCGTCGCGCTTGCGGTCTTCGGAGATATAAACGATGCCGTTCGCCAGGCCATCCTGCGGAGAACGTGTCACCACTTCCCGCCCGTCGAGGGTTACGTAACCGCTGGTACGCGGCAGCGCGCCGTAGAGCACTTTCATCAGCTCGGTACGGCCCGCCCCCATCAGGCCCGCCACGCCCAGGATCTCGCCCTGACGCAGGGTAAAGGAGACGTCGTTCACGCCCGGCCCGCACAGGTTGTCTACCTTCAGGCGGATCTCACCCGGCAGTTTATCGAGATGCGGGTACTGATCTTCAAGCTTGCGGCCCACCATCATTTCGATCAGAGAATCTTCGGTCAGCGTGGCCACTTCCCGCTCGGCAATAAACTGTCCGTCGCGGAAGACGGTCACGTCATCGCAAATCTCGAAGATCTCTTTCATGCGGTGGGAGATATAAACAATGCCGCGCCCCTGCGATTTCAGCTCGCGGATGACGCGGAACAGGGAGTCGGTTTCGGTATCGGTCAGGGCGTCGGTGGGTTCATCCATAATGATGACCTTCGACTCAAAGCTGAGTACCTTGGCGATTTCCACCATCTGCTGATCGCCAATGGAGAGGTCGCCCACCTGGCGGTCGCTCTTAAAGCGCAGGTTCAGCTTCGCCAGCAGCTTGTCCGCCTCGGCATACATGGTTTTCCAGTCGATTTTGCCGAACCGGTTAACAAACTCGCGGCCAAGGAAGATGTTCTCCGCAATGGTCAGCTGCGGGATCAGGTTCAGTTCCTGGTGGATAATGCCGATGCCCGCCTCCTGAGAGGATTTCGGGCCGGTGAACGTGGTCTCTTTACCCAGCCAGACCAGCGAGCCGGCATCGCGTTGGTAGATACCAGTCAGCACTTTCATCATGGTGGATTTGCCGGCACCGTTCTCGCCCACCAGCGCCATCACGCGCCCGGGGTAAACGTTCAGTGCCGCACCGGAGAGGGCTTTTACGCCCGGGAACGATTTATCGATCCCTTTGAGTTGCAGTAATGCGTCCATGATGGCCTCAGAACGTGACGCCAGCACAGAGAATGATATTCGCATACGGGGAACATTCCCCGCTGCGAATCACCGCCTGACTGTCTGCGGTTTGTTGTTTGAACTGCTCGTGTGTTGTGTAACGAATTTCTATGGTGTTTCCCTGGTGCTGTTGCAGTTGCTCAAGGTGGCTGAGCAACGTTTCGTGGAGTTGCGGATTATGGTGTTTAATTTCCGTCGCGAGAATGGCCGTCTCAACCTGCATCTCCGACGTCACCACATCCAGTACCTGCATAAACGAGGGCACGCCCTGCGTTAACGCCATATCAATACGGGTAGTGCTGCGCGGAACCGGTAAGCCTGCATCGCAAACCACCAGCGTATCGGTATGCCCAAGACGGGAAATAACCGACGAGATTTCTGAGTTGAGTACAGCGCCTTTCTTCATTTTCTTGCTCCACTAGCGAAACGTTTCGCTCTCATGAGTTTAATCCGAAGTGTGCTCAGAAAACCATCATGAGGTAACAGAATTGTGATCGACGTCGAAACGTTTCGCTAAGTGAAATGCTGAAAGAAAAAAAGCCCGGCGGCGCTTCGCTAGCACAGGCCTACAGGTTTAGTAGGTCGGGTAAGCGAAGCGCCGCCGGGTATTGTTGTGAGGATTAAATCTCGACCTGGGTTCCCAGCTCAATCACGCGGTTAGGCGGGATCTCAAACTGGTCAGGCGCGCGCAGGGCGTTACGCTGAAGGATAAGGTACAGCTTGCCGCGCAGGCGCAGATACCACGGACGTTTGCCGATAATCAGCGACTCGTGCGACATAAAGAACGATGTCTCCATCATGCGGCAGCTCAGCCCTTCCAGACCGCAGCGGTGGAATACCTCTTCCACGTTCGGCGTTTCGCGCCAGCCGTAGCTGGCCACCACGCGCCAGAAGGTAGGCGACAGCTGCTCAATCTGCACACGACGCACGTTATGAACGTACGGTGCATCTTCGGTACGCAGCGTCAGCAGGATCACCCGCTCGTGCAGCACTTTGTTGTGCTTGAGGTTATGCATCAGCGCAAACGGGATGACGTTCAGCGCGCGCGACATATACACCGCCGTGCCCGGCACGCGCACCGGCGGGGATTTCTCCAGCGAGGCTATCATCGCTTCCAGAGAGTTACCGTGCTCATGCATACGACGCAGCAGGCGGAAGCGCTCGCTTTTCCACGTCGTCATCACGATAAACATCACCAGACCGAGCGTCAGCGGCAGCCAGCCGCCGGAAACGATCTTATCGAGGTTCGCCGAGAACAGCGGCACGTCGATACAGAGGAAGCCAATCAGGATCAGCGCCACAAGGAACTTGTTCCAGTGCCAGTTGCGGTACGCCACCGTGGTGGAGAGAATCGACGTCAGCACCATCGTCCCCGTTACGGCGATACCGTACGCCGCCGCCAGGTTGCTGGAGTGCTCGAAGCTGACGATAACAATCACCACCGCGAAGTAGAGCAGCCAGTTGATAAACGGAATGTAGATCTGCCCCGACTCCATTTCTGAGGTGTGGATAATGCGCATAGGGGAGAGATAGCCCAGGCGCACCGCCTGGCGGGTCAGGGAGAACACGCCAGAGATTACCGCCTGCGAGGCGATAACCGTCGCCAGGGTCGCGAGGATCAGCATCGGCACCAGCGCCCAGTCAGGGGCCAGCAGGAAGAACGGGTTTTTAATCGCTTCAGGATGTTCAAGCAGCAGCGCGCCCTGGCCGAAGTAGTTCAGCACCAGCGACGGCAGCACCACGGTGAACCACGCCACGCGGATAGGCAGTTTCCCAAAGTGGCCCATATCCGCATACAGCGCTTCCACGCCGGTAATAGAGAGCACCACAGCGCCCAGCGCAACGAAAGAGACGACCTTATATTCCATGAAGAAATGCACGGCCCACATCGGGTTCAGCGCGTGCAGAACGTCCGGGTTAGAGATTATGCTGCGTAAGCCCAGCGCGGCCAGAATCAGGAACCATGCCAGCATAATCGGCGCGAAGAGCTTGCCCACCAGCCCGGTACCGTGTTTTTGAATGGCGAAAAGCAGCGTCAGCACGATGATGGCAAGCGGAACGACCCATGAATCAAGCTGGGGAGCAACGATCTCCAGCCCTTCTATCGCTGACATCACCGAAATGGCGGGGGTAATCACGACCTCGCCATAAAAGAAGCTGCCGCCAATCAGGCCAATAATCACCAGTACCGACGTCATTCTGGGGGACGTGTTGCGCCCGGCAAGGGACATCAGGGTCAGAATACCGCCTTCACCCGCGTTATCTGCGCGCATAACGAAAGAGAGATACTTAACGGATACTACCAGGATCAGCAGCCAGAAGATGAGTGACAGGAAACCAAATACGGCTTCGCGCTCCACACCAAAACCAAACTGACCGGACAAACATTCACGAAGCGTATAGAGCGGGCTGGTGCCAATATCACCATAGACAACCCCGATCGCCGCAAGCGTTATTGCGGGTAATGATTGCTTTTTATCAGTGCTCATAGACTAGTCTTTTCGTTTATATAACAAATGTGTGCTTAGTCCCTTGGCCCACAAAAAGCGCACAGTATGCACGATTCATTGAAAAATCGTACCCCTAAATACAACCGCGTTAATGTAGCGCAAAGAAAATTGCGCCGCACTTCAGTCTATTACCAGCCATGACTGAAACGTCTATACTCGCTTCAATTAGCCACCACGACGGCGAAAGGATGCAAAACTATTATGGCTCACTCACATTTAATAGCAGAAAGAATTTCCCGCCTCAGCAGCGCGCTGGAAAAAGGCCTTTACGAGCGTAGCCACGCCATTCGTCTCTGTTTACTGGCCGCCCTGAGCGGGGAAAGCGTGTTTCTGCTTGGCCCACCGGGCATCGCCAAAAGCCTGATTGCCCGCCGGTTGAAATTTGCCTTTCAGAATGCCCGCGCGTTCGAATACCTGATGACCCGTTTTTCGACCCCGGAAGAGGTTTTTGGCCCCCTATCCATTCAGGCGCTGAAAGATGAAGGGCGCTATCAACGTCTGACGGAAGGTTATCTGCCGGAAGCCGAAATCGTGTTTCTCGATGAGATCTGGAAAGCCGGCCCGGCCATTCTGAACACCCTGCTGACCGCCATTAACGAACGCCGGTTCCGTAACGGGGCCAGCGAAGAGAAGATCCCGATGCGCCTGCTGGTGGCCGCGTCGAACGAACTTCCGGAAGCAGACAGCAGTCTGGAAGCGCTGTATGACCGCATGCTTATCCGCCTGTGGCTCGACAAGGTGCAGGACAAATCGAACTTCCGCTCCATGCTGGTGAGCCAGCAGGATGAAAATGAAAACCCGGTCGCGCCGGGGCTGCAGGTTTCCGACGAGGAGTATTACCAGTGGCAGGAAGATATCGGCAAAATCAAACTGCCTGACGCGGTGTTTGAGCTGATCTTCATGCTGCGCCAGCAGCTGGATTTGCTGCCCTCTGCGCCTTATGTCTCCGATCGCCGCTGGAAAAAGGCGATCCGCCTGCTGCAGGCCAGCGCGCTGTTCAGCGGACGCGATGCCGTGGCACCAATCGATCTGATCCTGCTGAAAGACTGCCTGTGGCACGATGCGGAAGGGATGAACCTGATGCAGCAGCAGCTTGAAATATTGATGACCGGACACGCCTGGGGACAGCAGGCCATGCTCACCCGGTTGGGCGCAATTACCCAGCGGCGCATCCAGCTTCAGCAGCAGCAAAGCGACAAAACGGCGCTGAAGGTGAACCGCGCAGGCGGCATGTTCGCGCGTAAACCGCACTACGAACTGCCGACCACGCTCACCGACACGACGATGACCCTGCTGCTTCAGCAGCCGCTTAAGCTCCACGATATGCAGGTGGTTCACGTTGCGATTGAGCGCGAGGCACTGTCGCAGTGGCTCGACAAAGGCGGCGAGATACGCGGCAAGCTCAACGGCATCGGGTTTGCGCAACCGCTTACGATGGAAGTGGATAGCAGCCAGCATCTGGTGATCCGCGATGTGAGCCTGCAAGGCTCGCGCCTTGCGCTACCGGGAACCGCTTCAGACAGCGTACCGGAAGAGATTAAGCAGCAGCTGGAGGCGCTGGATACCGAATGGCATCAGCAGCATACGCGCTTCAGCGAGCAGCAAAAGTGTCTCTTTATACATAGCGACTGGCTGGGCCGCATCGAAGCCAGCCTGCAGGACGTAAGCGAGCAGATCAAACAGGCGCGTCAATGCTAACGCTGGACACGCTCAACGTCATGCTGGCGGTCAGTGAGGAAGGGTTGATCGAAGAGGTGGTCATCACCCTGCTGGCAACGCCGCAGCTCGCAGCCTTCTTTGAAAAATTTCCCCGCCTTAAAAAGGCCATGACCGACGATCTGCCGCGCTGGCGCGACAACCTCCGGCAGCGTTTCAGGGAGACCGAAGTTCCGCCTGAGTTAACGGAGGAGGTCGCTGGCTATCAGCAGTGCCAGCGGCTCTCGACGCCGCAGTTTGTCGTCCAGCTTCCGCAAACCCTGGCCCTGCTCGACAAAGTGCATTCGCCGTTCGCCAGCCAGGCCCGGGCGCTGGTAATGGACAACGCCACCTTCACCCCGGCGCTGCATACCCTCTTTTTACAGCGCTGGCGGCTTAGCCTGGTGGTGCAAGCCACCACCCTCAACCAGCAGATGCTGGATGAAGAACGCGAACAGCTGCTCAGTGAAGTGCAGGAACGCATGACCCTGAGCGGTCAGCTTGAAGAGGTGCTGGTGGAGAATGAAAATTCCGCCGGGCGTCTGTGGGATATGAGCGCCGGGCAGCTCAGGCGCGGTGACTATCAGCTGATCGTGAAATACGGCGACTTTCTGGCGCAACAGCCGGAACTGATGAAACTCGCAGAACAGCTGGGCCGCTCGCGGGAGGCCAAATCCGTCCCAAAGAAAGATGCGCCGATGGAGACGTTTCGCACGCTGGTGCGTGAACCGGCGACCGTGCCGGAGCAGGTGGACGGGCTACAGCAAAGCGATGACATTTTACGCCTGTTGCCCACTGAGCTAAGCACGCTCGGGATGACCGAGCTGGAGTATGAGTTTTACCGGCGGCTGGTGGAGAAACAGCTCCTGACCTATCGGCTACATGGCGAAGCCTGGCGCGAAAAGATCAGCCAGCGTCCGGTGGTGCATCAGGATTTTGATGAGCAGCCGCGCGGGCCGTTTATTGTGTGCGTCGATACTTCGGGCTCTATGGGCGGATTCAACGAACAGTGCGCAAAAGCGTTCTGCCTGGCCCTGATGCGCGTGGCGCTCGCCGACCGACGTCGCTGCTTTATCATGCTTTTTTCCAGCGAAGTTGTCGGTTATGAACTGACAAACCAGCAGGGCCTTGAGCAGGCGATCCGCTTTTTAAGCCAGCGATTCCGCGGCGGCACCGATCTGGCGAGCTGTTTTCGCAGCATCGTCGAGCGTATGCAGGGCGGCGACTGGTACGACGCGGACGCCGTAGTCATTTCCGATTTTATTGCCCAGCGGCTGCCGGATGACGTGGTAAATAAGGTGAAGGAGTTACAGCGGGTGCATCAGCACCGGTTCCATGCCGTGGCGATGTCTGCACATGGAAAACCCGGCATCATGCGCATCTTCGATCATATCTGGCGCTTTGATACCGGGCTGCGTAGCCGCCTGCTGAGACGCTGGCGGCGCTAATTAAAGAAGAGAGCCGACGCTTTCACGTACCTGCTGCGGCCAGACGCCACACTGCACCTGACCGATATGGTCCAGCTGCAGCAACAGCATGGTCAGACGGGACAGGCCAATTCCGCCGCCGATAGTCTGCGGCATTTCACCGCGCAGCAACGCCTGGTGCCACTCCAGCTGCAGACGATCTTCATCTCCTGTGATAGCCAGCTGGCGCTTCAGCGCGTCGGCATCCACGCGGATCCCCATTGAAGATAGCTCAAACGCATCTTCCAGAACGGGGTTCCAGACCAGAATATCGCCGTTCAGACCGGCCAATCCACTCTCACCGGCGGTGCTCCAGTCGTCGTAATCCGGCGCACGAACGTCGTGACGCTTGCCGTCGGACAGCTTGCCGCCAATCCCGATCAGGAACACGGCACCCAGCTCTTTCGCGATGGCGCGTTCACGGCCTTTGGCATCCAGATCCGGGAAGCGGGCCAGCAGATCCTGGCTGTGAACAAAGTGGATCGTTTCCGGCAGGAACGGTGCCAGACCAAACTCTTTGCTTACTGCCGCTTCGGTGGCTTTGATCCCGGCGTAGATCGCTTCAACGGTCGATTTCAGCGTACCAACGTGGCGTTCGCCATCCCCCATTACGCGCTCCCAGTCCCACTGGTCAACGTAGACCGAGTGGATCGGCGTCAGGCGGTCTTCATCGGGGCGAAGGGCTTTCATGTGCGTGTACAGCCCTTCGCCCGCGCTGAAGTCGTGCTGCCCCAAGGTTTGACGCTTCCACTTCGCCAGGGAGTGGACCACTTCGAAGCGGGCGTCTGGCAGTGTTTTCACTTTTACCTGTACCGCTTTTTCGCATCCAGACAGGTTATCCTGCGTCCCGTCACCCACGCGGCTGAGGATCGGTGCCTGAACTTCAATCAGCCCAAGCTTATCTTCCAGCTGGCGTGAGAAATGGGATTTAACGAAACTGATCTGGCGTTGTTTTGCGATGTAAGCGGTTTTCATTATGTTTACTCCTGCGTCCTGTTGGTATTGATTAAGCAACAGAAAGGGCATCCAATACAATAACCCATCAACAAAAAGGCAGCTTCACTTTTGATTCATCAAAATATAACGCTAGAATAGAGTGATTCACTAATCATCATAAGAAAAAGCGATGGAAAATTATCAGATCGACAATCTGGACCGCGGCATCCTCGAGGCCTTAATGGCCAATGCCCGCACCGCGTACGCCGAGCTGGCGAAACAGTTTGGCGTCAGCCCGGGGACCATTCACGTTCGCGTAGAGAAAATGAAACAGGCCGGGATCATCACCGGCGCACGCATTGACGTAAACCCTAAACAACTCGGCTACGACGTCTGCTGCTTTATTGGCATTATTCTCAAAAGTGCGAAGGACTATCCCTCCGCGCTGGAAAAGCTCAACGCGCTGGATGAGGTGACCGAAGCCTACTACACCACCGGGCACTACAGCATTTTCATCAAGGTGATGTGCCGCTCTATCGATGCGCTCCAGCAGGTACTTATCAACAAGATCCAAACAATCGATGAAATTCAGTCCACCGAGACGCTGATCTCCCTGCAAAACCCGATCATGCGCACCATCCGCCCCTGATCGGGCAAATTCATTCCCACATTTTCCACAGGTAGATCCCAGCTCGTTCACAGCGTACAATGTCCGCCTCTTAATCTGAGCGAGCGATCAATGGCGGACATTACTCTTATCAGCGGCAGCACCCTTGGCGGTGCCGAATATGTTGCAGAGCATCTGGCTGAAAAGCTGGAAGACGTGGGGTTTTCCACGGAAACGCTCCACGGACCATTGCTTGACGACCTCCCGGCTGATGGGGTCTGGCTGCTGATCACCTCTACGCACGGTGCGGGCGATCTGCCGGATAACCTGCAACCTTTATATGACGACCTGCTGGAACAGCAGCCCGATCTCTCTCGCGTCCGTTTCGGTGCAATCGGGATCGGCAGCCGCGAATATGACACCTTCTGTGGCGCAATAGAGAAAGTCGAAGCCGCAGTGACCGCCTGCGGTGCAAAAAAGGTGGGCGAAACGCTCAAGATCAACATCCTCGATCATGACATTCCTGAGGATCCAGCCGAGATCTGGCTGGGTGACTGGAAAAATTTACTCAAAAACGATTAAAGATCGCGCAAACAGATGTGGATAACTCTGGTTAAAAGCTCGTATTAACCGGTAGTTATCCAAATAACAACCGCTGCTTCGTTTTTGAGCTGTGGATAAATACGCGATCTGATCCCAGCTTATACGGTCCAGGATCACCGATCATTCACAGCTAACGATCCTTCTTAAACGCATGATCTTCTTCGTGAGATCGGACTTATCCACAAAGGTCCGCGATCCTAATAAGAGATCACAATAGAACAGATCTCTAAATAAAAAGATCTTCTTTTTAATAGCCCAGGATCCCAATGCTTTCTCGAAAGACTAAAGTTGAGTAGAATCCACGGCCCGGGCTTCAATCCATTTTTCATACCGCTTTACGCGAGGCAGACCACCATGTTTTATCAGGATCCTTTCGACGTCATCATCATTGGCGGGGGTCACGCAGGCACTGAGGCTGCAATGGCCGCAGCGCGCATGGGTCAACAGACCCTGCTTTTGACACACAATATCGACACGCTGGGACAAATGTCCTGTAATCCGGCGATTGGCGGCATTGGGAAAGGACACCTGGTAAAAGAAGTGGATGCACTTGGCGGCCTGATGGCGAAAGCGATCGATCAGGCAGGCATCCAGTTTAGGATACTAAACGCAAGTAAAGGCCCGGCCGTTCGTGCCACCCGTGCACAGGCGGATCGCGTGCTTTACCGTCAGGCCGTACGCACCGCGCTCGAGAACCAGCCGAACCTGATGATCTTCCAGCAGGCGGTTGAAGATCTTATCGTTGAGAACGATCGCGTCGTGGGTGCCGTAACCCAGATGGGGCTGAAATTCCGCGCCAAAGCCGTCGTGCTGACCGTCGGGACATTCCTGGACGGCAAAATTCACATCGGTCTGGATAACTACAGCGGTGGCCGTGCTGGCGATCCGCCGTCGATCCCGCTGTCTCGCCGTCTGCGCGAGCTGCCGCTGCGCGTCAGCCGCCTTAAAACTGGCACACCGCCGCGTATTGACGCGCGCACTATCGATTTCAGCGTGCTGGCTCAGCAGCATGGCGATAACCCGATGCCGGTCTTCTCGTTTATGGGCAATGCGGCGCAACACCCGCAGCAGGTACCGTGCTACATCACGCATACCAATGAAAAAACCCATGACGTGATCCGTAATAACCTCGATCGCAGCCCAATGTACGCTGGCGTGATCGAAGGGATCGGCCCACGCTACTGCCCGTCGATCGAAGACAAGGTGATGCGCTTTGCCGATCGCAACCAGCACCAGATCTTCCTGGAGCCGGAAGGGCTGACCTCTAACGAAATTTACCCGAACGGCATCTCCACCAGCCTGCCGTTCGATGTCCAGATGCAAATTGTTCGCTCAATGCAGGGCATGGAGAACGCGAAAATCGTCCGCCCTGGCTACGCTATTGAGTACGATTTCTTCGACCCGCGTGACCTGAAGCCCACGCTGGAGAGCAAATTCATCCAGGGCCTGTTCTTCGCAGGTCAGATTAACGGCACCACCGGCTACGAAGAGGCTGCAGCACAGGGGCTGCTTGCGGGTCTGAACGCCGCGCGCTTCTCTGCTGAGAAAGAGGGCTGGGCGCCAGGCCGTTCTCAGGCTTATCTGGGTGTGCTGGTCGATGACCTGTGTACGCTGGGTACCAAAGAGCCGTACCGCATGTTTACCTCCCGTGCGGAATATCGCCTGATGCTGCGTGAAGATAATGCCGATCTGCGACTGACCGAGATGGGCCGCGAGCTGGGTCTGGTGGATGACGAACGCTGGGCGCGCTTCAACAAGAAGCTGGAACGCATCGAGCGTGAACGCCAGCGTCTGAAAACGACCTGGGTGAATCCGCAGGCAGAAACAGCTGCTGAAGTGAATACTCACTTAACTGCACCTCTCTCCCGTGAAGCCAGCGGGGAAGATCTGCTGCGTCGTCCTGAGATGACGTACGAAAGCCTGGTTAACCTGACGGCGTTTGCACCGGGTCTGGATGACGCCGAAGCGGCCGAGCAGGTCGAAATTCAGGTGAAATACGAAGGTTACATCGCGCGTCAGCAGGATGAGATCGAAAAACAGCAGCGTAACGAAAACACCCTGCTGCCGGAAATGCTGGACTATCGTCAGGTGACCGGCCTTTCCAACGAAGTAATCGCCAAACTGAACGATCATAAACCTGTGTCGATCGGCCAGGCATCCCGTATCTCCGGCGTCACGCCTGCGGCAATTTCAATTCTGCTGGTGTGGTTGAAAAAGCAGGGTATGCTGCGCCGCAGCGCGTAATAGCCAGAACATTGCCCGGTGGCGCTGCGCTTACCGGGCCTACTGAACCCATAGGGTGGGTAAGCGAAGCGCCACCCGCCACCTAAGTTTTCCAACAGGTATTCACCGTGCTCAATAAACTCTCTCGTCTGCTGGATGAAGCAGGTATTTCGCTCACCGATCACCAGAAAAATCAGCTGGTGGCCTATGTCGATATGCTGAACAAATGGAACAAAGCGTACAACCTGACGTCCGTACGCGATCCCAACGAGATGCTGATTCGCCATATCCTCGACAGCATTGTTGTGGCCCCGTATCTGAAGGGCGAGCGCTTTATCGATGTGGGAACGGGACCGGGCCTGCCGGGGATCCCGCTGTCCATTGTCCGTCCTGAAAGCCATTTCACGCTGCTGGACAGCCTGGGTAAGCGTATTCGCTTCTTACGCCAGGTTCAGCATGAACTGAAGCTTGAGAACATTACGCCCGTGCAGAGCAGGGTAGAGGCGTTTCCGGCAGAACCGCCGTTTGACGGCGTCATTAGCCGCGCCTTTGCTTCGTTGAACGATATGGTGAGCTGGTGCAAGCATCTGCCTGCCGTCGAGGGCCGTTTTTATGCCCTGAAGGGGCTGGTGCCCGAGGACGAAATTGAACAGCTGCCGGAAGGATTTGCTGTGGAATCAATCGAAAAACTCCGCGTTCCTCATCTCGACGGGGAGCGTCACCTGGTGATTATTGCACCAAATAAAGTTTAAAAATTTAATTAATATTGTGGAATTTGTGCTGTTCTGGTTGTGTTAAAAACGAGCACGTCGAAGACGATTTAAGCGGTGCTAATTTAACCATGTTGTTACTAAGGATTTTCTTACGCTTAACTTTCCCCCTGTGGTTCAGTCAGAAAATAGTCAACACTGAAAATATCAGCCTGCTAAAAGTAGGCTGAGGCAACCAGAATGCGATGTTAAATTTTTATTAAGAATGTCAATAAAAGGTTTTTGTTGTATATGGGGTTGTTTTGGAAAAAGTTGCGATATTTTATCTTTAATTTCATAAGGATGACATAAAGCGATTTACTGCTTTGATAAAAACCCCCTTATCGCAAATGTGTATTTTGTGATCGCGTGCACGCTTTATCACCAACGTTTTCGCGCGGTTTGCAGTTTTGTCCGAAGGTCGATGCTTTCATCAAAAGTTAAAAAATAGCGGTGGGGAAAAATATTTAAACATTTATTCACCATTTCGCTACTTAATGTTTGAAATCACGGGTGCGCACCGTATAATTTGACCGCTTTTTGATGCTTGACTCTGAGCCTTAAAGGACGTTTTATACGACACGCGGCATACCTCGAAGGGAGCAGGAGTAAAAACGTGATGTCAGTGTCGCTCTTGAGTAGAAACGTTGCTCGTAAGCTTCTGTTCATTCAGTTTCTGGCTGTGATAGCAAGTGGACTGCTGTTTAGCCTCAAAGACCCCTTCTGGGGCATCTCCGCTGTATGCGGGGGATTGGCAGTGGTACTGCCAAACATGCTGTTTATGATTTTTGCCTGGCGTCATCAGGCGCATACACCCGCAAAAGGCCGTGTGGCCTGGTCCTTCGCTCTCGGCGAAGTGTGCAAGGTGTTGCTGACCTTCGCTCTGTTGGTGATGGCGCTGGCGGTTTTAAAAGTGGTTTTCATGCCGCTGATAGCAACGTGGGTTTTGGTGCTGGTGGTACAAGTTCTGGCTCCAGCTGTAATCAATAACAAAGGGTAAAAGGCATCATGGCTTCAGAAAATATGACGCCGCAGGATTACATAGGACACCATCTGAATAACCTTCAGCTGGACCTGCGTACATTCTCGCTGGTGGATCCACATAACCCCCCGGCCACCTTCTGGACGATCAACATCGATTCCATGTTCTTCTCGGTGGTGTTGGGTCTTCTGTTCCTGGCCATGTTCCGCGGTGTTGCTAAACGAGCGACCAGCGGTGTTCCAGGGAAATTCCAGACGTTCGTCGAAATGATCATCGGCTTTGTCCATGGTAGCGTCAAAGACATGTACCACGGCAAGAGCAAGCTGATTGCTCCGCTGGCACTGACGGTCTTTGTCTGGGTCTTCCTGATGAACCTGATGGACCTTCTGCCTATCGATTTCCTGCCGTGGATCGGCGAGCACGTTCTCGGTCTGCCTGCTCTGCGTGTGGTGCCGTCTGCTGACGTGAACATCACCCTGTCGATGGCACTGGGCGTATTCATCCTGATTCTTTTCTACAGCATCAAAATGAAAGGCGTAAGCGGCTTTGTGAAAGAGCTTACCTTGCAGCCGTTCAACCACTGGGCGTTTATTCCGGTCAACCTGATCCTGGAAGGCGTTAGCCTGCTGTCCAAACCTGTTTCACTGGGTCTGCGACTGTTCGGCAACATGTATGCGGGTGAGCTGATTTTCATTCTGATCGCGGGTCTTCTGCCGTGGTGGTCACAGTGGATTCTTAATGTGCCATGGGCCATTTTCCACATCCTGATCATTACGCTGCAAGCCTTTATCTTCATGGTTCTGACGATCGTCTATCTGTCGATGGCGTCTGAAGAGCACTGATTTTTTACCAACACTACTACGTTTTAATTGAAACAAACTGGAGACTGTCATGGAAAACCTGAATATGGATCTGCTGTACATGGCTGCCGCTGTGATGATGGGTCTGGCGGCTATCGGTGCTGCGATCGGTATCGGCATCCTCGGGGGTAAATTCCTGGAAGGCGCAGCGCGTCAACCGGATCTGATTCCTCTGCTGCGTACTCAGTTCTTTATCGTTATGGGTCTGGTGGATGCAATCCCAATGATCGCTGTAGGTCTGGGTCTGTACGTGATGTTTGCTGTCGCGTAGTAGTTGATTTAAAACCCAAAGCCACAGAAATTTAAGAGGTATTGTGCTGTGAACATGAACGCAACAATCCTCGGCCAGGCCATCGCGTTTATTCTCTTTGTCTGGTTCTGCATGAAGTATGTATGGCCGCCTTTAATGGCTGCCATCGAAAAACGTCAGAAAGAAATTGCTGACGGTCTGGCTTCCGCAGAACGCGCTAAGAAAGATTTGGACCTTGCACAGGCCAACGCGACAGACCAGCTGAAAAAAGCGAAAGCTGAAGCTCAGGTAATCATTGAACAGGCCAACAAGCGCCGTGCTCAGATCCTGGACGAAGCCAAAGCTGAAGCAGAACAGGAACGTACTAAGATCGTGACACAGGCTCAGGCTGAAATTGAAGCTGAGCGTAAACGTGCTCGTGAAGAACTGCGTAAGCAGGTTGCGATTCTGGCTGTTGCTGGCGCCGAGAAGATCATCGAACGTTCCGTGGATGAAGCTGCTAACAGCGACATCGTGGACAAACTTGTCGCTGAACTGTAAGGAGGGAGGGGCTGATGTCTGAATTTGTTACGGTAGCTCGCCCCTACGCCAAAGCAGCTTTTGACTTTGCTGTCGAACACCAAAATGTCGATCGCTGGCAGGATATGCTGGCGTTTGCCGCTGAGGTAACGAAAAACGAACAAATGGCTGAGTTGCTGTCCGGTGCATTAGCGCCTGATACTCTCGCCGCGTCGTTTATCGCCGTGTGCGGAGAGCAACTGGATGCCAACGGCCAGAACCTGATTAAGGTCATGGCAGAAAATGGTCGTCTCCGTGTGCTCCCGGATGTTCTCGAGCAGTTTGAGCACTTACGTGCGCTCAGTGAAGCCACTGCCGAAGTTGAAGTCACTTCTGCCACGGAACTGAGTGAAGAACAGCTTGCGAAAATCACCGCCGCGATGGAAAAACGTCTGTCACGCAAAGTTAAGCTGAATTGCAAAATCGATAAGTCTGTAATGGCAGGCGTAATCATCCGCTCGGGTGATATGGTCATTGATGGTAGCGTACGCGGCCGTCTTGAACGCCTTGCAGACGTCTTGCAGTCTTAAGGGGACTGGAGCATGCAACTGAATTCCACCGAAATCAGCGAACTGATCAAGCAGCGCATTGCTCAGTTCAATGTTGTGAGCGAAGCTCATAACGAAGGTACTATTGTTTCTGTAAGTGACGGTGTTATCCGCATCCACGGCCTGGCCGATTGTATGCAGGGTGAGATGATTTCCCTGCCGGGTAACCGTTACGCTATCGCACTGAACCTGGAGCGCGACTCCGTAGGTGCTGTAGTTATGGGTCCATACGCTGACCTCGCCGAAGGCATGAAGGTTAAGTGTACTGGCCGTATCCTGGAAGTGCCGGTTGGCCGTGGCCTGCTGGGCCGCGTGGTGAACACCCTGGGTGCACCAATCGACGGTAAAGGTCCGGTTGAGCACGATGGCTTCTCCCCAATCGAAGTTATCGCACCGGGCGTTATCGACCGTCAGTCCGTTGATCAGCCAGTACAGACTGGCTATAAGTCCGTTGATGCCATGATCCCAATCGGTCGTGGTCAGCGTGAACTGATCATCGGCGACCGTCAGACCGGTAAAACCGCGATGGCTATCGACGCCATCATCAACCAGCGTGACTCCGGCATCAAATGCGTGTACGTGGCTATCGGCCAGAAAGCGTCCACCATTTCTAACGTGGTTCGTAAACTGGAAGAGCACGGCGCACTGTCTAACACCATCGTTGTTGTAGCGACCGCGTCTGAATCAGCTGCACTGCAATACCTGGCACCTTACGCCGGTTGCGCAATGGGCGAATACTTCCGTGACCGCGGTGAAGATGCACTGATCGTATACGATGACCTGTCTAAACAGGCTGTTGCTTATCGTCAGGTTTCCCTGCTGCTCCGTCGTCCACCTGGACGTGAAGCATTCCCGGGCGACGTATTCTACCTCCACTCTCGTCTGCTGGAGCGTGCTTCCCGCGTTAACGCGGAATACGTCGAGAACTTCACCAAAGGTGAAGTGAAGGGTAAAACGGGCTCTCTGACCGCACTGCCGATCATTGAAACCCAGGCGGGTGACGTTTCTGCGTTCGTTCCGACCAACGTAATCTCCATTACCGATGGTCAGATCTTCCTGGAAACCAACCTGTTTAACTCCGGTATTCGTCCGGCAGTTAACCCAGGTATCTCGGTATCCCGTGTTGGTGGTGCTGCTCAGACCAAGATCATCAAGAAACTGTCCGGTGGTATCCGTACCGCGCTGGCACAGTATCGTGAACTGGCTGCGTTCTCTCAGTTCGCATCCGATCTGGACGAAGCAACCCGTAAACAGCTGAGCCACGGTCAGAAAGTGACCGAGCTGCTGAAGCAGAAACAGTACGCACCGATGTCTGTTGCTCAGCAGGGTCTGGTACTGTTCGCGGCTGAACGCGGTTACCTCGAAGATGTGGAACTGGCGAAAATCGGTAGCTTCGAAGCCGCTCTGCTGGCTTACGTCGACCGTGATCACGCTCCGCTGATGCAAGAGATCAACCAGTCCGGTGGCTATAACGATGAAATCGAAGGCAAGCTGAAAGCTATCCTCGATTCCTTCAAAGCAACCCAGTCCTGGTAATCGTCCGGCGGCTTGTCTCACGACAAGCCGCCAGGCATTGAGGAGAAGCTCATGGCCGGCGCAAAAGAGATACGTAGTAAGATCGCAAGCGTCCAGAACACGCAGAAGATCACTAAAGCGATGGAGATGGTCGCCGCTTCCAAAATGCGTAAATCGCAGGATCGCATGGCGGCCAGCCGTCCTTATGCAGATACCATGCGCAAAGTGATTGGTCACCTTGCAAACGGTAATCTGGAATATAAGCACCCTTACCTGGAAGAACGCGACGTTAAGCGCGTGGGCTACCTGGTGGTGTCGACCGACCGTGGTCTGTGTGGCGGCTTGAACATTAACCTGTTCAAAAAACTGCTGGCGGATATGAAAGTCTGGTCCGATAAAGGCGTTCAGTGCGATATCGCAATGATCGGCTCTAAGGGCGTTTCTTTCTTTAACTCCGTTGGTGGCAACATTGTCGCTCAGGTGACCGGTATGGGTGATAACCCGTCCCTGTCTGAACTGATCGGTCCGGTTAAAGTGATGTTGCAGGCCTACGATGAAGGCCGTCTGGACAGACTGTACGTTGTCAGCAACAAATTTATTAACACCATGTCTCAGGTTCCAACGCTCACTCAGATGCTGCCATTACCGGCATCAGACGATACCGAGCTGAAGCAAAAAGCCTGGGATTACCTGTATGAACCCGATCCGAAACCGCTGCTGGATACCTTGCTGCGTCGTTACGTTGAATCACAGGTTTATCAGGGCGTAGTAGAAAACCTGGCCAGCGAGCAGGCCGCACGTATGGTGGCGATGAAAGCCGCGACCGACAATGGCGGCAGCCTGATTAAAGAGCTGCAGTTGGTATACAACAAAGCTCGTCAGGCCAGCATTACTCAGGAACTCACCGAGATCGTCGGTGGTGCATCCGCGGTATAACCAGGTTAATTCGTAGAGGATTCAAGATGGCTACTGGAAAAATTGTCCAGGTAATCGGCGCCGTGGTTGACGTCGAATTCCCTCAGGATGCCGTACCGCGCGTGTACGATGCTCTTGAGGTACAGAATGGTAACGAGAGCCTGGTGCTGGAAGTTCAGCAGCAGCTCGGCGGCGGTATCGTACGTACTATCGCCATGGGTTCTTCCGACGGTCTGCGTCGTGGTCTGGAAGTAAAAGACCTTGAGCACCCGATCGAAGTCCCGGTAGGTAAAGCAACACTGGGTCGTATCATGAACGTATTGGGTCAACCAATCGACATGAAAGGCGACATCGGTGAAGAAGATCGTTGGGCTATCCACCGCGCAGCACCTTCCTACGAAGAGCTGTCCAGCTCTCAGGAACTGCTGGAAACCGGCATCAAAGTTATCGACCTGATGTGTCCGTTCGCGAAGGGCGGTAAAGTCGGTCTGTTCGGTGGTGCGGGTGTAGGTAAAACCGTAAACATGATGGAGCTGATCCGTAACATCGCGATCGAGCACTCCGGTTATTCCGTGTTTGCGGGCGTGGGTGAACGTACTCGTGAGGGTAACGACTTCTACCACGAAATGACCGACTCCAACGTTCTGGATAAAGTATCCCTGGTGTACGGCCAGATGAACGAGCCACCAGGAAACCGTCTGCGCGTTGCGCTGACCGGCCTGACTATGGCTGAGAAGTTCCGTGACGAAGGTCGTGACGTACTGCTGTTCGTTGATAACATCTACCGTTACACCCTGGCCGGTACCGAAGTATCTGCACTGCTGGGTCGTATGCCTTCAGCGGTAGGTTATCAGCCTACGCTGGCGGAAGAGATGGGTGTTCTTCAGGAACGTATCACCTCAACCAAAACCGGTTCTATCACCTCCGTTCAGGCGGTATACGTACCTGCGGATGACTTAACTGACCCATCACCAGCCACCACCTTTGCGCACTTAGATGCAACCGTGGTACTGAGCCGTCAGATCGCGTCTCTGGGTATCTACCCAGCCGTTGACCCGCTGGACTCCACCAGCCGTCAGCTGGATCCACTGGTTGTTGGTCAGGAACACTACGACACCGCGCGTGGCGTACAGTCCCTGCTGCAGCGTTACCAGGAACTGAAAGACATCATCGCCATCCTCGGTATGGATGAGCTGTCTGAAGAAGATAAACTGGTTGTAGCACGTGCGCGTAAGATCCAGCGCTTCCTGTCCCAGCCGTTCTTCGTTGCGGAAGTATTCACCGGTTCTCCAGGTAAATACGTATCCCTGAAAGACACCATCCGTGGCTTTAAAGGCATCATGGAAGGCGAATACGATCACCTGCCGGAGCAGGCGTTCTACATGGTTGGTTCCATCGACGAAGCCGTGGAAAAAGCCAAAAAACTTTAACGCCTTAATCGGAGGGTGATATGGCAATGACTTACCACCTGGACGTCGTCAGCGCAGAGCAACAAATGTTCTCTGGTCTGGTCGAAAAAATCCAGGTAACGGGTAGTGAAGGTGAACTGGGTATTTTCCCGGGTCACGCACCGCTGCTCACCGCCATTAAGCCTGGTATGATCCGCATCGTTAAACAGTTCGGTCACGAAGAGTTTATCTATCTGTCCGGCGGCATTCTCGAAGTGCAGCCTGGCAGTGTGACCGTTCTGGCCGATACCGCTATTCGTGGCCAGGATCTCGACGAAGCACGAGCCCTGGAATCGAAGCGTAAGGCTGAAGAGCACATTAGCAGCTCTCATGGTGACGTGGATTACGCTCAGGCGTCTGCGGAGCTGGCCAAAGCGATCGCCAAACTGCGCGTTATCGAGTTGACCAAAAAAGCGATGTAACACCGGCTTGAAAAGCACAAAAGCCAGTCTGGCAACCAGACTGGCTTTTTTTATGCCTTCGTTTCAGAAAAAGCGAAACTGAAAAGGTGTTTTATTATTTTGTGATTTACATCACAAAAAAGTTGATCGGTTAAAAATTGAGGCGTAGACTTCTTTTTTGTGAAGTGTGTCACAAAATAAACCTTAATAAATCAGGATGCCATCATGAAACTGATCAACAAAATCATCCCCCTTTTCAGCAACATGAACGTTTCTTTCGGTACGTTCAACCACTAATCCGCTGAATGCCGAGTGGCGCCATGCTTACCGTTGTGTGATACGCGAAGCGCCATCTGGCAGCCTCTCTCCGCTATTGTTCACGCTCTGTCCTTTCACGATAAAATAGTTCGTCGCATCAATATTCCCCACCACCGCATCGTCGTACTTGCCCGGTGCTGTACGCCGAGAATACCGCGCACCATAGGCTCCGTGTCTTTCTGTACCGCAGGCCGTCACACTATTGAGTATTTAAAACAGTGTTTTGTTTTAAACAGATCTTTATTCATGATCCAAAAAAATAGCTAAGCTATTGTGTGGGTTAGCGACTTACCGAGAGAATGCTATTTTCCAGAGTAAAAGTGATTTACTCTCCCCTTAAAATCGGCCTCAAATAGCCGTTATTGGCAGATGTTGAACGTTTTCGCACCACTCCATTTCATGATGCAAAATATGTAGAATTTTCAACGTCAAAGGGTTTTACTTCTCACTTAAATTACAGTCAGGACGCGTATGTTGAACAATACGATGAGCGTGGTCATCCTTGCCGCTGGTAAAGGCACCCGCATGTATTCCGATCTTCCTAAGGTGTTGCACACGCTGGCAGGAAAGCCAATGGTGCAGCATGTCATTGATGCCGCGAATGAAGTTGGCGCTCGCCAGGTCCATCTGGTGTACGGTCACGGCGGCGATCTGCTGAAAGAGACGCTGCGTGACGACAAGCTCAACTGGGTCCTTCAGGCAGAACAGCTGGGTACGGGCCACGCCATGCAGCAGGCGGCACCGTTCTTCGGCGATGACGAAGATATCCTGATGCTCTACGGCGATGTTCCGCTGATCTCTGTTGAAACCTTAACCCGCCTGTGTGAAGCCAAACCGCAGGGCGGCATTGGTCTGTTAACCGTGGTACTCGACGATCCAACGGGCTATGGCCGTATTACCCGTGAGAACGGCAACGTCACCGGTATCGTGGAGCACAAAGATGCCAGCGATGAGCAGCGTAAAATTCAGGAAATCAATACCGGTATCCTGATTGCCAATGGCGCAGACATGAAGCGCTGGCTCTCTAAGCTCAATAACAACAATGCACAGGGTGAATACTACATCACAGATATCATTGCGATGGCGTATCAGGAAGGCCGCGAGATTGCCGCCGTACATCCGGCGCGCATCAGCGAAACGGATGGCGTGAATAACCGCCTGCAGCTTTCCCGCCTCGAGCGTATTTATCAGGCCGAGCAGGCTGAAAAGCTGCTGCTGGCGGGCGTGATGCTGCGCGATCCGGCGCGTTTCGACCTGCGCGGCACCTTGGCACACGGGCGTGATGTTGAAATTGATACTAACGTTATCCTTGAAGGCCAGGTTCAGCTTGGCAACCGCGTCAAAATTGGCGCTGGCTGCGTGATTAAAAACAGCGTTATCGGTGACGACTGCGAAATCAGCCCGTACAGCGTCGTGGAAGATGCCCACCTTGAGGCGGCCTGTACCATCGGTCCCTTCGCGCGCCTGCGTCCTGGCGCAGAGCTGATGGAAGGCGCTCACGTAGGCAACTTCGTCGAAATGAAAAAAGCGCGTCTGGGTAAAGGCTCCAAAGCCGGTCATTTGACCTATCTGGGCGATGCGGAAATTGGCGATAACGTGAACATTGGTGCAGGCACCATCACCTGTAACTATGACGGTGCCAATAAATTTAAAACCATTATCGGCGATGATGTGTTTGTCGGTTCCGACACGCAGCTGGTCGCACCCGTCACCGTGGGTAACGGCGTGACCATTGCTGCCGGAACAACCGTAACGCGAGACGTAGCGGATAACGAGTTGGTGTTGAGCCGCGTACCGCAGGTTCACAAGCAGGGCTGGAAACGCCCGGTGAAGAAGAAGTAACAACAAGGCGGGTGGCGCTACGCTTACCCGCCCTGTGATTGAGTAGGCCTGATAAGGCGTAGCCGTCATCAGGCAAACCCGGGTGAGGAGATAAATATATATCTCCCCCCACAAGCAGCACCCATAACTATAACCCCACTCTCTACAAGGCTCGGGGTGCCCGGAAAGGGCGTTACCCAAAGGATTTCGCGGTGTGGCAAGGCGGCAAGCGTATGAGTCCATGGGAGCTTACTTAAGTAAGTGACCGTGGCGAGTACGAGAAGCCAACGCAGCCGCAGCGTGAAAGACGTAGGGTAAATACAGGTCAGCGACAACGCAGGCATCATGCCTAAATTCGGAATCTAAAACTATGTGTGGAATTGTTGGCGCAGTTGCGCAGCGTGATATTGCTGAAATCCTTCTCGAAGGTTTACGTCGTCTGGAATACCGTGGCTATGACTCTGCCGGTCTGGCTGTGGTGGATGAAGCAGGTCATATGACCCGTCTGCGTCGTCTCGGTAAAGTGCAGATGCTGGCCCAGGCCGCGGAAGAACATCCGCTGCACGGTGGTACCGGTATCGCACATACCCGCTGGGCGACCCACGGCGAGCCGTCTGAAGGTAACGCGCACCCGCATGTGTCTGAACACATTGTGGTGGTGCATAACGGCATTATCGAAAACCACGAACCGCTGCGCGAAACCCTGAAAGCGCGCGGCTATACCTTCGTCTCTGAAACCGATACCGAAGTGATTGCTCACCTCGTCCACTGGGAGCTGGAGCAGGGCGGCTCGTTGCGTGAAGCGGTGCTGCGCGCGATCCCTCAGCTTCGCGGGGCATACGGTACGGTGATCATGGATTTCCGCGATCCGTCCACGCTGCTGGCTGCGCGTTCCGGTAGCCCGATGGTTATCGGTATGGGGATGGGTGAAAACTTTATCGCCTCCGATCAGCTGGCGCTCCTGCCGGTGACCCGCCGCTTCATCTTCCTCGAAGAGGGCGATATCGCGGAAGTGACGCGCCGTAGCGTAACCGTGTTCGACACCACTGGCGCGCAGGTCAAACGCACCGAGATCGAATCTAACCTGCAGTACGACGCGGGCGACAAAGGCGCTTACCGCCACTACATGCAGAAAGAGATCTACGAGCAGCCTAACGCCATCAAAAACACCCTGACCGGGCGCATCAGCCACGGCGAGGTGGATCTGAGCGAGCTGGGCGCACACGCCAACGACCTGCTTAGCAACGTTGAGCACATCCAGATCGTTGCCTGCGGCACCTCCTACAACTCCGGTATGGTGTCGCGTTACTGGTTTGAATCCCTGGCGGGCGTGCCGTGCGACGTGGAAATCGCCTCTGAATTCCGCTATCGCAAATCCGCGGTGCGCAAAAACAGCCTGATGATCACCCTTTCCCAGTCCGGGGAAACGGCGGACACCCTGGCGGCGCTGCGTCTCTCTAAAGAGTTGGGCTACCTGGGTTCTCTGGCCATCTGTAACGTGCCCGGCTCGTCGCTGGTGCGTGAATCCGATCTGGCCCTGATGACCAAAGCAGGCACCGAAATCGGCGTGGCCTCCACCAAAGCCTTTACCACGCAGCTGACCGTTCTGCTGATGCTGGTGGCGAAACTGGCGCGTCTGAAAGGTCTGGATGCGTCCGTTGAGCATGATATTGTTCACGGCCTGCAGGCGTTGCCGAGCCGTATCGAACAGATGTTGTCTCAGGACAAACGCATTGAAGCCCTGGCGGAAGATTTCTCTGACAAACATCACGCGCTGTTCCTTGGCCGTGGCGATCAGTATCCGATCGCGCTCGAAGGCGCGCTGAAGCTGAAAGAGATCTCTTATATCCATGCGGAAGCCTACGCGGCGGGCGAGCTGAAACACGGCCCGCTGGCGCTGATTGACGCGGATATGCCGGTTATCGTTGTGGCACCTAACAACGAATTGCTGGAAAAACTGAAATCGAACATCGAAGAAGTACGCGCCCGTGGCGGCGTCCTGTACGTTTTCGCTGATAAAGATGCCGGTTTCACCAGCAGCGACAATATGCACATCATCGACATGCCGCATGTGGAAGAGGTTATTGCCCCAATCTTCTACACCGTTCCGCTGCAGCTTCTGGCCTATCACGTTGCGCTGATCAAAGGCACTGACGTTGACCAGCCGCGCAATTTGGCAAAATCGGTTACCGTTGAATAATTCAATATATTGAAATGTAATAGCCTCGTAAATCTATGATTACGGGGCTATTTATTGATCAATATATAAATATATTCTGAAAGTAGATCTCTGTATAAATAAAAGTTAAAGGATAACTGTATTATGCCCGCCCTGATATACCGCTAAATAATATTATATTTAGCCAAAGCCTCGCCTGAAAATATTCCATTATTTGCCCCTTGGTAATTATCAAAATATTATTTCTGCTTGTTATTTTATTTTTTAAGGCGTTTAATACACGCGCTTCAACATTTTGACATTATTTGTCATGGAAATAATATATCTTTATTTATAATGGATGGTATTGTAATGAATGGACATATTTTTAAGCGAGCGTTACTTGTTTCCTCTTTATTACTGACGTCGCAGGCGTTTGCGTCAAATGGGATTGTACATTTTACCGGCGAGATTATTGAAAGCACGTGCGAAGTCTCAACGGGAACCAAAGATCAGAACGTCGATTTGGGTAAGGTAAATAAATCGACCTTTACCGACGTTGGCTCTACGGCTTCCGTTCAGGCATTCCAGATCGACCTGGTCAATTGTCCGCAAACCTACAAAAAAGCCAATGCGCGCTTTGACGGCACTGAAGACGGTGACGGTTACCTGAAGCTGAACAACGGCGGCGCAGCGGGTGTGGCGATTGCGATTTATAACCGCGCCGACAACAGCCTGCTGAAGCTGTATAACCAGTCTAAAACGGCGGATATTAGCGCTGAAGGCTCGGCTTCTCTGCCGTTTATGGCTCGCTATATCGCAACTTCATCTACCGTTACGGCAGGTTTAGCTAACGCGGATTCTGAATTCACGATCAGCTACAGCAATTAATCTTTTTCTTCTTTGTTTGTAATGTAAACAGGCCTGGCAAGGTTGGGCCACTGCATCTAAAAAACTGCCAGGCCTGATATAGGATGTAACATGCGTGGGCGCCGTATAATATTAATTCTCTCTCTGTTTTTATCTTTTGGTATTTCACCGTGCTGGTCTGGGATAATTATCGGCGGCACTCGGGTTATCTTTAAAGGCGAGAGCGCTGACACCACGCTTTCAGTGCTCAATAAAGATGCTGCGATCCCTTATCTGCTTCAGACGTGGATTGAGCCTTTTACCGGACAAGGTAAGGATAAACCGCCGTTTACCGTGATTCCTCCTGTTTCTCGTCTTGAGCCAAAGCAAGAGCGCGTATTACGCATTATCAAAACCAAAGGTGAATTACCGTCCGATCGGGAGTCGGTGTTTTGGCTAAACGTAAAAAATATACCCCCGTCGCCCGATAAAGAAGGCAGCAAACTTGAGATAGCCATTAAAACCCGGATCAAACTTTTCTGGCGGCCTGCAGGCATTAATGAAAAACCGGAGACGGCAAGCCAAAAAGTGAAATGGCAGCGACAGGGAAAAATGCTGGTGGTGACCAATCCTACGCCGATCCATATCAATGTGATTGACGTTGCGGTGGATGGTAAACCGCTTGAGCTGGCAATGATTAAACCGTTCGACACGCTACAGATAGCCTTACCCGCAGACGCATTGGGAAAGACCCTCACATGGCACTGTATCAGTGATTATGGCGCAATCAGCGACGCTATCAGACAACCTCTTTAATGCAGATGGGACGGTATACGTTGAAGCTTTCTCGTTTGTCTTTTTTACCGCTTATCGCCGTGTGGGCGGGCTATCCGCATCTGGTTTCTGCCAAAGAGGCCTTATTCAATACCCGTTTGCTGGAGTTGGATCAGCCCGTTGATATCGACATTAGCCAGTTTGACCGCCCCCACACGCTTCCTGAGGGGACATATAAAGTCGATATCTATGTCAACGACCGCTTCGTCGAGCGCCGCGAGGTGCTTTTTTCGCGAAAAGATGAACAGAGCGATCTTGCGCCTTGCTTCACGGATTTAAAAAATACGCTGAGCGGGTTCGGGGTGAAGGTTGACGCAATCAAAGCATTAGATCGCGTCAACGCCGAACGCTGTGAAGCCGTCCCCGAGCTGCCGGGGTCGGCATGGATATTCGACGGTGAAAAGCTGGCGCTTAACGTCTCTGTGCCACAAATCTATCTTGATGCGTCGGTTCGGGATGCCATTTCACCGTCGCGCTGGGATCAGGGCATCAATGCACTGATGCTCAACTATGACTTTTCCACCATGCAGACCCTGAAGTCAGACTATAACAGCGACGATCTCTACTACCTTAACCTGCGCAGCGGCATCAATCTGGGAGGCTGGCGGCTTCGCAACTACAGTGCACTCAATGCCGTTAACAGCCACGGAAGTTATCATTCAGTAAGCACTTACTTACAGCATGATATCGCACCGTTGCGCAGCCAGTTTATGGTAGGCGACACCTGGACCGCGAACGACCTCTTTGACAGCGCGCAGATCCGTGGCGTGCGTCTTTATACGGATAACGACATGCTGCCAGACAGCATGAATGGGTTTGCCCCCATCGTTCGCGGCGTGGCGAAATCGAACGCCGTGGTGACGATCCGCCAGAATGGATACATGATTTACCAGTCGGCAGTGCCGCAGGGGCCGTTTGCGCTGACCGATCTCAATACTACCTCCAGCGGCGGCGACCTCGACGTCACCATCAAAGAGGAAGACGGCAGCGAACAACATTTTGTGCAGCCTTACGCTTCCCTGGCGATATTGCGTCGCGAAGGCCAAACGGATGTGGATATCAGCGTCGGCGAGTATCGCAACGATAATCGTTTTTCACCTGACGTCATGCAGGCGCAGATGCTGCGCGGTATGCCCTGGGGGATGACGCTCTACGGCGGAACCCAGCTGGCGGAAGACTATTCCGCCTTTGCGGCGGGCCTCGGTAAAGATTTGGGCGACATCGGCGCGGTGTCGATCGATGTGACCCACGCTGACTCACGCTTTTCCGACGACCAAACGCAGGGGCAATCCTGGCGTTTTCTGTACTCCAAAACCTTTGATGTCAGTAATACCAGCCTGCGTATCGTTGGCTATCGCTATTCGACGGAAGGCTTCTATACGCTGGATGAATGGGCTTCGCGTAACGGCGACAGCGACAGTTTCTGGCAAACGGGCAACCGTCGCAGCCGGCTTGAAGGCACCTGGACCCAGCCGTTTACGGAAGGTTACGGCAACATTTATCTGACGCTGAGCCGGGAGCAATACTGGCAAACGGATGACGTTGAGCGCCTGATTCAGGTGGGCTACAGCAACAGCTGGCGGCAAATTATGTGGAACCTGTCATGGAACTACACCGATACGGCGGGCAGCAGCGTGGGAGAGTGGCAGCATGAGGATGAAAGCGAGCATGTGATTATGCTCTCCGTCTCGTTGCCCTTATCAGACTGGTTGCCGCACAGTTACGCCAACTACAGCTACGCTCACAGCGGCCACAGCAGCCCGTCCCACCAGGTGGGGCTAAACGGCAACGTGCTCGAAGATAACAACCTGAGCTGGAACCTGCAGCAGTCATATTACGAAAACAACGCTAACGCAGGCGGAAACGCTGGCCTGAACTGGGATGCTTCGTATGGTTCTATGAAGGCAAACTATGCCTGGAGCGATGAAAGCCAAAGCGTGAACTACGGTGTCAGCGGCGGCGTGCTGGTCCACTCTGAGGGGATCACCTTCTCCCAGGAGATGGGCGAAACCGTGGCGCTGATAAAAGCGCCGGGAGCGGCCGGGCTGTCTGTTGATAACGAAAATGGAGTAGCGACCGACTGGCGCGGTTATACCGTTAAAACGCAGCTATCGCCTTACGACGAAAACCGTATCGCGCTTGGCAATAATGACTTCACGTCCGGCAATATCGAGCTTGAGAAAAGCGTACAGCAGCTTGTGCCCACGCGCGGCGCGGTGGTTAAGGCTGAATTTGTCACGCACATCGGCTACCGGGTTTTGTTTAACGTTGCGCTGGCCAGTGGCAAACCAGCCCCCTTCGGTGCGATGGGCACCGCAACGCTACCTACCGGCAGCGTGACGGGCATCGTGGGCGATGGGGGTGAACTCTACCTTGCAGGGATGCCGGAAACCGGTCAGTTCACCCTCACCCTGAGCGACGGCAAGATCTGCCGGGCCGATTACGTCATCCACCAGCAACCCGATTTTGGGCTTGTCCAGCTTCCCGTCATTTGTCGATAAAGGATAAAAATGAAATCACGCTTCTGGCTTTTAGCCCTTTTTTTTGCCGCTTTTTTTGCGCGGTCCGCGCCGACGGGGTACTGCGTGCCGGATAACGGCGTTTACCACAATAATTTCCAGTTCAATAAACAACTCAGTTGGACGGCAAGTTCTGTCGGAATGTTCGAAGACATCATGATCGATAACGGGACACTGTCATTTAAAGGCACGTGCTACTGTCTGACGGGAAAAGACGAGACCTATAAATATGCCTATATCACCAGTATCGTTAATCCTTCCTTAAAGCCTACTGCCGTTAGACGAAACGTGCATTTTTACGATCTCAACGCCCAGCTTGATATTGGCCTGATTGTTTACGTTCTTGGAAAAGGCTACGTGTCAGTGCCCTTCGATCATATGCCTAATGACACGGGGGGGCACTACGGATGCCATGACGGCATCAGTTCAGCCACCACCTTTTACAGCGGCGGCTCGGGTATTATCTATTTATACGTCAAAAGGCATTTTACGGGCGTCGTCAATATACCGAGAACGGTTATGGCTAATATCTATGCCACCATCGATCCTGTTACCGTTTCGCATGAAGTGATTTCTGACGTGATCGTTGAGGGGTCGTTAACGGTTCCGCAAACCTGTGAAATAGACGAAGGCCAGACGATTATGTTTGATTTCAAAAAAATCCTCGCCTCCGAGTTTCCCTCTGTAAAAGGCGAGGCGTTGAAGCGGCATAAGATCACGCGGCAGGTTAATATTAAATGCTCAAATATGTTTACTCTCGACCTACTCGGGGCCACGATACAGGCCTCTGGCTCAAGCCCGGATGGCACCATGGTTGCGACAAATAATCCGGACGTCGGCATTAAGATTTACGATAAGCGGGACAAGGAAGTGAACGTTAACGGCGGGGCACTTGCGGCTGAAACGACACAATCCCCCGAGACACTGGGTGATATGCAGGGCACGCTCACTTTTTCAGGTGCGCCAGCCAGCGCCACCGGGGCCAAACCTCAGCCGGGGCCTTTCTCCGCAACGGCGACGCTCACGATAGAAATCATCAACTGATGTCTCAACGGCTGTTTATGACAGCCGTTGTCATATTTGCCCTCTCAGCGTTACCGTCTCTCAAAAAAATATGACAAAAAAATGACCGCGCCATGAATTAATACTGTTATTTTTCATCAGGTTAAACACGCGCTTTCCATTGTCATAAAACTGTCATATTTCGTACATTTATCTGTCACCTGTTTGTCCTATTTTGCTCATCGTAGCCACTTAAACAATGATTTACGAAATCCTTGCAGGAGACATTATGAAAGTTATGCGTACCACTGTCGCAACTGTTGTCGCCGCGACCTTATCTCTGAGCGCTTTCTCTGCCTTTGCAGCAGCAAGCCTGACAGGCGCGGGTGCAACCTTCCCTGCGCCGGTGTATGCCAAATGGGCGGATACCTACCAGAAAGAAACCGGCAACAAGGTTAACTATCAGGGTATCGGCTCCTCCGGTGGCGTAAAACAAATTACCGCAAACACCGTCGATTTCGGCGCGTCCGATGCTCCGCTGTCTGATGACAAGCTGGCGCAGGAAGGCCTGTTCCAGTTCCCTACCGTGATTGGCGGCGTGGTGCTGGCGGTGAATATCCCGGGACTGAAGTCTGGCGAGCTGGTGCTGGACGGTAAAACCCTGGGTGATATCTACCTCGGCAAAATCAAAAAATGGGATGACGAAGCCATCACCAAACTGAACCCGGGCGTAAAACTGCCTTCGCAGAACATCGCCGTGGTGCGTCGTGCTGACGGTTCCGGTACCTCCTTCGTCTTCACCAGCTACCTGGCGAAAGTGAACGAAGAGTGGAAATCGAAAGTCGGTTCTGGCTCTACCGTTAACTGGCCAACGGGTCTGGGCGGCAAAGGTAACGACGGTATCGCCGCGTTCGTCCAGCGTCTGCCGGGCTCCATCGGTTACGTAGAGTACGCTTACGCGAAGCAGAATAACCTGGCCTATACCAAACTGATGTCTGCGGACGGCAAACCGGTTAGCCCGACCGAAGAGAACTTCGCTAACGCCGCGAAAGGCGCTGACTGGAGCAAATCCTTCGCTCAGGATCTGACGAACCAGAAAGGCGATGACGCCTGGCCAATCACCTCTACCACCTTCATTCTGGTCCACAAAGATCAGAAGAAACCTGAGCAGGGTGCTGAAGTGCTGAAGTTCTTCGACTGGGCATACAAAAACGGCGGCAAACAGGCGAACGATCTGGATTACGCCAGCCTGCCGGACAGCGTGGTTGAGCAGATTCGTGCTGCATGGAAAACCAACGTGAAAGACAGCAGCGGTAAAGCGCTGTACTAACAGGATATTTTTGACGAAGATGGCGGGTGGCGCTAATGCTATCCCGTCCTACGGCTCCACCTGTAGGCCCGGTAAGCGTTAGCGCCACCGGGCATATTCGTAAGACGTTTCAAACAGAAGAGTAATTTATGGCTGCAACCAAGCCTGTATTTAACCCTCCGGGTAAAAAAGGTGACATGATTTTCAGCGCGCTGGTCAGACTGGCTGCGCTGATTGTGCTATTGCTGCTGGGCGGCATTATCGTGTCTCTGATTTTCTCCTCATGGCCGAGCATCCAGAAATTCGGTTTCTCCTTCCTGTGGACCAAAGAGTGGGATGCGCCAAACGACATCTACGGTGCGCTGGTGCCGATTTACGGCACGCTGGTGACCTCGTTTATCGCCCTGCTGATTGCGGTTCCGGTGAGCTTTGGTATCGCCCTGTTCCTGACGGAGCTGGCACCAGGCTGGCTGCGTCGCCCGCTGGGCATCGCCATTGAACTGCTGGCCGCGATCCCCAGTATCGTGTACGGCATGTGGGGCTTGTTTATCTTTGCGCCGCTGTTCGCGACCTACTTCCAGGAGCCGGTCGGCAACGTTCTCTCCACCATCCCGTTTGTTGGCGCCCTGTTCGCTGGCCCGGCATTTGGTATCGGTATTCTGGCGGCAGGCGTGATCCTCGCCATCATGATTATTCCGTACATTGCGGCGGTGATGCGCGATGTCTTCGAGCAAACCCCGGTGATGATGAAAGAGTCGGCCTACGGCATCGGCTGCACCACCTGGGAAGTTATCTGGCGCATCGTTCTTCCGTTCACCAAAAATGGTGTCATCGGCGGCATTATGCTGGGCCTGGGCCGCGCGCTGGGTGAAACCATGGCGGTCACCTTTATTATCGGTAACACCTACCAGCTCGACAGCGTATCGCTGTTCATGCCAGGTAACAGCATTACCTCTGCGCTGGCGAACGAATTCGCCGAAGCAGAATCCGGGCTGCACGTGGCGGCGCTGATGGAACTGGGGCTGATCCTGTTTGTTATCACCTTCATCGTTCTGGCGATTTCCAAGCTGATGATTATGCGTCTCGCTAAAAATGAGGGGGCACGCTAATGGCAACGCTCGAAATGCAAAGCAGCCCAGCGCTGGCAGAATCCCGCCGCAAAATGCAGGCGAAGCGCCGCTTCAAAAACCGCATTGCGCTGACGCTCTCCATGGCGACGATGGCGTTCGGCCTGTTCTGGCTGATCTGGATCCTGATGTCGACCATTACCCGCGGCATCGACGGCATGTCTCTGGCATTGTTCACCGAAATGACGCCGCCGCCCAATACGGCGGGCGGTGGTCTGGCAAACGCCCTGGCGGGCAGCGGCCTGCTGATCCTCTGGGCGACGGTCTTTGGTACACCGCTGGGCATCATGGCGGGGATTTATCTGGCGGAGTATGGCCGGAAATCCTGGCTGGCTGAAGTCATTCGCTTCATCAATGACATCCTGCTGTCTGCGCCGTCTATCGTCGTTGGTCTGTTCGTTTACACCGTTGTGGTGGCGCAGATGGAACACTTCTCCGGCTGGGCAGGCGTGATTGCGCTGGCGCTGCTGCAGGTGCCCATCGTCATCCGCACCACCGAGAACATGCTGAAACTGGTGCCGGACAGCCTGCGCGAAGCGGCTTACGCACTGGGGACGCCGAAATGGAAGATGATCTCCGCGATTACGCTCAAAGCGTCTATCTCCGGGATCATGACCGGTATCCTGCTGGCGGTGGCACGTATCGCCGGGGAAACGGCACCGCTGCTGTTTACGTCGCTCTCGAACCAGTTCTGGAGCACGGACATGATGCAGCCGATCGCCAACCTGCCGGTGACGATCTTTAAATTTGCGATGAGCCCATTCGCGGAATGGCAGCAACTGGCGTGGGCCGGGGTGCTGATCATCACCCTTTGCGTACTGTTGCTGAACATTCTGGCGCGCGTCATTTTCGCGAAGAAGAAACACGGTTAAATTTTTACGGCGCGGCACATCGCGGCGCCGAATGAGGAAATGAGTCAATGAGTATGGTTGATACTGCCCCGGGTAAGATTCAGGTTCGTGATTTGAACTTCTACTACGGCAAATTCCATGCCCTGAAGAACATCAACCTGGATATCGCGAAGAACCAGGTCACGGCATTCATCGGTCCGTCCGGCTGCGGTAAATCTACCCTGCTGCGTACCTTTAACAAGATGTATTCGCTCTATCCGGAGCAGCGCGCCGAAGGTGAAATCATCCTGGACGGGGAAAACATTTTGACCCACGCCCAGGATATCGCCCTGCTGCGCGCGAAAGTGGGCATGGTGTTCCAGAAACCGACGCCGTTCCCGATGTCGATTTATGACAACATTGCGTTTGGCGTACGCCTGTTCGAAAAGCTCTCCCGTGCCGATATGGACGAGCGCGTGCAGTGGGCCTTGACCAAGGCCGCATTGTGGAACGAAACCAAAGATAAGTTACACCAGAGCGGTTACTCTCTCTCCGGCGGTCAGCAGCAGCGTCTGTGCATTGCGCGCGGCATCGCCATCCGCCCGGAAGTGCTGCTGCTTGATGAGCCGTGTTCCGCGCTGGACCCTATCTCCACGGGCCGCATTGAAGAGCTGATCACCGAGCTGAAGCAGGATTACACCGTGGTTATCGTGACCCACAACATGCAGCAGGCTGCGCGTTGCTCCGATCACACGGCGTTTATGTACCTGGGCGAGCTGATTGAGTTTAGCGATACGGATGCGCTGTTCACCCGCCCCGCGAAGAAACAAACTGAAGATTATATTACTGGCCGCTACGGTTGATTTGGAGTGAACCATGGACAACCTCAATCTTAATAAACACATTTCCGGCCAGTTCAACGCAGAGCTGGAAAGCATCCGCACCCAGGTGATGACCATGGGTGGCATGGTGGAGCAGCAGCTTTCTGATGCGATCACTGCCATGCACAACCAGGACAGCGAGCTGGCGAAGCGCGTTATCGCAGGCGATCAGAACGTCAACATGATGGAAGTGGCCATCGACGAGGCCTGCGTGCGCATTATTGCCAAGCGCCAGCCAACGGCGAGCGACCTGCGTCTGGTGATGGCGATCATCAAAACCATCGCCGAGCTGGAACGTATTGGCGACGTGGCCGATAAAATCTGCCGTACCGCGCTGGAGAAATTCTCCCAGCAGCACCAGCCGCTGCTGGTAAGCCTGGAGTCGCTGGGCCGCCACACCGTGCAGATGCTGCACGACGTGCTGGATGCCTTTGCGCGTATGGATCTGGACGAAGCGGTGCGTATCTACCGTGAAGACAAGAAAGTCGACCAGGAGTACGAAGGTATCGTGCGCCAGCTGATGACCTACATGATGGAAGATTCGCGGACGATCCCAAGCGTACTGACCGCCCTGTTCTGCGCACGCTCCATCGAGCGTATCGGCGACCGCTGCCAGAACATTTGTGAATACATCTTCTACTTCGTGAAAGGTCAGGATTTCCGTCACGTGGGCGGCGACGAGCTGGACAAACTGCTGGCGGGGAAAGATCCGAAAGAGTGATCGGCACTCAAATGCCCGGTGGCGCTGCGCTAACCGGGCCTACGAGCCATGTAGGCCGGATAAGCGTTAGCGCCATCCGGCTTTGTTTTTTCAGCGAGTAATATCCCACCCGCGAGCCTTCCACAACGCTGGCAGCTGCGCCAGGTCGGTAAAGGTCGTCACTTTCGGATGATCGATCGGCTTGTTGTGCGGATCGGCACAGAAGTAAAACACCTCCATTCCCGCATCAATCCCCGACTGCGCCCCCGCAGAGGAATCATCCACCAGAATGCAGTTCTCCACGTTCACGTTCATCGCCTTTGCCGCATGGAACATCAGGGCCGGATCGGGCTTCCAGCGCTGGATATCGTAGCCGCTGAACAATTTTTCCGGGAAGTGATGCACCATCTCCAGCTTGCCGAGCGAATGCTGCATTTTGCTGACCGGTCCGTTGGAGACCACGCAGATGGGCACCGTCATCGCATCCAGCAGCGCATTCGCGCCGGGAATAACCTCCAGCTCTGAGTCGAACAGGCGTGCGACCTCGGCGCGGTACACCGGCTCCAGATCCGCTTTCGCCAGATCCGTGCCGTGCTCTGCGTTAATGATGTCGATGATCTCGTAGAGCTTGACGCCCTTAAAGCGTTTGAACACTTCGTCGAGATCGAGCGTAATGCCAAATTCCTGGAACATGGCGACATACGCGCGGGAACAAATGACCTCACTGTCGACCAGCGTACCGTCGCAGTCGAAAAATACCGCTTCAATTCCGGACATGCCTTTCCCTTTTAACAAGTTTAACGTTTACGTGCTGCAGATTTACGAGACGCAATCGTTGCCGTATAAGCAAAATCAATGAAAAAAAGTATCCCGTAACCGCCCTTATTGTCGCATTTTGGTATAGGATAGCGACGAATTTTCCCTCCTTGTTCGGAAATTGATGATGAGTCAACAACACACTACCCAGACATCTGGTCAGGGTCTGCTTGAGCGCGTGTTTAAACTGCGCGAGCACGGCACAACGGCACGCACCGAAGTGATCGCCGGTTTTACTACCTTCCTGACGATGGTCTATATCGTTTTTGTTAACCCGCAAATTCTGGGCGTGGCTGGCATGGATACCAGCGCCGTCTTCGTGACGACCTGCCTGATCGCTGCGCTTGGCAGCATTCTGATGGGCGTATTCGCTAACCTGCCGGTCGCACTGGCACCGGCAATGGGCCTGAATGCGTTCTTCGCGTTCGTGGTAGTTCAGGCGATGGGTCTGCCGTGGCAGGTTGGTATGGGCGCCATCTTCTGGGGCGCGATTGGCCTGCTGCTGCTGACCATTTTCCGCGTGCGCTACTGGATGATTGCGAATATCCCGGTGAGCCTGCGCGTGGGCATCACCAGCGGTATTGGCCTGTTCATCGGCATGATGGGGCTGAAAAACGCCGGTGTGATCGTGGCGAACCCGGAAACCCTGGTGAGCATTGGCAACCTGACCTCCCACAGCGTGCTGCTGGGCGTGCTCGGCTTCTTTATCATCGCCATTCTGGCGTCGCGCAACATTCACGCTGCGGTGCTGGTATCGATTATCGTCACTACTCTGCTGGGCTGGATGCTGGGTGACGTTCACTACAGCGGCATCGTCTCTGCGCCGCCGAGCGTGTCGACCGTGATTGGTCACGTAGACCTGGCCGGTTCGCTTAACCTCGGTCTGGCAGGCGTGATTTTCTCGTTTATGCTGGTAAACCTGTTCGACTCCTCCGGAACGCTGATCGGCGTGACCGACAAAGCGGGTCTGGCGGATGAGAAAGGCAAGTTCCCGCGCATGAAGCAGGCGCTGTTTGTGGACAGCGTCTCCTCCGTCGCCGGCTCTTTCATCGGCACCTCGTCTGTTACCGCTTACATTGAATCCTCTTCCGGCGTCTCCGTGGGCGGCCGTACCGGCCTGACGGCGGTTGTCGTCGGCCTGCTGTTCCTGCTGGTGATCTTCCTCTCTCCGCTGGCGGGCATGGTGCCTCCGTATGCGGCAGCTGGCGCGCTGATTTATGTTGGCGTGCTGATGACGTCCAGCCTGGCGCGCGTGAAGTGGGACGATTTGACCGAAGCGGTGCCAGCGTTTATTACCGCGGTGATGATGCCGTTCAGCTTCTCGATTACCGAAGGTATCGCGCTGGGCTTTATATCTTACTGCGTAATGAAGATCGGGACCGGTCGCCTGCGCGAACTCAGCCCGTGCGTGATCGTCGTGGCGCTGCTGTTTGTGCTGAAGATTGTGTTTCTTGACGCGCACTAAGGTGCGGTTTGTGTTGTCAGGTGGCGCTTTGCTTACCTGACCTACGTTCTGAATACCCTCTCCCTGTGGGAGAGGGTCAGGGTGAGGGCAATTACGCTTTCACCCGCTTAATATAATCCCCAAACGCGGTCAGCTGACCAGACAGATGGTCACGCGTGCTCTGATCCACCACTTCACCCGTCTGCGGGTCGACCTTGTTCTGAATCACGCCACCCATAAATTCCGGCTTGTTCATCACCATTGCATCCAGGAACACCAGGATCTGACGCAGGTGATACTGGCAGCGCGCGCCGCCAATCGCGCCCATTGAGCTGGTCTGAATCAGCACCGGTTTACCCGCGAGCGGTTGCTCCGGTAAACGAGAGAGCCAGTCGATAGCGTTCTTCAGGCCACCGGGAACCGAGTAGTTGTATTCAGGCGTAACGATGACGACGCCGTCGGCCTGGCGGATCTGCTCTGCCAGCGCCTCAACGCTCTGCGGGAAACCCTCTTCCTGCTGCACGTCGGCGTCGTAGAGCGGGATGTCGCCAATAGAAGGCAGGGCGGTGATGTCCATCCCCGCCGGTGCCAACTGCGGCAGCGTGCGGGCAACCATGCCGTTAAATGAACCTTTGCGCAGGCTTCCCAGTAACGTAACAACTTTCAACGTATCAGACATGATTACTCCTGTTTCATCATGATGACCCTGAATGGATCAGCTAAGGGTAAATGCTTTTTCTGCCGGTAAACTGGTTAATCTCATCAGACGCGCCGCGGGTTCGTTGGCGCGATCGGGCACATCCGGAAGGCAGTGCCACCCGCGTAAACTATCAAATTCCCAGATTTTCAGCCGTTCAATCGCTGGCGTGACGGCGATGGACCAGATCAGCACGTCTTCTGCGTCGCTGAGCGCTTCGACCCGCGTGGCTTTCGCCGCACGCAGCCGTCCTGAGCCAGGCAGAAGCTGCAGCAGGCTGGCATCATCAGACGCACAGCCACACAGCTTGCGGATGCTCTGACGCAGAGTGATGAGCTGGGATTTGGCCTCAATGGGATCGTTTTGGTTTCGGATCCACAGCTTTTCATTGCTGGAGAGCGGGTAATCCTCATGCGGGTTAATAACGTGAAAACCGCGCGTGGCACGCTGAAGCTCCAGATCCAGCCCGCAGTCACCTTCGGTGGTGAGCGCAAGGCCGATAATATTGCCCGCATAGGCGATGGAGAAACGAGGGAGGTCGGGGTCAGCAAAGACCGGGCGGCCTTCGGGTTGGGTGATCATATCGGGCAGTTCGATGGTGCCGTACAGCATAAACATCAGCTCTGCGAGAAGCGCTCTGGAGGCCAAATATCGCGTCCTGCGATGTTCCGGCAATTTCAGTGCTTCACGGTGACACGCTGACGACAGGCGGGCCGAAACAAGCCGTCCTTCTGTCAGTGTCCCACGTGCAAAATGCGTAGCCATTTTTCGCTCCTTGATAATGGTCGTAGTCGGTTAAACGGTTACATCATTATCGCTCAACTTAGCCTTTCTTTTAATCAGTAAATGGCTTTAAGAAAAGCCTTAGGACCGAACTTTACATTTACTTAGGCAAAATCGGGACGTTTAGCGCAGAGGAGCGCCATAAAGCGCTTTAATGGTTTCGCGCAGCCAGAGGATTTTGGGATTGTGGCTGTTGCGTTTATGCCAGATGAGAGTGAAGGGCACGGTGAGCTTTTCCGCCTGTGCGTCATCAACGGGAATGGGGAGCTTCACCAGCTTGCGCTGGTGGTACTGATTATAGTGATGGCAATAATGCGGTGCGGTGGCGATGTAGTTATGGCCGGGCTGTGCCGCCATAAACATCGACTGTTCGAACCCGGGCAAGCACATGGCGATATTGCGCTCGCGGCCTATTTCGCGCAGCACTTCGTCCAGCGCCCAGGTATCGCTGCGCTCCCAAAAAATGCTGATATGCGGGTAGCGCAGGAACGTCTCCAGGTTCCACTCCTCCTCCAGCGCGGGATGATCGTCCCGCAGATAGACGCACGGACGATCGCTGAACAGAATTTCGTAATCGATAAACCACGGCATCAGCTTCAGCAGTTCACGTGAGCGCGGGTGCGTTTCCCGTCCGGTAAAGCCCAGATCCACTTCCCCGCGCGTAATGGCGTCCAGCGAGTCGTAATCCCAGTGACGCATCTTCACCGTGGCCTGGGGATAGCGCTGATTGACCTGCGCCAGCAGCTCGTTAAGCCGGATCAGCATCAGCGGCGTTTCCGCCGCCAGTTCAAACGTCAGGCCGCCGGGCGTGTCGTGATGAAACTTATCGAGGATCTGGTTGCCTATCTGCATCCAGTCGGCCAGATCCTGCTCGAGGCTCACGGTCAGCGGCGTGGGCAGCAGCCCCAGCGGGGTTTTGACGAACAGCGGATCGTCGAACCAGTCGCGCAGCTTCGCCAGCGATTTACTCACCGCCGACGGCGTCACATTCATCCGTTTTGCGGCCTTGGTGACGCTGCGCTCCTGCAACAAAAGCTGCAGGCACAACAACAGGTTAAGATCGAGACTGCTGAGGGGCTTCTTCATAATGCGCTGCGGGCCGGGTCGCTAAAAGTAAGATAATGCACAGTATGCTACAGCCAATCAGTACCCCGATCAGCATATTCAGCGCGTTCAGGCCCATGATGGCCGCCAGCCAAATCCACAGCGACGACCCGCAGACCTGCGCAATGCCCAGCACCGAGCTTGCCACCCCGGCCCGCAGCGAGAACGGACCGAGCGCCTGGCTCATCGCCACGCCAAAGCCGGTGGAGAAGCCGGCACAAATCAGCGTAATGCCTACCAGCATCATCGCGGGTAAGCTGGTGGTCGCCAGGATCACACCCGCCACGAGGAATACGACCTGAGAGGTCAGCATCAGCGTGCGCTGGCGGAAGATATTAAGGGCGAAAGGCATCGAGAAAGAGACGGTCATGCTGACCACCGCGTTCAGCGCCATCACAACCGAATATTCACCGCGCTCGAAGCCCATGATCTCCATCAGCAATACCGGGGAAACGTTTACATAGGTGAGGATCACCGCCACGCTTAACGTCGTTATCGCCAGGCGACTGAGGAAAAAGCGGTTCAGCAGTTTCTCTGACGGGTGAATCGTCGCGGTATGTCCTGCCTTCTGCGCGCCGGGATGCGTCTCTTTCAGCACGGCGATCGACAGGATAAAGACCAGCGCCCCCATGGTCGCCATCGTCCAGAAAAGGCTCTGCCACGGAAATTTCAGCATGATCAGGTAACCCACCACCGGTGCCAGCACCGGGATGATGCAGGTGATCCCGTTCATCATGGAAAGTACCCTGGCGCGGCGCTGGGCGCTTAAGGTGTCGCGCAAAATTGCAAAGGCCACCACGTAGCAGCCGCCTGCGCCAATGCCCTGAATAAAGCGACCCGTAAGGAACAGCGTGCTGTCCTGAGCCAGTGAACACAGCACAGAAGCCAGCGCAAAAATCACCGCGCCTGTAATGGCGACGGGCTGACGACCTGCTTTATCAGCGATGCGCCCGGCAAACACCATTGACGACGCCATCCCCGCCAGGTAGGCCGAAAACGCGATATGCAGCTGCGCTTCGCTGGCATTCAGATCGCGAGCGATGTGCGGCAGCCCCACCAGATACATATCGATACCCGACGGATAAAGCAGAACCAGCGCGAAACTACAAAACAGAAAACGTGCCATAACCCCCCCTAAACACAGGCAAGCAGAATAGGGGCAGAAAGAGGTTTAGGCGAGTTGCCATTTGGACAATGGTGATTTCCTGAGAGGAAATGGATGTGTTTTCATACTTATCTTATCAATAAAAGTCTTTTTTACTACACTTTCAACTAATTGATTTTTAAATACTTTAAGCGGAAAATTCATAAAAAACCAAGGAAAGGGAAAAGAATGTTTACCCTCTATATGAAATGGGATGCTAAATGTGAACTGAAACTGGATGATATTCAATTCATCCTTTCACCTGATGAAGCCATGAAAATGGCATCGATATTTTATGAACTAGATTATCTGGCATATCCTTTCCGTGTTATTCCAAATGAAGTACCGGAGAGAAAGAAAGGGGTGCATCATCGCTTTGGCGCACATCCTTACTTACGTAAACATCCCACCCAGTACGATGCACTCTTTGACAATGTAAAATGGCAGCTTGAGTTTGGCTGGATGATCGGAGTTGATACGACAGAGCCATGGGATCACATTCGCCACCCTTTCAGTTTTGATGAGCGCGGTGAACTGATCTATGACTGCTTTATGGACCACTATAGTGAAATGTTTGAGCGGGAAGTCAGAGATATTCACGCGTTCATCCTGAACGAGCATCACGGAAGGAAACCCGCACCAACGATCAAAAAGCATTATACCGATGCCCCTGCACAGCCAACAAAGACCATTAACAGCAAAGCTGCCGGACGGTTACTGGCAGCAGGTGGGATTTATAACGGCAATATAGAGGGATTCCAGCAGACTGCGGAGCAACTCGGGGGAGATGCTGCAGTAGGTTATAAACAGATAATGAGTGATCAAACAAAGGGATTGCTTATAGCTGGAGCTTCAATTGCTGCAGGGATTACCATGGGGCGAGTTGGCGGTTCTGAGTTAGAAAAGCTAGAAGCATTTGGAGCAAAGGGAACTTTTACATCACGACCGTTTGATCCGGAAAAAGCTGGGGGACCTGTAGAATACCTTACAACTGAAGGTACGAACATAACTTATGATGGAATACATATCATTGAAAAACATATCTCTCGTTTTGATACTGATCCCGGTAATGATTTTATGATTGCCAGACTTAAGAAAATAGCTAATGACGAGATTTTACCAGAGCAGGTGGATTTAAATTTTTACACACATGAATGTCGAGAGTATCAACGTTACTGTAATTTGGGATGGGAAACAGGTAGACCCGCAGATAACATAGAAGCTTACGAACTGTGGAATAATACCCATACCGCCACGCTTGAAGATTATAGAATAACTGGCGATCAACTTTATCACCCGGACGCCCCATTATGGTAAACAATGTAGAGTTAAATATACTTAAACTTATAGCTTCTAGCGAAGACGTTAAATGGAACTGGTACAATCTCGATCGTGCTATGACCATCAAGAAAATCGAAGGTACTGGTCATGTTGCAAGGCTTGTGGATAATCTCATTAGAGCTGGTTTAGTAGATATTATCCCCCAATCTCCTGCTGGTATGGACTGTTATCGTGTATCAGAAATGGGGCGCGAATACCTGAAACAACTGGGTATTAAATAGACGATATTTACCGGGCAAGTAATAATCCGATAACACTGTCTGAAAGAGAGGTTGTCGTTTAAGTTGAAGAAGGAAAAAATTATGCGCCACCCTTACTTCGGGATCAATTAAACGACGTCTCCCCTGATTAACATGTATTGGTATGACAATAAAAAACCCGCATTAACAGCCAGTTAATGCGGGTGAGTGAACGTTCACGGACAAATATTACTTACCAATACAGAAGCTCGAGAAAATCCTTCCCAGCAGATCATCCGACGTGAACTCCCCGGTGATCTCGCTCAGGTTCTGCTGCGCCAGACGCAGCTCCTCTGCCAGCAGTTCTCCTGCCCACGCGCCGATCAGCTGCGCTTTACCCTGAACAAGGTGATTGGCCGCCTCTTCCAGCGCCTGCAGGTGACGACGACGTGCCAGGAAGCCGCCTTCCATGCTGGTATCAAAGCCCATGCTCTGCTTGAGATGGTTGCGCAGGTCGTCCACGCCTTCGCCGGTACGCGCTGACAGGCGAATAAGTGAGTGACTATTTACATCGCTGATGCCCAGCGTTTCGCCGGTAACATCCGCTTTGTTACGCACTACGGTGATCGGCAGTTTGGCAGGCAGGCGGGCGATAAAGTCCGGCCAGATATCCGCTGGGTCAACGGCGTCGGTGGTGGTGCCATCCACCATAAACAGCACGCGGTCGGCCTGCTCGATCTCCTGCCAGGCGCGTTCGATACCAATTCGTTCGACCTCATCGCTGGCGTCGCGCAGACCGGCCGTATCGATGATGTGCAGCGGCATTCCGTCGATATGGATATGCTCGCGCAGCACGTCGCGCGTGGTGCCGGCGATGTCGGTGACGATCGCCGCTTCACGGCCCGCCAGGGCGTTCAGCAGGCTCGATTTGCCGGCGTTGGGGCGTCCGGCGATGACCACCTTCATCCCTTCACGCAGCAGGCTGCCCTGACGCGCTTCGGCGCGTACCGCGTCGAGATCCTTCATCACCTCGTTAAGCTGGGCTTCGATTTTGCCGTCAGAGAGGAAGTCGATCTCCTCATCCGGGAAGTCGATGGCCGCTTCGACGTAGATCCTGAGGTGCGTCAGGGCTTCCACAAGGTGGTTCACACGCGCGGAAAACGCTCCCTGAAGGGAGTTCAGTGCGGAGCGGGCCGCCTGTTCAGAACTGGCGTCAATCAGGTCGGCAATCGCCTCGGCCTGGGCCAGATCGAGCTTGTCGTTCAGAAAGGCGCGCTCGGAGAACTCGCCCGGCTTCGCAATGCGCAGGCCGGGCAGGGTCAGAATACGTTTTAACAGCAGGTCGAGGATCACCGGGCCGCCGTGGCCCTGTAGCTCAAGCACATCTTCCCCGGTAAAGGAGTTTGGGCCGGGGAACCACAGCGCAATGCCCTGATCCAGCGGCGTGCCGTCACTGTCTTTAAACGGCAGATAATCAGCGTAGCGCGGCTTTGGCAGCTTACCCAGCACCGCTTCGGCTACCTCACGCGCCTTCAGGCCGGAGATACGCAGAATGCCTACACCACCGCGTCCCGGTGGGGTTGCCTGGGCGACGATAGTGTCGTTATGGCTCATGGTTGGTCTCTATTTTGTTGCAATAAAAAAAGGCGGTCATGTGACCGCCTTTTGTTTTCGTTCCGTTTGCCGGATGGCGGCTTCGCCTTATCCGGCCTACAACCGAATCAGGACTTTTTCTTTTCGCGGCTATGCAGGCCACGTTTTTCCAGACCACGGTAAATCAGCTGCTGCTGGATGATGGTCACCAGGTTGCTGACGATATAGTACAGCACCAGACCTGACGGGAACCACAGGAAGAACACGGTGAAGATGACCGGCATAAAGGTCATGATCTTCTGCTGCATCGGGTCGGTCACGGTGGTCGGCGACATCTTCTGGATGAAGAACATCGTTACGCCCATCAGGATCGGCAGGATGTAGTACGGGTCCTGTGCAGACAGGTCATGGATCCACAGAGCGAACGGCGCGTGGCGCAGTTCAACGGAACCCATCAGCATGTAGTACAGCGCAAGGAAGATTGGCATCTGAATCAGCAGCGGGAAGCAGCCGCCCAGCGGGTTCACTTTCTCTGCTTTGTACAGGGCCATCATCTCCTGGCTCTGACGCTGTTTGTCATCGCCCAGACGCTCACGCATCGCCGCAATCTTCGGCTGCAGCATACGCATCTTCGCCATGGAGGTGTACTGCGCTTTAGTCAGCGGGTACATGATGCCACGAACGATGAAGGTGATAACGATGATCGAGAAGCCCCAGTTGCCCAGGAAGCTGTGGATAAACTTCAGCAGCTTAAACAGCGGCTGAGAGATGAACCACAACCAACCGTAATCGACGGTCAGATCCAGGTGCGGTGCCACGGCAGCCATTTTGTCCTGGATTTCCGGGCCGACCCACAGGGTGCTTGCCAGCTTACCGGTTTGACCCGGCTGAACCAGAACCGGCTGAGATTTGTAGCCGATGGCTGCAATACCGTTGCCGAGGTTCGCGGTGTAGAAGTTGTTGGTGCCGTCGTTATTCGGTACCCACGCCGTCGCGAAATACTGTTGCAGCATCGCTACCCAGCCGCCTTTGGAACTGACGTTCAGGTTTTCGTTATCGGCGATGGTGTCGAATTTGTATTTCTCATACTTGGTATCTGGCGTGGAGTACGCCGCGCCACGGAAGGTATGCAGCGCAAAGTTGCTGCTTCCGGTGTCACGGTGAGACGGCAGATTGATGGACTGCTTCAGCTGACCAAAGGTCGACAGTTCCAGCGGTTTTTCACCGGCGTTCTGTACGCTGTAGCCCACGTTCACCGCATATTCACCGCGTTTCAGGGTGAAGGTTTTGGTGAAGGTGTTGCCTGCCGCGTCAGTATAGGTCATCGGGATGGCGATTTCGTTCTGACCATCGGCCAGGACAAAGGTATCACTGTCGACGTTATACAGCGGACGCGCACCGTTAGCCGGGTTATCCGGGCCATCACGACCGGTCAGGCCGCTTTGAGCCTGGTAGATAAACTCAGGCGTGGTTTCCAGTAACTGGAACGGTTCAGTAGACTTCAGCTCTTTCGGGTAGGTCAACAGCAGCGCCTGCTCAACATCACCACCACGGGTGTTGATAGTCAGCTCAAGCACATCGGTCTTAACCGTAATCTGTTTCCCCTGGCCACTGGCCGGTACGCCCTGGTCGGCGGCGCTACCCGCTGCGGTGGTCGTGGTCTGCGTGGTCTGCTGCTGAGGTTGAGGATTTTTATCCTGCTCCCAAGCCTGCCAGATCATGAAAGACACGAACAACAAAGCGATGATAAGAAGATTGCGTTGCGAATCCATCGTTAGTGTTCTCTGGTATCAAATGGTCCTGGGGGGACGGGGTCGTCTCCACCGGGGTGTAAAGGGTGGCATTTTAATACGCGTTTCACCGTCAACCAACTGCCTTTTATCACTCCAAACCTGCGCAAGGCCTCAATTCCGTAGCTTGAGCACGTCGGTGTGAAACGGCAGTGCGGCCCGAGTAGCGGACTAATCAGGCGCTGATAGACCCTTATAAGGGCTATCAGGACCCGCGAGCCAGGCGACAATGGCGGCGCCATAATTTTTCCAACGCTTCCGAGAGAGCACGGTTATCGAGGTCGGCAACCCCTTTTTTAGCCACCACCACGAAATCCATAGAAGGCAGTTCGTGTTGACGTAAACGGAAGCTTTCACGCGTCAGACGTTTAATCCGATTGCGTTCATGCGCACGCTTAACGTTTTTCTTGGCGACAGTGAGACCGATGCGGGGATGCCCCAGCGAATTTTGGCGGCCGAGGATGGTGATTTGCGGCGTGCCAGCCCGTTGTGGCTGCTGGAAGACGAAAGTGAAATGAGTGGGAGTTAACAAACGTAACTCCCTGGGAAATGCTAGCTTAACCACTCAGGGGTTAGCTTTATTACTTGGAAACGGTCAGACGAGAACGGCCTTTAGCACGACGACGTGCCAGAACCTGACGACCATTTTTAGTAGCCATACGAGCACGGAAGCCGTGAGAACGGTTGCGCTTCAGTACAGACGGTTGAAAAGTGCGTTTCATGGCGATTTTTACCTAAACTTGAATAAATTCACTGACTTTCGCGTATACCCGAACGAATATCGAACGACTAACGCCTCAGCGTGGGTGATTAAAGAGGCCGGATTGTAATAATTGTACACTCCGGAGTCAATTCTCTTTCCTTATTTCCCGCGTATTTCCGCACGTTTTCGCGTGGAAAATGAGCAGCGGACGACGCAGGAAGATGACCATCACGCGCCGGGTCGAGGATTATACGGGCTCATCAATAAAGCGCAAGGATCGTCCCGGATCTTCGTTAGATCATTTAAGCAGAAAATTATCTGTGCTCATTAAATTTTCCAATATGCGGGCTAAATCGTGGGGTCCCACGCCAGGATCGATTACACTTACCCGGTTTCGGATCATCCTGTGGATAAATCGGGAAGAATCTGTGAGAAACAGAAGATCTCTGGTTCAGTTTACGCTATGATCCGCGGTCCTGATCGGGATCCCAGTGGCCCGATCGGGGAAAATTGCAGACAGCAATTCACACATCACCCTTCTACATCGGGTCTTGTCGATGTGTGTCAACAATCATGAATATTCAATAGTTTTCTTTTATTGTTCGAGTGGAGTCCGCCGTGTCACTTTCGCTTTGGCAGCAATGTCTTGCCCGATTGCAGGATGAGTTACCAGCCACAGAATTCAGTATGTGGATCCGCCCGTTGCAGGCGGAACTGAGCGATAACACGCTGGCTTTGTACGCGCCAAACCGTTTCGTGCTCGATTGGGTAAGAGATAAGTACCTGAACAACATCAACGGCTTGCTGAATGATTTCTGCGGCTCTGATGTCCCACAACTGCGCTTTGAAGTGGGGACAAAACCGGTTACCCAAACCGTTCGCGAAACCGTGAATGTTGCGGCACCTGCTCAGGTGACTCCCGCCCCGGCACCGCGCGTTCTCCCTTCGACCCGTTCGGGCTGGGACAATGTTCCCGCACCGGCCGAGCAGACCTACCGCTCTAACGTGAACGTGAAGCATACGTTTGATAACTTCGTTGAAGGTAAATCAAACCAGCTGGCACGCGCTGCGGCACGGCAGGTAGCAGACAACCCTGGCGGCGCCTATAACCCGCTGTTTCTCTACGGCGGCACGGGTCTGGGTAAAACGCACCTTCTGCACGCTGTCGGCAACGGCATCGTGGCGCGCAAGCCCAATGCGAAAGTGGTGTATATGCACTCCGAGCGCTTCGTTCAGGACATGGTAAAAGCCCTGCAAAACAATGCGATCGAAGAGTTTAAACGCTACTACCGTTCCGTTGATGCCCTGCTTATCGATGACATTCAGTTCTTCGCCAATAAAGAACGATCCCAGGAAGAGTTTTTCCACACCTTCAACGCACTGCTGGAAGGTAATCAGCAGATCATTTTGACTTCGGATCGTTATCCCAAAGAGATCAACGGCGTTGAAGATCGTCTGAAATCCCGCTTCGGCTGGGGTCTGACCGTGGCGATCGAACCGCCAGAGCTGGAAACCCGCGTTGCGATCCTGATGAAAAAAGCGGACGAGAACGACATTCGTCTGCCGGGCGAAGTGGCCTTCTTTATTGCCAAGCGCCTGCGCTCGAACGTGCGCGAGCTGGAAGGGGCCCTGAACCGCGTCATCGCAAATGCCAACTTTACCGGCCGCGCTATCACCATCGATTTCGTGCGTGAAGCGCTGCGCGATCTGCTGGCCTTGCAGGAAAAACTCGTCACCATCGATAATATTCAGAAGACGGTGGCCGAGTATTACAAAATCAAAGTGGCAGATTTGCTGTCTAAACGTCGTTCCCGATCGGTGGCGCGTCCGCGTCAGATGGCGATGGCGCTGGCAAAAGAGTTAACCAACCACAGTCTGCCGGAGATCGGCGATGCGTTTGGTGGCCGTGACCACACGACCGTGCTGCACGCCTGCCGCAAGATTGAGCAGTTGCGTGAAGAAAGCCACGACATAAAAGAAGATTTTTCCAATTTAATCAGAACTCTATCATCGTGACGCTATGAAATTTACCGTTGAACGTGAACATTTATTAAAACCGCTGCAACAGGTGAGTGGCCCATTAGGTGGTCGCCCAACGCTGCCTATCCTTGGAAACCTGCTGCTTCAGGTCGCGGACGGTACGCTGTCGCTGACCGGCACGGACCTGGAAATGGAAATGATCGCGCGCGTTACGCTGACTCAGCCGCATAACGCGGGCGCGACCACTGTTCCGGCACGTAAATTCTTCGATATCTGCCGCGGCCTGCCGGAAGGCGCTGAAATCGCCGTGCAGCTGGAGGGCGACCGCATGCTGGTGCGCTCTGGCCGCAGTCGTTTCTCGCTCTCCACCCTGCCCGCTACGGACTTCCCAAACCTGGACGACTGGCAGAGCGAAGTTGAATTCACCCTGCCGCAGGCAACGATGAAGCGTCTGATTGAAGCCACGCAATTCTCCATGGCCCATCAGGACGTTCGCTACTACTTAAACGGCATGCTGTTCGAAACCGAAGGGGAAGAGCTGCGTACCGTCGCCACCGACGGACACCGTCTGGCGGTCTGCTCCATGCCGATTGGCGATTCACTGCCAAACCATTCGGTGATCGTGCCGCGTAAAGGCGTGATTGAACTGATGCGTATGCTCGACGGCGGCGAAACCCCGCTGCGCGTGCAGATCGGCAGCAACAACATCCGCGCACACGTGGGTGATTTTGTCTTCACCTCGAAGCTGGTTGACGGTCGTTTCCCGGATTATCGCCGCGTATTGCCGAAGAACCCGGACAAAACGCTGGAAGCGGGCTGCGATATTCTCAAGCAGGCGTTCGCGCGTGCGGCCATCCTCTCTAATGAGAAGTTCCGCGGTGTGCGTCTGTATGTGAGCGAAAACCAGATCAAAATCACCGCCAACAACCCGGAGCAGGAAGAAGCAGAAGAGATTCTGGACGTCACCTACGCCGGGGCTGAGATGGAAATCGGCTTTAACGTCAGCTACGTGCTGGACGTGCTGAATGCGCTGAAGTGCGAGAACGTTCGCATTCTGCTGACCGACTCCGTGTCGAGCGTACAGATTGAAGATGCGGCCAGCCAAAGCGCGGCTTATGTTGTTATGCCAATGAGACTGTAATGTCGCTCACCCGTCTGTTGATCCGCGACTTTCGCAATATCGAAAGCGCGGATCTCGCTTTATCCCCTGGCTTTAATTTCCTGGTTGGCGCGAACGGCAGCGGCAAAACCAGCGTGCTGGAAGCCATCTATACGCTCGGCCATGGCCGGGCGTTTCGCAGTTTGCAGATTGGTCGCGTCATTCGCCACGAACAGGAATCCTTTGTTCTGCACGGGCGTTTACAGGGCGCGGAGCGGGAAACCGCCATCGGCCTGAGCAAAGATAAGCAGGGCGACAGTAAGGTGCGCATCGACGGTACCGACGGCCACAAGGTCGCCGAGCTGGCGCTGTTAATGCCGATGCAGCTGATCACGCCGGAGGGGTTTACTTTACTCAACGGCGGCCCCAAATACAGAAGAGCCTTCCTCGACTGGGGATGCTTTCACAATGAAGTCGGTTTCTTTAACGCCTGGAGCAACCTGAAGCGTCTGCTTAAGCAGCGCAACGCCGCGTTGCGTCAGGTCACGCGCTATGCCCAGCTGCGTCCGTGGGATTTAGAACTCATTCCTCTTGCGGAACAAATCAGCCGCTGGCGTGCCGAATACAGTGCAGGGATCGCCGAAGACATGGCTGATACCTGCAAACAGTTTTTACCCGAGTTTTCTCTTACCTTCTCCTTCCAGCGCGGCTGGGAGAAAGAGACGGATTATGCCGACGTGCTGGAAAGAAGTTTCGAGCGCGATCGCATGCTGACCTACACTGCGCACGGCCCGCACAAAGCGGATTTTCGCATACGTGCAGACGGTGCGCCGGTCGAAGATACCTTGTCGCGCGGGCAGCTTAAGCTGCTGATGTGCGCGCTGCGCCTGGCGCAGGGGGAGTTTCTTACCCGCGAGAGCGGGCGACGCTGCCTGTATCTGATAGATGATTTTGCCTCGGAACTTGACGACGCGCGGCGCGGGCTGCTTGCCAGCCGCTTAAAAGCCACGCAGTCGCAGGTTTTCGTCAGTGCCATTAGCGCTGAACACGTTATAGACATGTCGGACGAAAATTCGAAGATGTTTACCGTGGAAAAGGGTAAAATAACGGATTAACCCAAGTTTAAATGAGCGAGAAACGTTGATGTCGAATTCTTATGACTCCTCCAGTATCAAAGTCCTGAAAGGGCTGGATGCGGTGCGTAAGCGCCCTGGTATGTATATCGGCGATACGGATGACGGCACCGGTCTGCACCACATGGTATTCGAGGTGGTAGATAACGCTATCGACGAAGCGCTCGCGGGTCACTGTAAAGACATCGTGGTGACGATCCATGCGGACAACTCCGTATCCGTCACCGATGATGGTCGTGGCATCCCAACCGGTATTCACCCGGAAGAGGGCGTATCTGCTGCGGAAGTCATCATGACCGTTCTGCACGCAGGCGGTAAATTCGATGATAACTCCTATAAAGTTTCCGGCGGTCTGCACGGCGTTGGCGTCTCCGTTGTAAACGCCCTGTCGCAGAAGCTGGAGCTGGTTATCCAGCGCGAAGGTAAAATTCACCGCCAGGTTTATACCCACGGCGTGCCGCAGGCACCGCTGGCTGTGACCGGTGATACCGACAAAACCGGTACCCTGGTACGCTTCTGGCCAAGCCACGAAACCTTCACCAACGTCACCGAATTTGAATACGACATCCTGGCGAAACGCCTGCGCGAGCTGTCATTCCTGAACTCCGGCGTGTCTATCCGCCTGAAAGACAAACGCGACGGCAAAGAAGACCACTTCCACTACGAAGGCGGCATCAGGGCGTTCGTTGAGTATCTGAACAAGAACAAAACGCCAATTCACCCGAATATCTTCTACTTCTCTACCGAGAAAGACGGCATTGGCGTGGAAGTGGCGCTGCAGTGGAACGACGGTTTCCAGGAAAACATCTACTGCTTCACCAACAACATTCCACAGCGTGACGGCGGTACGCACCTGGCGGGCTTCCGCGCGGCGATGACCCGTACCCTGAACGCTTACATGGACAAAGAAGGCTACAGCAAGAAAGCGAAAGTCAGCGCCACCGGTGACGATGCCCGTGAAGGCCTGATTGCCGTTGTCTCCGTGAAGGTCCCGGATCCGAAGTTCTCCTCGCAGACCAAAGACAAACTGGTCTCTTCTGAGGTGAAATCGGCGGTTGAGCAGCAGATGAACGAACTGCTGAGCGAATACCTGCTGGAAAACCCGTCTGACGCGAAAATCGTGGTCGGCAAAATTATCGATGCGGCACGTGCCCGTGAAGCGGCGCGTAAAGCCCGCGAAATGACGCGCCGTAAGGGTGCGCTGGACTTAGCAGGCCTGCCGGGCAAACTGGCGGACTGTCAGGAACGCGACCCGGCGCTGTCCGAACTGTACCTGGTGGAAGGGGACTCCGCGGGCGGTTCTGCGAAGCAGGGCCGTAACCGTAAGAACCAGGCGATCCTGCCGCTGAAGGGTAAAATCCTCAACGTGGAGAAAGCGCGCTTCGACAAGATGCTCTCTTCTCAGGAAGTGGCGACGCTTATCACCGCGCTCGGCTGCGGCATTGGCCGTGACGAGTACAACCCGGACAAGCTGCGCTATCACAGCATCATCATCATGACCGATGCGGACGTCGACGGCTCGCACATTCGTACGCTGCTGTTGACCTTCTTCTACCGTCAGATGCCGGAAATCGTTGAACGTGGTCACGTCTACATTGCACAGCCACCGCTGTACAAAGTGAAGAAAGGCAAACAGGAACAGTACATTAAAGACGACGAAGCGATGGATCAGTACCAAATCGCGATCGCGCTTGACGGTGCGACCCTGCACGCCAACTCCAGCGCACCAGCGCTGGCAGGCGAGCCGCTGGAGCGTCTGGTCTCCGAGTTCAACGCTGCTCAGAAAATGATTGTCCGCATGGAGCGTCGTTATCCGAAAACGCTGCTGAAAGCGCTGGTGTATCAACCTACGCTGACCGAAGCGGATCTGAGCGACGAACAGACCGTGTCCCGCTGGGTAAACAGCCTGGTGAGCGAGCTGAACGAGAACGAACAGCACGGTAGCATGTGGAAATGCGATGTTCAGCAGAACGCTGACCAGCAGTTCGAGCCGGTTATCCGCGTGCGTACCCACGGTGTCGACACCGATTATCCGCTGGAGCACGAGTTTGTGACCGGGCCGGAATACCGCCGTCTCTGCACCCTCGGCGAAAAGCTGCGCGGTTTGATCGAAGACGATGCGTTCATTGAACGTGGCGAACGTCGTCAGCCGGTTGCCAGCTTCGAGCAGGCGCTGGAATGGCTGGTGAAAGAGTCCCGTCGTGGCCTGGCAATCCAGCGTTATAAAGGTCTGGGCGAGATGAACCCGGAGCAGCTGTGGGAAACCACCATGGATCCGGAAAGCCGTCGCATGCTGCGCGTAACCGTGAAGGACGCGATTGCAGCGGACCAGCTGTTCACAACCCTGATGGGCGATGCGGTTGAACCACGCCGTGCCTTTATCGAAGAGAATGCCCTGAAAGCGGCGAATATTGATATCTAAGTAATCCCCCCTCACCCCAACCCTCTCCCACAGGGAGAGGGTGCACGGTTCCCTCTCCCTGTGGGAGAGGGTTAGGGTGAGGGTAAACCTGTGCAAAAGAGGAATCCCCCCCTCACACCCAATCCCCTTTCTTACCGTGTTTTTTGAGCGGAATCGCGTTAGCATGAGTGCAGACTCATTCAATCCGGGGATCTCATGGCCATCAAACTCATTGCAATTGATATGGACGGCACGCTGCTGCTGCCAGACCACACTATCTCTCCAGCCGTTAAAAACGCGATTGCCGCCGCGCGCGCAAAAGGCGTGAACGTGGTACTGACCACTGGCCGGCCATATGCGGGTGTGCACAGCTACCTGAAAGAACTGCATATGAACCAGCCGGGCGATTACTGCATCACCTATAACGGTGCGCTGGTGCAGAAAGCGGCCGATGGCAGCACGGTGGCGCAAACCGCGCTGAGCTATGATGATTACCGGTTCCTGGAAAAGCTCTCCCGCGAAGTGGGTTCACACTTCCATGCGCTCGATCGCAATACGCTGTATACCGCCAACCGCGATATCAGCTACTACACCGTGCATGAATCCTATGTCGCCACTATTCCGTTGGTGTTCTGCGAAGCAGAGAACATGGACCCGGCCACGCAGTTCCTGAAGGTCATGATGATTGATGAGCCAGCGATTCTTGATAAAGCCATCGCACGCATCCCGGCGGAGGTCAAAGAGAAATACACCGTGCTGAAAAGCGCGCCGTACTTCCTCGAAATCCTCGATAAACGCGTCAATAAGGGCACTGGCGTGAAATCGCTGGCCGATGCGCTGGGCATCAAGCCTGAAGAGATCATGTCCCTGGGCGATCAGGAAAACGATATCGCGATGATCGAATACGCGGGCATGGGGGTGGCGATGGATAACGCGATCCCATCGGTGAAAGAAGTGGCCAACTTCGTGACCAAATCCAACCTGGAAGACGGCGTTGCCTACGCGATCGAGAAATTTGTCCTGAATTAAGCTTTGTTAAACACATCGGCCCTGGTTATCAACCGGGGCTTTTTTTTGCCTTCAATTTATTGAATTGTTCTTTTTGTGATCTGTATTGTAGTACAACATTTAATGATTGTACTACATTACAGCTACAGGCATGACGAACAGCATCACGTTTGTACTGCAAAAGTGAGGCGAAATTCAGCGGTCGCGGTAAAGTAGGGATGGACACAAAGAGCATAAGGACTCTCCATGACTCTCAATAAAACCGATCGCATTGTTATCACGCTGGGCACCCAGATTGTGGGCGGCAAATATGTTCCAGGTTCACCGCTGCCTGCCGAGGCGGAACTGTGTGAGGAGTTTGAAACCTCGCGCAACATCATCCGGGAAGTGTTCCGTTCGCTGATGGCGAAACGGCTGATTGAAATGAAGCGTTATCGCGGCGCGTTTGTTGCTCCGCGCAATCAGTGGAACTACCTCGATACCGATGTTCTGCAGTGGGTGCTGGAAAACGACTACGACCCGCGGCTTATCGGCGCGATGAGCGAGGTACGAAACCTCGTGGAACCGGCGATAGCCCGCTGGGCGGCGGAACGCGCCACGTCGGGCGACCTGGCGCAGATTGAGTCGGCCCTGAACGACATGATCGTCAACAACCAGAACCGGGACGCCTTCAACGAAGCGGATATTCGCTACCACGAGGCGGTGCTGCAGTCGGTGCATAACCCGGTGCTGCAGCAGCTTAGCGTGGCAATCAGCTCGCTACAGCGTGCGGTATTTGAACGTACCTGGATGGGCGATGAGGCCAACATGCCGAAAACGCTCCAGGAACATAAAGCGCTGTTCGATGCGATACGGCATCAGGACGGCGATGCGGCAGAGCAGGCGGCGCTCACGATGATCGCCAGCTCGACACGAAGGTTAAAGGAAATCACATGACATCTCGCTACATCGCCATTGACTGGGGATCGACCAATCTGCGCGCCTGGCTGTACCAGGGCGAGCAGTGCCTGGAGAGCAGGCAATCAGAAGCAGGCGTTACGCGTCTGAATGGTAAATCCCCAGAGGCGGTGCTGGCAGAGGTGACACAAAACTGGCGCGACGGCGCCACGCCGGTGGTGATGGCAGGCATGGTGGGCAGCAATGTGGGCTGGAAGGTTGCGCCCTATCTGCCGGTGCCTGCCCCGTTCTCATCCATTGGCGAGCAGTTAACGTCCGTTGGCGACAATATCTGGATTATTCCCGGCTTGTGCGTCTCTCGCGACGATAACCACAACGTTATGCGCGGTGAAGAGACGCAGCTGCTCGGCGCACGCACGCTTTCTCCTTCTTCTGTCTACGTCATGCCCGGTACCCACTGCAAGTGGGTGCAGGCCGATACCGACACAATCCACGATTTTCGCACCGTGATGACCGGCGAATTACACCATTTGCTGCTTAAGCATTCGTTGGTAGGTGCGGGATTGCCGGAGCAAGCCCCGTCGCCGGAGGCGTTTGCCGCCGGGCTTGAGCGCGGGATCGCTTCTCCTGCCGTTTTGCTGCAGCTTTTTGAGGTTCGCGCCTCGCACGTGCTGGGGCAACTCCCGCGCGAGCAGGTCAGCGAGTTTCTGTCCGGCCTGCTGATTGGCGCCGAAGTCGCCAGCCTGAGTGAACGCTTCGCCGGGCAGCAGGCCATTACTCTCGTCGCAGGCTCATCGCTGACCTCACGGTATCGCCAGGCGTTTCACGCCATGGGTCGGGACGTGGCGGCGGTAGAGGGCGACACGGCATTTCAGGCTGGAATAAGGAGCATCGCTCATGCAGTGGCAAACTAACCTTCCCCTTATCGCGATATTGCGCGGCATCACTCCCGGCGAGGCGCTGGCGCACGTAGGCGCGGTGATTGACGCCGGGTTCGACGCGGTGGAAATCCCGCTCAACTCCCCGGAGTGGGAAAAAAGCATCCCGGCCGTCGTCGATGCGTTTGGTGATAAGGCGCTGATTGGCGCAGGCACGGTGCTACAGCCGGAGCAGGTCGACAGGCTGGCGAAAATGGGCTGCAAACTTATCGTCACGCCCAACATCAACCCAGAGGTGATCCGCCGCGCGGTGGGCTACGGCATGACCGTCTGCCCGGGATGTGCAACGGCAACCGAAGCCTTTACCGCTCTCGATGCGGGCGCGCAGGCGCTGAAAATTTTCCCGTCATCGGCCTTTGGCCCGGAGTACATCAAAGCGCTGAAAGCGGTCTTACCCGCAAGCGTACCGGTCCTGGCCGTGGGCGGCGTGACGCCAGAAAACCTGGCGCAGTGGATGAAGGCTGGCTGTGCAGGCGCCGGGCTGGGTAGCGATCTTTATCGCGCCGGACAGAGCGTAGAGCGCACCGCACAGCAGGCAGCAGCATTTGTGAAAGCGTATCGAGAGGCAGTGAAATGAAAATAACCAAACTCACCACGTACCGTTTACCGCCGCGTTGGATGTTCCTGAAAATCGAAACCGACGAAGGGGTTGTTGGCTGGGGCGAGCCGGTGATTGAGGGCCGCGCCCGCACCGTGGAAGCTGCCGTGCACGAGCTGGGTGAATATCTGATTGGTCAGGATCCGGCGCGCATTAACGACCTGTGGCAGGTGATGTATCGCGCGGGCTTCTACCGCGGCGGCCCCATTCTGATGAGTGCTATCGCCGGTATCGACCAGGCGCTGTGGGATATCAAAGGGAAAGTGCTGAACGCCCCGGTCTGGCAGCTGATGGGCGGCCTGGTACGCGACAAAATTAAAGCCTACAGCTGGGTAGGCGGCGACCGTCCTGCGGAAGTGATCGACGGTATCAAGCAACTGCGCAGCATTGGTTTTGACACCTTCAAGCTCAACGGCTGTGAAGAGATGGGGGTGATCGACAATTCACGTGCGGTAGACCGGGCGGTGAACACCGTGGCGCAGATCCGTGAAGCCTTCGGCAATGACATTGAGTTTGGGCTGGACTTCCATGGCCGCGTCAGCGCGCCGATGGCGAAAGTGCTGATCAAAGAGCTGGAGCCGTACCGTCCGCTGTTTATCGAAGAGCCGGTGCTGGCCGAGCAGGCCGAATACTATCCGAAGCTGGCGGAACAGACGCACATTCCGATTGCGGCGGGCGAACGGATGTTCTCACGCTTCGAGTTTAAACGCGTGCTGGAAGCGGGCGGAATCGCGATCCTGCAGCCGGACCTCTCTCATGCGGGCGGCATCACTGAATGCTACAAAATTGCCGGTATGGCAGAAGCTTACGACGTGGCGCTGGCCCCGCACTGCCCGCTCGGGCCTGTCGCGCTGGCGGCCTGTCTGCACGTCGATTTTGTCTCCCGCAACGCCGTGTTCCAGGAACAGAGCATGGGCATTCATTACAACAAGGGTGCGGAACTGCTCGATTTTGTGAAGAACAAAGAAGACTTCTGCATGGAAGGCGGGTTCTTTAAACCGTTAACGAAGCCGGGCCTTGGCGTGGAGATCGACGAAGCCAAAGTCATTGAGCTGAGTAAACATGCGCCGGACTGGCGTAACCCGTTATGGCGGCATGAAGACGGTTCCGTCGCCGAGTGGTAAATCGCCGGATGGCGCTACGCTTATCCGGCCTACTCTCCCGTAGGCCCGGTAAGCGCAGCGCCACCGGGCAAAAAAACGCACATATAAAAATATAACCCTCTGTAAACTACAGGGCATGGTGAGCGGCTTCGCTATGCCCAAAATCTGGAGACAGATTGCGATGGATATTCCAGTTACTGCTACCAATACCGGGCGTCGCCGCTACCTGACGCTGATGATGATTTTTATTACCGTGGTGATTTGTTATGTCGACCGCGCCAACCTGGCCGTCGCGTCGGCCCATATTCAGGAAGAATTTGGTATTACCAAGGCGGAAATGGGCTACGTCTTCTCGGCCTTTGCCTGGCTCTATACGCTGTGCCAGATCCCCGGCGGCTGGTTCCTTGACCGGGTCGGCTCACGTCTGACCTACTTTATCGCCATTTTCGGCTGGTCCGTCGCCACGCTGTTCCAGGGCTTTGCGACCGGGCTGATGTCGCTGATTGGCCTGCGCGCCATCACCGGGATTTTCGAAGCCCCGGCGTTCCCGACCAACAACCGCATGGTGACCAGCTGGTTCCCGGAGCATGAACGTGCGTCTGCCGTTGGGTTCTACACCTCCGGGCAGTTTGTCGGCCTGGCGTTTCTCACGCCGCTGCTGATCTGGATCCAGGAGCTGCTGAGCTGGCACTGGGTGTTTATTGTCACCGGCGGTATCGGGATTATCTGGTCACTGATCTGGTTCAAGGTGTACCAGCCGCCGCGCCTGACCAAAAGCATCACCAAAGCCGAACTGGACTACATCCGCGACGGAGGCGGTCTGGTGGATGGCGATGCGCCTGTGAAAAAAGAGGCGCGTCAGCCCCTGACCAAAGCGGACTGGAAGCTGGTGTTCCACCGTAAGCTGGTGGGCGTGTATCTGGGCCAGTTTGCCGTCACCTCAACGCTGTGGTTCTTCCTGACCTGGTTCCCGAACTATCTCACGCAGGAAAAAGGCATCACCGCGCTGAAGGCGGGCTTTATGACCACCGTGCCGTTCCTCGCGGCCTTCTTCGGCGTGCTGCTCTCCGGCTGGCTGGCCGACAGGCTGGTGAAAAAGGGCTTCTCGCTGGGCGTGGCGCGTAAAACGCCGATCATCTGCGGGCTGCTGATCTCCACCTGCATCATGGGCGCGAACTATACCAACGATCCGGTGTGGATAATGACCCTGATGGCCATCGCCTTCTTCGGCAACGGTTTTGCCTCCATCACCTGGTCTCTGGTCTCCTCGCTGGCACCGATGCGCCTGATCGGCCTCACGGGCGGTGTCTTCAACTTCGTTGGCGGTCTGGGGGGGATCACCGTACCCCTGGTGATCGGCTATCTGGCGCAGGATTACGGTTTTGGTCCGGCGCTGGTTTACATCTCCGCCGTGGCGTTGATCGGCGCGCTTTCTTACATCCTGCTGGTGGGCGATGTGAAACGTGTAGGCTAATTCCCGCTGATGTTTTACCCTGATGCGATAACTGCGCATCAGGGTATCTCCATGAAACAAATCACCTTCGCTTCCCGCCATCACCAGCTCACCAATATCAACACCTGGACGCCCGACAGCCAGTGGCTGGCCTTTGACGTGCGTCCGTCCGGCGCGTCGTTCACCGGCGAAACCATCGAGCGGGTCAACGTCATGACGGGGGAGGTTGAGGTGATTTATCGCGCTACGAACGGCGCGCACGTCGGCGTGGTGACCGTTCATCCTGCAGAAGACAAATACGTCTTCATCCACGGCCCGCAACACCCGGATGCCGACTGGCAGTATGACTTTCACCATCGTCAGGGGGTGGTGGCCTGCAACGGTGCGGTCGAAAATCTTGATGCCATGGATATCACTCCGCCCTATACCGCAGGTGCGCTGCGCGGCGGCAGCCATGTGCATGTCTTTAGCCCGAACGGGCAGTTGGTCAGCTTTACCTATAACGACCACGTCATGCATGAGCGCGACCCGAAGCGGGACTTACGCAACGTCGGCGTCGCGTCGCCGTTTGGCCCGGTAACCCCGCGGGGCAACCATCCACGTAACTATGCTGGCGCCTTCTGGAGCGTGCTGGTCAGCCGCACCACGCCAACGCCGCAGCCCGGCAGCGATGAGATCAACCGCGCCTATGAAGAGGGCTGGGTGGGCAACGACAGGCTGGCCTTTATTGGCGATACGCTGTCCGTCACGGGTGAGAAAGTGCCCGAACTGTTCGTTATCGATCTGCCCAACGATGAACAAGGGTGGAAACGTGCTGGCGAGGTGCCTTTGCAGGGCACGCCGGAAACCCTGCCTGCACCGCCAGCGGGCGTGGCACAGCGTCGTTTAACCTTTACGCACCAGAATGCGTATCCGGGGCTGGTCAACGTGCCGCGTCACTGGGTGCGCAGCAATCCGCAGGGCACGCAGATTGCCTTTTTGATGCGCGACGACAACGGCATTGTGCAGCTGTGGCTTATCTCGCCGGAAGGCGGTGAACCGCGCCAGCTAACGCACCATGAAAGCGGCATTCAATCGGCTTTTAACTGGCATCCGTCGGGGGAGAAACTGGGCTATGTGCTGGAGAACCGCATAGCGTGCTGCGATGCGCAAACCGGGGCGGTGACGTTTCTGACGTCCGATCATGGCAACCCGCCATCAGCGGATGCTGTCGTGTTTTCCCCGGACGGTCACTGGATAGCCTGGATGGAAGAAACGAACGGTTTCCGTCAGCTTTGGGTAACGGAAACCTGATTACGATTACTGTACGGACAGGCTAGCGGGCGGGATAACGGCGTTGGTGGCCAGGTTTTCCTTCTCGCTTTTTTCAACGCGTGAACGCACGGAGCTGTCGGTGCGGAACAGATCCCACGGCAGCAGGAGCGTGTCCGCCACGGCCGTGAAAGGCATATCCAGAATGGCCAGGGATTTGGTGCCCCAGTTGGTATCGTCATCCGAGATCATCGCTGCGCTGGCGCGCGTTCCCGGGTATGTTCCTTCTTTACCGCCGGTGTGAGACATCACGCTCGAACACCCGCAAAGTAAAACAATCCCGCTGAACGTCGTCAGCTTAATCAGAACATTTTTCATCATCACTCAGTCATTGTTAATGGCATTGCATGAGCCTGTAACTCAGGGTTATAGCGGGCCTTGATCAAAATGAATAGCCCGACAACCCGGCTCTGTGGCGGCTATCGCAATTTAACCCTTAGTGCTGTTGTCCCAGTCTATGCGACATCCAGCAAAGTGCAAAAAAATCTCGTCTGCATACGCTTGAAAAGCCCGTATCCAGACCCATTTTAAGAATGTAACCCGATAACGAACACGCCTGAGGGGTGTTCGGGGGCACAGAAGCCTGTCCATGGTGGAAGGCTACATCTCTCGCTGATTTCAGGAGTTTTAATGTATGCGTAACTTCGATCTTTCTCCGCTATACCGTTCTGCTATTGGTTTTGACCGCCTGTTCAACCATTTAGAAAATAACCAAAGCCAGAGCAACGGCTATCCTCCCTACAACGTTGAGCTGGTCGATGAAAACCACTACCGCATTGCCATTGCCGTCGCCGGTTTCGCAGAAAGCGAGCTGGAGATCACCGCGCAGGACAACCTGCTGGTAGTGAAAGGCTCCCATACGGCAGAGCAGAAAGAACGTACCTACCTTTACCAGGGCATCGCTGAGCGCAACTTTGAACGCAAGTTCCAGTTGGCTGAGAACATTCACGTAAAAGGCGCGAACCTGGTCAACGGACTGCTGTTTATCGAACTGGAACGTGTGATTCCGGAAGAGAAAAAACCGCGCCGGATCGAAATTAACTAATCACGCGGGTCGCGGCTGCGGCCCACTCAGAATTGCTTGCCGAACCGGGAGCATAGGCGAATCCATCAGGATTTGCAGGAACAACTGCGCACAAAATTAGACTGTGCCGAACTCGCTTCTCAGAAGGAGATTTAGTATGCGTAACTATGATTTATCCCCCCTGCTGCGTCAGTGGATTGGTTTTGACAAACTGGCGAATGCCCTGCAAAGCACCACCGAGCAACAGACTTTTCCGCCGTACAACATCGAAAAAAGCGATGACAACCACTATCGCATCACGCTGGCGTTAGCCGGGTTCCGTCAGGAAGACCTGGACATCCAGCTCGAAGGTACGCGTCTGACCGTAAAAGGCACGCCGGAAAAACAAGAAACCGAGACCAAATGGCTGCATCAGGGGCTTGTCACTCAGCCGTTTAGCCTGAGCTTTACCCTGGCAGACCATATGGAAGTTTCTGGCGCGACGTTCACTAACGGGCTGCTGAATATCGACCTCACCCGTAACGTGCCGGAAGCCATTGCGCCTCAGCGCATCGCCATTAGCGCGCGCCCGGCGTTGAACAGCTAACAGTGTGCGGGCTGATGCCCTCACCCCGACCCTCTCCCACAGGGAGAGGGTGCAAAGATAACGCCCTGCCCCGGCAGGGCTTTTTTGTGCGCCATCGCCCATACAATCGCCCCCGGCTCTGAGAGAATCCCTGAAATAACTAAGGTTATGCACAGGATGTGGATCATGAGTGATATCGCGTTGACGGTTAGCGTGTTGGCCCTGGTCGCGGTGGTGGGACTGTGGATAGGCAATATTAAAATTCGCGGCGTCGGCTTTGGCATCGGCGGGGTGCTGTTCGGCGGGATTTTTATCGGCCACTTTGCCGACCAGTTTGGGCTGGCGCTGAGCGCCGACATGCTGCATTTTATCCAGGAATTCGGCCTGATCCTCTTCGTTTACACCATTGGTATCCAGGTGGGGCCGGGCTTTTTCGCCTCTCTTCGCGTCTCGGGCCTGCGGCTCAACCTGTTCGCTTTCGGCATTGTGGTGATGGGTGGGCTGGTTACCGCCGTGCTGCATAAACTTTTCGCGATCCCGCTTCCCGTGGTGCTCGGCATTTTCTCCGGGGCAGTGACCAACACGCCCGCGCTCGGGGCAGGCCAGCAAATCCTGCGCGACCTGGGGATCTCTTCGGATGTCGTCGATCAGATGGGGATGAGCTACGCCATGGCCTATCCGTTTGGCATTTGCGGCATTCTGCTCTCAATGTGGCTGGTGCGGGTGCTGTTCCGCGTTAACGTTGAGCAGGAAGCGAAGGACCATGAAACCACCCTGACCAACGGCCATGCGCCGATCAAAACCATCAATATCCGCGTTGAAAACCCCAACCTGAACAATATGGCGATTCAGGATGTACCCATTCTGAACAGCGCCACCATCATCTGCTCGCGCCTGAAACGTGACGACATGCTGATGGTTCCCTCGCCCGGCACGCTTATTCAGCACGGCGATCTGCTGCACCTGGTTGGTCAGCCCGGGGATCTCAACAACGCCCGGCTGGTGATTGGTCAGGAGGTGGAGACCTCACTTTCTACCCGGGGTACCGATCTGCGCGTCGAGCGCGTGGTGGTCACAAACGAGAAGGTATTGGGCAAGAAAATCCGCGATTTGCAGGTAAAAGAACGCTATGACGTGGTGATCTCGCGTCTGAACCGCGCAGGCGTGGAGCTGGTTGCCAGCCAGGACGCCAGCCTGCAGTTTGGCGATATCCTCAATCTGGTCGGGCGGCCCGCGTCGATTGATGCCGTGGCGGATATGGTGGGCAACGCCCAGCAAAAGCTCCAGCAGGTGCAGATGCTGCCGGTGTTCATCGGCATCGGGCTTGGTGTACTGCTCGGCTCTGTCCCCATGTATGTACCGGGTTTTCCGGTGGCCCTGAAGCTCGGGCTGGCCGGTGGGCCGCTGATTATGGCGCTGATCCTCGGGCGTATCGGCTGCATCGGCAAGCTGTACTGGTTTATGCCGCCGAGCGCCAACCTGGCGCTGCGCGAGCTGGGCATTGTGCTGTTCCTCGCGGTGGTCGGGCTGAAATCTGGCGGAGATTTTGTTGATACCCTGCTTCAGGGCGAAGGCGTCAGCTGGATCGGTTACGGCATCTTTATCACTGCGATCCCGCTGATAACGGTCGGGATAGTGGCGCGAATGTTCGCCAAAATGAACTATCTCACGCTCTGCGGTATGCTCGCAGGATCGATGACGGACCCACCCGCGCTGGCCTTCGCCAATAACCTCCACGCCACCAGCGGCGCGGCGGCGCTGTCGTACGCCACGGTCTATCCGCTGGTGATGTTCCTGCGAATCATTACTCCGCAACTTCTGGCGGTGCTGTTCTGGGGGATAGGCTAACAACGGTGCCAGCATTAGGCTATGCTGAAGCCTGCCTTATGCACCACAAGGAACCGCCATGAAAATCTCCCGCCTCGGCGAAGCGCCGGACTACCGCTTCTCTCTGGCTAACGAGCGCACCTATTTAGCGTGGATCCGCACCGCGCTGGGCTTTCTGGCTGCGGGCGTCGGCCTCGACCAGTTGGCTCCCGATTTTGCTACCCCATTGATCCGCGAAGTGCTGGCGCTGCTGCTGTGTCTGTTTGCGGGCGTGCTGGCGATTTACGGTTATCTGCGCTGGCTGCGTAACGAAAAGGCGATGCGCCTGAAGCAGGATCTGCCCTATACGCGTGGGCTGCTGATCATCAGCGCGGTGTTGCTGGCAGTGGCCGGTGTGGTGATGGGGCTAGTGTTCTATGGCGGATAGCCGCAAAGCGCGTCGCGAAGCCGACCCCGGCCTTCAGCCCGAGCGTACGTCGCTGGCCTGGCTGCGCACGCTGCTGGGGTATGGTGCGCTGATCGCCCTGGCGATTAAGCACAACTGGCATCGCACCGGGGTGCCTTTCTGGATCTCCATCGTGGTACTGGCGCTGGTGGCGGTGATTTTATGGCGCTACACCCGCAGCCGAAACCTGATGGACGTGGCGCAGGACGACGTTGCGCAACCGAAGGCGGTGCGGGATAAGTTCCTGATCGCCCTGGCCGTGCTGTCACTGTCGCTGCTGTTTGCGGTAACCCACATTCAACAAATTTTGCACCTGTAGGCCGGGTAAGGCGTAGCCGCCACCCGGCATAATTACTCCCCTTTAGCCAGATACCTCGCCATCTCCTCTTCCGGCACCATACCGCCGCCGGTCGCCCACACCAGGTGGGTAACGCTGGCATCGGCTTTGAACCGTAGCGGCCCGGCCATACCCGCCAGCGCGGACGGCTCCAGGCGAATGTCCTCTTCCTGTGCCAGCCAGCCGAGCATGTCGTACATACTTTGATCCGAGAGGGTATAGAATCCGTCGAGCAGGCGCTCCATGGCGCGGCCCACAAAGCCGGACGCGCGACCCACCGCGAGACCATCCGCCGCCGTGACGTTGTCTATCCCCAAATCCTGCACGGCGATCCCATCGTGCAGGCCGGTGTAGACGCCCAGCAGCATGCACGGCGAGTGGGTCGGCTCGGCGAAGTAGCAGTGGACGTTATCGCCAAAGGCCAGCTTAAGGCCAAACGCCACGCCGCCAGGACCCCCACCGACGCCGCATGGCAGATAAACGTGCAGAGGATGTTGCGCATCCACCACGCGGCCCTGCGCGGCAAACTGCGCTTTCAGCCGCCCGCCGGCCACCGCGTAGCCGAGAAACAGCGTGCGGGAGTTTTCATCGTCGATAAAGAAACAGTTCGGGTCACGCTCCGCCGCCTTACGCCCTTGCTCCACCGCCACGCCGTAATCCTGCTCATATTCAACGACGATCGCACCGTGGCTGCGCAGCCTGGCTTTTTTCCATTCGCGGGCGTCGGCAGACATATGCACCGTCACCCTGAAGCCAAGACGCGCGCTCATGATGCCGATGGACATCCCCAGATTGCCGGTTGACCCCACGGCGATGCTGTACTGACTGAAGAAGTCTTTAAAGCGCGGCTCCAGCAGGATGCTGTAATCATCGTCAACGCTCAGTAGCCCGGCGTTCAGCGCCAGCGTTTCGGCATGGGCCAGCACTTCATAGATACCGCCGCGCGCCTTGATGGAGCCGGAAATGGGCAAATGGCTGTCTTTTTTCAGCAGCAGCGTGCCGGGGATCGCCGCGCCAGCCTCTTTCTCCAGCCGCGTTTGCATCGCCGGAATGGCGACCAGCTCCGATTCAATCAGCCCGTGGGTAGCCGCCGTTTCCGGAAACGCTTTCGCCAGGTAAGGCGCAAAACGTTGCAGGCGCGCGTGGGCGTCATTCACATCGTCTTCGGTTAGCCCAACATAGGGCAGCCCCTCGGCAAGCGTGGTGGTACGCGGGTTGAGCCAGGTCGTTTCTTTCAGGGCAATCAGATCCTCAATCAGAGGAAACTGTGCCTTTAAGGCAGGGAGGTTATTCATCGTCGTCTCTTTCCATTCGGCCATGTTCTTCATTGGACAAAAAAAGGGGCATACTGACAAATGATATAAATTGCGTTTCAGGTGAGCCAGATTGAACCAAACAGGAAAGGGAGGGGCGATGGAGGGAGATAAGCCGCAGCTAAACGGCTGGCAGCTGTCAAAAATGTACACCTTTGAAGTCGCGGCGCGACATGCATCCTTCGCGCTGGCGGCGGCGGAGCTGTCGCTTAGCCCCAGCGCGGTGAGCCACCGTATCAATTTGCTGGAAGAGGAGTTGGGGATCCGGCTGTTTGTCCGCTCTCACCGTAAGGTTGAGCTTACGCAGGAGGGGAAGCGTCTTTACGGGACGCTTAAATCGTCGCTCGATACCCTGAACCAGGAGATTCAGGATATCAAAAACCAGGCGCTGAGCGGCACGCTGACCGTCTACTCACGGCCATCCCTCGCTCAGTGCTGGCTGGTGCCCCTGCTCGGCGATTTTACGCGCCGCTATCCTGCGATTTCACTCACCCTTCTGACCGGCAACGACGACATCGATATGCAGCGAACCGGCGTCGATCTGGCGCTCTATTTCGACGATTCGCCGCCAAAACACCTTGCGCACACGTTCCTGATGGATGAAGACATTTTACCCGTTTGCTCGCTGGAGTATGCCCGCGAGCACGCGTTATTCGGCCAGCCCGAGAATCTCGCCCGCTGCACGCTCCTGCACGACCGTCAGGCCTGGAGTCAGGATTCCGGCACGGATGAATGGCAACTCTGGGCGCAGCGTTTTGCCGTGAACGCGCTGCCTTCATCGGGCATGGGCTTCGATCGTTCAGATTTAGCCATCACCGCTGCGTTAAACCATGCGGGGGTGGCGATGGGGCGAAAAAGGCTGGTTGAAAAACGCCTCGCGCGCGGAGAACTTGTTGCCCCTTTTGGTAATAAGACCTTGCCGTGCCAGCAGCACTACTACATTGCCACGCTGCCTGAACGGCATTGGCCGAAAATTGACGCGTTTATCGGCTGGCTAAAAGCGCAGGCAGGATGAAGAATTATTACGTTTTGAGGCTACACCAAATGTGAAAAAGCGTGCTAAATACAGGTTATTGCTTTCGATTTCTCGCAAGGTAAACCGTGTTAAAGCTTGTTATTGCCACTGCGCTTGTGATCGCTTCCGGCCTGGCCTGTGCCGCTGAGCCGCCGCTGACGGCTGCCCGCTATGCGCAAGAGCTTGGCGTGGGTATCGACGTGGACTGGGCGCGCACCGAGCGTGGCATCCGCGAGTTCGACCCGCTGGTCGTCCGCGATTTTCACGCGAAAGGGATCCGCCATGTGCGTATTCGCGTGGCGGATGAGCCGACGGAAGCTCGGCTGATCCACCTGCGTAAGCTGGTGGAAGCCTGCGAGCAATACGGCGTGATTCCGGTTATCGCCTATCAGGCTGATGAATATAAAAACGACCCGAAAGCCGATAACGAGAAAGAGGTGGTCAACTGGTGGATTGCCGTGGCGCACTATTTTGGCCAACGCTCGCCCATGCTGGGATTTGACCTCATTTACGAACCTGCCGATAAGCTCAACCACAATCTTGCGTCGTTGAACCGCGTGTATGAAAAAACCATCAAAGCGATCCACGACATCGACCCGCAGCGCATGATCTTCATTGCGCCGCGCCTGCGCGCTGCGCCGGAAGATTTATCCAGCCTGAAGCTGCCGCCCCGCAGTCAAAATTACCTGCTGGCGGAGTGGCACATCTTTCCGTGGGGACCGCTGAAAAATAACGGTAAATACCCGTGGACGTCAGGGACTGCGGCGGAGAAAGCGGCTATCCACAACCGCATCGCGACGGCGCTGCGCTGGCAGCAAAAAACCGGGCATATGAGCTGGGTGGGCGGCTGGGGAGTCGGGGAATCGAACCGCTTTACCCCCACGGCGTCGCAAATGGCTTTCGCGACCTTCATGGCCTGCGAGCTGCAAAAAGCAAAAATTCCGTATGCGGTTAACGCCGATTTTCAGTTCTACGACGGCGAGGAGGGGGCATGGCGACCCGCGCCTGAGCCGTTGCTGCAGGTGATGATCGCCCCGGTCTGTGACAAGCCCGGCGAGAAGCCGGGCCATCGTGCGGTTAAACCGGCTGCTCGTGATGCGGGACGCGCGACGCCAGCGGCAGCCAGCACAGCAAAATCAGCAGCCCCATCAGGGTCATCAGCAAGCCCAGACTAGACTGGCCGGTTTGCGGCATCATGGCTGAAAGCCAGGCCAGCGCGCCGGAACCGATGTTCTGCAAGCCGCCTACCAGTGCGCCTGCCGTTCCGGCAAGGAACGGAAACGGCTCCATCGCGCCGCTGGTGGCGAGCGGGAACAGCATTCCCGCACCGAAGAAGAACAGCGCCGCCGGGATCAGCAGCGTCCAGACCGTCATCACGCCAAACAGCCCCGGGATCCACATCATCAGGCCCGCCAGCAGGCAGCTGATCACCGATTGCCACATCAGCGTGGAGAAACGCTTGTTGGGCCGACCTGCGAACCACGCGCCGAAAAACGCCGCCGGGATTGGCAGAATAAACAGAATACTCACCACCATACTGCTGAGGCCAAGCCCTGCGCCCAGCAGCACGCCGGAACAGGCTTCGAACACCGCAATTCCCGCCAGGCCGCCGATCAGCATCAGCAGATAACAGGTAAACGCCCCGTTGCCGAATAGCGTTTTATAGCTGGTGAGAAGCTTCGTGCGCGGCGCATCCACCGGGCGCGTTTCCGGCATCCAGCGCGCCATGCTGAAGGTGACAATCACGCACAGCACCAGCAGGAAGGCGTAGCAGGCGCGCCAGGACCACAGGGTGTCCAGCAGGCCGCCAATCAGCGGTGCCATCAGCGGGCTGACCAGAATACCCATATTTAACAGGCTATTGGCGTGGCGCAGCTGGGTGCCCTGGTACATGTCACGCGGCAGGGTTCGCGCCATCACGCCCCCGACGCCGGTCCCCACGCCCTGCAGGGCGCTGGCGGCAATCAGCACCGTCAGGCTGGAAGTGCTAATGGCAATCACCGTCGCCACCATGAAAATGCTCATGCCCACCAGAATCACCGGGCGACGCCCGACGCGGTCAGACAGCGGTCCGTAGAAGAGCTGAGAGACGCCGTAGGTTAGCAGGTACGCCGCCATCACGCTCTGCACCGCGCCCTCGCGGACATTGAGTTCCTTTGCCATGTCGGCAATCGCCGGAATGTAGATGGTTTGCGCCATCTGACCGACGGCCACCAGTAACACCAGCATCAACAATAAGTTAACGTTCCTTTGTTTTTTCATGTCGCTGAATACTTTTGCCAAAAGAGAGAAATGAAGAATAAGTGACTACGCATTCCCATAAATGCGCGAGGAATCTACCACAGTCAGATGACAAATTAAGCATTGCTGTGATGAATGGATGGAAGCAAAAAGGCAGGATTTGTAAACAAGAACGGCAACTAATGTTGCCAGCGCTTTACGCCAGACGCAGCAGAATGGCGCCGCCTGCGATCCCCACCGCTGCGGCAATACGCACACCGGCAACCTTCTCTTTTAAAAGCAGAAACGCCAGCAGCGCGCCAAAGAGAATCGAGGTTTCACGCAGCGCGGCCACCACCGCCAGCGGGGCCTGCGTCATCGCCCACAGTGCCAGACCGTAAGAGCCCATCGTGCCGACACCGCCGAGCAGGCCTTTTTTCCAGTGCAGACTCACGTAGCGGGTCGCCTCCCGACGGCGCGCCACCATCGCCCAGCTAAGCAGGCAAAAACCGTTCATGAAGAACGTCCAGAGGGTATAGCCGAGCGCGGTGTCTGACAGCCGCACCCCGGTGCCGTCAACCAGCGTATATCCGGCGATAAAGCAGGCGTTGATCAGTGCCAGCCAGACGCCTTTACGCGACTGCATCCTGCCGTTCATCGCCATTGCCAGGATTGACAGGCAGATAACGCCGATCCCGCTCCACGCCAGCCACGAAAGGCTATCGCCGAGCACCAGCACGCTGACCAGCGCCACCAGCAGCGGCGCGGTGCCGCGCATCAGCGGGTAGGTCTGGCTCATATCAGACACCTGATAGGTTTTTGCCACCAGCACGGTGTACACCACCTGCAGCGCGCAGGAGACAACCAAAAACGGCCAGCTTGCGGCGGACGGCTGAGGAGAGAACGGCAGCAGGACCAGCGCGATAAGCGTTGCTGAGCCGCTCACGCTGATCGCGGAGTAGAGCTTGTCCGTTCCGGCTTTAACGATGGCGTTCCAGCTGGCATGCAGCAGCGCGGCGAACAGCAGAATGCAGAATACGGTGATGGTCATGGCGCGTCAGGCGGTGAATTGTCATCCAACTGTAACATTCACCGCACGATGCTACCAGCCAGCTACACGGCGCAAAAAAGCCGATGCGTGACCCGCGGTTCGTCCGCCACCAGCGTGAACCCAACCCGATGATAGAACCCGTAAGCCGCTTCCGGCGCATGGGTATTGAGAAAATCAAACCAGATGCTGGCATCGGCCATCACCACGGTTAACAGCTGTTTGCCGATGCCCAGCCCGCGGCACTTCTCGCTGACGTAAAGATGACGAATACGCCCGGCACGCGGCTGCTGGCTAAAAGGATCGCGGTTTAACCCGCACACGCCCACCAGCCTGCCGTTGAGGAAGGCTCCCAGCAGTTTTTCGCCCGGCGCATTAAAACGATTCTCACCGCGCTGCCAGTTCTCTTCCAGCCTGCGCAGCATGTTGAAGTGTAAGGCGATGCTCTCAGCTTTGAGCGCGATGTATCCCGGCTCTTCTGGCGTAACAGGCTCAATTAACAGACGCGACATAGCATTCCCTCGTTATTAAAGAGGGGCGGTTTCCCGCCCCTCTTAGGTGCGACTTGAACCTGAATCACCGAATGTATTTCAGGACAGCATCAAGCAGTTGCAGAACAGCAACAATGAGTTTGAGGATGAGTACAACCATATCCACGACGCTCATACGCGTCTCCTTTTGGTTAAAAGGAGCACGATGCTGGCGTACCTTTCCGCCGCCTGTTGCCAGCACCTGGATTGACGTAACACAGTGTGCTCACTTCAGGGGGTTAAGGCACTGACGGCACCACCCGTTTCAGCCAGGACGTCGTTGCGCCGGTAGAACTGCGGCCCCCTCGCTCACTGCGAACACACTCAGTATAGATAAATACTGTATGTATGAACAGTATTTTATGGACAAAAATCAGAAGGCGGTCCATACTCAAAAACGTCAAAATCCGTGCCATAAATTGCGCGTTCGTCTTCGATCGCGTATACTTTTGCCGTTGACGTAACACAGTGTGTTCTGCGGAAACCAACCGCAAAACCCTGATAAAAACCTCGCTTAGGCGGGGTTTTTTGTTTTCACCACGCACCAAACGAAACGTGATCCCTGACGCATTTTTGTGCGGTTGAATATTTTTCCATTGTCACGCCCTACAACCTGTGGTTGTATAAATTCTATCAATGATTCCAAACACAGGTTCCTAATGACTCCATCCCTGTTCACCGCGACCCTACTAAAAACTGCGCAACCCGCCGCAGTGGTCGTCGTGCGTGTGGTGGTCGTCGTCGGCAATGCGCCGTAGGGACTGGATCAACACACGAATCCAAAACCCCGCCGGCGCAAACCGGGCGGGGTTTTTCGTTTAAACACCCCCCGGAAAGTCGGCTCATAAAAGGACTGGAGCATGGCAAGTTCGGGCACAACATCATCCACAACGCGTTTTACCGGTGCGCAGTTAATCGTGCATTTACTGGAACGACAGGGCATCACCATCGTAGCGGGTATCCCGGGCGGCACGGTGCTGCCGCTGTACGACGCGTTAAGCCAAAGCACAAAAATTCGTCACGTTCTGGCTCGCCACGAGCAGGGCGCGGGCTTTATCGCGCAGGGCATGGCGCGTACCCAGGGCAAACCGGCGGTCTGTATGGCCTGTAGCGGCCCAGGCGCAACTAACCTGGTGACCGCCATCGCCGACGCGCGTCTCGATTCCATTCCGCTGATTTGCATCACCGGACAGGTACCGTCCTCGATGATCGGCACCGATGCGTTCCAGGAAGTGGACACCTACGGCATCTCTATCCCCATCACCAAGCATAACTATCTGGTGCGCGATATCAGCGAGCTGCCACAGGTTATTAGCGATGCGTTCCGCATTGCGCAGTCTGGCCGTCCTGGCCCGGTGTGGATAGACATTCCTAAGGATGTTCAGACCGCAGAGATCGACATTGACGTGCTGCCGGAGCCGGGCGACCGTGCCCCTGCGCCAGAATTCAGCGCAGAGAGCGTGCGCGATGCGGCGGCGATGATTAACGCCGCGAAACGTCCGGTGCTCTATCTGGGCGGCGGGGCGATCAACGCCTCTGACGAGGTGCGCCAGTTCGCCGAGAAAGCCAACCTGCCCACCACCATGACGCTGATGGCGCTGGGTATGCTGCCAAAAGCACACCCGCTCTCCCTGGGCATGCTGGGGATGCACGGCGCGCGCAGCACCAATTTCATCCTGCAAGAAGCGGATCTGCTGATCGTCATGGGCGCGCGTTTTGATGACCGGGCGATTGGCAAAACCGAACAGTTCTGCCCGAACGCCAAAATCATTCACGTGGATATCGACCGCGCCGAGCTGGGTAAAATCAAGCAGCCGCACGTCGCGATCCAGGGCGATGTCGCCGAGGTACTGGCGCAGCTGATCCCACAAACCGAGGCAACCGGCCGTGACGACTGGCGTCAGCTGGTGGCTGATCTGCAAAAAGAGTTTCCGGGGGCGATCCCCGCTGAAGGCGACCCGCTGAGCCACTACGGCCTGATCAACGCCGTGGCCGCCTGCGTGGACGACAGCGCAATTATCACTACCGATGTGGGCCAGCACCAGATGTGGACCGCGCAGGCTTACCCGCTGAACCGTCCGCGTCAGTGGCTGACCTCCGGCGGGCTGGGCACCATGGGCTTTGGCCTGCCCGCCGCCGTGGGCGCGGCGCTGGCTAACCCGGATCGTAAAGTCATCTGCTTCTCCGGCGACGGCAGCCTGATGATGAACATTCAGGAAATGGCGACCGCAGCCGAAAATCAGTTAGACGTAAAAATCATTCTGATGAACAACGAGGCGCTGGGACTGGTGCACCAGCAGCAGAGCCTGTTCTACAAGCAGGGGGTCTTTGCCGCGACCTATCCGGGAATGATTAACTTTATGCAGATTGCCGCCGGGTTTGGCCTGCACACCTGCGATCTGAACGCGGAGGAGGATGCCCACGCGGCGCTGCAGGCGGCGATCTCTCGTCCCGGCCCGGCGCTGATCCACGTGCGCATCGACGCGCAACAAAAAGTCTATCCGATGGTGCCGCCGGGTGCGGCAAATACTGAGATGGTGGGGGAATAAGCCATGCAGAAACAACACGATAACGTCATCCTGGAACTCACCGTCCGCAACCATCCCGGCGTCATGACCCACGTCTGCGGGCTGTTCGCCCGCCGCGCGTTTAACGTCGAAGGCATTCTCTGCCTGCCGATTCAGGGCAGCGAGCACAGCCGCATCTGGCTGCTGGTCAATGACGATCAGCGTCTGGAGCAGATGATGGCCCAGATCGACAAGCTGGAAGACGTCGCCAAAGTGGTGCGCAACCAGTCCGATCCCACCATGTTTAACAAAATTGCGGTGTTTTTCGAGTAAATCGCTTAAGGTAAGCGCCTTTGTTGGCCAACGAACTTTGCCCTTTGTAGGCCGGATAAGCGCAGCGCCATCCGGCGCTTTCAGACCGCAGGAACGCACATGATTACCATCGCCCTTATCGACGACCACCTTATCGTCCGCTCCGGATTTGCCCAGCTTTTAAGCCTCGAACCTGATTTTCAGGTAGTGGCCGAGTTCGGTTCCGGCCGCGAGGCGCTGGCGGGTCTGCCGGGGCGCGGCGTGCAGGTCTGTATCTGCGATATCTCCATGCCGGACCTTTCCGGGCTGGAGCTGTTGAGCCAACTGCCGAAAGGCATGGCGACGATCATGCTGTCGGTTCACGACAGCCCGGCGCTGGTGGAACAGGCGTTAAACGCCGGCGCGCGCGGGTTTCTCTCCAAGCGCTGTAGCCCGGACGAGCTGATCGCCGCCGTGCGCACCGTCGCGACAGGCGGCTGCTATCTGACGCCGGATATCGCCATCAAGCTGGCGGCAGGCCGTCAGGATCCGCTGACCCGACGCGAACGACAGGTGGCGGAAAAGCTCGCGCAGGGGATGGCGGTGAAAGAGATTGCCGCCGAACTGGGGCTGTCGCCCAAAACCGTTCACGTTCATCGCGCTAACCTGATGGAAAAACTCGGCGTCAGTAACGACGTCGAGCTGGCGCGCCGTATGTTCGACAGCTGGCAATGAACTCTGTGTTTTCGCGGCTGATCGCCGTCGTTGCCAGTTTTTTTATCTTCTCCGCCGCATGGTTTTGCCTGTGGAGCATCAGCCTGCATCTGGTTGAACGCCCTGAACTGGCGGTGCTGCTGTTCCCGTTCGGCCTGCGTCTTGGGCTGATGCTGCAATGCCCGCGCGGCTACTGGCCTGTGCTGCTGGGCGCAGAGTGGCTGATGCTGGTCTGGCTGGCGCAGCAGGTGCCGCTGGCGCATCTGCCATTATTGATGACCGGAAGCGTGCTGACCCTGATCCCGGTGGCGCTGATCTCCCGCTACCGGCACCAGCGGGACTGGCGCACGCTGCTGCGCCAGGGGGCGGCGCTGATTGCCGCCGCGCTGCTGCAATCCCTGCCGTGGATCGGCGAAAAGGAGATGCTGAACGCGCTGCTCCTCACCCTCACCGGCGGGCTGACGCTCGCGCCGACCTGTCTCGTCATCTGGCATTATCTCACCAGCACCGTCTGGCAGCCACTCGGCCCGGCGCTGGTCTCCCAGCCGGTAAACTGGCGCGCCCGGCATCTCATCTGGTATCTGCTGCTGTTTGTGGTGAGCCTGTGGCTGCAGCTGGGTTTACCGGCCGAGCTTTCACGCTTTACGCCGTTTTGTCTGGCGCTGCCGATTATCGCCCTGGCCTGGCACTATGGCTGGCAGGGGGCGCTGATCGCAACGTTGATGAATGCCATCGCGCTGATCGCCAGCCAGACCTGGCACGATCACCCTGTAGATTTGCTGCTCTCGCTGCTGGCCCAGAGCCTGACCGGGCTGCTGCTTGGGGCGGGCATTCAGCGCCTGCGCGAGCTGAACCAGTCCCTGCAAACCGAGCTGGCGCGCAACCGCCGCCTGGCCGAACGCCTGCTGGAGACCGAAGAGAGCGTGCGCCAGGAAGTGGCGCGCGAGCTGCACGACGACATCGGCCAGACCATCACCGCCATCCGCACCCAGGCGGGCATCGTTCAGCGTCTGGCGGCGGAAAATAGCGGCGTGAAGCAGGGCGGGGCACACATCGAACAGCTGTCGCTGGGGGTGTACGATTCGGTGCGCCGCCTGCTCGGCAGGCTGCGCCCGCGCCAGCTGGATGATCTCTCGCTTGAGCAGGCGGTGCGTTCCCTGATGCGCGAGATGGAGCTGGAAAGCCGCGGTATTGTCAGCCATCTCGACTGGCGCATTGATGAGCCAACGCTGAGCGAAGGCCAGCGGGTCACGCTGTTCCGCGTCTGCCAGGAGGGGCTGAACAATATTGTCAAACACGCCAACGCCAGCGCGGTGACGCTGCAGGGCTGGCAGCAGGACGATCGCCTGATGCTGGTGATTGAGGACGACGGCTGCGGCCTGCCGCCAGGCTCTGGCCAGCAGGGCTTTGGCCTGGCGGGGATGCGCGAGCGCGTCAAGGCGCTGGGCGGCACGCTGGCTATCTCCTGTACCCACGGAACGCGCGTCAGCGTCAGTTTACCGCTACGGAGCCACCATGTTTAAAACGCCTGCCAATGCCGCGCCGCTAGGCGACAAAGCGGAGATCGACGCCCGCTATCGCTACTGGCGTCGCCATATTCTGATGACCATCTGGCTCGGTTACGCCCTGTTCTACTTCACGCGCAAAAGTTTTAACGCCGCCGCGCCGGAAATCCTCGCCACCGGCGTGATGACGCGCACCGATATCGGCCTGCTGGCGACGCTGTTTTACATCACCTACGGCCTGTCGAAGTTCTTCTCCGGCATCGTCAGCGACCGCTCCAACGCCCGCTATTTTATGGGCGTTGGGCTGATGGCAACCGGTGTGGTGAACATTTTATTTGGCTTTTCCACCTCCCTGTGGGCGTTTGCGTTGCTGTGGGCGCTGAACGCCTTTTTCCAGGGCTGGGGCGCGCCGGTGTGCGCCCGCCTGCTCACCGCCTGGTATTCGCGCAACGAGCGCGGCGGCTGGTGGGCCATATGGAACACGGCGCATAACGTCGGCGGGGCGCTGATCCCCATCGTGGTGGGCGCGGCGGCGCTGCACTATGGCTGGCGCGCGGGGATGATGATTGCGGGCGGGCTTGCCATTCTCGCCGGATTGTTCCTCTGCTGGCGTTTGCGCGATAAGCCGCAGACCGTTGGGCTTCCCCCCGTTGGCGACTGGCGACACGACGAGATGGAGATCGCCCAGCAGCAGGAGGGCGCGGGGCTGACCCGCAAAGAGATCCTCACCAAATACGTGCTGAAAAACCCCTATATCTGGCTTTTGTCGCTGTGCTACGTGCTGGTCTACGTGGTGCGCGCGGCCATCAACGACTGGGGCAACCTGTACATGTCCGAGACGCTCGGCGTGGATCTGGTGACGGCCAACTCGGCGGTCACCATGTTTGAACTTGGCGGATTTATCGGCGCGCTGGTGGCGGGCTGGGGATCGGACAAACTGTTCAACGGCAACCGTGGGCCGATGAACCTGATTTTCGCTGCCGGTATTTTGCTCTCCGTCGGGTCGCTGTGGCTGATGCCTTTTGCCAGCTACGTGATGCAGGCGGCGTGCTTTTTCACCACCGGCTTCTTCGTGTTTGGCCCACAGATGCTGATCGGCATGGCGGCGGCGGAGTGCTCGCACAAAGAGGCGGCAGGCGCGGCGACGGGCTTCGTCGGGCTGTTTGCCTACCTCGGCGCGTCGCTCTCCGGCTGGCCGCTGGCGCGGGTGATCGACGCCTGGCACTGGAGCGGATTCTTCGCGGTGATCGCCATCGCGGCGGGGATCTCTGCCCTGCTGCTGCTGCCGTTTTTGCACGCTCAGGCGCCGCGCGAAGCGTGACGAGCCTCACCTTTTGGTGCCGAGTGGCGCAAAACTAAGAAATTTTCCCGGTTTTACCTGGACGCTGTCTCAGGCGTCGCGCCCGGCTGATTTTTACAATGCCTGCCATTCGCAGGTATAAAAATCAGCTCAGGAGCAAACCATGCTGGCCTTCCTCAACCAGGTGCGCAAGCCGACCCTGGATCTGCCGCTCGACGTGCGGCGCAAGATGTGGTTCAAACCGTTCATGCAGTCTTATCTGGTGGTCTTTATCGGCTACCTGACCATGTACCTGATCCGCAAAAACTTTAACATCGCGCAGAACGACATGATCTCAACCTACGGGCTGAGCATGACGCAGCTGGGGATGATTGGCCTGGGCTTCTCCATCACTTATGGCGTGGGGAAAACGCTGGTGTCGTACTACGCCGACGGCAAAAACACCAAGCAGTTCCTGCCGTTTATGCTGATCCTCTCCGCCATCTGTATGCTTGGCTTCAGCGCCAGCATGGGTTCAGGCTCCGTCAGCCTGTTCCTGATGATCGCTTTCTACGCCCTGAGCGGCTTCTTCCAGAGCACCGGCGGGTCGTGCAGCTACTCGACCATCACCAAATGGACCCCGCGCCGCAAGCGTGGCTCGTACCTCGGCATGTGGAACATCTCCCACAACCTCGGCGGAGCGGGCGCGGCAGGCGTGGCGCTGTTCGGTGCCAACTATCTGTTCGACGGCCACGTCATCGGCATGTTTATCTTCCCGTCGATTATCGCCCTGATCGTCGGCTTTATCGGCCTGCGCTTCGGCAGCGACTCCCCGGAATCCTACGGCCTCGGCAAAGCCGAAGAGCTGTTCGGTGAGGAGATCAGCGAGGAGGATAAAGAGACCGAAGAAAATGAGATGACCAAATGGCAGATCTTTGTTGAGTACGTGCTGAAAAACAAGGTGATCTGGCTGCTCTGCTTCTCGAACATCTTCCTGTACGTGGTGCGCATCGGTATCGACCAGTGGTCAACCGTGTACGCCTTCCAGGAGCTGAAACTCTCGAAAGAAGTGGCGATTCAGGGCTTTACCCTCTTTGAAGTGGGTGCGCTGGTTGGCACGCTGCTGTGGGGCTGGCTCTCTGACCTCGCCAATGGGCGTCGCGCGCTGGTGGCCTGCGTTGCGCTGGCGCTGATTATCGCCACGCTTGGCGTATACCAGCACGCCAGCAACCAGTACGTGTACCTCGCCTCCCTGTTCGCGCTCGGCTTCCTGGTGTTTGGTCCGCAGTTGCTGATTGGCGTGGCGGCGGTCGGTTTTGTGCCGAAAAAAGCGATCGGCGCAGCCGATGGAATTAAGGGCACTTTCGCCTACCTGATCGGCGACAGCTTCGCCAAGCTCGGTCTGGGAATGATCGCCGACGGCACGCCGGTCTTTGGCCTCACCGGCTGGGCAGGCACCTTCGCCGCGCTGGACGCCGCCGCCATCGGCTGTATCGTCCTGATGGCGATGGTCGCAGTGCTGGAAGAACGTAAGATCCGCCGTGAGAATCGTGCGCAGAAACAAAAATTGAAAGCAGCCTGAGTGTGCAGGTGACTTCTTTGCCCGGCTGACCACCGGGCTTTTTTTCCTTCCCGCTCCCCCTCAGAAAAAAGATTACGGCTCATTTTTTCACTCCACCCGCAGCCGGTCGCACGGTGTTTTCTGGAACGTTCATCATCTAACTTCTTAATATGGTTAAAAAATGCCTGGTCAATATCTCAAAAAGAGATCGGCCAGGCGTAAACATGACCTGGCTTGAACTTTTATAGCCGCACCGGGCATACGCTGGGGGGAGATAGGCGCACTAAAAAGAAGAACATGAATGAAGTTTTCAAGCCAACTACTAGCCAGAACACAACCCGGTGTTTGACTATTACAACTTGCTCAAGGAAAAATTAACATGGCTATACCAGCTTACTTATGGCTTAAGGATGACGGGGGAGCATTAATCAAAGGCGGAGTTGATGTTCAGCACAGAGAATGCAGCATTGAGGTAAAAGGATTCCATCATAACCTCATGATCCCAACAGACAATGCCACCGGTAAAATAACCGGTACGCGCATGCATTCACCTATGTTGATCATTAAAGAATTCGATTGCTCAAGCCCATACCTCTATAAAGCGGTAGCAACAGGGCAGAGCCTGGTCTCTGCTGAGATAAAATGGTATAGGATTAACTACTCCGGCCAGGAAGAAGAGTACTTTAATATGCTGCTCGAAGGCGTCAGAGTCGTTTCTATCTCACCAGCGATGGCACCAGGCGATAACCCTAACGAAAACCATATGGAAACGGTTGAACTACGTTACGAGAAAATTACCTGGAAGCATAACGACGGGAACATCATCTTTAGCGATGCCTGGAACGAACGCCAGTCAGCGTAAAGAACGTAAGGGGCAAGCAGCCCCTTAATCATATAACCAGCGCCCGGCTTTGGCTGACTCAATAATCATTTCGAGCGTTAGCGGCTTATACTGTCGATCCCAAAACCTTTTTCTAAGTCCAAACTGAAACCAAAACAGCTCCGGCTCAAAATAGTTGTCCAGAACAAAGTTGCTGTACTCAATCCCATAGCGATTGAAAAGGTCAAGCAGCATGTCCTCAAGATCTTCAGGAACGAGGTTGAAATGCTCCTGGAAGGTCCACTCCTTCTGGGCGGGACGTTTCAGTTCACTGTAGTTTTCAGTGATGTAATCTAAAAATTCTTGATCATCAGGCAATAACATTAGAAGTATGTCCATTCGATCCGATCTTTCGGTCGAGCTATCAGGTTGTACTTGTTTCTGGTTTCTTTGGCCACAAGGGCAAATACAATGATTGCCTGGGCATAGCCAACGAACGGAACAGCTCTTCCAACTACTGCCCCAACCTTATTTGTTTGTCTTGTTTTACCCATACCGATAATGGTTTCCACCCTCATCCCTCCAGGAAAGCGGACTCCCTTTAATATGCGACGTGCTAGTTTGGAGGCAACACTTGTTCGCGAGCCTGACGCGCCTAACACCTTACGCTTGGGTATTAGAGGCTGACCTGCAAGGATTGTTGCAGCAGTCTCTATGGTTACGCCCAAATGGTTCGCCAGACCCTCAGCGAATATCAGCAAAAATAGCTCTTGTGGGGTTACGTTCGAATTCCCTCGATAGAAATACGTCCCCCCAGATTCCTCTATTGTATTCATAGCATCATCCTGAATTCATTTTAAGCAAGGTTATAGCCTTGCTTAACCTAAGGATAATGAGTGGGTAATAGTTTTATGAAATTAAGAAAAGTGCCCGCAAACAGTATATTTGTCGATTATGAGGTCGTGATATCCGCAAGCTGTAATGAGGATCGCATCCTCTTCAAGTGCGTTGTACCCGCTGTGGTACTTACTACAAAGCCAGACGTTTCGGCACCTGGCGTTCTGAAACGCTCAGGCTCATCACTGCATATCCTTTAAAACCTTCCATAAAAGGGGATGCGTATATTTTACGTCCCCCTTTACCCCGCTTTACAGACCCGCTCCCCAGCATGCTCTACAGTTTATTTTTGCTGCCGCGCTGCACGGCATTTGACCGTTTTGTTATGGAGAGCTTGCATGTTAACCCGACGATTATCCTGCCTTGCGCTGCTGATGGCGCTGGCGTCCCCCGCGATGGCGGCGGATACCCCCACCTATGGCGAAAAGCTGGAAGGTTTTAACTACGGCTGGCCGGTTAAACACTTTACCTTTACCTCGCAAAATCAGTCTCTGGACATGGCCTATCTCGACGTGAAGCCGGAAAAAGCCAACGGCCGCACCGTGGTGCTGATGCATGGCAAGAACTTCTGTGCCGGTACCTGGGACGGCACCATCCGTGCGCTGACGGCGAGCGGGTATCGGGTGATCGCCCCGGACCAGATCGGCTTCTGCAAATCCACCAAGCCCGAGCGGTATCAGTACACCTTCCAGCAGCTGGCTGATAATACCCATGCGCTGCTCACATCCCTGGGTGTCGAACGCGTGACGGTGATCGGGCACTCTACCGGCAGCATGCTGGCGACGCGCTACGCGCTGATGTGGCCGCAGCAGGTGGAGCAGTTGGTGATGGTCAACCCGATTGGCCTGGAGGACTGGAAGGCGCGCGGCGTGCCGCATATTACCGTCGACCAGTGGTATCAGCGTGAGCTGAAAACCAGCGCGGACGGCATTCGCCAGTACGAGAAAAACACCTACTATGCCGGAGAGTGGAAGCCGGAGTACGAGCGTTGGGTGACCATGCTTGCCGGGCTGAACAACGGGCCGGGCAAAGCGCGCGTGGCATGGAACTCGGCGCTGCTCTACGACATGATCTACACCCAGCCGGTTGTCTACGAATTTAGCGAGCTGAAGATGCCGGTATTATTGATGATCGGCACGAAGGACAACACCGCTATCGGCAAAGATCTCGCCCCGCCGGAGGTGCGTAAAACGCTCGGTAACTACGCGGTGCTGGGAAAGGAGACGGCAAAACGCATTCCGCACGCCACGCTGGTCGAGTTTAACGATATGGGCCACGCGCCGCAGATGCAGGATCCGGTGCGCTTCCACGAGGCGCTGCTGAAAGGGCTGAAGCGCAGCGATCCGCTTTCAGAATGATTTTCCACCTCTTTTCACTGCACTAATCGCGTTTTGCCAGCTGTCGAGGCCATGAGTTTCCCGCTATGATAAGCGGCTATTCTAAGGAGATCGCATGGTCTGGATAATGCTGGCAACGCTTGTCGTGGTGTTTGTGGTGGGGTTTCGTGTCCTGACCTCGGATTCCCGTCGCGCCATCAAACGGTTAAGCGAGCGTCTGGGGATCACCCCGGTTCCGGTGGAATCGATGATCGATCAGTTTGGTAAATCGTCCGGCAACGAGTTTATCCGCTACCTTGAGCGTCCCGACGAAGCCCATCTGCAAAACGCTGCGCAGGTGCTGCTAATCTGGCAGGTCTGTATTGTTGATGGCAGTGAACAGAACCTGCACACCTGGCACCGCATGCTGCGCAAAGCCCGCCTTGCCGCGCCCATTACCGATGCGCAAATCCGCCTTGCACTCGGCTTCATGCGCGAAATAGAGCCAGACCCGCAGGAGCTTAACGCCTTCCAGCTGCGGTATAACCAACTCTTCTTACCGGATGAGGGCGTGTTTTACCTTCACTGATCCCCTGTAAAACGACAAAAGTTGTCTAAACGTTAAATTCATCACACTTTTGATGATAAACTGCGCGACTTTTCCGCACGTTTTTATCTTCAGGTGATGCCATGACAGAACATATCCAGCCCACGACCAGACCGCAGACCAAAGAGGTTTCCCGGCCCAACTGGTCGGCGGTTTTCTCCGTGGCGTTCTGCGTCGCCTGCCTGATTACCGTTGAGTTTCTGCCGGTGAGCCTGCTGACGCCAATGGCGCAGGATCTGGGTATTTCCGAAGGTGTGGCGGGGCAGTCCGTCACCGTCACCGCGTTTGTGGCGATGTTTGCCAGCCTCTTTATTACCCAGGCGATTGGCGCTATCGACCGCCGCAAAGTGGTCATTCTCTTCAGCGTGCTGCTGACGGCATCCTGCCTGCTGGTCTCCTTCGCCAATAGCTTTAGCCTGCTGCTGCTCGGCCGCGCCTGCCTTGGTTTAGGGCTCGGCGGCTTCTGGGCGATGTCGGCCTCGCTGACCATGCGCCTGGTGCCCGCCCGCACGGTGCCTAAAGCGCTGTCCGTGATTTTCGGCGCGGTCTCCATCGCGCTGGTGATTGCCGCGCCGCTGGGCAGTTTCCTCGGCGGGATTATCGGCTGGCGTAACGTCTTTAACGCCGCCGCGGTGATGGGCCTTCTGTGCATTATCTGGGTGTGGAAGGCGCTGCCGTCCCTGCCGGGTGAAGCGGCGCACCACAAACAGAACATGTTCGCGCTGCTCAAGCGCCCCGGCGTTATGGCGGGCATGACCGCCATCTTTATGGCCTTCGCCGGGCAGTTTGCCTTCTTCACCTACATCCGCCCGGTGTTTATGACCATGGCGGGCTTTGATGTGGATGGCCTGACGCTGGTGCTGCTGAGTTTCGGTATCGCCAGCTTTGTTGGCACCTCGCTGTCGTCCCAGTTCCTGAAACGCTCCCTCAAGGTGGCGTTGGCAGGCGCGCCGCTGGTGCTGGCGATAAGCGCCGCGGTGCTGGTGCTGTGGGGCAGCGATAAGTGGGTCGCCTCGGCGATTGCGATTATCTGGGGCTTTGCCTTTGCGCTGGTACCGGTGGGCTGGTCGACGTGGATCACCCGCTCGCTGGCCGATCAGGCGGAAAAAGCCGGGTCGATTCAGGTAGCGGTGATCCAGCTGGCGAACACCTGCGGCGCAGCGGTGGGCGGCGTGGCGCTCGACCATCTGGGTCTGACCTCACCGCTGGTGATTTCCGGCACCCTGATGCTGCTGACGGCGCTGCTGGTGGCAGCGAAGGTGAGGGCGCGTTGATTGATAAATAGTCACACTGGCGATATACTTGTACCGTAACTTGTACAGGAGGGAATATGCAGGTTGTGACGTTTACTGAAGCACGAAGCCGACTCAAAGATGTGTTGGACGACGTGAATGACAATGTGGAGACGACAATCATCAGCCGCCGCAACGGCGGGGATGCGGTTGTTATGTCTCTTCAGCACTATAACTCGATGATGGAAACGATCCATTTAATGAGTTCGCCCGCTAATGCCAGCCGACTGATGGAGTCAATCGCACAGGCAAACACTGGAAAAACCACGCAGAGGGATCTGATTGATGACCAGGCTACTGATTTGGACTGATAACGGCTGGGACGATTACCTGTGGTGGCAAGAGCAGGATAAGAAAACGCTTCGCAGAATCAACAAGCTGATTGAAGATGCGAAGCGCCAGCCTTTTGATGGACTGGGGAAGCCGGAACCGCTTAAAGGTAATCTTTCAGGCTACTGGTCCCGCCGGATAAACGATACTGACCGTCTGGTTTATGGCGTGACGGATAGCGCGCTGACCATTTTGATGTGCCGCTATCACTATCATGCGTAAATCAGGCTGAAGTCTGAACCCGTCTTCTCGAATCCATCGAAATCAACACCACCGACGAGACAATCAGCAGCGTGCCCAGCCAGTCCGGCAGGGTGAAGGCCACTCCCAGCAGGATCACCGACAGCAATGCGCTGCTCAGCGGCTCGGCGCAGCTCAGAATGCTTGCCTTCGGCCCACCGATCATTTGTGCCCCTTTCAGATACAGGCTGAACGTCAGCGCCGTACCGATCACCACCAGATAGAAAAACGCCAGCAGCAGGCTACCGTCGAACGCAAACGTGGTGCCTCGCCCGGCGTAGAACGGCGTCAGCACCAGTCCTGCAATCAACATACTCCAGCCAACAATCGGCAGCGTGCCGTAGCGGGCGATCAGCGTTGACGGATAAGTGGTATAGAACGCCGCAGCAAAGGCCGAGGCGATGCCGAAGAACAGCGCGGCAGGCGAGATAGAGAGCGATGTCGGATCGCCGTGCGTTACCAGCAGGAAAGTGCCGACAAGCGAGGTCATTATCGCGGATAAGACAAAAATACCGGGGCGCTTTTTCCGCGCCAGCGCGAACCACGCCACGATAATGGTCGGCGAGAGGAACTGCAGCACGGTAGCGGTGGCGGCGTTGGATTTTTCAATCGTCAGCAGGAAGGTGAGCTGCACCGTAAGCGCGCCGACCAATGAGAAAAACAGCAGGCTGAGGGCGTCCTTGCGGTTTTTGATGACCGAGAAAATCTTGTCGCCGTGAACGAAGGAGAGCGTCAGCAGGATCACGCCGGTAAACAGCAGGCGAATCATGGTCAGATAAGGCGAGGAAATGTGGCTTTTCTCCATGATGTACTGCGCGCAAACGCCCGAACTTCCCCATAAAACGGCGGCGATCAGGACGTTAAGCATCCCTTTACGTGTGGAACCCATGTTCTCCCCTGTTATGTCGGTTTTTTTGTAGCATAACATGGGATCTTGCCGGACGGCGCTGCGCTTACGTGGCCTACAAGGTTTTGTAGGCCCGTGCAAGCGCAGCGCCGCCGGGCGAAACTAACGGCGCCGTATTAGAACCATGCCTCCCACATCGCGCCGACGTTGAAATCGTCGAGCGTTTCGTCTTTGGTATTGTTCACGCGGGCGGTGCGTTCGTTATCCACTTTGCCGCCGGTAACGTAGAAACGCAGCATCGGACGGAACTCCGGCCCCATGGCGATAGACATGTTCTGCGACAGGGTCAGCTTCCAGCCCTTGTTATCGCCGCCGTTGTCGTAATCAACGTGCTGCCAGCCCGCTTCCAGCCAGGTCGAGTGGACGTCGTTCCACCAGTGCATCGGGCGGACGATGGCGTTGTAGTTCTTGCGGTTGTCGGTGTCATTACGACTGTTGTCGTAATCGTGGAAGGCGAGGATGTATTCCACCTGCGTGGCTTGGGTGAATTTGTACAGCCCCTCGAAGCTGGCGTAGACCGTGGTCAGATCCTCGGTTTTGTTGAAGACGCTGTTGTCCGAGTTATCCGAGTAGCGGGCGATCACCTTGTTCACGCCGCTGTCGTTGGTGTGGCTCATCACCACGCCGCCCTGCCAGGCGTTCAGACGCTCGTCGCTTTCAATGGCCTTCGAGTCAAAGCCGTAGTTGGCGTACAGCTCCAGGTCGATCGGGCCGAGCTTCATGCCGTGGATTTTAGAGGTTGCCGCGTAGTTGCCTTTGTCGCCCGTGCCGGAGCCGCCGGTACAGGTGATGCGGGACGGGTTCGCTTCGTCTTCCATCACTTCCGGGCTACAGGATTCCACCGCCGCCACGGCCGCCACGTCAAACTGCACGCCGCCGATGTCGAAGTTCTTCACCCCGGCACCCTGGCCGTCGTGGTTCATCCAGAAGTAATCGTTGATGCCCTGCTGCGGACGCTGGTGGAAGTCGCGCCCCGCCCAGAAATAGGCGTTCGGGTTCGATGCCATAATGTTGGTCACACCGGCGTAGGCTTTTTTCAGGTTAACCTCATCGCCCCAGTGGTCGATCATCACGTTGATGTCCCAGATGGCACCGTTGTCACCTTTGAAGGCTTTGGAAAGCTGGAATTCACCGCCGTTGCCTTCGTTTCCCAGACGACCAATCGCGGACGCGCCGTTGTAGGAACCGTCTACCGCCACGTATTTCTGATCGGCGGCCTGGAAGTGCGCGCCATAGCGGGCGTAGCCGGTAAATTTCACCCCGAACGGGATCGCCATATCCGGGGATTGCGCCGCGCTTTGCGGCTCGGTCACCACGTCCGCTTTTTTGGCAACGGCGGCATCCATTTTGGCCTGACGTTCTGCCAGGGCTTTATCCACCGCTTTGGCCACAATGGCGTCGATTTGCTCCTGCGTAAATTCTTGCGCGAGTACGGAAATGGGGCAAAGCGCGGCGATAACCGCCATTGTTAATGGAAGTTTTTTAATCGTATTCATGGTTATCTCAATATAGTTTAATTTTATTCAGACAATAACCATCCCGCTCCGATCTGACAGAGTATGTCGCTATCATCAGAACAAGTGGATCTCTATTTTAGGTACAGAGGTATTACGCTAACGTTATTTCGCCATAGATTATCTCTGATATAAATGAATAATTTCTTCCGATAATTCACGCGCCAGCAGGGAATTCATTAAATGGTCCTGGGCGTGCACCATAATTAAGGTCATCGGCTGGCGGGCTTCTCCCGCATCCTGCTCGATCAGTTTGGTCTGCATTTTGTGTGCCTGGCGAGCATAGCCATCGGCCTCGCGCAGCAGGCTTTTGGCTTCGTCAAGGTTGCCCTGGCGCGCCGCGTGCAGCGCTTCAAAGCACAAACTGCGGGACTGACCGGCGTTGACGATAATTTCCATTACGGCATCTTCTAATACGATCATCATAATTACTCTTTATCAAAACTGTTATTTAAGGCAGTGGTGGCAAACCACTCGCCGCTTTTTTTGAGGGTGCGCTGCTGCGTCTCTAAGTCGAGCTGAATAAATCCGTAACGATTTTTATAGGCATTACACCAGGACCAGTTATCAATAAAGGTCCACATATGGTAGCCAAGGCAATTGCATCCTTCGTTAATACCTTTATGCAGCCACGCTAAGTGCTCAGAAATAAAATCGATGCGGTATTGATCGTTAATCTGGCCATTTTCAATAAAGCGCTGTTCATTTTCGACGCCCATACCGTTTTCAGAAATAAAGCAGCGAGGGTTATCGTAGTTGTCGCGCAGGTTAACCAGAATATCGTAAATACCCGGCTCGTAGATTTCCCAGCCGCGGTATGGGTTCATCTTGCGGCCCGGCATCTCGTAATTGTCAAAGAACCACTCCGGCATAAACGGCGCCTGCGGGTTTACCGCGCTGTCGCGACACTTCACGCGCCGCGGCTGGTAGTAGTTCACGCCGAGCAGGTCGATTTTCCCTTCCGCAATCAGGGCGCGGTCCTCCGGCTTGCAGGCGGGGAGCTGGTCGTACGCTTTCAACAGCGCCACCAGGTCTGCCGGATAGACGCCGCGAAGCACCGGGTCGAGGAAGCTGCGGTTAAACATCAGATCCGCAATGTGCGCCGCCTTCACATCCGCCGGGTTCTGCGAACGCGGGTAGGAGGGCGTCAGGTTGAGCACGATGCCAATTTCCCCGGCGTAACGCCCGGCGCGGTAAGCCTGAACCGCTTTCGCGTGGGCCAGCACGGTGTGATACGCCACGGTAGCCGCACGACGAAAATCCACCACGTTCGGATAGTGGAAGTCGTACAGATAACCGCCCTCCACCGGCACAATCGGCTCGTTGAAGGTAAACCAGTGCAGCACGCGGTCGCCGAACAGCGCAAAGCAGATCTGCGCGTAGCGGGCGTAAGCGTCCACCACGTCGCGGTTTTCCCAACCGCCGATCTCCTGCATCGCCATCGGCATGTCGAAATGGAACAGGGTAATAAACGGCGTGATGCCCTGTTCAATCAGCTCATCAATGACCTGATTATAAAAGTCGACCGCCTGCGGGTTCACTTCACCGATACCGTCGGGGATCAGGCGCGCCCAGCTTATCGAGGTGCGAAAGCTGTTGTGGTTCAGCTGCTTTAACAGTTGAATGTCCGTTTTCCAGTGCTGATAAAACGTGGAGGTCTGCTGCGGCCCCACGCCGTTATGAAAACGGTTCGGCTCGCGGGCAAACCAGTAGTCCCACGTGGTTTCCCCCTCTCGTGTCCCTTCGGTCTGGAGAGCGGAGCTTGCGCTGCCCCACCAGAAGCGATCGGGAAATGTGTATTTCATGACGCGTCCTCTTTGACTCAATGACTTGCGGTTTCAGCGACGCCGACGGTGGCCTGGGCTTTCTGCTCTTCGTTTTTCATCAGCGTACGCTCATAGGCACGCAGGAACGGCAGGTACATCAGCGCGGACATCACCATACAGACCACGCACATCACCACCGGGCTTAATGCCCAGTTCGCCGCCCACGAGGCACCAATCGGTGCGGGAGTGGTCCATGGGGTTAACGACACCACCTGCGCCAGCCAGCCGAGCTTAGTGGCACCGTAGGCCAGACAGGCGTTGATCAGCGGCACAAACACGAACGGGATAAACAGCATCGGGTTCATGATAATCGGCGCGCCGAACAGAATCGGTTCGTTGATGTTAAAGAAGCTGGGCACCACGCCCATTTTGCCGATAGTACGCAGGTGTGTGACGCGGCTGCGCAGCAGCAGGAACGCCAGCGGCAGGGTAGAACCGACGCCACCAATCAGCAGGTAGTGGTCCCAGAAGCCCTGCAGATAAACGTGCGGCAGAGCGGCACCGGCAGCCAGTGCGGCCTGGTTTGCCGACAGGTTCGCCATCCAGAACGGGTTCATGATGCCGGTGACAATCAGCGAGCCGTGAATGCCAGCAAACCAGAAGATCTGGCACAGCAGCACGGAGAGCAGAATGGCGGGCAGGGAATCCGACGCCGACACCAGCGGCTCCAGCAGGTGCATGATCGCCTGTGGGATGATCATCCCGGTTTGCGCTTCGATAAACAGGTTCAGCGGATGCAGGGTGCCAATCACCACCATCACCGGGATCAGGATTTCAAACGAGCGCGCCACGCCGGTCGGCACTTCTTTTGGCAGGCGGATGGTCACGTTGTTTTGCTTAAGCCACGCATACACGCGGGTGGAGTAAATGGCGGTGATCAGCGCGGTAAAGATGCCCTGGCCCGACAGATACTGGGTCGAGATCTTACCGTCGGCATAGGGCGCGGCAACCAGCAGGAACGCCATAAACGCCAGCAGGCCGGACATCACCGGGTCGAGGTTAAACTGACGTCCGAGGCTCGCGCCAATCCCCACCGAAATGAAGAAGGTCATCACGCCCATGCTGAGGTTAAACGGCAGCATCAGCTGTTCACGGTAGGTCTGGGAGAAATCCAGCCAGCCGCGGGCGAAACTGTTGGTGGTATCCGCCGAGAATGGCGGGAAGATGAACACCAGCATGAACGAGCCGATGATCATAAACGGCAGCGCGGCGGTAAAGCCGTCGCGAATGGCAATCACATACTTCTGCTGACCGAGCTTTGCGGCCAGCGGGGTAATCGATTGCTCAATCACCGCGACCATGGATTGATATAACGAACTCATGTGAACACCTTTTAGTGTGCCGCTTCAATGAGCGACAGAGCATAGTCCAGTACTTTATCGCCACGCTGCATGCCGTAGTCCATCATCTCGATGGCCTGTACCGGAATGCCTTGCGTCGCCGCCTTGTCTGAGAGTGTCTTTAACATGTATTTCACCTGCGGTCCGAGAAGCACCACCTGGTAATGCGGAAACTGCGTGTCAAATTCGGACACGCCATAGGCATCAATCTTGACCGGCAGCCCACGCGCATTCGCTTCTTCGACCATTTTGCTGACCAGCAGGCTGGTGGACATCCCGGCTGAACAACACAGCATAATCTTGAACATCGACATCCTTCCTCTAAATGTAAAAAGTTATTGCGAGGATGATTGGACATCATACGGAAACCGGTTTCCATTTATAAAAGACAGAAGTGTGACAGCTATCAAGAAGCGTTGCTTATGGGGCTAATTATCACGATCGGTGTCACATAATTTGGCGAGTTTTACATCAAATTGAGTGGAAACGGAAAATCGGTTTCCATGAAAAACGGAAACGGATATACTCCGTACTGGCTATAATGTGAGCCGTAGCGGAAATGGAATTTGCAGGTGCGCCAGGCCTGCCAGGGGAGAGAGATGTCTACAATCAACGATGTATCGCGTCTGGCCGGGGTGTCCAAAGCCACGGTATCACGGGTGTTGAGCGGATCGCGTGGCGTGAAAGAGGCCAGCCGCCAGGCCGTTTTAAAAGCGGTGGATGAGCTGAACTATCGTCCCAACGTGATTGCCCAGTCGCTGCTGAGCCAGTCAACGGGCTGTATCGGCGTGATTTGCGCCCAGGAGAACATCAACCAGACCACGGGTTATCTCTACGCGCTGGAAAAACACCTCAGCCAGCATCAAAAGCATCTGCTGCTGCGCTTTGCGCACACCAAAGCGGAAGTCATGCACGCCCTGGAAGAGCTCTCCTGTGGGTTATGCGATGACATTCTGGTGATTGGCGCGCGTTTCCCGCTGGATATCGAAATGGATAACGTCATCCTGGTTGACTGCATGGAAGCCGATAACGCCAACAGCATTCAGTTCGATCACGCCTTTGCCGCCGAAACGGCCTGCAACTTTCTCACCAGCCAGGGACGACGCCAGATTGCCCTGATCCACCCGCACGGTAGCGGTTTTGGCGATCAGGTGCTGCTCGGCTACAAGCACGCGCTGGAGAAAAACTTCCTGCCCTTTAACCGCAACCTTGTCTTTATGGACGCGACCTCGTCCTCCGTTGCGCTGCAGGAGTTACTCAACAATGCGAGCACGCTGAACTTCAACGCGCTGCTGGTGGTGGATGAACAAGAAGCCCAGCGGGTGATCCCGCAACTGCAGGCGTTTAATAAATCCGTTCCGGACGACATCATGGTCTTTAGCCTGGCCGGTTCGCTGCAGCTGCCGGGCATTCCGGTGATCCCGGCGATTGAATATTCCATGGACGCCATGGCGGCGCGCATCGTGAGCTGGCTGAATGAGAAAACGCAGATGCTGGGGTCGTACGTGCTGCGTGGGGATTTGATTATTCCGGACAGACGTAAGCGCTGAGAAGGCGCAGGGTGCGTTTTGCCCGGCGGCGCTTACACGGTTTTGTAGGCCGGGTAAGCGCAGCGCCACCCGGCAATAAGCACGGGCTGTATCCTTAATAATCCTCCATACAATCCACCTGACTCACCGCGTCCCAGTAGCCGTCGAGGTTGTCGCGTTTCATGGCGGTGACGGCATTTTTGATCAGCAGCTGATTGGCCTCAGACGATAAAATCATCGCCTGCCAAGCCTTGTCGCTCTGCTTCTTCTGCGGCGTGCAGGTTTTCTTAATGTCTTTCATCACCTGCTGTTTGATCTGGGCCTCTTTCGCCGGATTGTCCTTCTCCTGCGCGTGGACGAAGGCGGCAAACAGCATGCAGATGAGCAGGCAAACCAGGTGTGTAGCTTTCATCAATCCCTCCGGTCACGTCACAGGCTTTCTCTGAAATATATAGTTACATTCACCAAAGCGATTCAAGTCGAAAGTATGAATTTATGCATTCTGCGAGCGAGTACCGATGACCAATGCAATGCCATAGCTCACCGTCACCGCGAGACTCATTTTCAGCATCGTTTCCCCGCCGATACCGGCGAGGGGTGTTGCGATCCCCCCAAATAAAAACATCAGCATGCCCAGAATGGCCGATGCTGTACCGGACTCTTTCGCATCGACTGCGCTCATCGCTTCTGAACCCGCAATGGTGCTGATTCCACTGTTAAAGGCGACGGTGAAAAAGAGTGCGATCAGTGCTGGTACGGAAAGCTGCATCCAGGCAAAGAGCAACGTCAGCCCCGCGCAGGACACGGCCATAACCAGGCCCATTTGCATCAATCCTTCCGCCGGATGCCGCCGTGCAAGACGGGAAAACACCAGCGCCGAGACGATAAGACCGATACCGTTGACGCCGAACAGCAGGCTGAACTGCATTGCGCTCAGGCCATATTCGCTTTGCATCACAAATGAGGATGCCCCGATGTAGGAGAACAGCCCTGCTAACATGAACGCCTGAATCAGGCAGTAGCGTATGAATCGACGATTTTTAAGTACCGTTCTGGTGGTTCGCGCCAGCGATCCCCCGCTCTGTTTATCGGTGAGGGTCTCAGGGATAAACCACTGGCTGGCAATCAGCAGCGCCAGACCTGCCCCGGCCATCACCCAGAACAGCATCCGCCAGTCGAAATGCGACGCGATAAAGCCCCCGAGCACCGGGGACACGACGGGCGCGATGCCGTTAACCGTCATCAGCAAGGCAAAAAACTGCGTTAGCATCGTGCCGTGATACTTATCCCGGGCGATGGATCGCGCGAGAACAGAGCCACCCGCCCCCGCAACGCCCTGCACAAAGCGCCAGCCGATCAGGGCATAAATATTCTGTGCGATCGCGCAAAGTACTGAAGCCAGCACAAACAGCAGAAGTGATAACAGCAGCGGCGTTTTACGTCCGATACGATCGCTTAGCGGGCCGAAAAAGAGCTGCCCGACCCCCAGGCCGATCAGTGCCGAGGTCAGCGAAAGCTGCGTCAGCGTTGTGGACGTGTCGAGCCGGGTGGCGATCTCCGGCAGTGCCGGAAGATAAAAATCAGAACACAGGGGCCCGATTGCCGTTAGCAGGCCCAGTATGGCCGCAAAAGAGAAAGAGAGTTTTGTCATCAGTATCTGTCCCATAGACCGGGCAAGCATCGCGCCGCCCGGCAAAGGTGTTAATGAAGTCCGCCACCGAGCGACTGCCAGAGCGTGATACGGTTTTCCAGGTCGGTTTGCTGTAGGGCGATCAGCGACGATTGTGCAGACCACAGCGAGCGCTGCGCGGTGAGTACCGTCAGATAATCTCCCGCGCCCGCCTGATAGCTGCGCGTGGCGACATCCAGCGTTTTTTGCTCCGCCGCCACGTATTCACGCTGGGCATCAAGCTGCTCGCTCAGCGTTTCACGACGCGCCAGTGCATCGGCAACGTCCTTAAACGCGCTCTGGATGGTTTTCTCGTAGGTGGCAATTAACCCTTTTTTCTCCGCTTGTGCGTAACGCAGCTGCGCCATATTGTTGCCACCGCTGAACAGCGGCAGGGTGATCGACGGCGCGAACGACCAGACTTTCATCCCATGGTTGAACAGAGATGAAAGTGAGTCGCTGCCGACGCCCGCGCTGGCCGTCAGTGAAATGGTCGGGAAGAAGTTGGCGCGCACGGCGTGCAGTGAGTTGTCCTGATTGGCTTGACCAATCAGCTGGTTACGCAGTTTCAACAGCGCGTCGCGGTCGGTGCCGCCGCTGGCCATCAGCTCAAAGGTAAAGCCGTTGCTCTGGCCGAGGCCGTCAACCGCCGGGGGCGTCATGGCAAAGATGGTCGCATCGCGGATGGTGCTCAGCTCCTGCGTGGCGCGCAGGGCTATGGCCTGAGCGGTATTCTCATCGCCTTTACGCTCTGACCAGTTTTTCAGTGAGACGAACGCCATGCCGGCATTCTGGCCGCTACCGCTAAAGCTGAAGCCTTCAATCGTAAAAATCACATCGGTATTGGCTTTTTCTTTGGTGAGGAACCACTCTCGTACCTGGCGGCTGATCTCGGCGGTACGCACCGCGGTTGCGCCTGCAGGCAAGGTGTACTGCACCATGATTTCACCCTGATCTTCGGTCGGCAGGAAGCTGCCAGGCAGTTTCAGCATGGCGAACCCCATCGCGCCGCAGAGCAGAGCGTAAACGGCCAGCATGCTGCCGGAGCGGCGCAGGGCGCGCAGGACCTTATTTTGATAGCCGTGTTCGGTTTTGCTGTAGAAGCGGTTGAACGCGCCGAAGAAGCCTTTTTTATGCGCAGAGGCGTGGCTCAGAATCGAGCCGCAGAGTGCCGGGGTCAACGTCAATGCCACTACCACGGAGAGGAACATCGCCGAAATGATGGTGACCGAGAACTGACGGTAAATTACGCCGGTGGAGCCGCCGAAGAAGGCCATCGGCAGAAATACCGCAGAGAGCACCAGCGCAATCGCGATTAACGCGCCGGAGATTTCGCCCATCGATTTTTCGGTGGCTTCCCGGGCGGGCAGCCCTTCGTCGCGCATAATACGTTCGACGTTTTCTACCACCACGATGGCGTCATCCACCAGCAGACCGATGGCCAGCACCATAGCAAACAGCGTCAGGGTGTTGATGGAGTAACCGAACAGCGCCAGCACGCCGAAGGTGCCCAGCAGAACGACCGGCACTGCCAGCGCCGGGATCAACGTGGCGCGGATGTTCTGCAGGAAGAGATACATCACGACTACCACGAGGATAATGGCTTCAAACAGGGTCTGAATAACGTCCTCAACGGAGATCTTAATGAACTCAGTGCTGTCTTTCGGGTAGGCCACGTCATAGCCTTCCGGCATCGACTTTTTGAACTCTGCGATTTTATCTTTCACCGCCGTGGCGGTGTTCAGCGCGTTCGCGCCCGGCGAGAGCATGACCGCCATACCCGCAGCCGGATGGCCGTTTAGCTTCGCGGTGGCGGTGTAATCTTCGCTACCCATCTCCACGCGGGCGACGTCGCTAATGTGCACCACCGCACCGTTAGACTGACTCTTCACGATGATCTTTTTAAACTGATCGACCGTCTGCAGACGCGACTGGGCACGAACGGTGGCGGTCAGCTGCTGGGCGTTCGACGAAGGCAGCGCACCAATTTTACCGGCGGAGACCTGTACGTTCTGGGCTTCAATCGCGCTCTGCACGTCGGACGGCATCAGCGAGTACGACGCCAGTTTCGCCGGGTCGAGCCAGATGCGCATCGCGTATTCGGCACCGAACACCTGCAGGCTACCGACGCCGTCCACGCGCGCCAGCGGATCCTGCATATTACTCACCAGCCAGTCGGCGATATCCGAGCTGCTGGCGGCGTCGGTTTTGTCGTATACGCCCATGATCAGCAGGAAGTTGCTCTGGGATTTTTCAACGGTGATCCCGGACTGCTGTACCTCGGTCGGCAGGCGCGATTCCGCCTGCTGGACTTTGTTCTGCACCTGCACCTGAGCGGTGTCAGGATCGGTTCCCTGCTCGAAAGTGACATTAATGCTTACCGACCCGTCCGAGCTGCTGGTGGAGGTGAAGTAGAGCAGGTTATCCAGCCCGGTCAGCTGTTGCTCTATCACCTGCGTCACGCTGTTTTCCAGCGTTTGCGCAGACGCACCGGTATAGGTAGCGGATATTTTAATCGACGGCGGGGCCACGTCCGGATACTGTGCCACCGGCAGCGTACGGATGGCGAGCATCCCGGCGAGCATGATGAGAATGGCGATAACCCAGGCAAAAACCGGGCGACGCACGAAGAAACGGGAAAACATCAGGCGTTTCCTCCGGTGGCTTTCATCTCTTCGGCTTTCACTTCCTGACCGGCGGTGACTTTGTCTGTGCCTTCCACAATCAGCTTGTCGCCAGCTTTCAGACCGCTCAGTACCAGCCATTTATCGCCATAGGTGTCACCGGTTTCCAGTTGACGCTGTTCAACCTTGTTGCTTGCGTTCACCACCAGCGCGGTGGCGGTGCCTTTGGCGTCGCGGGTGACGCCCTGCTGTGGCGCGAGGATCGCGTCGCTCATGATGCCTTCATCCACTCTGGCGCGGACAAACATCCCCGGCAGAAGCTGATGCTGCGGGTTCGGGAAGACGGCGCGCAGGGTGACTGAGCCGGTAGATTCATCCACTGCCACTTCGGTCAACGCAAGACGACCTTTTTCGCTGTAGGTGCTGCCATCTTCAAGAATCAACGACACGCTCAGCGTATCGCGATTGGTGGTGAGGGTTTGCTTACGCAATCGCAGCAGATCGGCACTGGAGCGGGTCAAATCAACGTACATGCTATCCAGCCCGCGAATGGTGGCCAGCGCAGTATCCTGCTGGGCAGTCACCAGTGCGCCGGGGGTGACAGAAGAGATACCGATGCGTCCGGCAATCGGCGCGGTGATGGTGGTCCAGTTAAGGTTGATGCGGGCGCTCTCCTGCGCGGCCTTTTTTGACTCGACGCTCGCTTTGTCCTGCGCGCAGGTCGCTTTCGCGTCTTCCGCATCCTGACGCGACACACCATCGTCTTTTACCAGTTGCGCATAGCGTTGGGCTTTCTGACAGTCGGCCTGCACCAGGGCTTGCGCCTGCTTCAGCGCGGCGGCTGCTTCATCATAAGCCGCGCGGTAGCTGGAAGGATCGATCTGATACAGCCCCTGCCCGGCCTTTACCGTGTCACCTTCGGTGAAGAGTCGTTTTTGAATAATGCCGCCCACCTGCGGGCGCACTTCGGCGCTCATCGCGGCGGTGGTGCGGCCAGTCAGCTCGCTGACGACGGAGACCGGCTGGCTCATGAGTGTCACAATTCCCACTTCCGGAAGAGGATGCTGGGGAGCAGATGTTTGCGCATTATCACACCCTGTCAGGAGGAGTAATGCCGCGATGGAGGTTGTTATGGTTTTCATAATCTTTTTCCAGGGTGAACGAAGCCTGCCCTGTAAATCGCTTAACAGGGAGGAGGGTTATTTAGAGCACAGCGATACCGCATCTCTGGCAGTGCCAGAAATGTAAAATGGGGAATTACCTGTTCCCGCTAATTATTCACATGCGACTATTTCGCAGAGAAAAGCATATTTAAAATATTTTGATAAAGGGTCTCTAAATCTTCTGACGGTACTTTTAAGGGTGTGAGTCGACGATAAATTGTTCCTTCGATCATCACGGCGGTAATCTCCACGCAGCAGCGAATATGCTCATCGCTCAGGTGGGGGAATTGCTTTTTCAGATGCTCACAGGCGTTAGCAAACATGCGGGCTTCGGCTTCGATCATCATGTTTGCCACCAGCGGATTGCGCGTGGCCTCTGCCGACATTTCGAGCATCAACGCGTCATCGTCTTCGTTAAGCGTCTGCCGCCAGGCAAGCGCCTGCGGCATCCCTTCAACCAGCGTTTTGCCCTGCATCTCCGCGATTCGTGAATCGATGATGCGACGGATCATCTCTTCAATAATCGCGTCTTTGTTACTGAAATAGCGGTAAATTTGCCCGACGCTGAGCTTCGCCTCGCTGGCGATCTGCGACATGCTGGCAGCATGAAATCCGCTGGCGCGAAAGCATCTGCGCGCGGCGGTGATGATCTCGTCCTGACGCAGTTTTTGTCGTTCTTCCAGCTTTGTACTCATCGTCGGCTACCTAAAAGTGAGAATGATCGTTCTCATTATACGATTTTGAAGGCTTCTGGGAAGACTTTTTTTATTTACATATTGAATGAATATTTCCTGGAATAAACAATGTAGAAAATAAGGAGTTTTTATGAAGGTTAAGCTGTGAGATATTCAGACGGCGCGGAAAATAAGGAGAAACTATGCATCTGAGCATTAGAGATAACGTCACGGCCGAAGAAAAAGAAGAATTATTAACAGGGCTTCGTACCTATAACGGGCAATTTTTAGATCTCTCGACCTTTAGCGGCGATATTGGCGTTTATGTGCGAGACGACAAAGGCGTGATGCTGGGCGGCTTAATTGGCGTGCGCAAAGGCGACTGGCTGAACATTGAATACCTGTGGGTCAGCGACGCCGTGCGGGGCTCGGGCGTCGGCAGCCAGCTTATCAAAACGGCAGAGGACGAAGCCCGACGCAAAGGCTGCCCCCACGCGCTGGTGGATACGGTCAGTTTCCAGGCGCGCCCGTTTTATGAAAAACAGGGTTATCAGCTGCAACTGTCTTTGCAGGATTATCCTTATCCGGGAATGCAGAGACACTATCTGACGAAAACCCTTTAACCGCCAATCCCGCTGCCCATCACGGCCAGCGCATGGCGCACAATACTCTCCGGCGAGAGGTCGCTTAGCCTCTCGTCGTTGCGCATTCTGGAGAAGGGCACCAGCACCAGGCTGAGCAGCGTGGTGAACAGCAGTTCAGGGGCCAGCGCCCGATTCAGTTTCCCTTCCGCCTGCCAGCGTTTAACGGTGGCGAGCGTCGCCTGATAATGCTCGTCGCCAAACCGCGCCTGCAGATGGGTGCGCAGTACCGGCATTTCGCCAATGACCTCCTGCATCCACAGTGGCGCAAACCAGCGATGCTGTTCCGCCAGTTCGGCGAGAACCTTGACCATCTCCGTGAGGGCGTTGACCGGTGAGTCTGCGTTTTCGACGAACAGCGCGCCGATCCTGCTGCGTAACGGCAGGAAACGCTCCTCTATCATCGCATCCAGTAACTGCTCCCTGGAGTTGAAGTAGTAGTGCAGCATCGCGGGTGTGACGCCGGCGTCTTTCGCAATCGCATTGAGCGAGGTGTTGGCAATCCCCTGACGGGAAAACAGGTTCAGGGCGATATCCAGCAGCTGTTCGCGGCTGGCCGCTGCGCGTTTGCCGCCGCGCGGACGACCGGGGCGGCGCGGTTCGGAATTGTCCTTTTGTGCTGGCATGGTCTGAGGATCTCTTGATCTTATTCATCACTTACATGAATATTAATTATCTCATTAATTAATTTCAAGCGATCTCTTTGGGAGTCCGACGTAATGACTCAACCTGCGCAAAACGCGCCGTCGATAAAGCTGCTGTTCAGCGCGCTGCTGCTGGTGATGCTGCTTTCCGCGCTGGATCAGACCATCGTTTCCACAGCGCTGCCGACCATCGTTGGCGAACTGGGCGGGCTGGATAAGCTCTCCTGGGTGGTAACGGCCTATATTCTGAGCTCCACCATCGTGGTCCCGTTATACGGGAAATTTGGCGATCTGTTTGGCCGTAAAATCGTGCTGCAAATCGCGATCGTGCTGTTCCTTGCGGGGTCCGTACTCTGCGGGCTGGCGCAAAACATGACCCAGCTGGTGCTGATGCGTGCCCTGCAGGGGCTGGGCGGCGGCGGGCTGATGGTGATCAGCATGGCCGCCGTGGCGGACGTTATCCCGCCTGCGGAACGTGGCCGTTATCAGGGGCTGTTTGGCGGCGTGTTTGGCCTGGCGACGGTCATCGGGCCGCTGATCGGCGGGTTTATCGTCCAGCACGCGTCATGGCGCTGGATTTTTTACATCAACCTGCCGCTTGGCCTGTTTGCGCTGCTGGTGATTGGCGCCGTTTTTCAGGGCAGCGTCAGGCGCAATAAGCACGAAATTGATTATCTGGGGGCGATTTACCTCAGCATGGCGCTGCTGTGCATCATCCTGTTCACCACCGAAGGCGGGACGATACGCCCGTGGAGCGATCCGCAGCTGTGGTGCATCCTGGCCTTTGGCCTGACGGGTATCGCCGGGTTTATCTATGAAGAACGTCTGGCGTGGGAGCCGATTATTCCGCTGTCGCTGTTCCGCGACCGCAGCTTCCTGCTCTGCAGCCTGATCGGCTTCATCATCGGGATGTCGCTGTTTGGTTCGGTTACCTTCCTGCCGCTCTACCTGCAGGTGGTGAAAGATGCCACCCCAACGCAGGCCGGGCTTCAGCTGATCCCGCTGATGGGCGGTCTGCTGCTGACCTCGATTATCAGCGGTCGCATCATCAGCCGCACCGGGAAATACCGGCTGTTCCCGATCCTCGGCACGCTGCTGGGCGTGGTGGGGATGTGCCTGCTGACGCGCATTTCGATTCACTCTCCGACCTGGCAGCTGTACCTGTTTACCGGCGTGCTGGGTATGGGGCTTGGGCTGGTCATGCAGGTGCTGGTGCTGGCGGTGCAGAACAGCGTCTCTGTGGATCAATATGGCGTGGCAACCTCCGGGGTGACGCTGTTCCGCTCAATCGGCGGCGCGATAGGCGTAGCGCTGTTTGGCGCGGTGTTTACCCACGTTCTGCAGTCCGGCCTGGCAGAGCGTCTGCCGGAAGGGGCAGAGATGCCGCGCGAGCTTAACCCGACGGCGATCCATCATCTGCCGGATGCGCTCAGGCTGGGTTATCTTGATGCCTTCGGCTCCGCCATCCACGCGGTGTTCCTGCTGGCGGCCGCGATTATGGTGCTGGCGTTTGCGCTGTCGTGGTTTTTACGCGAGGCACCGCTACGACGCGGGCAGGCGCAAGGTTAAGGGTTCGGTTATTTATTGCGAGTCGCTTTCCTAATTTGACGCGTCATGCTTGTCTTGCCCTCTGGCGATGACGCATGCTTTGGCCTGGTCAATAAACCGACAGAGGTTGCCATGGAACGCAAAGCAAAACTGTTTAAAAGAGGGCGAAGCCAGGCGGTAATGCTGCCTGCTGAATTCACGTTTGATGCGGAGAGTGTTTATATCCGGCGGGATGAAAACGGGAATGTGGTGCTGACGGCTATTTCAGAGAAAGCGCGACACAGAGAAATCTTTTTGCGTTTACTCAAGCAAACGCCGGTGCCGGATTCCTTCCTTAGCAAAGAGGAGCGTAATCAGAGCTATACGTCCAGGGATCCGTTAGAAGGGCTATAGTGATGCGGCATATGCTGGACACCAATATGGTTAGCCATCTCGTACGGCAACATCCTGAGGTGGTGAGCCAGTATTCGAAAATTGCACCGGATGACATGTGTATTTCAAGCGTAACGGAGGCGGAATTACTTTATGGCGTAGCCAAAAAGCATAGCCATAAACTCGAAGAAACCATTCTGGAATTTCTCAAAACCATCACCGTCTGCGACTGGGACAGCGAGGCCGCAGCCACCTACGGCGCGCTCCGTGCGGCGATGGAAAAGAGAGGCAACGTCATGGGCGATCTCGACCAGCTGATCGCTGCGCATGCCATCAGCCAGGGCACCACCATTGTCACGAACGATCGTGCCTTTCTGATGGTGCAGGAGTTAAGCGTGGAAGACTGGACGCACGCTGCCTGATGTTCCCCCCCTCTCCTGCAGGAGAGGGAAAATCCGCATATAACCTATCCTTCTTACTGATGCCTTTTCGTTTTTTAGCCAGCCGTCTCGTTGTCGATATAGTCACTGAAACGTTTATCAAAAGGATATGTCTGGTGAAACTTCGATTGGGTGCGCTGGTTCTGGCGGGACTGCTGTTGGCAGGTTGCGATCGGGAAGGCAGCGATGCCAAACACATTAAGGTTGGCGTGATTAACGGCGCCGAGCAGGACGTGGCGGAAGTCGCGAAAAAGGTGGCGAAAGAGAAGTATGGCCTCGACATAGAGCTGGTGGGCTTTAGCGGCTCGCTGCTGCCAAACGATGCCACCAACAGCGGCGAACTGGATGCCAACGTCTTCCAGCATCGCCCGTTCCTCGCGGAAGATAACAAAGCGCATGGCTATAAGCTGGTCGCGGTTGCGAATACCTTCGTTTTCCCGATGGCCGGTTACTCCCGCAAAATCAAAGCGGTGGATGACCTTAAGGATGGCGCAACCATTGCCATTCCAAACGATCCAACCAACCTTGGTCGCGCGCTGCTGTTGCTGCAAAAAGAGAAGCTGATTACGCTCAGGCCGGACGTTGGCCTGCTGCCGACGGCGCTGGATATTACTGCCAACCCGAAAAAGCTCAACATCATGGAGCTGGAAGGGGCGCAGCTCCCGCGCGTGCTGGACGATCCGAAAGTCGATGTCGCCATTATCAGCACCACCTACCTCCAGCAAACCGGGCTGTCACCGGTTCACGACAGCGTCTTTGTCGAAGATAAAAATTCGCCCTATGTGAACATTGTGGTGACGCGTGAAGACAACAAAGACGCAGAGAAGGTGAAGGAATTTATCCAGTCGTACCAGTCGCCTGAGGTGGCGAAGGCGGCGGAAAAAATCTTTAACGGCGGTGCCGTTCCGGGCTGGTAAGCCTCTTATACCGGCACGCGGGCATTAACGCGGCTCTCTGGCCAGAGAAAACCCTGGCCAAACTGCGCGCCCGTTGCACAGGCGCGCGCCAGATCCTGAGAGGTTTCAATGCCCTCAATGACGACCGCTTTTGCTATCCTGGCCCTGACGGACTGCACCAGGGCGTCAGGGCCCTCCTGCGCATGGAGTGCGGAGCGATCGATTTTCACACCGTCCAGCGGCAGCGCGAGGCGCATGTACTCCTCTGCCAGATCCCAGGTCAGGTCGTCCAGCCAGATTTTCCAGCCCGCCTGTTTGAGCTGGTTCAGCGCGTCATGGAAACGCCGTTGTTCAGCCTCGTTCATTCGGGTAAGGGTGAAGGGGTCCTGAATCTCAATCGTCAGCCGCTGCTGATGGCGTAACCTCAGCAGTAGCCCAATCGCCCGCGCGTCCAGGAAATGTTCCGCCAGCAGGTTGAGCCAGTAGTGACCGGCCCCGGGCATCTGCAAAAGCGTGTTGGCCTGCCAGAAAAAAATCTGCAGCGCACAGCGGGAGGGCAAGGTGGCAAAGAATGCCTCCAGATTGACGTTCGGGATCTCCACGAGAACTTCATGCGCCACCACCTGACCAGAACGTAAGTCGACCAGCGGCTGAAACCGCAGCCCGGAGATGCGCTGAAACACGGGGGAGGGAAGAACGGTATACATGACGGCCCTTCAAAAGACGAAAAAAAAGTTCCCGCGGACACGGGAACAAAAGGCAAACGACACACGGTCAAATGCTTAATTCAGTATCCAGCGAATGCTTTGGTAGAACGACGGGCCACGCACGGCCTTAAGTTTGTGCATCGCATTGTTCTTGTAGAAGTAAACCAGCCTGACGTTACAGCCCAACTGGCGGGCAATTTGCTTGGTTTTAAGGTTGCAGGAATAGCCGCGCAGCACGCTGGCCTCTTCGCTGGAAAGCCTCGCCGGGGCGCGTTGCCGGGCAGTCATGCTCACGTTATACAGCCCGGAATCCGCCGGGGTCTGGCTCATCAGGATCTGCCACAGCGCTTTGATATCCCCCAGGGAGACCCTTTTACTGATCACGCCATCCACATGTTTATATTTCAAATAGCCGACGGACAGGGAATAAATATAGATTTTGGCCCCAGGTTGTTTCTCTTTCAGGCTTAAAATATCGTCATTGGTTGACACTTTGAAATCAAGCGTATTCAGCGGATCGTAAATAATAATGTCAAAGCGGCACTCGCTAAGCGCAAAATCGTCTATTTGGCTGAAGCCATGGAAAACGACCTCTTGCTGGGCATCCGGCTCGCGGTTTACCAGCCATTGCAGACCAATCAGGGTGAATTCACAGCTATCAATGACGGCCACATGAATTGTTTTTTTGTTTGGCATTGGCATTCTCCTTTTGCTGAAAGAATCAGTCCATATACAGAGAAGGTGACTGCTTCGCCGTATCGTAAAGAATAGCGAATCTCTTTTTAATATTTAAAGTCGATGGGGCTAAATGTAATTCACTGGAAATGACTGAGTAAAGAGAATGCTAATTATTAGGGGAAGATAAAATTGTAAAGTCGTTTTAATGGGAAATATAATCTCTTTAATCTTTTATTAATCTGGTGCACAGGTTTTTATCCTGTTAAATGCCGTTAAGCCAGGATTCGGTTGGTGTAAAGCAGTGCTAATCCACGGTTTTAATGGGGGTTTTAAGCGGTTTTCTTCAGAAAACCTCACGGGCGGAATAGGGTTGTAAGGTGATTTTGTCTTAATGCTAAAAAGCCTGTTAAGGATAAAATAGAAGAAATTCTATTATTCTAATAAAGTTGTTCAGATTTTTAGCATTCTGAAGGATAAAATCCTGGCGCGTAAGAGGTTGTGAGCGAGGGGGGCATAAACTATCATCGGTTTTTTCTTCACCACAATAACTCTGAAATGACATGATAAATAGTGAAAACCCCGTCAGGGTGATAGTGTTCTATAAAATAAATATCTTTCAGGAAATAATATCTTGTTCGCTTCAGAATATGCTTTCTGATTACTCGCTACATGTCACGATCGTGGAAACTGCGGATAAGTTTCTGGAAGCGCTTGCTGAAAATGAAGTGGATCTTGTTTTTACTGAATTTAATTATCTGCTTAATCACAAGGAGTGGAGTACGGAAACCAGCAGCCGGTTAAATATGTTGTGCAAGACCCGGAACGTCAGGCGCGTTCTTTTTGTGCCGGAGCTGCACTATGGGCTGTTGAAGAAAGTGCTGGAAATGAAGTTTGAATTGACCATTAGCCTGCAGGATGACATGGCGGAGCTGAAAAAAGAATTACAGACGCTGATGCAAACCCAGGAGCAAAAACCGGTCGTCTCAACCTGGCTTAAAGGGGCCATGCGCGCCGGCGCGCGCTCGCGTTCGGTGCTGTCTGCCAGAGAATGGGAGGTGATCCACCTTATCGTCGAAGGCTATACGATCACCGAAATCGCCAGTTATCGAAATCGTTCCGTAAGCACTATTGCTACGCAGAAACATAACGCGATGAAAAAGCTTAACATTTCGAGCCACAGCGAACTGATTAAGTATCTGAACACCGTGGGGAAGATGGGAAGCTAACCTGGTGAGCCGGAACGCACATCATTCCGGCCAGGTCAGATCAGGGATAGATGATGTTCAACGTCGCGGAGGTGTTGATCTTGCCCTGCGTCACTTTCGCGGGAGCCCAGGCGTAGTAGTACGCCGCCATCGGTATCGTGAAACGTTCGCTCAGCGCCGCCCCTGCTGCCACATTGAAAATCAGGGTGGCATTTCCACGGCTGGTGGTGGATGTCGAGAAAGTCACGGGCGTCTGGGGCGTATCCTGCTTGATGAGCCGTAGCCCGATGCCCTGCGCAGCGCTACTGCTGCTGTCGACCAGCACCGAATTGTCCGTGGATGACAGCTGTGTGCTGGAGAAAAACATCTCAATTGCCCGGTCTGAATTGCCGTTCACGCCCACGTTCTGACAGCTCATGTTCAGCGTAAAAGGCGTCAGCCCCGGCTGGGCGGAGGCGCTGAGCTGGGGAATACCCAGCGTCGGCAGGTTTACGGTCAACCCGGCGTTATCAAAAGAGCAGGTTGTCAGCTTAGGCGCATATTTGATGGTCATCGGCTGACCAAACATATCGCGGTTATCGTAGGGCCATTGAAAACCGTTGAACAGCCACTGCACGATTTTCACCATCTGATTGATCGGCCAGGTGATGATCTCCCAGAAGGACATGCCGCTCATATCGCTGACGAACATGACGTCGCTCATGTTGGCCGTGTCGCCGGTAAGGGTGGTGCCGCTTTGGTTCACCAGCGTGAAGCGGACCGTAAAAGGGGTGTTCAGCTCGGCTGCGGTGTGGCTCCCGCCAGCCGCCAGCGTTTTATTGGCCTGGGTGCTGGTGATTTCCGCCCGCACCATGTACTTGTTATTGCTGAACCCCAGGATCGTGGCATATTTGCTGTCGGTAGAAAGAATCGGCGTATAGGAGAACTCGCTGTTGCCGGTTGTACAGTTAAAGGTACCGCTGTACTGCGTGGTAAAGCTCCCCGTCCAGGTTGGCGTCGCCGGGCTGAGTTTGTCCGATAAATCCACGCTGATCGGCGTGCCATAGACAATGCTGCCCCCGGAGCAGGTGGCGTAGCTGGCGGTACTCAGGCAGGCCAGAAGCAGAAAGGTGAAGAACCGTATCATAGTGATATTCCGTGATTAATGGCAAACAGAGGGCGGGCTGTTCAACCCCCACGCTGGCGAGGAAATTTCACACTTCCCGCCACGAAGATGAACGTTAAGGGTCTGCGGTGGCTGCTCGGCACGAATATAGAGAATGCTTGCCTGGCCGACGTATCCCACCGACTCACCGCGTTCATCCAGCACTTCGGTACCAAAAGGCAGCGGCTTGCCGTCCTGGCGCGTGGCCTGAAGTACCCAGGACTGACGTTTGTCGGTCTCAAAGCGGACGTAATTCACCGCGCCGTCATACGGGGCGACGTTTGCGATATTGCCGAGCACCTCTGCGCCCGTGCTGCCCGGCGTTTCGGACAAGGTGATAGAGTTTTTGCGATAAGGCGTGGCGTAGGGGACCAGCGCCACGCCGTCGTGGTTGGTCACGATACTTTCGTCGCCGTTGACCATCAGCCCTTCCGCCTGCGGCGCATCCACAATGGTCATGGTGGTGCCGGTTTCGTTGGAGGCGAGAACATGCCACGGGAACGCCACCAGGCTGCCGCGTCCGCTCAGCCCCGTTTGACGGTAGTCGGAAGATTCACTGTAGGAGCCGCCGAGCGTCGCGAAGTTGGAGCGGTACGCCGTGTTAACGCTCGCGGTGTTATTTCCTCCCCGGGCGTTGCTGCCGGAAAGGGTGTAGCTCAGGCGGTTTGATTCCAGCGCGTTGCCGCTCATGCTGATGTTGCTCTGCTCATAGTGGGAATCGCTGGCCGTCACGCTGGAGGTGATCCACGCGTTGTTGTCGAAGAGCGAGAACGGCAGGCTCAGGGAGAGGTAAAACCGCGTCTCCTCTTCGCTCTCACTGTTACGCACCCGGCTGGCCGACAGGGTATAGCTGGCGCGGCCAATGGCGTTGGAGTACCCCGCCTGATATTCGCGCGTGGTCTGCTGCGAGTTCCAGTAGTCGCGCTGTGTGCCGGAGATAAATACCGTGCCCCAGTTGTCAGCCAGGCGCTGGTTGAGGTTGAGCGTTAAGGTGTTTTTAGGCTGGGCGGCGCGCAGGGCATCCCAGGTGCCCAGCGACATCTCCGGTGCAACGCCAAACTGGTCTTTGTAATCGTCGTACTGTTCTTTCAGACGCCGGTAGCCTTCGCGCGAATAGAGCGCATCGCTGAAGCTGTAATAGCCTTTGGTGGAGTAGCGGTAGGCCGCCAGCGTGAAGTTGGTGGCGGTGGTATCAATAAATTTGCTGTACGACACGCGAAAGCTCTGGCCGCTGTCGGTGCGATCCTGCAGCGTGGTTTTCGCGTGGGTGACGTCAACGGAAACGGCGCCAAAGGGCAGGTTCCAGCCCGTGCCGATCAGCCCGGCCTGATAGTTATCGCTGAGTATCGTGCCGGTGTAGCCGGTAATCAGGTTATTAAAGCCGTAGCGCAGGGTCGCCTGCAGAAAGGCGGGTTCGGTATCGAGCGTATTTTGATGGACTTTACCCGCCACCACGCTGTACTGGCTCACCCCTTGTTTTAACATACCGGGCACGGCGGAAAACGGAACCGTGAAGGATTGCTGTGAGCCGTCGGCCTCACGCACCACAACCAGCAGATCCCCGGCTGAACCGGTGGGCTGGATGCTGTCGAGCGTGAACTGGCCGGGCGGGACGTTTTCCTGATAGATCACGTTACCGTTCTGGATCACCTTGACCAGCGCATTGGTGCGTGCCACGCCATGTACTACCGGTGAAAAGCCTTGCTGCGAGTTGGGCCGCATTTTCATGTCTGATGCCAGCGAAACGCCGCGCACGCGAAGGGAATCAAACAGATCGCCGGGGATATAAAAGTCGCCCATCGTCAGGTTTGATTTGATTCCCGCCAGCGGGCGGCGCAGGTAGCGGGTGTTGTTTTGCCAGCTGCTGTCGCCGCTGGCTGCCCTGCGCCAGGTGCTGCTGTCGCGAAACTGCCAGCCGAGCAGGTTCGCACCGGAATCCAGCCCGGCATAAAAATCATCATTGGTCTCTTTCGCCGACCCTTTTGCCCGGGTGTTGTACCAGGTGGTGTTCCACGAGAGCATCAGCGCCGGGATTCCTTCGTCCCAGAACTGCGGCGCAATGTACCCCTCTTCGGTGCGTAATATCGCCGCCTGCGGAACGGTAAGCGCCAGGCTCAGGGTACCGGGATCGGTTTTAACTTCACCGCCCTGCACCAGGTCGTGCAACTGCACCTGACCCTGGGGGATGGCGGGCGCGGGCAGGGATTTTGTGTTAATCCCCAGCGTTTGGGCATCCTTCCAGGCAAGCCGGATGTCATCGCGCTGCTCACCGTAGGTCACGTTATAACGCCCCTTCCAGCTCCCGTTGACGTAGATATCCATCTCCTGCTTACCCGCGGGCATGGCGTTGTTTTCGTAAAAACGTGACAAATCAGACTCACCGGATGCGCCAGCAAGCAGGGAAGGGTCAAACGACACCGCACCTGATTTATGCGAAAGCAGAAGCGAGCAGACTGCCAGAAGATAGAGCCTGTTTTGTTTCAATGTCATGGTGAGTCTTTCCGGTCACTGGCTGGTGAAGGTCCGTGTTTTGTAGGCACCCAGATCGTCTACGTACATCAGCTGGACGCTCTGGCCGCGTTTAACCTCGTTTTTTGTCGCTACGGTCAGCTGCCCAAAAGGCGAAACCATCGGCGATTCCTCGAGAAGCTTATTTTTGCCCCGGGAAATATTGGCGACCGTAATAAAGAACGGGCTGTTATTGCTGATGCGGAATTCATGCCCGTTGGCGACCAGCGTCAATTTTCCCACGGCGTCATCGAGCGTGCCCGTCAGCGATGTCGGACGATAAAAAAGCTTGATGCGGGACTTAATCGCCAGCTGAACGGTATTTTGGTTTTGCAGGTTTTCGGGTCTGGGTGGAATATCCAGAACGTTCAGGAAAAAGACCGATTCACGATCCGCAGGTAACGTTGCCGGCAATTTTTTAATGCGAAGCTGTTGACCGTTATGTTCGTTGACCTTAATGACCGGCGGAGATAACAGGAAGGGAACCTTTGCCGTTTCCGGGGTTGAATTAATATCGCCGTCATCAATCCAGGATTGCACCAGGGAAGGCGCATCGCCGGTATTGATTAACTGAACAATCACCTCTTTATTCTTTTCAGGATAAATAATTCGGGTGCCGTTAATGACAATATTGGCCCATGAGTGACCCGTGCTCAACAGCAGCATTGCCAGCAAAATAGCCTTACGCATGATTAAAACCTTTACAACAGGCTCTGCCAGAACAGAGCCTGAATAATGTGATATTACAGATAGGAAATGGTGTAGGTAACGTTAGAGCTTAAATCACCAACCGTCGCCGCGGTGGCGTTGGTTTTATAGTAATAAACATCCAGGGTCAGGGTTTCTGAATCTGGTGCTTTGGCCGTTCCCATAATATCGGTGGTGTAAGGCTGGTTCAGTGAAATAGGGGTAGAAGAACCCGGTTCCACTAATGCAAAACCAACGTTACGGGCTACGCTGGCATCGCTTTCATTGACGCTGTTATTCAGCAGGTATTTCCCGTCGGTGGAGATATTATCCGCGCTGGAGAAGTACACTTTCAGTGGTGTACCGGTGGTGCCCGCCGCAGGTGAACAACCGGAGAAGGTCAGAGCGATGGATTTCTTATTTTTGGTAATCAGACCCACTGCGGTGCCAGCGTCTTTAACCGAAATTGGAGCGAGCGCAACGGTAAAATCAGCGCTTTTGCCGCCGTTAATGGTACAGGTGGTATCGGTAATGGCCCCGGTAAAGTTAATTACGCCACCCGCTGAGTTATCGGCGGCAACCGCGCTGGTAGAGGCAATGGCTGCGGCCAGCATTGAAACGGTCATGATCGATTTGAACATGATAAACTCCATAATGTTTGTTTTGTATAAGATGAATGTTATTTGCAGCGCAGCACGCGGTGACCGGGCCAGGCGCATAGCGACTTGAGATACAAGCCTTGACGAGATTATGTTGCATCAAAATGACACATAACAAAACATTATTCCGAAGAAACGAAGTAATCGAGATTATAATCTTGCTGTAAGGTTTTTTTTAAGATCATAACCCAAATGTTATCTTCCAAAGATTTTAATTAATGATTTAATAATCGTTAATTAATGAAGTTTTCTATATCCCCCCTCCAAATAATATTACATGACTTGACCCTACCCGCTTTAGACTTATTATTGCCAGGGAAATACAAAAACTTATAACAGTGGCGAAATAATATTATGAAGTATCTCATTGATCTTGCAATGCTTTATGAAGTGGACACCGGTATGATCATGATTAATGGAGAAGAGGAATCTTCCATTAAGTTATCTAACCAGGCCGCACGTTTACTTTACGAACTTATCATCAATAATGGTAAAACTCTCGACAGAGATGACCTGATAAAAAAGGTCTGGGAGGAGCACGGCTTCTCGGGTTCTTCCGTCAGTCTTAATGTTGCCATAAGTGAAATTAGGAAAGCGTTTCGTATTTTGGGGCGCGATCCGATGCTGATTAAAACGATTCGTGGGAAAGGATTTAGCCTGGCGGCGCATATTGAACACCATACGGTAAGACCGCCGGTCGCGCCACCCGTGCCCGAACTCCCTAAGGCTGATGAGACGGATTTGCTTATTCCGCAGCGCGATCCCGATCCCCCTAAACGATTTCAACATTTCCACACCCTGTTTATAACGCTATGTGTGGTGATGCTGATCGTCATTGCCGGAATAGCGGGCTTTCTGATTTATCAAACCTCCTCCTCGGCGGACAGCCTGAAAGAATCTGACATTCATCTGCTCGGCAAAGTGGATCGCTGTACGGTATACCTGGTCGATAAGAACATGTTCGAGCCGCGACAATACTATTTTAACCGCGTGAAAGAGGTCATCGCGAGCCGGCACATCGACTGCGAGCATCAAACGGCTGATGCGTACTATTCAAATTTCAAAAAATCGCAGATGGAAAACTATTTCCTTGCGGTTTGTTACCAGCAGGATAGCGTCGATGACTATAAGAATTGCCTTTCTTACAGAAGCCTGACCGGGAGTTAAAATATGTCAAGGACCAAGCTTAGTGTGTTATTGGGCGTCGTACTGCTGCTGTCAATCATTGCTTTAGCGTTGTTTTACTTTATGAGACCCCAGGAGACGGGATTTGGCTGTCAGTCAGATACGGTTTCCTGGAAAACGTATTCTACGGGCGACTCTACCGATATGTCGTTAACCACGCTATTTATGTTCAACAGCACCGATGCGATAACAGTTATCCATAAAGGTGTGCTGAGAAAGGATGGCAAAAGTTATCTGATCGACAGAAATTACCTTCTCAGCGTCGAGAAAATTGACGGGAGTAACATCTATTATATTACCGATAAAAAGCTGAACAAATCTGAAGATGATGCGGCACCCGATGGTGTCGTCAACGAAATGTTGCTCGACAATATCAACTTCTTTTATATCACCAGTGTAAAAAGACACGCATGGCTAATTAAGGGGCTGGTTTTGCCTGTAATGATGTGTGTTGCTGTTCCCACGTCCTGATAATTTCTCATCAGATAAGAATCGATGAATATCTATTATCCACCCGGTGGAATATTTATTCATTATGTAACAACAAGATACCAGGGGTGTATTTTTATATTCATCTTTTCATGCAGGTGAGTGAATTTTTCTGTATTGCCTCGCTATTTTCGGGCTGACTATACTCCGCCTCGAAAAAGGGGCACCCCCTTTTTATACATGTGGATTCTTTTTTGAAGGACTAAATAAATGAACAAACTGAACGCTATCGTTCTGGGCTCACTGCTGTCTGTTTCTGCCCTGAGCGCGGTTAACGCTGCTGAAACCACGGCCTCTGCAACCTGGCAGGCCTCTGCGACGAAAGACAGCGAATCCGATCTGGTGGTTACCCCGACGCGTGCTCTGAACTTTGCCTACAGCGCAAATACCAAATCATTCAACACCGATACCGGTCTGTTTGATGTGGCCATTCGCGGCGATCACTCTTCTGCCACGACGTTCAAACTCGAAGCCATCCTCGACGATTCAAACAACACCCTGTACAGCGTTGGCGGTGAAGCGACCAAGCTGAAAGTGGGTGCTCGTTGGGGCGGAAACGACCTGGGCTCCGTAGGCGGTACCGTAGGGGCGAAATCTACCGCGTGGACCACGCTGGTTGATTCTTCTTCTAACACCGGCGTCTCTTCCGGCCTGTGGAACCTAACCACCAGCGCTGGCGCGGCGGCAGATACTGAAATCACCGGCCAGGACAAATTTGTCTTCTACGTTGATTCCGCTCAGGACAATGCTGGTGCGAAGAAAGAGTTCAAAGACCTGACCAACAGCCTGTGGGAAGGTACCGTGTCCGTTGCGTTCCGCGCAACCTGGGGCTAAGGCCTGACAGATCCAGGGGCGCAAGCCCCTGTTTAGGGAAATATCATGTTTAGCCTCAAATCTGCCATTTTCTTCTTACTGTTCGTCTCCTCTTCCGCGCTGGCGATTAACGTCGGCAAAATCACCACCATTATTCCTGCCGACGCGGATTCCACGTCGAAGGAATTAAAAAACGAAGCGGACAGCGTACGTATTGTCTCCATTAGCGCGCAGCGTATCAGCAGCCCAATGGATGAAGGCGTGGTGATTAACCCCGAGAAAGTGGACGAACTCTTGCTCACCCCCACGCGCATGGTGATGCCCGCTGGCACCAGCAATATCGTCAAATTTTACTACCACGGTAACGCCGACAATAAAGAGCGCTACTACCGCATCACCTTTGTCGATGAAGGGGTGAGCGAAGAGCTGGACAACGCTGCGCAAAAGAACGGTAAAGGGATGACCCGCGCCGTGGTGAGCACCATCCTCGTGGTTCAGCCCCGCGACAAAAAAGTCGATTTCGTTTACGTGGCGGGAAAGATCACCAACAAGGGCAACACGTCGTTTCGCGTCAACGCAACGGGGACGTGCCTGAAGCCGAACCCGGAATCCCCGACCACGCCCTGTACCAAAAACTTCTATCTGATGCCCAATACCTCGCGTGCTATCGAGGATATCAACGTGACGGACAACCATTTTCATCTCGGAATTTGGGACCTGAAACAGTTCATTCCTGTTAAGTAAGGATGCATGGTGAAAAATAAATTAGTGTTGCCGGTGCTGATGGCTTGCGCATCCGGCACGCTGCCCGCGCTCGCGTCTGCCGCTCCAGGCTCCGTGGTTATCGCTAATTACCGTTTTCCCGACGCGCTTTATGGATTACTGGAGCAGGGGATCAAAATCCCCGTCTATTTAGTCAATACGCGATCAGAGGCAGCGACGCAGGGAAGCGACGGCAGCAATACGCATGAATACGTGCGCATCGGTGATGTGACCCTTTTCGCGAAAGATCTCAAGCTCGGGCTGCGTGACGTGCAGGTCCAGGAGTCTGATAACGGCATTCGTCTCTCGAAAGAGATGCGCAAACTGCTGAAAAGCATCAATAACAAGCAGTTTGACGACCAGATGCGGATCCCCGTCAGCGCGGGGTCGTCGTTTACGCTCGATCAAAAGAAGATGCGCCTGCTGCTGAACCTGTCGAAGAACGACTATGGGGTGAATATTCGTCCACGCGAGGTGGATATCGACGCGCCCGAGTCGGACGACCTGAGCGGCACCTTCTCTTATAACCTCGGGGCTTACCACACCGAGAGCGGTTACGGCGACGGCTGGTCCTCAGGGTATCTGAATGCGAAAAGCTGGATCTCGATGGGGGTCGATCACCTGCTCATCGACGGCTCAGGCTATGTGAACGAGAACAGCAGCGATACCCAGATGAATGCGGCCATGTGGGAGCGCGACTACCAGGGCATGCGCTACGCCGCAGGGATGCTCAACGGCTGGGCGATGCAGTCTCTCGCTAGCGTGAGTGGCATCGCCGGGGGGGAAGTGTACGGCGTGTCGGTGGGCAACCAGGCCAACTCGCGCAAGCGTGACAATACGCTCTCCCTGACGCCGGTGGTGGTGTACTTCCCCACGGCGGGTGAGGCGCGCATTCGCCGCGACGGCCAGCTGATCGGCATTCAGCGCTTTGACGTCGGCAACCATGAGATTGACACCAGCAGCCTGCCTTACGGGATCTACAACGTTGAGGTGGAAGTGGTTAGCGGCAGCCGCACCGTGTCGCGCAGCATGTACTCCATCAATAAACCCTTCTCCAGCAACGTGTCGGAAACGCTGCGCTGGCAGATGTGGGGCGGCCTCTACAGCCGCGATAAATCCGTCGTTAACTATAAAAAATACGCTAAGCGCAAAAACGAGCAGGACAACACCTGGTACTACGATTACAACACCAAACATAAAGACACCATGTCGCTGGTCGGGGCGTCGTTCAGCAAGCGCAGCGGGATGGTCGACTGGAATGCCTCGGCGTACATGATGCGCGAGCACGCGGTCAGCGAACTGTGGGCCTCGCTTAACCTGACGAACATGCTCTCGGTCAATACCCAGACGATGGCGGCCACCGATGGCACCTACCGTGCGAACTATGGCGTGAACCTCAGCCTGCCGTGGCAGATTGGTTCGGTCTGGTACTCCCACGAGCAGCTCTCCAGCGGCAAGTTCCTCGATATCTATGAAAGCAAGGGCAACACCTGGGGGGCGTCGTTGAGCTTGCCCTCCTTCGGATTACCTTCTGCGGGCAACCTGAGCGTGATGCGCCAGGAAGACAAAATGTATCGCTATAAACGCGATCAGCTGGATTATTCCCAGGGGCTGTATGCCGGGCGATACGGTACCGCGCGCCTGCGCGTCGGATTGTCGCGCAATAAATACGAAGGGTATTACGAAGAGAAAGATCGCTACGTGATGCTCGACTTCTCTATTCCTCTCGGAAATAGCGTGTCGGTGGGCGTTTCCCATAACCGCGACACCGGCACGGCGCTCAACGTAAGCGCCAGTCGCCAGTTCGACGGCGATTACCTGAAATCGGCCACCGCCAACGTCTCGAAGGCGTTTAACAGCACCTACGATCGCAGCGTAAGCGGCGGCGGCAGCGTGAATTTTGATACGCCGTGGAACAGCAACATCCTCAGCGTGCAGAGCGGCATGAGCAAAGGCTGGAACTCCACCCTGACCAGCGACGGTAGCGTGGGCTGGTCGAAAGAGGCCATCGCCGCCGGGAAAGGGACCGACAGCGCGGGGGTGATCGTCAGCACCGGTCTTAAATCCGATGAAGCGCTCACCCTGAAGCTCAATGGCCGGGCGGAGCGGATCAAAGGGGATAAAACCTGGCTGTCGCTGCCTGCCTATCAGGCTTACGACCTCGAAGTGATGAACAGTGAAACCGGCACCGAAAGCTATGAGATTGGCGCGAACGCGCGTCGCCACATCACGGTTTACCCGGGTAACACGGTGGTGATGAAGCCGCAGGTGAAGAAAATCGTCACGCTGTTTGGCCGGCTGGTGGACGCCAACGGCTCCCCGATTGGTGAGACGCAAATCAAAAACCACGTCGGCCTGACCCGCACGGAAAACGACGGACGCTTTGTGATTGATGTGGATAAAAACAATCCGATTCTGAGCATTGCCACGCCGGACGACAGCGTCTGTGAGGTGCGCCTGGACATCGAGTCCAACCGCGGCGCGCTGTGGCTGGGGGACATCTCCTGCGATAAGGGCAATTACGTCTGGCAGGAAGCAAAAGGAACACGGGAACGTGACGATGAAAAAGATATTCGCTCTTAATTTGCTCCTGATGAGCGCGGCGGCTCAGGCGCAGCAGTTGCCCTATTTCGCCATTAATAATCCCGACAACAACGGGACGGGGAATACCGCAGGGCTGTTTAGCCTGAACAGCACCTCGACCGCCTTTTTACACGGTTCGCGCGAGTGGCCGACGCTGAGCGCAAAGGCCAACAACGGGGTCGCCACCTACATCCCGGATAACAGCTATAGCGGGCCTGCGGGCAGTGCGTTGACGATTAACTTTTCCGTCACCGGCTCCAGCGCCTCGCCGTTTTTTAAAGGGACGTCGTGCTCATCGAGCTGCGGTAACGCCGGCTACACCCCGACTACCAGCTACAGCGACACGTCGATGGTGGTGAAGCCGCCGGTGATGGAGCCGGGGACCTCCTATGGCCGCTGGGTGTTGGGCGATCCGTTCTTTAACGCGCTACTCAACGCCGCGCCGGGTGACGAGGTGACCATTACCTCCACGCCGCAAACGTCGTCCATCAACAAAGTGACGACCACCAACACGCTGCACAAGGTGGGGACGATGACGATGACCAACTCCCGGGAGTTGGACCTGGGAATTGACCCGATCAGCGGCGAGGTCACGATTGTTGACGGGTCGACGGGGGCCGCCTGCACCAAATACACCCGAAATACAATATCGGGGGTGCTGTGCGACCTGATGGAATACACCTTTATCGGCGAGGATGTTACCGGCTACAGCCCCGGACTGGCGCTCACCTCATCTCGCGTGAACAGCGTGCTGCAGTCGCACATGAGCGGCGGCACTGGCCTGGCCGCCGAGCTGACGTTTGATGAGAGCAACTGGTACAGCATCTCCGGCGGTATCCAGAGCGATACCCGCGTGCTGGCACAAACCTTCCTCGCAGCGCCGCAAAAAAACGGCGGCAAAGCCTACCTCAAAATCTTTTTGCCAAAGGCGCTGATTTTGAGCGTGGCGCAGGCGGGTGACGGCACCGGCATTGGCAATATCGTTAGCCTGTGCCTGACGCCGGGCAACAGCTCGCTGGCGGCGGACTTCTGCTTCCAGCCGGGCGGCGGCGTGGTGATCAACCCGATCGAGCCGGGGCTGGAGATTGTGCCGGATAACCCTGACTATACGCTCGACCCGAACGGTCTGGGCGGGTCCGGCACGGGTATCATTGGCGAAACGCCCATTGAGATCCCCTACACCATTACCTACAGCGGCGCACAAAGCGATGCCGCCGTGGCGGTAACGGTCAAAGTGACCGGGCCAACGCGGAGCCTGAACGGGGTGGATTACTGTGCCTTCAGCGGCAACGGTTTTACCGTCCCGATCCCGGGCAACGTGCTGGTGGGCAAAAGCCAGACGCTGCTGACGCATAACTGTAAAGGCGAGGTTCTCCAGGTACCAGCACCTGCCACCCACGCGTCCGAGTGGGACAAAATGAGTTCCGGGGTCACGGACCTGTGGCTGTGGAAAACGCCGCTGGTACTGCAGTTTGTGATGGATAACCCGGTATCGAAAACAACCTATGACGGGAATGACTGGTTTGGTGAAGTAACCGCGCAAGGGAAAATAGACGTCAGTGCATCCTGGAATTAAACGAATATGACTGCAAAAATCCTGGCTATTTTCGCAATAAATTGCTTCATTTCTTTCGGGGCAAATGCTTTAATTATCGAAAGTCTGAATATTGATTTTTTGCCAGAAAAGGAAGTTGTTTTTCAGCCTATAAAAAACGATACCAGTGAAAGGCAGAATTATACTGTCTCACTTATCCAGGTAGACGTCCCTAAACAAAAAGGGAAAGAGACTGAAATAAAAGATGGCGAGCTGATGTTCTCGCCAAAACAATTGACGCTGGGGAGCGGCGAGCGCGCCGGGTTTAAGTTTTACTATACCGGCCCGCACGACGATAAAGAGCGTTATTATCGCGTAAAATTCACCGAGACGCCGCTACAGGCGCGGGTTGTAATGAGTAAAGGCCAACGCATTCAGTCGGATGTGGTGGTTTCGCTTGAGGCGATTTTGATTGTCCGTCCGTGGACAAGACATTTTGATTATGCGTTTAGCAACGGGGTGGTAAGCAATACGGGGAATACCTATTTTAAATATGTTTCCTCGGTCGGGTGCAGCACGCAATATAACAACTCAAAATATCTTCCACCGGGACAACGGCTGGAAATAGATAATGCCGGGCAGCCAGCAAGGCGGATGATTATTTATGGAAATAAAATCATTCCGCTTTCTACCTGCCCGTAGCAACCGCTTTCCTTCATAAAAGGAAATTAACCTTTGGTCTAAAGCCAAAGATCTCAATCAACAGGAGAATAAAATGAAAGCGATTTCATTCACAGAAGCGAAAGACATTATCGGTGGCGCGCTGAACCCGTTCGCGGGTCTGGTTAAAGGTGCACAGCTGGGTTACGACACTGGCGCAGGCATCATGGGTATGGTGGGCGGCGTTGTTGGCGGGATCCTGGGTGGCGCAATGGGCTTCCTTGGCGCGCTGGTTGGCAGCTACAACTAATTCACGATTACAGGAACAGAAACATGCAAGTTATCGATTTTAAGAAAGCACAGGCCATCATCGGTGGTTGGGATCCGTTTGCCGCTGCAATTCAGGGCGCAAGCGCGGGCTATAACGCAGGCAGCCAGATGTTAGGCGCGCTGGGCGGCACCATCGGCGGCGTGTTCGGTCTGGTGGGCGGCTTCATCGGCGGCTTCTTCAGCGCATAAGTTTTCGACCTATGCTCCTATGGCCCGCCTTGCCGGGCCATTTTTTTATTTCAGCCACGGATCATTATGTTTTCGCTTTTTCAGTATAAGAAGCAGGGTAAAACCCCTGTTATTCGTCAGCATGAATTTACCGAATGTGGTCTGGCCTGCCTGGCGATGGTGATGGGGCATTACGAGCACCATGTCTCTGTAAGCCAGCTACGCCGGGAGATCTCGGTGTCTGCCGACGCGGGCACCTCGATGGCGGAATTGATGACCCTTGCCAGCGATAAAAATATGACGGGCCGGGTGTTAAAAGGCGAAATCACTGAAATAGAAACCTCGGAGCTGCCGCTTATCGCCTTCTGGCGCGGGAACCATTTTGTGGTCATCGTGAAGGTCGACAGCCGCAGCGTTACCGTCCACGACCCTGCGAGCGGCGTACGTCGTTATCGCCTTAAGGAAGCGGAAAAACTCTTCTCCGGCTATGTTCTGGAGCTAAAACCCACCCCGCGTTTTGAAAAGAAAACGCCGGACGACACGCTGACCCTCGGGCGGCTGGCGAATAAATCCCCGAGCCTGTTCCAGCGCCAGCTGCTGCTGTTCGTGCTCTCTATTTTTACCCTCATCACCATGCTGGCCAGCCCCACCTACGTGCAGCTGATTATGGATGAGGCGATTGCCCGCAGCGACAGTGACCTGGTGATCCTGCTCACCGCCATCTTTGCGATCGTCTTTATTTTTGAAGTGATAGGCAAATTCCTCAAGCAGCTGCTTGAGATCCTGATGCGCAACATCGCCTATGACGACCTGAGCCAGTCCGTGCGCCACTATATGCTGCGCACCCAGACCAGCTGGTTCCGCTCGCGTCCGCCGGGCATCGTACTGGCGATTGAGAAATCGCTCCACGCCTGCGCGGAGTTCATCAGCAATGGCTATGTACAAATCCTTTTTTCCTGCCTGATCGCCTTCACCAGCCTGCTGTTTATGCTGCTGTATAACGTGAAGATTGCGGTGCTGACCCTGCTGCTGATGGGCGTCTTCTTCCTGATCCGCTTTTCACTGATTGGCCCGTATCAGCGCGCCGTGGATGATTCCATTGAACGCACCGCGCAGTATGAATCCCTGCTGGTGGAGACCCAGAAAGGCATCATTACGCTTAAAGCAAACAATATGGAGCAGGCGCGGGATGCGGTGATGGATAAATCCCAGCGCGAGCATATCGCCGGCCTGATGCGCAAAGAGCGGCTGCTGGCCCGCTTTGACGTGGCCTCGCTGCTGGTGATCAATGCCGAACAGCTGCTGGTGGTCTGCTTTGGCGCGTGGCTGATTCTGGAAGGGCAGATGAGCATCGGGATGCTGTACGCCTACATCAGCTATAAACGCTATTTTTCCGACGCAATGGTGCAGGTGGCGCAAAAGCTGCTGGACAAAAACGCCCTTAAGGGGCCGCTGGATCGCGTAGGCGACCTGCTGTTTGCCCCCTCGGAAGCCAGCCAGTTCGGCAAACGCATCGTCACCTCGCCGGTGAGCCTGGCGTTTGAGGACGTTTCGTTTGCTTATCCAGGACGCGAGGCCACGCTTAAACACATCAACATGACCCTGAAGCAGGGCGAAGAGGCGGTGATTGTCGGTCAGAGCGGTTCCGGCAAAACCACGCTGCTGCGGCTGATCTCCGGCATGCTGCTGGCGACGTCGGGTTCGTTGCGGATCAATGCGATCCCCATTCACGAGTGCGATCTCTCCTCGCTGCGCCAGCAGATCCGCATCGTCCATGCGGACGATATTCTCTTTACCGGATCGATTCTGGACAACATTGCCTGCTTCGACAGCGCCCCGGATAAAGAGCGGGTTATCGAGGCCTGTCGGCTGGCGGAAGTCGATAGCGTGGTGGCACGTCTGCCGCACGGCTATGAAACGCAGCTGCTGCCGGGGAATACCTTTTTCTCCGCGGGAGAGATGCAGCGTCTGGTACTGGCGCGCGCGCTGTACAGCCAGCCGAAGCTGCTGCTGTGCGATGAAGTGACCGCCAACCTCGATAAAACCACCGCGCAGAAGGTGCTGGCAAACCTGCGAAGCCTGGGGATCGGGCTGGTGTTTGTCACCCACTCGCCTGACGTGGTCGGCTGTGAGGGGCGGTGCTACACCATGGAAAACGGCACCCTGCGGGAGAGTGAGCCATGATGTTGCTTCCGCGGATCTACGCCCATCTTTGTGCCCGTCAGGTCGGGCGCACGCCGCTGGGAAGCCGGATTACGCAAAACTACAGCCAGTTTATGCGCTGCGCAGAGAGCGATGTCCCGGCCGAATTCCTGCGCGAGAACGCCCGCGAGCTGAGCGGATTCGGCTTCGTGGAGCAGGTTTTCCCGCCCGCGCTCTGGCGGCGTAACGTGCGCTTCGATCTGCATCCGCGCGTGGCGGCGTTTACCCGTGAGCAGGACTTCTACGCCTCACAACGCACGCTGCTGCTGGGGATGCGCTGGGCGGGGTTTGGGCTGGTGATGGACGCGCTGTTATCCACCGCGCCGGACGATGTGCGCTTTCAGTGCATCAGCCACTATCCCGCGCTGCACAAGCTGATGGCCGCGCATGAGGCGCGTCGCGCCGGGTCCTTCTTTGCCCGCCAGCGTCTGGTAACGGTGCTGATGATGGACGAGCGCCTGCCGGGCGCGCCGCTGTTTATGGCCCGGGCGGGCGATCAGGCGGCGTGGCTTACGGATGTCTCAACGCGGTTTCTGACGCGATACGGCTACAGCATTCGTACCTTGCTGCCCACGGGGTCGCTCCATTCCCCGGCGTTTGGACTGGAGAGCCAGCGCTATGCGCCAGCGGATTACCGCCAGGCCGCGACCGCCACGCTGAATGCGCTGCACAGCACCCCCACGCTCTGGAGTGCGTGGGACGATCTTTCAGTGATTTATCATGGATGACATGTTGTGAAATTAAAAAACCGTAGCCGACAGCGTCGGGCGCTGATCCCGAACCACTTTTCAAAGAGTTACCAGATTAACGCCCCCCGGTTAAAGGCCGTGCTGGCGCTGTTTATCTCCTTTTTTCTCTGCTTGCTGATTTTTTCCGTGGTGTTTAATTTTTCCGAAACCACGCTGGCGCGCGGGGTGCTGATCCCCGCGCAGGGCGATGTTGAAGTGCGGGCCAGAGAGTCCGGCACCATCGTCGATTTCGCGGTGCGTCCGGGCGATTACGTGAAGGAAAACGACCCGCTGTTTACGGTATCGCAGGACTATGGCGGTAAGCAGGGGTCGGTGGTGCAGTTCGACCGCCAGCAGATGGAGGCCGAGAAAAAGCGCAGTGAACAGCGTATTCAGGCCATTGATGACTCTATCGCCTCATACCGTAAGAATCTGGCGCAGCAGCTGAATATCACCGACCGGCAGATCGCCGTGTCGCGGGACAAGGTCAAGAAGCTGCGCGCGCTGCTGAAAAACAGCACGGATACCTACAACGCGTGGAAAGCCATCTCCGGGAAGGGGTATGTGTCGAAGGTTGACCTCGATAAAAGCCATAACGATGTGCTCAACGCCCAGCTGAACCTGACGCTGGAGGAGAGCACCATTCTCGATCTGGAGGCGCGGAAAACCAGCCTGTCGGACAGCACGCAGTCGCAAATCGACTCCCTGAGCGAAGAGCAGCTGTACGTGAAAAACCGCATCAGTGAAATTGACCGCAATCTCTCCAGCCGGGGCAGTTCGACCATGTCGATGCTGGCTCCCGCCGAGGGGTACGTTGTGGCCATCAATTTCCCGCCCGGACGCGCTATTACGCAAAACAGCGAGGTGGTGGTGGTGATCCGCAAAAACACCACCGCGACGATGGAGGGGTATCTCTACGTCCCGGCGACGGGCGTTGGCCGGGTGGCGAAAGGGGACAAGGTCAAACTGCGCTTCGACTCCTGGCCAGTGGATAAATATGGCTCGGTTGACGCCACGCTGTCCGATTTCTATGAGGTTAATATCGACGCCCATTCGGCGCTGATCCCGCTCCAGGAAGGGCAGAACTACTATCTCGCGAAGGTGCGCGTTCCTTCGTGGTTTAGCGACCCGGACAAGAAAAAACGGCTGCTGATGGGCGGAATGACCGTTAACGCGGATATCGTTATCGACCGCAAGCCGCTTATTAATTTACTTATCGCCCCGCTTGAAAGGGTGAGGAAGCGGTTTATTGATTGACCCGATTTCATCGATCATTGCCCGATAACCCACATCGTTACGCGCGGCATCTGGCTATCCTCCTTATCACACACACCGGAGGATAGCCCATGAATATTACCCATATTCGCAATGCCACCCAGCTGATTACCTACGCCGGGAAACGCTTTTTAATCGATCCGATGCTGGCACCTAAAGGCGCTTACCCGGGCTTTCCGGGGACCGCCCGCGCGGAACTGCGCAACCCGATGGTAGAACTTCCCGTGGACGTGAAGACGCTGCTGGAGGCCGACGCGGTGATCGTGACCCATACGCATGACGATCACTGGGATCGCGAAGCTATTGCGCTGATCCCCAAAGATAAACCCATCTTTGTTCAGAACGAGCACGACGCCGCGCTGTTGCGCTCGCAGGGATTCACCCACCTGACGGTGATGACTAATGAGACGGCTTTTGGTGATATCCGCATCGCCAAAACCCACGGCGGCCAGCACGGTACCGATCGCGCTTACGCCGTGCCCGAGCTGGCTGATCGGCTGGGAGAAGCCTGCGGCGTAGTGTTCCGCCATGCTGATGAAAAAACGCTTTATCTCGCCGGGGATACGATATGGCGCGAAGACGTGGCGGCGGATCTGCTGCACCATCAGCCGGATGTGGTGATACTTAACGCCGGGTATGCGCACGTTATTGGTTTTGGACCGATTATTATGGGCGAGCAGGATGTGCTGAACGTGCATTTCCTGCTCCCGCAGGCGAAGCTTATGGCGGTCCATATGGAAGCGATTAATCACTGCCTGCTGACCCGCCGCGCGCTGCGGGAATATGCCGAAGCCAACCAGTTTAGCGATGCGCTGAGCATTCCACAGGACGGCGAAACCGTTATATTCTGAGCCTCACTGAGGGTAGGAGAGACAGATGCCGCTTACACACGTCGCGATTGTTGCAGTGGACGGGTTTAGCCCGTTCCACTACGCCGTTCCCTGCATTCTGTTTGGCGATACGGTCTCGGGTGAAACGCGTTTTAAGGTCACGATATGCGCCGAAAAGCCGGGCTTATTGACCTCGAAGGACGGTTTCGCGCTGAATGCGACGCAGGATTTTTCAGCCATTGGGCAAGCCGATATCGTCGTCGTGCCCTACTGGCAGCATGTTCTGGAGCGCCCGCCTCAGGCCTTGCTCGATAGCCTGGTGCAGGCAAAAAAGAGGGGCGCGGCGATTGTCGGCCTGTGTCTGGGGGCATTTGTGCTGGGCTATGCGGGGATCCTCGACGGCAAACGCGCCGCCACGCACTGGGAATTTGAACGCCAGTTCCAGTCGTTATTCCCGAAGGTGCAGCTGGATATCAACGCGCTTTATGTTGATGACGACCACATCATTACCTCGGCGGGTACCGCCGCGGCGCTGGACTGCTGCCTGTATATTATCCGCCAGCGCTTTGGCAGCGTGGTCGCTAACCAGATTGCGCGACGGATGATTGTGCCACCGCACCGCGAAGGCGGGCAGGCGCAATTTATTGCCCAGCCTGTGCCCAAAGATACCCGCGACGCGCGGATTAACTGCCTGATCGACTATCTACAGCAGCACATCGCGCAACCGCATAATCTCGATTCTCTGGCGGCGATCGTCTCTATGAGCCGTCGTACCCTGACCCGCCATTTCACCCACGCAACGGGCATGAGCGTCGCCGACTGGCTCAGCGCCGAGCGCCTGCGGCGCAGCCAGATTTTACTGGAATCGGGCAATCTGCCGATTGAGAGCGTGGCTGCGGAGGTTGGGTTTGCGTCGGCGGTCACCTATCGCCAGCAGTTTAAGGCGCGCTTTGGCGTCAGCCCCATGGAGTGGCGCAAAACGTTCCGCACGCGTGCGTAACGCGCTATCCCAGCCGTTCCATCCTCGTTTCACCGTCCGCCATTGACAGCTGATACAGCGAAAACGAGCGCTGTTTTTCAATCAGGTTCGCCAGCTCCGGCGAGTGGCTGGTCAGCCAGATCTGCGAGTAGCGGCTGGCCTCGGCAATCAGGCTCGCCAGCGCGGGCAGCATCTGCGGATGCAGGCTGTTTTCCGGTTCGTTGAGAACGATAAATGCGGGCGGGCGCGGGCTTAACAGCGCCACGGCCAGACAGAGAAAACGCAGCGTGCCGTCGGAAAACTCGGTCGGCTCCAGCGGCCTGCTTAAGCCCTCACGCTGCATCATCATGCGGAAACGGCCATCCGTGTTATCGCTGTAAAACACGCAGCCGGGAAAGGCCTGATCGAGGATGCGCATCAGGAGCAGTTCATCGCCAATCTCCACAATGGTCTGGAACGCCGCGGCCAGGTTTGCCCCGTCGCTGGCCAGCACCGGCGAGCGGAAACCGACCTGCGGGGCGCGGATGGCCGAGCCGGACGAGACCGAAAATTCATGGTAAAAGCGCCAGTTGCGCAGGGATTCACGCATCTGTGACACTTCCGGGTACAGGTGCGGCTCACCGAGCTGGCCAAAGACCGATTCGTTCTCGTACAGCGTACCGCTGTGGGTCACTTTCTCGTGGTGCACGTTGTTCAGAAACACCGTCTGGTTTTTGCGCTGCATCAGCCGCGCCGATGGGCGGCGATGCTGATCGCTCAGCCAGATTGTCTCTTCTTTGATAACCGGATCGAGCTGGAACTGCGAGGGGTAAGGCAGCCGCTCAACAAAACCGACCTGAAGTTCATACTCATAGGTTTCGGTTTCTACCGCCAGGTTCATCCGCCGCAGCTGGTCGGTGCTGGTTTTACCCGCCCAGAACACCTTCAGAATGCCCCCTTCGTTCGCCAGCGCCTGCGAGAACTGCCCTTGCGCCGCGCTGTGCATCAGGTGGATCGCCTTATAGATGTTTGACTTGCCGGTGCCATTCGGCCCGAAAACGATGTTGAGCTGTTCAAGCTCCAGCGACATCCGGCGAATGGAGCGATAGTTTTCGATATGCAGCGTTTTGATCATCTGGCAGTCCCGATTTGCGGATAAAGACCTGTATATAATGCCAGTATTTTTACGTGAAATGCAAAAAAAGACGACAGTGAGGTGTCGTCTAAACGGGGTACTGCTTTGGGCCTCTATGGGTCAATTTGGGCCCTTGCATACTGCCTTAGGTCACGGCGAGACGGAGACCCAGATCGTCCGGATAGGGGTCAAAATAGTTTTGCGTTTGCAGATAGCGGTCCGGGTATTCCGCCATATAGTGCTTCAGCAGCGTAAGCGGGGCGAGGATAGGCAACAGCCCGTCTCGGTAGTGGAGGATCACGTCGCGTAACTCCCCGCGCTGGCGGCTGTTGAGCTGGTTGCGGAAATAGCCCTGAATATGCATCAGCACGTTGGTATGGTTTTTACGCGAGGCCGGCTTCTTCAGAATGGCCATCAGCTTGCTGCGGTATTCGACGAAGAACGCCTCAAGATCGTCCCACTGATGCAGCGACGCCACGAACGGCCCGATCTCGCGATAGCCTGCCTGATGGTGCGCCAGCAGCTGGAGCTTATAGCGGCTGTGAAAATCAAGCAGCGCCCGGCGCGTCAGGCCGTTGGCCCGCAGGGTGTTCAGTTCGTGAAGGGCAAACAGGCGCTCGACAAAATTTTCCCGCAGAACGGGATCGTGCAGGCGGCCATCTTCTTCGACCGGCAGCCACGGGTAGGTTTCAAGGAGGGCGGCGGTGAACAGCCCGACGCCCTCCTTGCGGCCCCGATTGCCGTTTTCATCATACAGGCGCACGCGCTCCATACCGCAGCTTGGCGATTTGGCGCAGACGATAAACCCGGCGAGATCGCCGATTTTTGGCAGATATTGTGCCGTAAAGTCGGCCATTTTCTGCGTAACGTCTTCATGCGGTGCTTTGCTGAAACGCATTTGCGTCTCGCCTGCAGGGGTTATCGTCAGGCGCAAGGCCGGGCGAGGCGTCGGCAGGCCGATGCCCATTTCAGGACATACCGGCCTGAAATTCACCCACTGGGCCAGCTCATCCATGACAAAGCCCATACGCTTATGCCCGCCGTCGAAACGCACGGCGGAACCGGTCAAGCATCCGCTAATTCCCAGTACAGGTTTTGTCGTCATGGTGTAAGCCTCCAGAATCTCTTCTTTAAAACTTACACAACATGACTGATTTGTCCAAGTATTGGCACGATTATTTTTACTAATCGTTGTAAATCAACGCGGTTTAGCTGCCCTTGTAAGTGGAGTAACCGTACTGGCTAAGCAACAGCGGGATGTGCAGCTTTTCGTTCGTGCGGGTCACGGTAAACAGCACCGGAATTTCCGGGAAGAAGGTGTCCAGCTTTTTGCCCTGGAAATAGTCCGCGGTTTTAAACGTCACTTTGTAGACGCCAGGCTGCATGTCCTGACCCTGCGGATAGAGTGATTTGATGCGGCCATCCTGGTCGGTTTTACCGCTGGCAAGCGGGGTCCATTTATCCTGCTGCTGTTTTTCGAGCGTGACGGTGACACCCGGCGGTGGGGTGCCGGTTTGCTGGTCGAGCACGTGCACGCTCAGGGTGCCCATCGGGGCGCTAAAGGCAACGGGCACAAAGGCCAGCGAGGCGAGGATCAGCAGCGGGGTTGTTTTTTTCATCACGTTTTCCTGTTGTTGTGGTTAGGTCACAGGAAAACGTTAGCACTCCAGAGGCGGGAAAATATTCAACTTTTCGTGACAATTCCCACCGCAGAAAATGTTTAGAGGATAATCACCTCAAGGGAAACCTGCTGCTGCCACTGCTCAAGCTGCTTTTTGCGGGCAGCGTTGAGCTTTCCGCTGGTGACCAGAAGCCATTTGCGGTCCGGGAAAATCTCCGGCGCCAGCGCAGCAGGTGGAAAGGGCAGGACGTCGATGCGGTGGCCCTGCCCGGTGCGGGCTAAGGCCTCGAGCCAGACTTCGCACGGATCGTTGAGGTGCCAGCCGCTGAGCAGGAAATTATCGCCGGGCGCTTTTTTATCGCCCTCCAGGCAAAACGAGGTGTAGGCGATGATAATACCGTCGAGGATTTCTCGCAGGGTCATGGCCGCAGGCACGTTGGCCGACATCTGGCTGCGCAGCGGGCGTAAGACGTTGGCAACCAGGTCGGGCCGGGGATATTCCCGACCGGCGTCGTAAATCGCCTGGCGCAGGGATTCAATTTTTCCCGCTTTCAGGCGCTCCAGCAGGGTTTGCTGCAGCGTTTGCCAGTTGTTGGTACGACGCGGGGCAGGACGCTCCAGCAGGGATTTCACCTGACCGATAGGGACGCCTTTTTTGACCCAGTCGAGGATGATTAACGCCTGCCGGACATCGTCTTCGCTGTACAGGCGATGCCCGCCCTCGGTGCGCTGCGGCTTGAGTAAACCATAGCGGCGCTGCCACGCGCGAAGCGTAGTGGCGGTGATCCCGCTGAGTCTGGCGAATTCGCCGATGGAGTAAGCCATGTCCGTGCCCGCAGAGAAAGAATATTCCCAATATACTACGAATTCTTCCCGATGGGATGAAGCGCCCGAGCGGTGCACTACACTTTAACTTCCAACCGCGCAAATGAAAGGAATTCTCATGAAGCTATGGCCTGTTGTAACCGGTGTCGCCATTGCCCTGACTCTGGTTGCCTGTAAATCCCCAACGCCGCCGAAAGGCGTGCAGCCAATTTCCGGCTTTGATGCCAGCCGTTATCTGGGCAAGTGGTACGAAGTGGCCCGCCTGGAAAACCGCTTTGAGCGCGGGCTGGAGCAGGTAACTGCCACGTACGGCGAACGCAGCGACGGCGGCATTAGCGTGCTAAACCGCGGCTACGATCCGGTGAAGAAAAAATGGAATGAGAGCGAAGGTAAAGCCTACTTTACCGGCGAGCCGACCACGGCCGCGCTCAAGGTCTCGTTCTTCGGCCCGTTCTACGGCGGGTATAACGTCATCAAGCTGGACGACAAGTACCAGTACGCGCTGGTCAGCGGCCCGAACCGCGACTATCTGTGGATCCTGTCCCGCACGCCAACCATCCCGGATGCGGTGAAACAGGATTACCTGAACACCGCACGTGGTCTGGGCTTTAACGTCGACCGGCTGGTCTGGGTGAAGCACTAACCGTTACTGGTACGAAAACGTGATGCTCGCCAGCGCATTTGCGGTGCCGGGCACCAGTTCGCCCGTGCGGATGTAGTGCGCCTGAAACGGCAGCGACAGCGTTTGTGCCGAGGTGAGCGTCTGGACAGCGAACTGGTTAGTGGTGCCCGCGCCGGAGCTGTCTGGCCCCATCATCAGCGGCCCGGTGCCGTTGTAGAAGAATTGCACGCCCACGCCTGAGGCCGTGGAGTCACCGGTTAAGGTGACAACGGACGAGGTGTTTGAGGGCGTGGTCTGATCGGTCATCACCGCGTGAACCGCCACGTTTGCATCGCAGGTCAGGCCAATGTTAAAGGTGCCTGATGGCGACGTGCTGCCTACGGTGGGCAGCGTGCGGATATCAATTGTCCCCAGATTGACGTTCGCGCTTTTGGTTTCTACCGTGCAGCCGCTGGCGGTAACCGTGATGGTGGTGGGGCTGATAATCACCTGCGCGGTTTTGGTTTCGTTGTTGTAGGCGGTCAGGACCGCGGCGTTGATGGTCGGGATTTGATATACGCCGGATTTCAGCGCCGTGCCGGTTTTGATAAAGGTGACTTTTGCCGACCAGCCTAAATCAGCGGCGTAGCCGTTGGTGCCATCTGCAGGATAGCTTTGGGTGATCCCGGTTTGCAGCGGGACGTAACTGGAGCCGTTAAAATCTTTCAGCCCGATGATATAGCCCACGCCGGGCACGCCGGTTTCGAAAATGGTGTAGTTCACCCCATCGACGGTGACCGTCATGCCGCTTGAGATGGCGCTGCTGCTCGGTTCCAGGGTGCCTTTCGAGCAGGTAAATACCCACCCACACCAGAACACCTGCTGAACGTCTGCGGTCGCGCTCCAGGTTGAGCCGATAATATTTCCCGGTACCACCGAATCTGCGGGGCCGCTGTAGGTCATCGGCTGGGGAGAGAGCGTGATATCTGATTTCCATTCCATCGCGAGAACGGGGGTGCAGGTCAGTAACCAGCCGATCAGCACAAAAATACGCATTATTGATACTCCGTAGTCCAGGTCGCCACTGCCGACACCTCGCCGGCACTGACGGGCGCGCCGGTGGCCGCCAGCCGCGCATAAAAGGTCATGTTGACGCTGTCATCACCCGCCGCGCCGTAGGCGGTTGTTTGGGTGTTCAGCGGGATCAGGGCGCTCTCGTTATCGAGAATTTGTACCGCCACGCCGGTAGCACCACCCTGCGCAATTTTGATGAGCTGGGGGTCGTCATCGTCCGGCGTTCCGCTGAAGCGAATTTTCACCCCCGCAAAGGTAGGGCCGCACTCTTCAAGCGTCAGCGTGAAGGGTGCTTTGATATTGCTGACCGCGCCCGCTTTACTGAACTGCTTGATGCCAATGGTGCCCAGCGGCACGTTTTTCTCGAGTGAATCCGCCGCGACAACGCAGGTGTTGCCGATCAAATTCCCGGTGACGGAAACCAGCACGTCGTAACCGCGAACGGGAACCGTAAACGCCATCAGCAGGGCGATGCTGGCAAGACGAAAGGCTACTGGCATACCACCTCCTGTGAATAAAGGCCGGTGCGCGCGTTGTAATTCTGCGCGTCTAACCGGTAATGGATGGTGCAACGCTGGCCGCTGCCGCGCCCCCATTCCGCCCGCAAGGTACCCTCTGGCGTCAGCCCGGAGAGATAAAGGCTGCCGCCATCCCCGACGATACCGCTGACGTTTTCATCGTCCAGCGATACCAGCGTGCCGAAAGGCAGCACGTCATTGCGGTGGCGCACGATGAACATCGCTTTTGCCCCCCGGCGGGTGGTGAGGGTTGCGCGTACCAGCGCGCCGTCGGTGGGGGTTTTATTGACGATGGCGTTTTCCAGCTCCACGTCATTGCCCACGGTGGTGACGTCCAGCGCCACCTGATTCACCCGATACGGCGTGGCGTAGGGGATCACCGCGTAGCCCCGGCTGTCGGTTTTGATGCCTTTGTGGTTAAGCACGGCGACATCGCTGGCACCCGGCGCTTTCACCAGAATGTTGGTGTTGCCCAGCGGCTGGCTTAGCGTCAGACCATCTTCATGCAACACAGCGCCACCGCTCATGCCGTAGCTGAGGTTGCGCGAATTTTTCGCATAGGCGTAGCCGAGGTGGTAATCCCCCCGCTGGCCTTCGTACTGGAGCGCCGCATCGCCGCCGTATTTCTGCTGCGTGCCGTAGCGCTGGTTCACGCTGTAAAACAGGTTTTCCTGACCCGGCATATAACCGCTGACGCCCGTGCTGGTGGTGGTGCCGCCAGACCCCGCCTGCGTGGTGGTGACGCGGGCGCGGGTCGCCAGCGTCGGATTACCAAACGGCAGGGACAGGGACACCGCCATCAGCGTGTCTTTTTGATTGTCATACAGGCTGGTGCTGCGCTGCAGGCTCACGCCGAGCGAGACGTTGCGAAACGTGGCGTTCCATGCCAGCTGCAGGCTCTGCGTCGTTTTCGGCGTGTTCCAGTACGTCTGCTGATCCCACGACAGCGACAGCGCGCCGTACTCTCCCATCGGCTGCGACAGCAGCAGCTGGTTCTTCGCTTTGCGTGACATATGCAGGTTGTAGACGGTGTCATAGTGGGTGGTTAGGGTGCCGTCATCTTCCACGACCTGCCGGGCAGTGCCGCCCGCCATACCTTTGTAGGTGGTATCGCTCAGGGTATAGAACCCCTGCGTCGAGTAGCGCAGCGAGAAGAAGTTGATGCGCGTGCCCATCTCATTCAGCAGCTTGCTGTAGCGCAGGCGCACCGAATCGCCGGTGTAGGTTTTGTTGTCAGCCAGCTGGCTGCGGGCATGCGTGATATCGGCGGACCAGGCCCCAAAACGGCCAAGGTTCTGCCCGGCACCGAGCGCCAGGCCGGTGTAACGATCGGAAAACTGCGCGCCGCCGTAGAAGGTCAGCCCGTACTGCCAGCCGTAGAACAGCTCGCCCTGCGCAAAGGTCGGCGCATCCTGATTGCCGGTCGGGCGATATTTTCCCGCGCCGAAGGCATATTTCATCTGCCCGTTGCGCACCAGGTTTGGCACGCTGGCAAAGGGCAGGGTGTACTGCGTAATGCTGCCGTCGCTCTCCTGAACGGTGACCGCCAGATCGCCGCCCGACGAGGTGGGATAGAGATCTTTCAGCACAAACGCCCCCGGCGTGACGGACGTTTGATAAATGATGTTGCCGTTCTGGCGCACCGTGACGGTAGCGTTGCTGCGGGCGATACCGCGCACTTCGGGCGCGTAGCCGCTCAGGCTGGCGGGCAGCATGTTGTCATCGGTTTTCAGAGCAATACCGCGAACGCCCACGGAATCAAACACCTGCGCCGACGTATAGGTTTCGCCCGCATAAAACTGGGCGCGCAGGGCGGGAATATCCCGCTGCAGCCAGGTTTGTACGTGGGTCAGCTCGTTAGCGTCTTTGGTCCAGGTGGTGAAATCACGCAGCCGCCACGCGCCAAGGTTGACGCCGCTGTTGAGGCTGACGAAAAGCTGGCTGTCGCGCGTGCGCGTCTCGCCCTGATACTCATTGTTTGAGCCATTCAGCACATAGTTCAGCCATGCGGCAGTGATCCCCGGCTCCCAGCTTTCCGGGCTGACGTAGCCGCGCGGCAGGTTGCGCATCATGCTCTGCGGTACGGTAAAGCTCAGGGTCAGCGTCTTCTGATCATAGTCAACGTGGCTGCCCGGAAAAACGCTCTGCAAAACAATGCAGCGCTGCGCGAGCGGCAATGCGCCGCCCTTCGCCTGATGAGGGTCGATACCCAGGGCGTCAATTTGCTGCGGCGTGACGCAGGGCTGCGCATCGCCGGCCCCTTGTTCATCCGCACGGAAGGCCACGTCGCCGGTGAAGGCGTAGGCATTATTGATGTAGACGTTAAGGTTGTACTCCCCCGGCGGCAGCGCGCTCCCGGCATTGACCCAGGCGAGATCGGCGCTGTTCGCGCTCTCGCCGTTGAGAAACGCGGGGTTAAATTGCAGCTCACTTTCGACAGCCATGGCTTGCCGAATGACCAGGGACATCGCCATGGCGCACAAGGTTTTTATTTTCACGTGGTCACGCCCTCGGGATGCTGATTAAGGGGACAACGACGAGCGGGTCACGGGCGTCCATGCTCCGTAATCGTTAATGGTCTGGTAGCTCACGCTATTTGCATGGCTAAAGCTTTCCGCCAGCGTCACGCTCCCCTTCGGAGGCAGCATGACCGGCTTAACCGGCTTGCCGTCCACCTTCACATTGATGGTGGTGAGGTAGTACGGCGTAGGGTTCGTCAGGGTGACCTGGCCCGCGCGGAAACTGCCGCGGAGGGATTTCCACGCTTCGCCCGCGCCTTCCCTAAGCCCGTCCGGGCGGTAGAAAATTTTGATGCGGTTGGCCGAGGCAAACTGCAGGGAGTTGCCCGAGCTGTTTTTCATCTGCTGCGGGATCGCTTTTACCGTTATCCAGTAGAGCGTTTCGCGATCCTGAGGCAGGGATTTGCCGTTAAACATGATTTTCACCACGCTCTCGCTGGCCGGTTTTAACACGTACAGCGGTGGCGTAATGACGAAGTCATGGCTGCGTTCGCCGTTTTCACTTTCTATCCAGGACTGGATCAGGAAGGTGGCATCGGGATGGGTGTTTCTCACCTGCAGCATGGACTGTGTGGTGGAGCTGGAGTAGACCATTCGCGTTGCGCCAAGCCCGACGCCACCTGCATGGGCGGCCGTTGCACATAACGAACCTGCCAGACAAATCCATGGTAATACGCGCATAGTGTTTCTCCTTAAAACGGTGTCAGGCCCGGCCCGCAGACCGGGCCTGATGATTACGAATAGGTCACGGTGTAGGTTGCCGTTGCGCTGGCATCGCCCGCGGTGGCATGACCTTCCGGGGAGATGTACTTCGCGCTGAAGTTCAGGACGTTAGGGCCGGCACGCAGGGGCACCGCGGCGGCTGCCTCTCCCAGACGCACGATGTTGCCTTTTTCGTCATACAGACGGATCGCAACGTTCTGAGCCGAGTCAGCGCTGCCGTTTGACCCGACGGCCAGGCTGTGGGCATCGGCGCTGTCCGGCGTGCCGGTAAAGGTCACGGCGATGGTGGTTGCGGCAATCGGGTTCGCCTCCGTGGAAGCAGAGGTATCCGCGATTTCGCAATCCTCCAGGGTGATGGAGAAGGCTTTTGCCGTGCTGGCCTCGCTGCCCGCCGCCGCCAGGGTTGCGGTACGGACTTCACCCATGTCGACGTCAATGTTGGCGCTACCCGCGCTGATGGCGCAGGCGGAGGTCACGACGCTACCGTTAAAGTTAACCGTACCGCCGCTGGTGCCAACGGCCAGGGCATTGCCCGCTGGCAGTAAGGCCATAGCAGCGATTGCCAGCACTGTTTTTTTTGTGAATTGAGCTTTCATTGTCTTGATTCCATTGTGTTGTTATTACGAGATTTGCTCTGAAGTTGGCAGGTCTAACTGGTTAAAAAGACCAGCAAATCTGTCTTGTTCCTGAGCCCAAGTTTTTTTATCGCTGAGCTTTTTAACGCGCTGACACGACGGTAAGAAAGCTTCTCCATTTCGGCGATGTAGCGCATATCCAGACCTTTACGCAGCTCCTTCAATACCCTCCATTCACCCGGCGTCAGCGATAACGCCGTTGATCTCTGTTTTGGCCGATAGCGGTTATCGACCAACCGCATTAAATTAGTTCGCCAGTGATAAAGCGGATCCTGAAGCGACATATAAGCGTCTATATCTCCTCTGACCCACAGCATGGAGTTCGCGGGGGCGGAATAAAGACAAATCACTGTTTCCGGATGCTCGGCTTTAATTCTTTTCAAATAGCGTAAGTAATCGTATCCCGTATGGTATTTATCAGCCCCGGACATAAAGAGAATATCTATGCGGGTTGTGGCTAACATCGCATTAAGCTGCTGATAATCTTCCGTCGATATTTTTACCTGCACCTTTGAGTTAATCTTCATTAATAAAGCGGTAATGCCCTGGCGTGCATAATGATCGCCACCCATCAACGCAATATGAATCGGTCTTTTTATATAGGGTTCATTCGCCATGTTATTCCCTCGATTTATAATTGTAATGAGGCGAACCAGTAGGTTGATATCGGCCTGTACTTTCGAAGCAATCACGTTGTGCTGTGTAGGGCTAGTATAAGTCGGCCAAAAAAGAGGTAACCTGAATTAATCTAAATTTATATTAATCTTTAAGATTGATAATGGTAACGCCGTTTTCCTCTTACTGGTTCTGTGCTGCGTGTTGTTTCAATTAATCATACCTGCGCTTTTTCATGCTACTTACGCTTTGATAAATGTTTTGTAAGCCTTTTGTCTGCTCATGTAAGAGCAGGCGGTGGCTTGCTGACAATGAATAACAAATGGCGGGAATTTATCCTGGTTTAAACGAATGCTCTGGCAGGGTGAGCGCGAAATTTGTACTTCTAACTTATTGATATTGAGCATGGTTCACAAAATATCAGACGTGTCTCTGTTGAATGATTCAGACACGCATGTCCATTGCGTACAATTTGGTTGTTTGTCTATTTTTGTCAATGTCAAGATGGCGTGTTAACGCTATTTCAACGCGGCCGTGCTCGCCCGGCAAAAGGCGGTTTGTGAGAAGTTTCTGAGGCATTAACGCCACTTCACAAAAAATGAGAGAGAATCAATAAAGGCCCCGGGAAGCCCGTCAGCAGGCGCTTTAACGCAAATGGCGAACTTCTCTCGCTTCAGTGAAGTTAAAGAGAAAATAAGAAATTAAGAATTTTCGCTACTTGCTAAGATATACAGCGTTAATTTTATCAGTCACATTGATTTGGACGTGAAGGGAGAACTTTTTCTTTATGTAAACAAGAAAAAGATAACATCATGAGAGTGTTTCAGGAGGACCGTCGCTGACCCTATGCACAAGCACTACATAATAAATAATATTGTTGAGTTTCATCCTGCAGCCAGCACGCTTCGCGACATCAACAATCCGGATCGTGTTGTCGTGCTGAATTCGCCTGCGGGCCGTTGCCTGTTGTTATTAATTGAAAGAGCCGGGTCGATTGTCACCCAGCAGGATTTTCTCGATATTGTCTGGCAACGCCGCGGTATGCTGGTTTCGCCGAATACTTATTACCAAAATATCTCGATTCTGCGCAAAGGGCTGAAGAAAATTGGTTTTGACGTCGATCCTATCGTCACCATCCCCCGCATCGGCTTAACGCTGGCAAGCGACACGCAGATTGTGATTAAAGAGCCGGCCACGCCCGCGCCGGAAATGGCGGTGCAGGTGCAGGATACCGCCGACTTGCGCCTTAATGAGGAGCCTGGCGAGAACGCACTGCCCGAACGGGACAGCCGCCTTGCTCGTGCTCGCTGGCTGGCTGGGATGTTAATGGTCCTGCTGGTATTGCTGGTGAGTGTGGGCATCATCGGCCATAGCAACGCGCGTGAAAACCGCTTTATTGAGGATTATCATTTTGCCACCACCATAGGGGCCTGCCAGGTGTGGCTGGCAAATGGCATCCAGACGCAGAGTGAACGTGTCAAAGCGCTGGCCTATGTCGATCAGTTTAAAGCCGAATGTGCAGACTACCCGTGGATCTATATCAGCTGGTATGAATTGTTACCGCGCGCTTCCGTTATTCGCTGTGACAAGCCGATGAAAGAGCCTAACCGCTGCATCTCTGATTATTTTATTGAGGACCGCTAGCATGACCCGTCATCGTCAAATGCTCTCACTGCTGGCTCTCTTATTTATCGCCGCCGCCGTGGTGCTGGGCTATTTTTTGTGGCAGCGATACGCCATAAAACCCTTTTCCTGTCAGGCTAACCTGGTACAGCACCATAAGGACGAGAAGGTGTCGCTCTGGCTGAATTACCGGTTTGACGGCAAAAGCGGCACGCTCAGTATGAACGGCAGACTGAAAAGCGAACCCGGCTCGATTATCGACCGGAAAATATCCTTCCGCGTGGCGCGGAAAGACAATGTCTGGTTACTGACGTCTGAAAATAATTTGACGTTCCCGGGAGATAACGTCGGGGATCGCCTGCTGGAGAAATACGAACCGCAATTTTTTGTTTATCCCGGGAAAAGTATTTATATCCGCATTAATGAACAACAGAATGATAACTATATTTTTACCTTAGGAACATTACCGACATATGTATGTCGAAGTACCAAAAATGAATAATTTTGAAAAGATTATGCAATAAAAACCTTTATTCTCATTTATGCTTTATTTAGTATCTAAGAATTACCTTAGAAAAATAAAAGCAACCGTTGTGTTGCAATAATGTAATTACTCTAAATTTGGCAAGTTAATGAAAATGATAGTTGAACCGTCCGGGGGCAGTATCGCTGCGCCCACTACACGGCTGCATATCGGGTTGCTGCTGTGGCCCCGGTTTTCGCTGCTGGCGTTATCCGGATTGATGGAGGCGCTGCGGAATGCGGCAAAGCGTGAGAAGACACGTGCTTTTGACATTACGCTCATCAGCGAGCACCCCGATATCCCGCTGTGCAGCAATGTGGGGGTGAGCATCAGACCCGATGCAGCGCATGCCCCGCCTGAGCATTTTAATTATGTCGCGGTGATTGGAGGGGGCCTGAAGTATCTGGCGCAAGGATACCCGGGAGACAGAGAGTATCTTGCGCATGCGCATCACATGAACGTCCCGCTGATTGGCATCGGCACCGGCAGTTTTGTGCTGGCGCAGGAAGGGTTACTGAACGAGCGGCGAGCCTCCATTCATCCTTTCCACCTTGAGATATTCCAGCACGCTTTTCCGCAGGTTTATGCAGAGCAGGGTTATGATTTTATTAATGAAGGGGATGTCCTGACCTGCCCGGGTGGTATTTCAACCATTACCCTGGCCACCGAGCTGATTCGGCTTCATGCCGGAAATGACACGGCGAAGACCGCCGCTCAGCAACTCTCCCTTGCCCCGCTTGAGAATGTCACTCCCCGACCAGCCAGCCTTGCCCTCATTCCTGATTCGCGTTTGCGTCGCGTGGTGCTGCTCATTGAACAGTACCTCACCCGGCCCCTTACCCCTGCGGGGCTTGCCAGCGAGGTGGCGCTTAGCGAGCGGCAGCTCAATCGCCTGTTTCATGCCGAGTTTGGTAAAACGACTCGAGAGTTCATCCGCAGTGCCCGTCTTCGTTATGCCTGCTGGCTGCTAAAAAATTCGCAGCAGAGCGTAACGGACATTGGCCTGCGGATGGGCTTTAGCGACTGCGCGCACTTTATCCGCCATTTTCAGACGGAGTATGGCTGCACGCCGGGCGTCTGGCGCACGTCGCAGGGTTATGAGCACATGTAGTTGAAAGGACCTGGCGGGCAGGGACGCAGTACGCCGTCAACGGTGTCGTTTTTGAAGGTGTACATCCCGCCGAAGAACGGATCGACAATCAGCCAGCCGGGCACGCCCAGGAATATCACGTTCCCCAGGGTGTACCAGTGGCTCAGGCGGGTATCCAGCGGCACGATAAGCGAGTAGTAGCCGTCCTGTTTGAGCGTGAGCGTGTACTCGCGTTTGCCAAAGTAGCTGCCGTCCGACTTCGTAAGGGTGACGGTCTGCGGCGTGGTGCCGGTTTTGACTATCGCACCGCGTTGATCGGCGATGATAAAGAACGCGTTCGTCGGCTGGCTGTTGATGGTCACGGTTTCTTCGTTATCGCCGACAATGGCGGCGCAGCCGCTCAGCAAAAGCGGGAGAAGCAGCAGCAGGGTAAGTTTTTTCATTGATATCGCTCCGGTGTCTTATCCGAGCAAAGCGACACCGTGCGGGTGAAAGTTAAACGCGTGAAGGATGCACTTGAAATAACGGGGCTATCCGAACAGAATCCCGTCATGAAAATAGAAACCGCCGTCCCTTCACAATTTGAACGTCTCACCGCGATCTGGGAATCCGCCGTTCGCGCCACTCACCATTTCTTGCAGGAAAGCGATATTGCGGCACTGCGGCCGTTATTGCTCAACACCTATCTGCCTGGCCTGACGGTTGTCATCGCGCGTGATGATGCGGGCATAATTCACGGCTTTTTAGGCGTCGATGAACACCGGATTGAAATGCTGTTTGTCGACGACGCCAGCCGGGGAAAAGGCGTGGGGAAACTATTGCTGAAATACGCCATCGCAGAATTTGGCGTAAACGAAGTGGACGTGAATGAGCAAAACCCGCTGGGCGTGGCGTTTTACCGGCATATGGGGTTTGAGCAGGTGGGGCGCTCAGAACTGGACGGGCAGGGGAATGCGTTTCCGTTGCTGCATATGCGGCTGGGTGCGCAGGCTTAACTCCCTCTCCCACGGGAGGAGGGAGTCTGCGAACTAATTACTGGTAATTTGCCCGATGATGACGCCACGCACTTTTTCGCCGTTAAAGTAATAAGTGACGGTATTACTTTTGATGAACTCCTCCTGTACAGGCGTCTCCTGATAGAAAAGCATCGCTTTCTTTTTGGCGATCTCTTTCATGCCGGACAATTTGACCAGATCCTCATGCGTTGCATTCAACAATGGAACATTAGCGACTGAAACGCTGACATGTTCCGTTGTTTTCGCACACTCTTTATGAATGTTATCCTTAGCTATAGCCAGAGCAGTGAGTAAACCTGCACCCATTTCGTTATCAGAAATAAACCAGTAAGTAGTGCCACTGTCGTCATGAAGGCAAACCCAGCGCGCGGAATCGTCTTTGTTGATGGGTGTGCTGGAGATGTCTGTCAAATGCGTAACCTCCATTTTCAAGGTTTTCTTACCGACAGTGATGGTAGGGGTGAGGGGCAATTTGCTTGAAATTTCCGTCAGTGAGTCGTCTTCGTTGTAATACTGGGTCCCGAAGCCAGTCATTTCAGATGCTGAAACGTGCGAACTGATTGCAACAGATAATAATAAGCGCTTCATTTGACAACCAATACTGTATCGTTGCTTTTCCAGATACTCCTTCTGGCTCTCAGAGGAGCAATGATACAGCCCTCTGAAGAGTCATCAGGGTGCAAACTGCTTTTACCATGAATTTTAAAGGAGTCCCTGCCACACATATCATTTGTCGAGTAGGGCGTAAGGCTGAGAGTATATTTACCAGTGTGGGCAGAATTATGAGGGGACCCAATTGTGTAGGTCCCTCTTGGCAGAGGTCCGCTGTTTTTTACACATTCTTGTGATGGGTCGTTTTTATAACCACTAGCTCCTGCGTAATCAGCATCAAATTGATAGACACCGTCCAAATAAAATTTATGCTCTTTTACATCATATTCCCAGGACATACTTTCTCCTTAAGCGCGTTCTTTCCAGGTGTCAGAGTGAATGATGTTTCCATCCATGTAATGCCATGTGATTTTTTCATATGTCAGATCTACATATTCATAATGTGTATAGCGTTCGTTTTGCGGATGTTTAATGTCAAACATCACAGGTTCAATTTGCACTACCCTTACGTTTTCTAAAGTTGTCTTAAAGTATGCCTCTTCAAGTCCGTTATAGTTGATCCTGTAAAATATAAATTTTGCTTTTTTTAGTGTTTGCCCAGTGCTCAAGGCGTTGTATAGATAAGAGGATGACGTATCAATTTCTTTCATGAATGCATAGGTACTACAAATACGTTTTGCTGTGATTTTTCCGGAAGACTTATCTATAGGTTGTTCGATGGAGTGCATCAATTCAATCACTTCTATTGAACCTTCACGATCTTTTATATCGACAGATCCATTAATTCTCCGGCCTGCATCGTCCTCAAGCCATAAGTAAACAGGTATAGCCATCTCAGTCTCCTTTTATGGAGTGAAGGAAATTACTCTTCATAAGTGCTTTAAATTGTGACTTACATTTCAAAATAGAAATGCTAATAAAATTCTGGCTGATTAAATAGAACTTTATGGTCCAGGTTTATAGATGATGTGAATGGATTTTTATAATGAATAAGGTTGATTTATTTCTATTCTTCCATCAAAAGAACTATGTGGCGTTGAATAAACCTGGTAGCGGTGGCCCGTGCAGGCAAAATGTAGTTTACTCAGGATGGTCTGGAAGAACTGTGTGGTTTCTTTGAGCGACGGCTGATAGTCAGCGGCTAGCACAAAAATCTCCCTAGTGAAGTGTATTGCAATTGTCCTTCCGCTGGCCTTCTTGCTGAACTTGTAAGTAAGCCTTACAAGTTGCTTTTTGTTCAAGCTCACCTTCTTGGTAAATAGCTCTAATATGCTGAGTAATGGCTTGAGGAGTGACTTGATAAAGAGCTGCTATGGCTGCTTGCGATAGCCAGAGCGTTTCATTCTCAAAGCGACATGTGATGCGAACCGTACCGTCCTCACTGGCAAACATAACAAATTCATCCGCCGGGGATTGGATTACGTTTTTATCTGCCATGTCGCTTCCTTCTTTTTATCGATTAACCCTACCTGCCTGTAGTATGCCAGAAACGACCACTAAGCCAGGTGGTTTGTATTTGGTTTTGCGAGGTGCTTTCTAGGAAGCTGGGTTTGAATGGCTGCAAGCGCGCCTTCTATCTCACTGAGCTTCGCCTTCGTCCGTTTATAATCATCCTGCAACCTCTGCTCCTGCTCGTTATACGCCACCAGAACGATGCACCCCTTCATCACCTTAACTGTGACTTGCTGTCCGGTATCAAACCCCGCCGCGCGCAGCCACTTGCCGGAAAGAATGATTTTCGGCGTGGATTTGTCCAAAACATTCGGGCGGTATCCCACAATTAGTGAGTGCTCGGTTCCGGATTGGTCGGTGTCTGGGGTAGAATGCGTATCAGCCATAATCAACTCCTTGATAGTTGGTGAGGTTAGACGCTCCGATTGTGTTCCCGCACATCGGAGTGTTGCTAGTAAAGGAGGATTAGGTGGCCTCCTATGTGTTTCAGAGTAGATGGATAGGTGGCCTCATGTCAATCATATCGCGCGAAAAAAAACCAAAAGGCGGCGGGCAGTCTCCGCAGTTTAAAATGCGTATTGATCCGGCATTGAAGGAACAGCTGGATGCGGTGGCGGCTGAGGAAGGGGTGAGTCTCGCCAGCTGGTTAAAGGAGTTGGCGAGAGAGACTCTTCGCACTAAAGGAATTGAACCAAAAGGGTAAGATACTACTAAAATTAAATGCCTGCCTTTCTATTTTTTGTAACTTTCTTATTATTTGGCATCAGGCTTTTTTGCAAATTATCACAGTACTCCTCAATCTCGAGTAGCACGCTATCTACAGCCGTCCACAATAAATCATTATTGCCATTTTTTATGTTAGTTTTAAGATGTCTATTTATCTTTCTCACAAAATTATTAAGCTCTTGTCCATGCTCAAGAGTTTTTTGCATTAACAAATTTTCTAAGGATTCTTTTTCTTTTTTTAACCGAACTAGCTCTTGTTTATTAATGTTATCTTTATCAGCTTGGTCTCTTTTCTCCTTTTTTTTGAAAAAATCGTCAGCATAAAACTTATAAACAAAAGTTAATAAAACGCATAAAACATATATTGTAAACTTCCATGATTGTGACACTTCTAATGTTGGAATGTAGCTACCTGAAGCAGTCATAAATAACGCAGGTACGGCGTAAAGTAAAAATGCTGCTAGATTCACTGATCATTCCTCATCGTCACTATCAACTAAAAAGTCGTGCTTCGCCCCATTTTCAATAAGAATTTTGCTAAATTTCACACTACACTTTGATAATAAAATAATCCCGGGTTGGATATCTATTGTTTGATTTTTTTCAACACGCTCGCTTTCAAGCAACAAGCCACTCGAAAATTCCACAGAAACTTCTTTTTTATCTTGATCAATTTCATAAAGTGTTGCCTTTAAACCAAGGTTCTTATCATTAAAATAGTTTAAAGCTCTATAGATAGTTAATTCATCTATTGTGATAAATTTTTCAAATGTAAAAATAAATGAGGATTGAAATATAACTAGTGGATCACTATGAACATAAAAAAAATAACAGTGTATTCCGAAAAAATCAAACTCACCAGAACACATTAACCGATTGTTAGTATTATCTTCCTTGTCAATGGATATATTTTCAACTTCATCCATTTCATTAAGCTCTTTTACTGCAATATTTACTTTCTTCACTAGTACCCCTTGTTCAACGATAGATAGTCCCATGCATACTAAAATGAATTAATACCAATATTTTTAACAGGATTTAGAACTCGTTATTAGAATTGGTCAAACTACTATCTTAAAGCAACTGCTTTCTTAAAAACCATTTTTGGCGGAAGATCACAGGAGTCGAACCTGCCCGGGAACGCTGGCGCCCCCAACTGGATTTGAAGTCCAGCCACCTCACCGGAGATGACGATCTTCCGCGCCTCGATTGCTACATGGAGGCGGGGCGCATTATAGCTACTTTCAGGCATTTACCACATCCCCCAACGCGCTTTTTTCACTGCTCTTTTGACCTTAACCCGCCTGTTTCAGTTAATTCCTAAGAAAATCCTCAGGTTAGCTTTTCGTGCTCGTCAACTTTTATCGCGATCACAAAAAACAAGAAACATAACTTGCTAACCAGAAATCAGAATACCCGTCTTCGAAACAATGGTTTAAAAACACGGTAACCGGTCTCAGCGCCCCCTACAGCGTGAAGGATAAAAAAATATGAGCGAAGTACTGTCTGTAAAAGAGAAGATTGGCTACGGCATGGGCGATGCCGCCAGCCATATCATTTTTGATAACGTCATGTTGTATATGATGTTTTTCTACACCGATATCTTTGGTATCCCCGCCGGGTTTGTCGGCACCATGTTCCTGCTGGCGCGCGCCCTGGATGCCATCTCCGACCCGTGCATGGGGTTGATCGCCGACCGCACCCGCAGCCGCTGGGGCAAGTTCCGTCCGTGGATACTGTTCGGCGCGATCCCGTTTGGCATCGTCTGCGTGCTGGCCTACACCACGCCAGACCTCAGCCTGAACGGCAAAATGATTTACGCTGCCGTCACCTACACGCTGCTGACCCTGCTCTATACCGTGGTGAATATTCCTTACTGCGCGCTGGGCGGGGTGATCACCAACGACCCGACGCAGCGTATCTCCCTGCAGTCCTGGCGCTTTGTGCTGGCGACGGCGGGCGGGATGCTCTCCACGGTGCTGATGATGCCGCTGGTGAAGCTGATTGGCGGGGAAGACAAAGCCTTTGGTTTCCAGGGCGGGATCGCCGTGCTGTCGGTGGTCGCGTTTCTGATGCTGGCGTTCTGCTTCTTCACCACCAAAGAGCGTATCCAGGTGCCGCCGAGCACCACCTCCATGCGTGAAGACCTGCGCGACATCTGGCACAACGACCAGTGGCGCATCGTGGGCGTGCTCACCATCCTCAACATTCTCGCCGTCTGCGTGCGCGGCGGCGCGATGATGTACTACTGCACCTGGATCATGGGCTCGCCAGAAGTGTTCGTCGCGTTCCTCACCACCTACTGCGTCGGCAACCTGATTGGCTCCGCGCTGGCTAAACCGCTCACCGACTGGAAATGCAAGGTCAGCATCTTCTGGTGGACCAACGCCGCGCTGGCTGTGGTGAGCGTGGCGATGTTCTTCGTGCCGATGCATGCCACCGTCCTGATGTTCGCCTTCATCTTCGTCATTGGCGTGCTGCACCAGCTGGTAACGCCAATCCAGTGGGTGATGATGTCCGATACCGTCGACTACGGTGAATGGACTAACGGCAAACGCCTGACCGGCATCAGCTTCGCGGGTACCTTGTTCGTGCTCAAGCTTGGCCTGGCGCTGGGCGGGGCATTGATCGGCTGGATGCTGGCAGGCGGCGGGTATGACGCGGCGGCCAAAACCCAGAACAGCGCGACCATCAGCATCATCGTTGGCCTGTTTACCCTGGTTCCGGCCATCTGCTACGTGCTGAGCGCCATTATCGCCAAACGCTATTACACGCTGAAAACGCCGTTCCTGATCAAAATCATGGGCGAGCTGGCGCAGGGCGCGCGCCGCAATCAGCAGGAATTTGAGAACCTGCCGGTCAGCAAAGAATTACAGAACTAAGAGGACGAGAAGATGAAAATCAGTGATGGAAACTGGCTTATTCAACCGGGCCTGAACGTGACGTATCCGGTTCAGGTGTTCGATGTGGAGCAGCAGGGCAACGACCTGGTGGTGTACGTGGCACCGCGCGACGTGCGCGAACGCACCTGGCAGCTCGATACATTGATGTTCACCGTTCGCCTGTTTGCCCCGCAGGAGGGGATTGTCGGGGTGCGTATCGAGCATTTCCAGGGCGCGCTGGATAACGGCCCGCACTATCCGCTGAACGTTCTCAACGACGTGAAGGTCGAGATTGAAAACAACGCGGAGTTTGCCGAGCTGAAAAGCGGCAGCATCAGCGTGCGCGTGACCAAAGGGGAATTCTGGGCGCTGGACTTCTTGCGCAACGGACAGCGGATTACCGGCAGCCAGCTGAAAAATAACGGCTACGTGCAGGACGGTAACACCGATCACAACTACATGTTCGAGCGTCTGGACCTGGGGGTAGGGGAAACGGTCTACGGCCTGGGCGAGCGTTTTACCGCGCTGGTGCGCAACGGCCAGATGGTGGAAACCTGGAACCGCGATGGCGGCACCAGCACCGAGCAATCCTACAAAAACATCCCGTTCTACCTCACCAACCGCGGCTACGGCGTGCTGGTGAACCATCCGGAAAACGTGTCGTTTGAGATCGGCTCTGAGAAAGTCTCTAAGGTGCAGTTCAGCGTTGAAGGCGAATATCTGGAATATTTCGTGATCGACGGCCCGACGCCGAAAGAGGTGCTCAACCGCTACACGCAGTTTACTGGCCGTCCGGCGCTGCCGCCCGCGTGGTCGTTTGGCCTGTGGCTGACCACCTCATTTACCACCAACTACGACGAAGCGACGGTTAACAGCTTTATCGACGGCATGGCCGAACGCGACCTGCCCCTGCACGTCTTCCACTTCGACTGTTTCTGGATGAAGGCCTTCCAGTGGTGTGATTTTGAGTGGGACCCGGTGACCTTCCCGGACCCGAAAGGGATGATCCGCCGCCTCAAGGAGAAGGGGCTGAAGGTCTGCGTGTGGATCAACCCCTATATCGGCCAGAAGTCGCCGGTGTTTAAAGAGCTGAAAGAGAAAGGCTATTTGCTCAAGCGCCCGGACGGTTCGCTGTGGCAGTGGGATAAATGGCAGCCGGGGCTGGCGATTTATGACTTTACCAACCCGGAAGCCTGCCGATGGTATGCCGACAAGCTCAAGGGCCTGGTGGATATTGGCGTGGATTGCTTTAAAACCGACTTCGGCGAGCGCATCCCGACAGATGTGCAGTGGTTCGACGGGGCCGATCCGCAGAAGATGCATAACCACTACGCCTACATTTACAACGAACTGGTGTGGAACGTGCTAAAAGAGACGGTGGGCGAAGACGAGGCGGTGCTGTTTGCCCGCTCGGCGTCCGTCGGTGCACAACAATTCCCGGTTCACTGGGGCGGCGACTGCTACGCCAACTATGAATCTATGGCAGAAAGCCTGCGCGGCGGGCTGTCGATTGGTCTGTCCGGCTTTGGTTTCTGGAGCCACGATATCGGCGGGTTCGAAAACACCGCCCCAGCGCACGTCTATAAACGCTGGTGTGCCTTCGGTCTGTTCTCCAGCCATAGCCGCCTGCATGGCAGCAAATCCTATCGTGTGCCGTGGGCGTACGATGACGAATCTTGCGACGTGGTACGCCACTTCACCCAGCTAAAATGCCGGATGATGCCGTACCTGTATCGCCAGGCGGCGCTGGCCCGCGAGTTCGGGACGCCGATGCTGCGCGCAATGATGCTGGAGTTCCCGGACGATCCGGCGTGTGATTATCTTGACCGTCAGTACATGCTGGGGGATGCGGTGATGGTTGCGCCGGTGTTCTCCGAAGCGGGCGACGTGCAGTTTTATCTGCCGGAAGGGCGTTGGACGCACCTGTGGCATAACGATGAACTTCAGGGCAGCCGCTGGCATAGGCAGCAGCACGATTTCCTGAGCCTGCCGGTCTATGTGCGTGATAACACCCTGCTGGCGCTGGGCAACAACGATCGCAAGCCGGACTATGCGTGGAATGAGGGCACCGCCTTCCAGCTGTTTAGCCTGAATGACGGTGTGACGGCGGTGAGCGACGTCCCTGCGGCTGACGGCTCCGTGGCATTTACGCTGAAGGCGTCACGTCAGGGCGACAGCATCACGATTGCAGGGGCTGGCGAGGCGCGGAACTGGTCAGTCTGCTTGCGCAACGTGCAGAAGGTGGGCAGCGTGAAGGGCGGTTCACACGCAGGTAGCGAGTGGGGCGTGGTGGTGAAAGCCGAGGGAAATGAGGTGGTTGTTCACCTCTGAGCTGAAAAAATGCCCGGTGGCGCTTCGCTTACCGGGCCTACGATGCAGTATTTTTCTAGGCCGGGTAAGGCGCAGCCGCCACCCGGCTTATTTATTGCACAGGTGTTGATACCACTCCGCCTGTCATTGTCTGCTGCACCTGCTGTTTATCCATATTCACCGCATTCAGCTTCCCGTTAACCGTTGGCTTCAGCGGCGCGTGGGCCTGGATGCTGCCGCTGGCGGTCAGTTGCATATTGCCGTCGCCCGCGATTGGCAATGCGGGCCATCCCCACTGGTTGATGATGTTGAGCGGTACGCCGCGGCCATTCAGGCTGACGGTGGTTTGACGCTGCGCCAGCTGTGAAACCGTCGCCGTCGCTTCCAGAATGCCTTTTTCCGTAAAGGCGCTAAGCTCGGTAATGTTCACCGTCGTGGCGTTCGCATTCAGCGCCAGAGACGGACGCCGAACGTCAACACGGTTAAAGGTGGCCGCCGCGCCGTTGAGCGTTGCGCTGCCGCCCCATACGCCCCACTGGCGATCTTTAGCCAGCTGCAGGTTCGCGCCGTAACCGTCAAGCGAGGTTATCTGCCACGGGAAGGCCGGATCGATATCAATGACCAGATTGCGGCTCAGGCCGAATTTTTTCAGCGTCACGCTGTTCAGCCACTCCGGCAATGGCTCCATCCACAGCGTTTTCCAGTTTTCGGGCAGGGTGTACTCCAGCCCGGCGATGGCGGCGTCGTCCAGGACCAGCGCTTTACCGTCGCGCAGCCAGTTGCCGGACGTGCGGACCATACCGCCTTCCCAGCGGGAGGTGAACTGACGCAGCGTGATGCCCTGCGGGGAGAACTCCGTATTCAGAATAGGATCGAACAGATGCAGCGAGCCGTAGATAAACTCGCTGGCGTTCATCGACAGACGCCCGTCCTGGCTCTGCCAGTCGCCTTTGGCGAGCGTCAGGTTGCGCAGGCTTAAATCAAGATCGGTCACCGCCCAGTCCGGCCCCTGAAGACGCGCGTCGGTCACTTCCAGCCGACCAATCTGCAGGGACGGAACGGTGGTGAGCGGCGCGAAGAAATCGGCGAGCGTTTTTTCGCTCTGCAGGCGGATATCATTCAGACGCAGGGTATCGATAACCCAGCCGCCATCGGCGTTGCGCTGGGCCGAGCCGGTGAGCGAGCCGCGCGCCATATCGGCACCGATGGTGTTAAGCACCACCTCCTTACCGTTGAGTTTGCCCTCAATCAGCACGTTGGTCGCCGGGACGCCGTTCAGGGTGAGCGAACCCGCGCTCATCTGGATCTGCGCATTTTTGCCCAGCACGTTACCCGCCTCGGGCTGCCACGGGCTCACGCCGCCCGTCACTTTTTGCGCGCTCAAATCCCACTCGGTATTCGGGCTGTTAAAAGCCATGTTGTTCAACTGCAGGCGGTCTGCCTGGAAAGGCAGCGGCGCGGTCTGCGGGGAGAGGTTCAACGTCCCGTCAAACAGGGTAATGGTGTCCATATGCAGCGGATCGGTAATTTGACGGCTGCTCAGACCAATATCGACCGTTTTGGCGACCAGCGTGGCGGGTTTGCCATCGCGCCCGAAGGTGACGTTTTTGAGAACGATGTGGGAAGGCGATGAAAAGCGGTGATCCATCTGATCGAAATTGAGTTCGTAGGCGGTATTTTCCGTTACCCAACTGCTGGCCTGCGACGCGCCCCAGCGTGTCTGAAGCAGAAAATAGAATGCCAGCACTACGATAAGCAGGGCCACCAAAAGATAGACAAGTAGCTTTCCAATAAATTTCATGGTCTTCCATCCCGTGAAACGCACATAGAGGAGTTATGCACGATTTATGCGCAATCCTCAAGGCGGGAATGGTGTAAAGAGATGTCACGGCAGGCGTTGACAGCCTGCCGTGATGGCGATCAGTTCTTTTCAGGCGGGAACACAAGGTTCAGAACGATAGCGGTGATCCCCCCGGCGGCGATGCCGGAAGAGAGCAGGTTTTTCACCCAGTCAGGGGCAAACTGCAGGATCAGCGGCTGCTGAGAGACGCCAAGACCGACGGCCAGCGACAGGGCGATAATCATGATTGCGCGGCGGTTCAGCGGCTCGCGTGAGACGATACGCACGCCGGACGCCGCAATGGTGCCGAACATTACCAGCGTTGCGCCGCCAAGCACTGGCTCAGGGATGTGCTGCACAAAGCCGCTTACCGCCGGGAACAGACCGAGCACAATCAACATCAGGGCGACCACAAAACCCACGTAGCGGCTGGCAACGCCGGTCAGCTGAATCACGCCGTTGTTCTGGCCGAAGCAGGAGTTCGGGAAGGTGTTGAACACCGCCGAGACGAACGAGTTCAGGCCGTTCGCCAGCACGCCGCCTTTAAGACGCTTCATGTACAGCGGGCCGGAGACCGGCTGCTCGGAGACGTCGGAGGTGGCCGTAATGTCGCCGATGGTTTCGAGCGAGGTGATCATAAAGACCAGCATCAGCGGCAGCAGCAGACCCCAGTCAATGCCCAGGCCGTAGTACAGCGGGGTGGGGACAGTAATGAGCGCCGCATTGGCAGGGGCGGTGTTCTCCGGCAGCATGCCCAGCGCCCACGCCATCAGGTAGCCAGCCGCCATCGCAATCACCAGCGATGCCACGCGCAGATACGGGTTACGCTGACGGTTAAGCAGAATGATAATCGCCAGCACGATGCCTGCCAGCAGCAGGTTTTTTGGTGCGCCAAAGGTGTGGTCGTTCATCGCCGCATAGCCACCGCCGATGGACGTCAGGCCAACCTGTATCAGCGACAGGCCGATAATCATCACCACCACGCCGGAAACCAGCGGCGTGATCACCCGGCGCGCCAGGTGCAGCACGCGGGAGATGACCATCTCCGTGCAGCTTGCCAGCATCAGCGTGCCGAACAGCGCTGCCATCATCGTCGGGACGTCCGCACCGCCGGTTTTCAGTGCCGTACCGCCCATGATCAGCGGGGCCACAAAGTTAAAACTGGTGCCCTGAATCGACAGCAGCCCGGACCCTACCGGACCCCACGCTTTAATTTGAATAATGGAGGCCACACCGGAGGCGAACAGGGACATGCTGATGATGTGCTGAGTATCCTGAGCCGGTAAACCGAGCGCCTGGCAAATCAATAACGCAGGGGTGATCACCGCCACGAACATTGCCAGCAGGTGCTGACACGCGGCGAACAGCGTTTGAGGCAGCGGCGGGCGGTCCTCAAGACGGTAGATCAGTTCACTGTTTTGCTTCTGCGCAATCGGTTGCGCATCAGGAGACTCTATGGTGTTAACGGACATCGGCGGCAATCCCACGGTGGAAAAGCGGGCATTTTATCTGACCAGTTGGTAAAAGCAAACGATTGCATTTAGAAATTTTTCTGAGGGGGATTCTGTGGCGTTTTCAGGCGTTGGAGTAGCGCTCGGTTTCAGGCATCCAGCGTTCGATAAGCGCTGCCGCCTGCTCGGGGTAGCGTTCATGAATATGGCGGGCGAGGCGCTGAACTTCGGGGATCATGGCCTGATCGCGCATTAAATCCGCTACCTTAAACTCGGCGTTGCCCGTCTGACGCGTGCCCAGCAATTCGCCCGGCCCGCGGATTTCCAGATCTTTTTGCGCAATCACGAAACCATCGTTGCTGTCGCGTAAGACCTGCAGACGCATCTGCGCGGTTTTGGACAACGGCGCTTTATAAAGCAGAACGCAGTGGGAGGCCACCGCGCCGCGGCCAACGCGCCCGCGCAGCTGGTGGAGTTGCGCAAGACCCAGGCGCTCCGGGTTTTCAACAATCATCAGGCTGGCGTTTGGCACGTCCACGCCCACTTCGATGACCGTTGTGGCAATCAGAAGATGCAGCTCGCCCTGTTTAAAGGCCTGCATGACCGCCTGCTTCTCGGCGGGCTTCATACGCCCGTGCACCAGGCCAACGTTCAGCTCCGGTAGCGCCAGCTTAAGCTCTTCCCAGGTGGCTTCTGCGGCCTGCGCTTCAAGCAGGTCAGACTCTTCAATCAGCGTACACACCCAGTAGGCCTGACGCCCTTCCTGCATGCAGGCGTTGCGCACGCGGTCGATAATATCGCTGCGACGCGTGTCCGGGATAGCGACCGTCGTCACCGGCGTACGGCCCGGCGGCAGCTCGTCAATGGTAGAGGTATCGAGATCGGCGTAGGCGGTCATCGCCAGCGTGCGCGGGATAGGCGTGGCGGTCATGATCAGCTGATGCGGATGGTAGCCCTGTTGCAGCCCCTTTTCCCACAGCGCCAGACGCTGATGCACGCCAAAGCGGTGCTGTTCATCGATGATCACCAGCGCCAGGCCGTTAAACTGGACCTGTTCCTGGAAGATGGCGTGGGTGCCAACAATCATCTGTACCTGGCCGCTGGCAATCGCCTCCTGCTGCGCAAGACGGGCTTTGCCCTTCTGCTTGCCGGCCAGCCAGCCCACCTCAACCCCAAGCGGGGCGAACCAGGCGCGGAAGTTATTGGCGTGCTGTTCGGCCAGCAGTTCGGTCGGTGCCATCAGTGCCACCTGCTTGCCGTGGGCAATGGCGCGCAATGCGGCCAGCGCGGCAACCAGCGTTTTACCGGAACCGACGTCGCCCTGAACCAGACGCATCATCGGCACGTCGAGTGCCATATCGCGCTCAATTTCGGCGGTGACACGCGCCTGTGCGCCTGTCGGCTTAAATGGCAGCGAGGCCAGAAGCTTATCTTTGAGCTCATCACGCTGGCTTAACGGCTGGGCGTGGAAGCGCTGCGCTCCCGCACGCAGGGCCAGCATGCTCAGGTTGTGAGCCAGTAATTCCTCAAGGATAAGCCGCCGCTGGGCGGGATGCGTGCCGCTTTCTAAATCAATGAGCTGGAGCGTCGGTGGCGGACGGTGCAGGGTACGCAGCGCCTCCGGCAGGCTCATCATGCCCTGCGCCAGCTCCGGCGGCAGTAACTCGGCGATGGCACAGGTATCAAGCAGCTCAAGCGCCTGATCGGTCAGCTTGCGCAGCGTCGCTTGCTTGATCCCTTCGGTCGTCGGGTAGACCGGCGTGAGCGTCTCCTGGAGTTCCGGCATGCTGAGATCGCCCTGTACGCGATACTCGGGGTGGATCATCTCTGCGCCGTATTTTCCGCGTTTGGCTTCGCCATAAGCCAGTACCCGCCTTCCGGTAGCAAGGCTGTTTTTCATCGCCGCGTTGAAGTTGAAAAAGCGCATGGTGAGAATGCCGGTGCCGTCGCTGATTTGACAGGTCATCATTCGACGTCCGCCGAACGTGATGTTGCAGTTCAGCACTTCGCCCTCAACGGTGGCGTAAATTGCGGGCAGGAGATCGCCAATTTTGTACAGCTGGGTGCGGTCTTCATACCGCAGGGGGAGGTGAAGCAGGAGATCCTGCACGGTATGCAGGCCAATTTTTGCCAGCTTACCGCTTTGCGCCGCGCCCACGCCCGTCAGGCTGTTGAGCGGGATGGCATCCAGCAGGCGGCCTTTCATCGGTTATCCTGCGTACTGCATGGTAGACCACCACTCGGCATCAGCTTCAATTTCGCCCTGCGCGTTGACGTGGGGGTAAGGTAATTTTTTCTGTTTCGCCACGCGGGCCAGCACCGGGTAGCCCCCTTCAAACAGCAGTCGCTGCTGTTCTTCTTCCGGCAGCATGCTGCTGCTGCGCGCGTACATTCCGGCGTTCTGACGCTGGCGCTGTGCTTCATACAGGATCAGCGCGGAGGCAACGGAGACGTTGAGGGACTGTACCATGCCGATCATCGGGATAATGATATCCCGATCCGCCAGATCCAGCGCTTCCTGGCTGATCCCGGTTTTCTCCTGACCCATCAGAATGCAGGTCGGGCGGGTGTAGTCGATCTCGCGAAAATCTACGGCTTTATCGGACAGGTTGGTCGCAAGCACCTGCATGCCACGGCCCTTAAGATGGGATACGGCATCGCCTATTGTCTGGTGAGATTTAACCGAGACCCAGCTATTACTGCCTGCGGCAGCCGAGACCATCGTACGCATACGCGCGCCCGGCCAGACGGCGTGGACTTCGTGCACGCCGACGGCGTCTGCTGTACGGACAATAGCGGATACATTGTGAGGCTTATGGACCTGCTCCATGCAGACCGTCAGGTCAGGCTGGCGCCTGGCGAGCATTTCACAGATACGTGCATAACGTACTGAATTCATAAGCCTAGTTTCTGTTACGAGTGACTTTGATAACGTCTGGCATCACGCGGATTTTGCGCATAATGTTCGCCAGATGCACACGGTCGCGCGCGGTCAGGCGAATAAAGGCGCTATACACGCGGCCATCTTTCTCTTCCGTGTTCAGGCTTTGAATGTTGGAAGAGGCGGTGTTGATGGCAGCCGTCAGGTTTGCCAGAGCACCCTGGTGGTTGAACATATCCACCTTAATTTCGGTGATAAATTCCTGCGCCGTCTCTTTATCCCATTCGACCGCCATAAACTTCTCCGCTTCTTTCTGATAGCCGCGGATGTTACGGCAGGACTCGTGGTGGATCACCAGGCCTTTGCCCGGGCTGACGTGAGCAATGATCGGGTCGCCGGGAATAGGTCGACAGCATTTCGCGAAGGTAATGAGCACGCCGTCAGCGCCTTTAATCGGCAGATGACCGTGGCCTTGCGTCGTGGACTGCGGCACGGAGGCGGTGTCGCCCTGCTGCAGGTTCTTCGCTACCACCACGCTCATGGCGTTACCAAGGCCGATCTCGGCCAGCAGGTCGTCCAGCGAGGCGAGCTTCATGCGCTCCAGCTCATGCTGGATGTTCTCTGGCGGGATCTCCGCGAGCTTACGGCTGCCGCCCAACGCGTGGTTGAGCAGACGACGACCCAGGCTTACGGAGTCATCGCGCTTGAGGTTTTTCAGCAGCTGACGAATTTTGGCGCGCGCCTTGGAGCTGACGACAAAGTTCAGCCAGGCCGCGTTCGGACGTGCGCCCGGCGCGGTAATAATTTCCACCGTTTGACCGCTGGCGAGCGGTTGCGACAGCGGGTAAGGCTGTCTGTCGACGCGCGCGCCCACGCAGGCATGACCGATATCGGTATGCACGGCGTAAGCGAAGTCGACCGGTGTGGCACCAGCAGGCAGCTCGACGATGCGCCCTTCTGGTGTGAAAACGTAAATCTCATCCGGGAAGAGATCGGATTTCACGCTCTCAATGAATTCAAATGAGCTACCCGCACTCTGCTGCAGTTCCAGCAGGCTTTGCATCCAGCGCTGGGCGCGGATCTGTGCGGTAGTGCTGCTTTCGCCACCGTGCTCTTTATAGGCCCAGTGTGCCGCGACACCCATTTCCGCCATCTGGTCCATATCTTCGGTGCGGATCTGCACTTCGACAGGCACACCGTGCGGCCCGATCATTGAGGTGTGCAAAGATTGATAGCCGTTCGCTTTTGGAATGGCGATGTAATCTTTCACGCGCCCCGGACGCGGTTTATACAGGCTGTGCATCTGCCCCAGCACGCGATAGCAGGTGTCCGAGTCCTGGACGATCACGCGGAACGCGTAGATATCCATGATCGAGTGAAAACGCTGCTCTTTAAGCACCATTTTGCAGTAGATGGAGTACAGGTGTTTTTCGCGACCGCTGACGCGGCAGGGGATCCCCGCTTCCTGTAAACGTCCTTCAATCTCAGAGAGGATTTTTTGGATCATCTCTTTACGGTTACCGCGCGCGGCTTTCACCACCTCTTTAATTACGCGATAGCGGTTCGGGTACAACGCTTCAAAACCCAGCTCTTCCAGCTCGGTTTTAATGTGATGAATACCTAAACGGTGCGCCAGCGGACTGTAAATTTCGAGGGTTTCACGGGCAATGCGGCGACGTTTGTCCGGGCGTAATGAGCCCAGCGTGCGCATGTTGTGCGTGCGGTCAGCGAGTTTGATGAGAATGACGCGGATATCCTGCACCATCGCCATAATCATCTTGCGGAAGTTTTCGGCTTGCGCCTCTTTCTTATCGCGGAAGTTCAGCTTATCAAGCTTAGAGACCCCTTCCACCAGTTCAGCAACGCTTTTGCCAAACAGCTGTTCCATATCCTGGTAAGTGGCAGGGGTATCTTCGATCACGTCATGCAGTAGGGCAGCCATCAGCGTTTCGTAGTCGAGTTTCATCTCGGCCAGAATACAGGCTACCGCAACCGGGTGCGTGATATAGGGTTCACCGCTTGAACGTGTCTGGCCCTCGTGAGCGTCACGTGCAACGAGATACGCCTGCTGAAGACGCTTAATCTGGTCTTCAGGCAGGTAGGTTTGAATCAGTTGATTCAGGCTTTCAAACAGATACAAGGGCGACCCGCAGGTTTAATTAACGACGACCTTCAGCAATGGCGGTTACGGCCTGCAGTTCTGCGGCTTCCTGCTCTTGCTGCTCCTGGCGCTCACGCACGTCGAGGATCTGGTTGTTGATCAGACCTTCTTCGATTTCGCGAAGTGCAATAACGGTGGTTTTATCGTTTTCTTCCGGTACCAGCGGATCTTTACCGCCTACCTGCATCTGACGAGCGCGACGCGCGGCGACCAGTACCAGGTCAAAACGGTTACCAATTTTCTCTACAGCGTCCTGAACAGTTACGCGTGCCATACTTAAAATGCTCCACAGGTGAAGAAATGACTGGGCATGATACTGAAAGTGGGTTCAGTCTGCCAACAGTTTGGTGATTAATGCGTCATGTCGCTGCTTCTGGCGGCTCATACGCAGACGTTCTGCACGAAGGATGGTCTTGAGATCGCTCAGCGCGGCGTCAAAATCATCATTCACAATAAGGTAATCATATTCCGCGTAATGGCTCATTTCTGCAACTGCCTGCGCCATACGCTTTGCAATCACCTCTTCGCTGTCCTGACCACGACCGCGCAGACGGCGATCGAGTTCATCTTTCGACGGCGGCAGTATAAAAATGCTGCGCGAGTCCGGCATCTTCTTGCGGATCTGCTGCGCGCCCTGCCAGTCGATATCCAGGAACACATTGACGCCCGTTGCCAGCACCTGCTCAATGGTTTCACGCGAGGTGCCGTAGTAGTTACCGAAAACTTCAGCGTGCTCAAGAAACGCGTCTCTGCCAATCATCGCTCTGAATTCGTCGTGATTCACAAAGAAATAGTGCTCACCGTGCACCTCACCCGGACGCGGTGCTCGCGTGGTGTGAGAAACAGAAACCTGTGTGTCGTACAACGGTTGGGTTTTTAACAGTGCCTGAATAAGGCTGGATTTACCCGCGCCACTAGGGGCAGAAACAATATAAAGCGTGCCTTGAGCCATGAGAGTCTTTTGTATGTGTTAGCGAAGAAGTCCTACATACGGGCTTATTATACACGTCGGCGCTGTGTGACGTAGCCTTTGTCACACTTTTTCCCATGGTTTATTAAATTTTGCGTGCCGTTTTCAGGTTTCATCTTTGGTTTTCAGCAACAAAAAGAAAGCCTGGATGACGCCTCGCAAAGTGAAAGGTTGCTAATCGCGTTGTTATGCGCGCCGGGTTATACCACTCCCAATGCAAAGGAGGGGTAGCAATGTGGCGATGGATAAGCAGTGTGATGCTGTTGTGGTGCGGTTGTAGCGTGGCGGTATGCCCCGTCTGGTCGCAGGGGAAGGCAGAGAAAGAGATTGCGGCGTTGAGCGCGCAGAAAACACGCTGGGATGAGGCCTACTGGAAAGAAGGGACAAGCGAGGTGAGTGATGAGATTTACGACCAGCTCACCGCCCGCCTGGCCCAGTGGCAGCGATGTTTTGATAACGCACCTGCGGAGTCGTCCCTTCCCGCGCTGAAGGGAACGGTCAAACATCCCATCGCCCACACGGGCGTTCAGAAGGTTGCCAGTAAAGAGGCGCTTCGCCAGTGGATGTACGACCGACGCGATCTCTGGGTGCAGCCGAAAGTGGACGGTGTGGCGGTAACGCTGGTGTACCGCAACGGGACATTAAGTCAGGCCGTCAGCCGTGGGGATGGCGTAAAAGGTGAAGACTGGACCGCGCAGGTACGCGCAATGCCATGGGTGCCTCAATCCACCGAAGGCGCGCTGGCGAACAGCGTTCTGCAGGGCGAACTGTTTCTGCTGCGTGATAACCACATCCAGCAGCAAATGGGCGGAATGAACGCACGGGCTAAAGTTGCCGGGGCGATGATGCGACACGCGGACGCCTCGCTGCTGAAGCAGATCGGCGTGTTTATCTGGGCCTGGCCTGATGGACCCAAAGCCATGCAGCAGCACCTTACGCAGTTATCGCAGTCAGGTTTTGATTTAACGGCCCGCTATACGTTGCCAGTCCAGTCAGCAGACGAGGTCGAAAAACAGCGCGCGCACTGGTTTACCTCGCCTCTGCCCTTTGTCACGGACGGTGTTGTGGTGCGTTCGGCCGTTGAACCCGCCGGCGAACGCTGGCTACCCGGAGAGGGGAATTGGGTCATCGCGTGGAAATACACCCCGGTTTCGCAGGTAGCCGACGTTCGGGACATTCAGTTTGCTGTGGGCAGAACGGGAAAAATTTCCGTCGTCGCATTACTGGCGCCCGTGCAACTGGATGATAAACGCGTGCAGCGGGTGAGCCTGGGGTCGGTGGACCGATGGCAACGGCTGGATATTGCGCCGGGCGATCACATTCTGATTAGCCTGGCCGGGCAAGGCATCCCGCGGTTTGAAAAGGTGATCTGGCGTGGGGTTGAGCGGCAAAAACCACGCCCTCCGGCGTCGCAGTTTCATTCACTGACCTGTTTTTATGCCTCGCCAGAATGTATGGATCAGTTCTTTAGCCGGTTAACGTGGCTAAGCTCGACGCAGGGGCTGGACGTTAAGGGTCTGGGGGAGGCTGGCTGGCGTGCGCTTTACCAGGCGCATCATTTTGAGCATATCTTTTCGTGGTTGCGCTTAAACCAGGCGCAGATCCAGTCTACGCCGGGATTTTCCGCCGCACGCGGTGTAGCGCTTTGGCATCGTTTTAACCTGATTCGTGAACAACCTTTTATCCGCTGGATCACGGCGATGGGTATTCCGGTAACCAAAGCCACGCTGAATGCCGCCGGGGATACATCGTGGCAGGCAATGCGCAGCCGTCGCGCCGAAGAGTGGCAACACCTGCCGGGGACCGGAAAAGAAAAAGCGCTGCAAATAGTCGAGTGGTTACACCATCCCCAGGTCGAGGCGCTGGCAGCATGGCTTGCCGAACAGCGCATCAACGGATTCTGAAATCAGTGCACGTTGTGTTTGTAGTGGAAAACGGGCAACCCCAGCTTCAGGCGCAGCGCCAGCATGCGTGCCGTAAAGCCAAAAAGCAGCGTGGAGATCACCACGACGTCATGGTTGGAGACGTAATGCTGCAGAGCGATATACAGTACGGCTGCCGCGAAGGAGATGCCGGCGTATAGTTCCTTCTGAAAAACGAGCGGAATACGCTTGCAAAACATATCGCGCAGCACACCGCCAAACACGCCGGTCACGACGGCGGCAATGGTGGCGATAATCGGGCCTTCCCCCATATCCAGCGCAATTTGCGCCCCGATAATGGAAAAGACGATAAGCCCTATGGCATCCAGCACCAGGAACAGGCGGCGCAGGTGGGACATCACGGGAGCCACAATGGTCGTCAATACCGCGGCGGTGGCCACGATAACCACGTACTCCGGGTGTTTTACCCAACCCAGTGGATAGTGGCCCAGCAAAATGTCACGTACCGAGCCGCCACCCAGCGCGGTGGCAGTGGCGATGATGATCACGCCGAAGGTGTCCATGCGGCGGCGTCCGGCTGCAAGCGCGCCCGTCATGGCCTCTGCGGTGATACCAATGAGATAAAGAATATGAAGCAGCATATAACCTCCGGTGTGAGCGCCCAGAGGTTAGCGAGTTGTGCGCAGGATCACGATTGAGATTTTCTAAGGTGATGTGCTTTGCCCTATAAAAACTAATCAGGTTTTGATTAAAATGGGTTATGGATGGCGGTAGGCGGGAAAGGGGTAGAGAAATACGGATTAGAATAAATAATGGGTGATATCGAACGATACCACCCGAAAGTCGTTACTCGATATTCTGAATCTGCTCGCGCATCTGCTCGATGAGCACCTTCAGCTCAATCGCGGAGTTGGTCACGTCAGCATTAATCGACTTAGAGGCCAGCGTGTTTGACTCACGGTTGAACTCCTGCATCATGAAGTCGAGGCGACGACCCACAGCTTCTTTCTTCTTCAGAATGTTGTAGGTCTCTTTAACGTGCGCGCCAAGACGGTCCAGCTCTTCGGCAACGTCAACACGCTGCGCCATCAGGACAAGCTCCTGTTCCAGACGGGTGTTTTCAAGCTGAACTTCTGCTTCTTCAAGTTTCGCCACCAGACGCTCGCGCTGCCATTGCAGCACTTCAGGCATGTGGCTGCGAACTTTAGCCACTTCGGCGCTTACGCCTTCAAGACGCTGCTCAATCATGGCTTTCAGCGCCTGGCCTTCTGTTTCGCGGGCAACGATAAAGTCGTCCAGCGTGCCGTCGAGGGCGGAGAGAATTTCAGCGGTAATGGCGTCCAGATCCTGTTCACCGGCAGCCATCACGCCAGGCCAGCGCAGGATATCCACCGGGTTGATTTCGCCTTCGTCGCTCTGCATCTTGACCCAGTTGGCTGCGTTCACCAGCTGGCGAGCCAGTTTTTCGTTAAGGATCAGCTCACCCTGAGCGCTGGCATCGGGTTCAAAACGCAGGTTGCATTCCACTTTGCCGCGCGTCAGACGAGCACGAATACGCTCACGCACGACTGGCTCCAGGCTGCGGAACTGCTCCGGCATACGGAAATACGTTTCCAGATAGCGCTGGTTTACCGAGCGCATTTCCCAGGTAGCGCTACCCCAGCTACCCTTGATTTCACGCCGGGCGTAGGCGGTCATACTGCGGATCATAGACATTCCCGTTTTTAAAAGAGAGATGGGGGGATTATAGCTTTCGGGGGCTTCTCAGGATAGGAATAAGCGCCCTTTATCCGTATAATGCGCAGCCACATTCGTTTCAAGCCGGAGAATTCATCATGCGTCCATCAGGCCGTAGCGCCAATCAGGTGCGTCCCGTCACCCTGACCCGTAACTATACAAAACACGCTGAAGGCTCCGTGCTGGTTGAGTTTGGTGACACCAAAGTGCTGTGCACCGCGTCTATTGAAGAAGGCGTTCCTCGCTTTCTGAAAGGCCAGGGCCAGGGCTGGATCACCGCCGAATACGGCATGCTGCCGCGTGCGACCCATACCCGTAACGCCCGTGAAGCGGCAAAGGGTAAACAGGGTGGACGTACCATGGAGATCCAGCGTCTGATCGCGCGTGCGCTGCGTGCAGCCGTTGATTTGAAAGTGCTGGGCGAATTCACCATCACGCTGGACTGCGATGTGATTCAGGCCGATGGCGGCACGCGTACGGCGTCTATTACCGGCGCCTGTGTTGCGCTGGCGGATGCGCTGAACAAGCTGGTTGCGGCCGGCAAACTGAAAACTAACCCTATGAAAGGGATGGTGGCGGCGGTTTCCGTGGGTATCGTTAACGGTGAAGCGCTGTGCGATCTGGAATACGTTGAAGATTCCGCGGCGGAAACTGACATGAACGTGGTGATGACCGAAGACGGACGCATCATTGAGGTGCAGGGCACCGCAGAAGGCGAGCCGTTCACCCATGAAGAACTTCTCTCCTTGCTGGCGCTGGCCCGAGGGGGAATCGAATCTATTGTCACGACGCAGAAAGCGGCGTTAGAAAATTGATTTTAAAGGCGACCAATGAGTCGCCTTTTTTTTGCCTGTAAGACAGAAAATAAAGGAGCGAATCCATGAAACCATATCAGCGCCAGTTTATTGAGTTTGCGCTTAACAAGCAGGTACTTAAGTTTGGCGAGTTTACGCTGAAATCCGGGCGGAAAAGCCCCTATTTCTTCAACGCCGGGCTGTTTAATACCGGGCGCGATCTGGCTCTGCTGGGCCGTTTCTATGCCGAGGCTCTGGTGGATTCAAAGATTGATTTTGACCTGCTGTTTGGCCCGGCCTACAAAGGTATTCCAATTGCGACCACCACGGCGGTCGCCCTGGCAGAACATCACGATCGCGACGTGCCGTACTGCTTTAACCGTAAAGAGGCGAAAACCCACGGTGAAGGCGGGAACCTGGTCGGCAGCGCGCTGCAGGGCCGCGTGATGCTGGTGGATGATGTGATCACGGCAGGCACCGCGATCCGTGAATCGATGGAGATTATCCAGGCGAACGGTGCAACGCTTGCGGGCGTGCTGATCTCTCTGGACCGTCAGGAGCGCGGACGCGGCGAGATCTCGGCTATTCAGGAAGTGGAGCGTGATTACGGCTGTAAAGTGACGTCAATCATCACGCTGAAAGACCTGATTGCGTATCTGGAAGAGAAGCCAGAGATGGCGGACCATCTGGCGGCGGTGCGTGCCTATCGGGAAGCGTTTGGCGTGTGATTTTTTGCCCGGTGGCGCTAGCGCTTACCGGGCCTACGGGTTACGCAGGCCGGATAACGTTACTGCAACTGCGAAGCCACTAACGGCCAGCGGGCGTCAAAATCGTCCGTTGGGCGATATTTGAATTCACTGCGCACGAAGCGGGAGAGCATCCCTTCGCAAAACGCCAGGATCTGGCTTGCCAGCAGCGTCTCATCGGTGATGTACCCTTCGCCTTCACGCATCTTCTTCTCACGCAGGACCTGGCGCAGCTGCGCCTCTATGCGCTCAAAAAGCTGATTGATGCGGCCCTGCAGACGATCCTGCTCAAACATCAGGGCGTGTCCGGTCAGGATACGGGTCAGGCCAGGATTACGTTCGCCAAAGCCCAGAATCAACTGCACAATCAGACGCAGACGCGCGCTGGTGTCTTTCTCATCTTTCAGAATCAGGTTGATACGCGTGATCAGGCTGTCTTCAATAAACTCAATCAGGCTGTCGAACATCCGGGTCTTGCTCGGGAAATGGCGATACAGCGCCGCTTCCGACACGCCCACGGAGGCCGCCAGTTTTGCTGTGGTAATGCGTTGACTGCCATCGCTGGATTCAAGCATCAGAGCCAGAGACTGAAGTATTTCTTCGCGACGATTCCTTTTCGCGGTTTGTTTTTCTGCCATGTTACAAAATACCCCTGAAAATAAGCACTTGCCAGGCTGGCATCCACACAGCGACCGCAAACTGACGTTTGCGGTTTGTTATTGCATTATGGCGCTGTGAGATGCGTGTCTAACGGGCGACTATTTACGCCCTGAATGGCCGAAGCCGCCTTCGCCACGGTCGGTGGCGTCAAAGTCAGCCACCAGGTTAAATTCGGCCTGCACAACAGGTACAAACACCATCTGCGCGATCCGCTCGCCGGGTTCAATGGTGAAGCTATCCTGGCCACGGTTCCAGACGGAGACCATCAGCTGGCCCTGGTAGTCAGAGTCAATCAGGCCGACCAGGTTGCCCAGCACAATACCATGCTTGTGGCCCAAACCAGAGCGCGGCAGGATCACCGCCGCCAGCGACGGGTCAGCAATGTGAATCGCCAGACCGGTCGGGAGCAGGGTGGTCTCGCCCGGTGCCAGCGCTACGGCGTCATCGAGACAGGCGCGCAGGTCAAGACCGGCAGAGCCGGAGGTGGCATAGGTTGGCAGCGGAAATTGCTCGCCAACGCGCGGGTCCAGAATCTTAACGTCGATTTTTTTCATCATAACGGGTAACGATCTCGTCCAGTAATTGTTGGCCCAGGAGTTCCTTGCGCTCAAGCGGTAAGACTTTATCTCCATCCTGCCAGAAAAGGTGCAATGCGTTGCTGTCGCTGTTAAATCCTTGCGTGGACAGCGAGACATCATTCGCGCAAATCAAATCGAGGTTTTTGCGGGTACGCTTTTGCCGGGCATATTCTTCCACATTATTTGTTTCGGCGGCAAACCCAACAACGTAAGGACGATGGTTTTTCAGTGCGGCAACGCCGGCCACGATGTCCGGGTTTTTAACCATTTTTAGTGTTAATTCATCGCCTTGTTTCTTAATTTTGCTGTCTGCGATGGTCTCTGCACGATAGTCAGCGACGGCGGCACAGCCGATAAAAATCTGCTGATTCTGGGCGTGCGCCTGAACGGCAGCCTCCATTTCCAGGGCTGTGGTCACGTTAATGCGCTGCACGAAGGGTGGCGTCGGTAACGACACCGGGCCACTGACGAGCGTGACGTTCGCGCCGCGTTTTGCCGCAGCAGCAGCAATCGCAAAGCCCATCTTGCCGGAGCTGTGGTTGGTGATGTAGCGCACCGGGTCCAGCGGCTCGCGCGTTGGGCCCGCGGTAATCATGATGTTGAGATGTTGCAGATCGTTGACAGGCGAAAAATGAGCGGCAGCCATATCGACAATCGTCAGCGGATCGAGCATGCGCCCGGGGCCGATATCCCCACAGGCCTGGCTGCCGCTGTCCGGCCCCCAGATAAGCAGGCCGCGAGAGGCCAGCGTCTCGAGGTTATGCTGGGTGGCAGCGTTGCGGTACATCTGCTGATTCATCGCAGGCACGACGGCGACGGGAGACGGTGTGGCAAGGCAAATGGTGGAGACCAGATCGTTCGCCATACCGGCCGCGACGCGGGCGATTAAGTCAGCCGTCGCAGGGGCGAGGATAACCAGGTCTGCCCACTTGCCGAGCTCGATATGGCCCATCGCGGCTTCAGCCGCCGGATCGAGCAGGCTATCCGACACCGGGTATCCCGACACGGCCTGCAGGCTCAGGGGAGTAATAAAGGCTTTGCCGCCTTCGGTTATCGCGACCCGCACGTCGGCTCCGCGCTCGCGCAAACGGCGCACCAGCTCCGGCGCTTTATAGGCAGCAATGCCGCCGCTCACGCCAAGAACGATTTTTTTACCGGCCAGGCTCATCATGATTCTTTCCTGTTGGGTTTCACCAGAGAGCCGGCATTTTATCACAATCCCTAAAACGGGGTGATTTTGTCCGTTATCCACTTTGCGAGGCGCTACGCAGGAACGAAAAATGGGCGTCGAGCAGGGGGGAGAGCTGTGGCAGCATAGTGTTAAACCTAAGGAGACAGGCCATGGATGAGGTATTATCGCTGTTACCGCGTGAAAAAATGCTGCGCTATGGCATTACGTCGCTTACTGATGCGGAGCTGCTGGCGCTGTTCTTGCGAACCGGCACTCAGGGGAAGTCGGTCTATGTCCTGGCGCGCGAGTTGATCCACCACTTCGGTTCGCTGTATGGCCTGCTGACCGCCGACATGGCGGCGTTTAAAGAGGTTGATGGCATTGGCGTGGCGAAATTTGCCCAGTTAAGGGGGATTGCCGAACTTGCCCGACGTTTCTACATTGTGCGTATGCAGGAAGAAGACCCGCTCCTGACCCCTGAAATGACCCGCGAGTTTTTGCAAAGCCAGCTGGCAGACGCCGAGCGCGAGATCTTTATGGCGATCTTTCTTGATAACAAAAACCGGGTGCTGAAGCATTGCCACCTGTTTTCGGGTACATTAAGCCACGTTGAGGTCCATCCCCGAGAAATCGTGCGGGAAGCGATAAAAGTGAATGCAGCCGGCGTGATCCTCGCGCATAATCACCCCTCTGGCTGTGCAGAACCAAGCAGAGCTGACAAAGAAATCACCAAACGCATTATCAAGTGCTGTCAAATCATGGACATTCGTGTGCTGGACCATCTGATAATTGGCCGCGGAGAGTACCTCTCTTTTGCAGAACATGGTTGGATTTAGACCATTTTACGCGATCCATTGGGATCTTTGTCTGCTCGGGACTTGAGCACACCGCCGAGTCAGCGTATACTACGCCACCTTTGAGAATCTCGGGTTTGGCATTTGGGCCTGGCAATCGAGAGTTCACTTAGAACTATGCGATGACCGGGCTGTAAAGCCTGACGAGGCGCCGATACCCCATACGAAGCTCGAGCTAATTTGATTTTTGGAGAATAGACATGTCCCGAGTCTGCCAAGTTACTGGCAAGCGTCCGGTGACCGGTAACAACCGTTCCCACGCACTGAACGCGACTAAACGCCGTTTCCTGCCTAACCTGCACTCTCACCGTTTCTGGGTTGAGAGCGAGAAGCGTTTTGTCACCCTGCGTGTATCTGCTAAAGGTATGCGTGTTATTGATAAGAAAGGCATCGATACAGTTCTGTCCGAACTGCGTGCCCGTGGCGAAAAGTACTAAGTACTTAAAGAGGAAATAAATCATGGCTAAAGGTATTCGTGAGAAAATCAAGCTGGTTTCTTCTGCTGGTACTGGTCACTTCTACACCACCACGAAGAACAAACGTACTAAGCCGGAAAAACTGGAACTGAAAAAGTTCGATCCAGTTGTACGCCAGCACGTACTGTACAAAGAAGCTAAAATCAAATAATTTTAGATTCCTTGTATTGAAAAACCCCGCAACTGCGGGGTTTTTTGCATTCTGCATCCAACGGAGGAACCATGCCTGAATTACCTGAGGTAGAGACCAGCCGCCGCGGCATTGAACCACATCTGGTTGGTGCGACCATTCTTCATGCTGTTGTCCGCAATGGTCGTCTTCGCTGGCCGGTTTCCGATGAAATTCACGCGTTAAGCGATAAGCCCGTCATCAGCGTGCAGCGCCGCGCGAAATACCTGCTGCTGGAGCTGCCTGACGGCTGGATCATCATCCACCTGGGGATGTCCGGCAGCCTGCGGATCCTCACCGAAGAGCTGCCTGCTGAAAAGCACGATCACGTTGACCTTGTCATGAGTAACGGCAAAGTGCTGCGCTACACCGACCCTCGCCGCTTTGGCGCATGGCTGTGGACCAAAGAGCTGGAAGGCCATAGCGCGCTGGCGCATCTGGGGCCGGAGCCGCTCTCTGAGGCGTTTAACGCTGATTACCTGAGAGTAAAGTGTGCGAAGAAGAAAGCGCCGATTAAGCCCTGGCTAATGGATAACAAGCTGGTGGTGGGCGTGGGGAATATTTACGCCAGCGAATCGCTGTTTGCTGCCGGGATCCATCCCGATCGGCTGGCCTCGTCGCTCTCGGCGCAGGAGTGCGAACTGCTGGTCAGGGTGATTAAGGCGGTGCTGCTGCGCTCCATTGAACAGGGGGGAACAACGCTGAAGGACTTCCTGCAGAGCGATGGTAAGCCTGGCTATTTCGCGCAGGAGTTGCAGGTTTATGGCCGCAAAGGCGAGCCGTGCAGAGTCTGTGGCACACCGATTATTGCAACGAAGCACGCCCAGCGCGCCACGTTCTATTGCCGTCAGTGTCAGAAATAAGCGTATATCAGGCCCGGTAAGCGCCACGCCACCGGGCGACGGTTACTTCAGCTTTTCCATTAACGCCTGATGCACGTTTTCCGGCAGGAAGTGGGTCACATCGCCCTGATGACGCGCGACCTCCTTCACCAGCGAGGAGGAGATAAACGACCACTCCTTCGACGGCATCAGGAATACGCTTTCCAGCTCCGGCATCAGATGGCGGTTCATGTGCGCCAGCTGCATCTCATACTCAAAATCCGCCACCGCGCGCAATCCGCGGATCAGAATGTTGGCCTGCTGGGCGCGGGCAAAGTTGGCCATCAGGTCACTGAACCCTACGACTTCCACGTTCGGCAGATGAGAAATCGCATCGGTGGCAAGCGCAACGCGCTCGTTCAGATCGAACATCGGTTTTTTGCTGGGGCTGGCGGCAATGGCCAGAATCACCTTGTCAAACATGCTTGCTGCGCGCGTGATGATATCAAGATGACCGTTGGTGATCGGATCGAAGGTACCCGGATAAATCGCTTTTGTGCTCATGGCTCACGTTTTCTCAGAGTAGCCGCGGCAGAGCGCCCACAGCTCGGTATATTTGTTGAAAGTATACTGGGCATTTACCACCGCGAGTAACCAACCCTGTTTGCCATCCAGCACGCCGCCACGCAGCAGCAGCGTTTTCAGAAACGCGCCCAGCGTGTGGGTGAAGATGCCCGTCAACGAGGCTGTCTTGCCGCGCTGGTGGCGCTCCTGCGCCCATGCGGTGGCGTAGCTCAGCTGCTTACGCTGGAAGCTGGCGAAATCGCGGCAGGTGAGGTGCAGCAGATCGCCCGACAGCGGGATAACCTGGGCGTTCTCACAGGCCAGAGACTCATGCACCAGGTTGTCGTTGTACTGATAACGGGTGCGCTCGTAAAGGCGCATAACGCGGTCAGGATACCAGCCGCTGTGGCGCATAAACCGCCCGAGGAAGTAGTTGCGACGTGCAATGCTGTAGACCGCGCCAGGCTGTGGGGCGGCCAGGATGGCCTGAATGCTCTGCTGAAGCGCCGGCGTAATGCGCTCATCGGTATCGATCATCAGCACGTAATCGCCGGTGGCGCAGGCCTGCGCGCGCTGGCGCTGGATACCGTAGCCCTGCCAGTCGGTGTCGACATAGACCTTTACGCCTGCCGCACGCGCCATTTCTACCGTGTTATCGGTGCTGCCGGAATCAAGCAGGATGATTTCATCCGCCCATGAAACGGAGGCCAGGTAGTCCGGAAGCAGGTCGGCAGCGTTTTTGGCGATCGTGACGACCGACAGACGCGCAGACATCAGTGGCTCCGCTGAGGCAGGTAAGGTTGCAGAAGCTGCAGCAAACGGGTCAACGCGCCCTGATTCTGATGCAGTACCTCAACAGCATGGCGGCCGTACCACAGACGGTAGTCTTCGTCGGTGAGCAGGGTTGAAACCTCTTTCACCACCGAGTCCGCATCCGTCACGGTAATTAAGCCATCGGCCTGCTGCAATTTCGCGCAGATATCTTTGAAGTTGAACGTGTGTGGCCCCATCAGTACCGGAATGGCGTGCGCCGCTGGCTCCAGAGGGTTATGGCCTCCGCGCTCAACCAGGCTGCCGCCGACAAACGCCAGATCGGCAATGCCGTACAGCAGCATAAGCTCGCCCATGGTATCGCCAATTACCACCTGGGTGCTGCCGGAAGGGATCTCACCGGTGCTGCGCAGGGTGAAGCTGAAACCGCCTTTCTGTACCATTTCGCGAGCATCTTTGAAACGCTCCGGATGGCGCGGCACCAGGATCAGCAGCAGATCAGGGAAGGTCTCCAGTAGCTTGCGATGCGCCTGGAGGATAATCTCTTCTTCACCGTCGTGGGTGCTGGTAGCAATCCACACCTGACGACGGGGTGCCCACTGGCGACGCAGCGTCACCGCCCGTGCCGCCAGCTCCGGCGTAACGGAAATATCGAACTTCAGGCTGCCGGTCACGGCAAGCTGATTGCGTTTCAGACCAAGCGCCGTGAACCGTGCCGCGTCTTCATCGTTCTGTGCCGCAATCAGGGTAATTTTGCTGAGCAGGCGACGCATAAATTTACCCAGCTTGCCGTAACCCTTCGCGGAACGTTCAGACAAGCGCGCGTTGGCAATCACCAGCGGAATTTTACGGGCATGCAGGGCGGAAATCATATTCGGCCACAGTTCGGTTTCCATCACGATCACCAGCTTCGGGCGAACGGTATTAAGGAAACGGTTCATGGCGCACGGGAGATCGTAAGGCAGATAGACGTGCTGCACATCTTTACCAAACGCGGACAGGGCGCGCTCGGAGCCGGTCGGCGTCATGGTGGTGACGGTGATCGGCAGGGAGGGATAGCGGTGACGCAGGGCGCGAACCAGCGGGATCGCCGCCAGCGTTTCACCGACAGAAACGGAATGCAGCAAAATACCGTCCGGGGCCACTTTATTGCGGCAATAGCCATAGCGTTCAGCCCAGCGTTTACGGTACGCAGGCGCTTTACGGCTACGAAGCAACAGTCGCAGCCACACCAGTGGCTGAATGATGTAGAGCAGGGCGGTATACAACAATTCCAAGCGATTATCCGTTTTTTCAGTTTCGGCGGGCAAATTCTAAGCATTTAAGCCAGGTAAAGCTATCTCTTATGCCACATACCGCTTCAAACGGAAATAACGTCGGCCCAGGCGCCAGCGCAGTCGCGGACTTTTTGCACTTTTCCAGATGAGCTTCCAGATGCCAGTATCGAAGAATTCTTTAATAATCATCGACTTTTTCTTTTCATCCTTCATGTTATCGAAGGTATGAATAATCCCAAGCCCCTCTTTGGCAATTTGCCAGTGGCAGGCGGGGATATTTTTGATTTTATCCGGATAGCGCTGATTAATGGCATCAAGCATCTGAAGGATTTTCATGTAATGGCGCGCGGAACGGATCAGCGTGTCGTCATTGTCTGGTGTGTGCGACACCGATGCGGAGTGAATGTAGTAGTCATAATAACGTTCACTGGTGTACTGAACCCGCTCTGCCGCGAGGAGTACTTCGGTGGTCCACGGAATATCCTGGTGGCGCAGGCCGGGTTCAAAACGAAAGCCGTTCTGGCGGATAAAGTCGTGGCGATAGATATTGAGCCAGGTGACATGCAAAAACTTGCGGGAATCGAGCGCTTTTTTCAGCCATGCCGCCCCGGTCATCACCCCCGTTGAGGCCAGTTTGTCTTCCGGGAAGATAGGACGCGAAGGTTTTTTATTATTTTCCCAGACGTAGTTCCCGTTACAGGTGGCGACATCCAGGTTCTGCGTGACGGCCATCTCAAGAAGGTGCTGGTACATGCCGGGCTTGAAGACATCATCAATATCAGGGAAGGAAAGATATTGCCCGGTGGCAATGGCCAGACCGGTGTTACGGGCGACAGAGACCCCCTGATTTGCCTGTTCAATCACCTGCATCTGCGGCAGTTTTTCGCGCCACTTATTGACGATCTGCATCGAACCGTCGGTGGAACCATCGTTGACGATGATCACTTCCATATCGTCGATACGCTGATCCGTAAGGCAGGTAAAGAACTGATCCAGGAAAGCTTCACCGTTGTAAACGGCAACCACCACGCTTAATAATGGCACTGAATTTTGCATAAAAAACCTGATTATTATTGATTGTCGACCAAAGCAATATATTGCTGGCAAATGGCGTTGATGCCGAACGATGCTATCGTTTCGCGATCGACGGCCGGCGGCGTGGTGTAAATATCCGCCAGCGTTTTTGCCAGTGATTCGTCATTCATCTCTGTCAGCCCGCGCGCTAAAGTTCCCGTGAGAATTTCAGCGGGGCCGCCTGGGCAGTTAGTGCTCACGGGCGGCGTCTGGCAGATGATCGCTTCAACCAGCACATTACCAAAACCTTCGCAGTCGGAACTGAGCACTAACAGGCGTGCCCCATGGATCCAGGGATAGGGATTAGACTCGAACGGGCGGAACAGGACCTTGTTAGCAATGCCCAGTTCGCTGGCAAGCTGCTGCAGTTTTTGAATTTTCGCCTCGGAACCATTTCCCATCATGACCAGCGTGGTATCCAGGCCGCTCAGTGCGAACGCCCGCAACAGGCGATCGTGACGTTTGTGCTCATGGAAGCGGCCAACGTGGATGATGTAATCCTGCCCCTGCATCTCAAAGGGAGCGTCTGCCAGACGCTGAATTTCGGGGATATCGAACGGATTGTGGATGACCGCCTGGCGGCGAAGATCGATGGCCAGCGTCTGGGACAAATCCTTCAGTACGGCAGCCGAAACGGCGACAACGTTGCGGTTTTCATAGGTATGACGAATTTTAAAATGCTTGAACCAGCGTGACAGGCCGCTTCGATGGCGCAGGTAGGAGAAGGAGAACATGCCGTGAACGCAGAACCAGACCTTATCGCGCTCTAACGCACTGCAATGCGCCACGATTCGGTCAGTTTTGTGCAGATGGGAGAAAATCACATCAAATTTACCGCTGCGCTCGGCTCGCTCAACCGCCTGACCCAGCAGCCGTGAACGGCGTGGGATCTCCGTCAGCTTGCGCCAGGGTTTGGTGCACGTATCCTGAATAACCTGAAAATCGATGCCCTCCGGAATGGCGTAGTCGCACACCTTCCGCAAAGAGAAAAGGGAGACCTGGTGCCCCATTTCTATCAGTCCGCTGGAGAGTGTGAGAACCGTTTTTTCGGCGCCTCCACCGGGTAAACCATCAATAATCATTAGGATGCGCATTATTAATCCAGTAATTTTTGATAAAGCGAAATAAGCTGGCTTGAAAGTTTTTCGGGAGTCGCCTCTTTCACGCGTTCACGCGCCGCAAGCCCCATGTTGTTATTGTTGTTCAGTGAAGGGGTGGCCGCTATCGCCTCCTTCAATGTGCTGATATCAAGTGCGTCACAGGAAAAGCCGTTCTGGCCTTGCTCAATAAATTCTGCCCCACCGCAGCTGGTCGACGTAATGACCGGTAAACCGCAGGCCATCGCTTCCAGTATGACGTTAGGGAAGGGATCATACAGCGTTGGCAACAGTAAACCATCGGATAGCTGGTAAAATGGCAGCGTCTCTTTTTGCATACCCAGAAAGCGAATTTGCCCTTCACAGCCTAATGACCGGGCAAGGTCGCGATAACGACGCTCTGCTTTATCCTGTCCAACCACAATCAGCCATGCTGCGGTTCCCGCAATAGCACGTATGGCGCTGGCTAACCCTTTTCGTTCAAACCCCGATCCCACGAAGCAGAACACGGTTGCGTCAGCGGGCACCCCAAACTGCTGACGCAATGCCGCACGTTGTACCTCTTCTACTGGAACGAAGCGGCACGAATCAATTGAATTATAAATCACATGTATCTTTTTTGCGTCAATATCAAAGTCTTCGACGATTTCGCGCTTGATCATCTCCGCATTACAGATAACGGCTTTCAACTCGGGTGCCTGATACATTTCACGTTCGGCGTTCATCACATAGCGGTGATAGCGGTCATGCATGAGCATGTGTGCACGCCAGGCGGGCAGGATACGCGCGCGCTGCAGCAGCCAGCGCCGATGCACGCCATCGCCTGCGCGATAAATGTCACAGCCTGGAATGCGCTCATGGCTTTGAACAATATCAAACTGCTGCTGTTGCCAGAGTGCGCGCGCGGCATGAGCAAATCCGCGTTCGCGGCTGATGCGGCCCCATTTGCGCGGGTCGCAGATGTGGATATGCCAGTCGTCCTGCTTCTCGCCCTGCCATTCGCGTGTGATGACGTTGAGTTCAAGGTTTTGGTTGCTTAACGCGGTAAGGGCTCTGGAGACGAAACGTTCCGCTCCGCCGTCCGGGCGATATTTTTGGCGAACAATCGCCAGACGATGGTGTTTCATTACAGGTATCTCCTTGCCGCGGAGACGACGGCTTCCACAGGAATGGCGTCGAGGTAGCGTTCTTTGGTGTTGGTATCAATGGCGTCCGGGTTGGGGAGCGGGCCGTAATCGCCTGCCCATATCACCTCCCCTTTTACCTGCCACGGCGACCAGAACGTCAGTTTGGACGGGCCAAAAAGCGCGACACACGGCGTTTGCAGCGCGGCGGCCATGTGCATCGGCACGGAATCCACGCCAATAAATAATTGAGCATGATCGATGAGGGAGGCCAGCTGACGCAGCGTTAATTGGCCCGCCAGCGAGACGACGCCGGTTTTCGGCGAGGCGGCAAGAATGCGATCAATCATCGCCATCTCTTTTTTATCCGGCCCGGCAGTCAGCACGACGGTGTGACCATCCTGCTGAAGCGCCGTAATGGTTTGCGCCATTTTGCCTTCGTCCCAGCATTTAAAGAACCAGCGCGACGTAGGCTGAATCACGATGTAGTCATCCCCCACACCCGTTTGCGCGAGCTTTTGCCGCGCGTTCTCCCAGTCTTCTGAACGGTAAGCCATGGTGACGGCTGGCTGGGGAACCACCGGTAACGGTGAAAGTATGGAGAGATTTTGTTCGACGGTGTGTAACGCGTTGTGATTTGTGACGGGGGCTAATGCAGTATGGCAAAAGCGCCAGAAGGCAGTATTGCGTTTATTGAAGGCGAACCCGATACGAACAGGTGCGCCGGTAAAACGCGTCACAATCGCGCTGCGCCACTGATCGGCAAGGTTGATAACCAGATGATAATGTTGCGCTCTTAACGCGCAAAGTAGCTGCCACTCTTTTTGAAGATGCTTCAATGTTCCCAGCTGCTTCCACTTACGATCGATACCATAGATGGTACCGATGGCCGGATGCGCGGCGAGCATATCGCGGGTTTCTTCATAAAGCAGCACGTCAATCTGTGCCTGCGGCCATGCCTGGCGTAACGAATCAATGACGGGTGTGGTGAGTAACATGTCGCCATGATGGCGAAGTTTGATAAGTAAAATGCGCAAATCAGGCATGTCAGGTAAGTTATTCATCATCATCTTATCAGCGTTGTACTGTTGGCAATTCTAATAGACCTGGTAACGAGTTGCACTCTTTCTCCATAATGTCAGGAATTTCTTTGCAAGGGTTTACTCCAGCTTTGTGGCGTGCGTAACATAGCGCTAACTTATCTGTCTCACGGGTTCATTATGAAAAAACCAGCGTTTATCATCACGATTGATACTGAAGGCGATAATCTCTGGCAAAACCATCGGGTTATTAAAACGGAAAACGCACGCTACCTGGCTCGGTTCCAGTCGCTCTGCGAGCGTTTTGGCTTTAAGCCCGTCTGGTTGACGAACTATGAGATGGCGATTGAACCGGTTTTCATCGCGTTTGCTAAAGACGTTATCGCCCGCGGCGCGGGGGAGGTGGGTATGCACCTTCATGCGTGGAATAGCCCGCCGGAGCACGATCTCACCGGGGATGACTGGCGCTGGCAGCCGTATCTGATTGAGTTCCCGGACGAGGTCATGCGCGAAAAAGTGCTGTTCATGACTGAGCTGCTGGAAGAGACATTTCAGACCAAAATGCTCAGCCACCGTGCCGGGCGCTGGGCGTTCGATAGCCGTTACGCCCAATTGCTGATCGAGCTGGGTTATCAGGTGGATTGTTCCGTCACGCCGCGCGTGAACTGGCGCAATGCAAAAGGTGCCCCGCAAGGAAAGGGCGGAACGAATTATCAGGCTTTTCCTGACCACGCCTACTTCATGGACGTCGAGAACATTGCCCGGCCGGGTAACAGCCCATTACTCGAAGTCCCGATGAGCATTCAGTATAAACATCCCGCCTGGCTGAACACCGTTAAGCAGGGCTACGATCGCCTTCGCGGGAAATACCGCTCGCCTTCCGTCAACTGGCTGCGTCCTTCGGGTGGCAATGCCTCGCAGATGATTCAGGTTGCGCAGCAATGTTTGTCTCAGGGAAATGACTACGTGGAATTTATGCTTCACTCGTCTGAATTTATGCCGGGCGGAAGCCCAACGTTTAAAGACGATGCGGCGATCGAAGGTTTATATCAGGATTTAGAAACGCTCTTTACCTGGTTATCGGATAAGACTGTGGGGATGACGCTGGCTGAGTTTTATCAGCACAAAAAACAGTAATGCCCGCCAGGCGGGCATGATGATTACGGGTGCTTTGGTTGCGAGAACGGCGTACTTAACGCGAACAGCGTCATAAAGAAAATTAACGCTTCTGAACTCAGCAATATGACATCCGTCAGGCCATAAAGTAGTAACAGAAGCATGGTGGTTAATAGCAGGCCGTTTCTGTTTCTTAGCGCGTAAACGATAACAGAAACAAACAAAAACAGCAGGATAGCCACGCCTGGAATGCCCTGCAGCGAGTATTTCTCGATAAATTCGTTGTGCAGGTGAATTCGCAAGTACCCGAGAGCAGCCGTTACATCTGAATGACCATCTTTGACATAACTTCGTGTCCACGATTCTCTGCTATCAATAGACTGGCCCAGCGGATGTGCAACGCCGTTAAAGAATCCAACTTTCCACATAGAGAAACGGGCTCCCAGGGACGTCGCATCATGCCCTTTCTGATAATTTGTTAACTCACTTTCTGTTTGTTCAATCTTTGGTGAAATTAAGGGCTTATAACTAACGATTATTATGCCTGCAACGATGCATAAGAAGATTAATAGCGGTTTTAGATGAATTTTTCTGAAATGGAGAAGCGTTAAAACGATAGCCAAAATGAGATAAAGACCCATGGCGGCACGCGTAGCAGTTAATAAAATCAGGACGTAGGAAATTAAGACAACCACTCCCGCCAGAACGTACATCTTTACATTTTTCAGAAGGTAAAGGCTATATACAAAGGCTAATGAAAGCACAGAATAGACATAGGCCGCGATGGTTGGTCGATTAATCGCCATCTCTACGCGATTGATTCCCTGTAAAGCCTGATAAAATCCATAACTTGTCGCGAGTACAAATCCTGTTGCGGTGGCGATCAGAAAATACTTCTGGAAACTTTCTTTTGTAACGTAAAGCTTAAAGCGATCCAGATAAAAAACTAAAATACTTCCAAGGATTAATTTTTTGCACGCACCAAGATAATCACTGTAAACATTGATACCAACATTATGATATTCGTATGCGAAATACCAAATAAGGTTAAGTAATCCCACCAGTAAAATAGGAAGCGCTATACTGAAAGGCCGCCATGTAATTTTTTTATATTCAAAGGCTAAACCGATAATGCTGGCATAGACGGCTATATAAAAAAATTCTCTTTGTTTTCCTGAACTAACCAGTACTAACGCCAAAGAGATAAGGCTCAGCATGAGCGTTAAATGATAAAGTCTTAACTTTATTTTTTCCATAATGCCTCAATAACCCTTTTTTTGTAACTGAAACGAACGTCGCTGGACATGAAAAATGACAAGGAATAAAGTGATTTCACCCGCTGTTTCACAAGTTGTAATTGATGCTCTGACAATAATTTTCGATGATTGCTGTAGATGTCAAACCAGTGACAATGAATAAGATGAGTAAATTGCTGTGGAAACGTTTTTTCCATCTGCATCGTGCATTCAACAAGCGTAGCGATTTTACTGGCGTTAAGTTGGCTCGATAAACTGTTACGACGCTTGATGTAATAATAGTATCCCTGCCGCTGGTAAAATATTTTTTGCGATTGCATCAGCATGCCAGGAAATACGGCAAAATCTTCATAGCAGATCATCGCAGGAATCGGGTTGCTTTGGTAAAGCCTGCGGTGAATGAACTGGCCAATAAGGTGGGCCTGGAAATCTTTATGCTGCAAAAAGCGTTTTATCGCATCCTGTTGAGACAAGGCGACAGGTGAAAACCCCTGCCAGTTGGCGGTGATTTTTCGTAAATCACGAACTTCCAGCAGGCGTGTCAGCACCATATCAGGACGCTGTGCTTTCAGGAACGCCACGGCATCGCTGATACTCCGAGGCTTAAGCTGATCGTCGCTGTCGAGCATGGTGATGTATTCGCCGGATGACAGCGAGACAGCAGCGTTTCGAACACGACCTACGTTGCGATACTCAACTTTCCGCGATATCGCATTCGGAAATTCTGGTAACCACTTCTCAATAATATCTTGCGTGGCATCGTCTGAATGGTCATTAAAGAGAATAACTTCTACCTCATCGCCCGCATCCGCAATTGCATCCCGCAGGCTATGTAGGGTGGCATCCAGTGTATCTTCGGTATTATGCGCTGCAATAATGATGCTGAGAAAAGCCATAAAAATTAATTTCCTTGAGCATCAATGGCATGTTCGGTTGTGCGAGCAGTCGGTAGAGTCGAAATAAAGAGTTTGAGCTGGTGCAGGGATTCTTCGGTTACCGCAAACAACTCTTCTTTTGGCTGGCTGAAGTAGTAGCGTGTTTCAAAGACGTAGGAGTTGATATTGTCGTCGTTGCCAATCAGTAACACATTGCCCAGCGGACGCTGTTCATAGTGGCAGCAAGGTCCGAACAACACCACTACCGGCACGCCGACTGCATCTGCGATATAGATATTCCCGGAATCAGACGCGATGTAGCAATCCATTGTGGAGATTGCCCACGGCAGCTCTTCAAGGGAAATCTTGCCGATGAGGTTGATGAAGTTAGGGATTTCGCCGAACGCACGCGTAATATCGTCCAGCCACTCTTGCTCACTGGGTGCACCAAACACATAAAACTCGCACGGCAGATCGGCGAGCTTATCAACAATACGCTTCCAGATGACCGGCGGGACCGTTTTCGCTTTATTGCCTGCGGCAATACTGATGCCTATACGAATGACGCCGGGTTTATCGAGGACTTCCGGATAAACGGCGGGCTTAAACAGAGGCTTTGTGGCGTGCTTCGGGGAATCTTGCCACGTTAGCGAGCGGTCGGCCAGTTTCAGGTAGTTGGTGACCGACAACGTCTTTTTGCCGTGCTCAACGGTGCCGTCGGCAGTGGCATAGAAAATACCGTGGTACCACCGGCGGGTATAGGTGCTTAAGAATTGTTTATTTTTGGCATTACAGGCGGCGGCGAAAAAGAGATTCACGCTGTTGGGCTGCAGGAGATACACATTGTCATAGTCATTCATGATCCTGCAGGCAAAGCAGAGCTTACGCCACAAATTACGCTTTTGTTGCTCAATAAAAAAAATCTGATCGATAGTGTCATCATGCTTCGCCAGCGCAGCCACGCTTCGGCTGATCAACACATCGCTTTTTTGCAGGTACGCCAGAAGAGGCGTGGCATTAACAAAGTCACCGATTTTGGCTGTCTGAATGACCAGGTTCTTACCCGTGTCTTTGCGAAACAGCTTCCGGATGAGTTTCACCGGGAAAAGTAAAATCAGCAGAAATACGTAACTCATGGGTTAAATATCCCTGTTGGAAAGCCGATGGCTGCTCTGTAAAAATGAAAAAATAGCATCTGCGGTAATGTCTCTCGTCTGCTGAGTAGGGCTGACCATCTGATGTTGGTTTTTACCGTAGCCGCCAATCAGCCCGGGATCGGTGGGTCCGAATAGCGTGATGTTAGGGCGATCCAATGCTGCGGTTAAGTGGCTCAGCCCCGTATCAACGGACACGACAGCCTCCGCACCTGCCAGCTCTGCAGCAACCTTTGCCAGTGTGAGCTTAGGTAACACTTCTACGTGCGAAAAACCTGCCGCTAAACGTTCTGCACGTTGGCGCTCGTGTTCAGCGCCCCAGGGCAGTTTAATATGGATGCCGGTAGGTTGCATTAATTCAATCAATCTTCGCCAGTGCGTTTCCGGCCAGTGTTTATCGTCCCGCGTTGTGGCATGGAGGAATACCACATAAGGCGTCGCACGGTTATCCGCGTCACGCTGGAAATGCTGCGATATCGCATAATCGCCCTGCGTTTCAGGCTTGCTGTAGCCGAGGCTTTTAGCAAACAGCTCCCGGGTGCGTTCCACCGCGTGTTGTTGCTTCGGGATATGATGGCGACGGTTATAGAACAGGCTTGCCAGCGGCTCGCGGGCGGTTTGCCAGTCCATACCGTGCTTTACGCCGTGCGCCAGACGCGTGACCAGCGCGGCGCTTTTCACCAGCCCCTGCGCGTCAATAATGGCGTTGTAGCGCTGAGCCTGCACCGCGTCGCGAAAGGCGTTGCGCTCGGCCTTAACCGGCGCGGAGAACCACGCCTTGCGCCAGCGGCGAATGGCAACCGGGATCACCCGGTCAACCGCGTCATGCCAGGCCGGGATTTGCGCGAAACCCTCTTCCACCACCCAGTCAAAGCGAATGCCGGGAATGGCGCGCGCGGCGTCCGTCAGGGCCGGCAGCGTGTGCAACACGTCGCCCATTGATGAGGTTTTAACGATCAATACCCGCATCCGTTATCCTTCTTCGCTCAGCAGCAGGTCGTTAAGCTCTTCGAGGACGCGCGCGGGCGTGATGTCGATCAGGCTCTGATGATAGCCTTCTGCCGCATCGCCTTTACGCACTTTATGGTAGCCGTCGATCAGGCGAATGACCCGCGCTTTATGCGACAGCGGCGGGGTAAAGTCCGGGCTGCTTGGGCCGTAAAGCGCCACCAGCGGGCGGTTCAGCGCGGCGGCGACGTGCATCAGGCCGGAGTCATTAGTGACCACGGCTTTACAGGCGGCCAGCAGGATCACCGCCTGTTCCAGCTGCGTTTCACCGGCCAGGTTGCGACACCATGCCTGCTGTTCGGTACTGAGCGTGGCGAGAATGTCGTTGCCCGCCTCGTGGTCTTTCGTCGAACCAAACAGGACGATCTGAAAGCCTTCGTCGATCAGCTGTTTCGCCAGTTCCGCGTAGTGATAGTGCGGCCAGCGTTTAGCCGGGCCAAATTCTGCGCCGGGGCAAAAGCCGATCATCGGCCGTTCGGCAGAGAGGTTAAAGGCGTTACAGGTATGGGATTTCTCACCCTCGCTGACCTGCAACTGCGGCCAGAGCAGCGGCTGCGGCAGGTCTTTCGCGCTGCGCATCACGCCCTTGTCGTAGGCCAGCGCCACATAGCGCTCAACCATCAGCGGCCAGGCTTCTTTATCCAGCACGCGCGCGTCGTTCAGCAGGCCGTAGCGCATTTCACCGCGCCAGCCGGTGCGGTGCGGAATGCCCGCGAAGAAAGGCACGAGGGCAGATTTGAATGAGTTAGGCAGCACCCAGGCGCGGTCATAGCGCTTTTCGCGCAGGCTATGACCGAGCTTGCGGCGTTCGCCGATTTCCAGCGCCCCGTGGCCGAGCGGCATCGGGATCGCTTCATTCACTTCCGGCATACGCGATAACAGCGGACGGCACCACGCGGGTGCCATCACGTCGATTATCGCCTGGGGATAGCGCGCCTTGAGCGTGCGATAGAGACTTTGCGACATCATCATGTCGCCCACCCAGGACGGGCCGATCACCAGTATCTTCATGCTTACTTCTTACGCGTCGCGATTCAGCCAGACCATATACTCCGTTACGCCTTCGGCAACGGTCTTGAACGGCTTATCGTAGCCCGCAGCACGCAGGTTAGTCAGATCGGCCTGGGTGAATGCCTGATAGCGGCCTTTCAGTTTTTCCGGGAACGGAATGTACTCCAGGGTGCCTTTCTTATGCCAGGCCAGCGCGGCGTCGGCCACGGCCTGGAAGGATTCGGCGCGGCCCGTGCCCAGGTTGAAGATGCCGGATACGCCGTTTTCCCAGAACCACAGGTTCACGGCCGCGACGTCGCCCACGTAGACGAAGTCACGCTTGAAGCCGTCGCTGCCTTCAAACAGTTTCGGGCTTTCGCCGTTGTTCAACTGGGTATTCAGGTGGAACGCGACGCTCGCCATGCTGCCTTTGTGGCCTTCGCGCGGTCCGTAGACGTTAAAGTAACGGAAGCCAACAATCTGGGAGTTCGCTTCTGGCAGGATCTGACGGACATATTCATCGAACAGGAACTTGGAGTAGCCGTAGACGTTCAGCGGCTGCTCATATTCACGGGATTCGATAAAGTCTGACGTGCGTCCGCCGTAGGTTGCCGCAGATGATGCGTACAGGAACGGGATTTCACGCTCCAGGCAGTAGTGCAGCAACTCTTTGGAGTACTGATAGTTATTGTCCATCATGTACTTGCCGTCCCACTCGGTGGTGGAGGAGCATGCGCCTTCGTGGAAGATGGCTTCGATGTCGCCTAACTCTTCGCCTGCCATAATCTGGATAAGGAAATCTTCTTTATCCATGTAGTCAGCAATGTTCAGATCCACCAGGTTCACAAACTTGGTGCCGTCTTTCAGGTTGTCCACCACCAGGATGTCGGTGATGCCTTTGTCATTGAGGGCCTTAATAATATTGCTGCCGATAAAGCCCGCGCCGCCGGTAACGATGATCATAACTGTAACCTTTGAAGTGTGGAGCCCGGGGACAATCCCGGACGCTAATATTCATATCATATCATTTGTATGGCGACCCTTCAGCCATTCACCGATATGCAGCAGGGTTACGCGTGATTTATGCTGCAAAAACGACAAGAGATACTGCGTCATCTCGTCATCAAGTATAGGTTTGGGTAATATGTGCCGAAATTTGCCGAGTCTGGAGAATTGCAATGCGTGGTGATTTTTACAAACAGTTAAACAGCGACCTGGACACCGCACGTGCGGAAGGGTTGTTCAAAGAAGAACGTATTATCACGTCTGCGCAGCAGGCGGACATCACCGTTGCCGACGGCAGCCACGTGATCAACTTTTGCGCGAACAACTACTTAGGCCTGGCGAATCACCCGGAGCTGATTGCTGCTGCCAAAAATGGCATGGACACCCACGGTTTTGGGATGGCCTCCGTGCGCTTCATCTGCGGTACGCAGGACAGCCACAAGCAGCTTGAGAAAAAGCTGGCGAGCTTCCTTGGGATGGAAGACGCGATTCTGTACTCCTCCTGCTTCGACGCCAACGGCGGGCTGTTTGAGACCCTGCTCGGCGCAGAAGATGCGATTATCTCCGACGCCCTGAACCACGCCTCCATCATCGACGGTGTGCGCCTGTGTAAAGCGAAGCGCTTCCGCTACGCTAACAACGACATGGCCGAGCTGGAAGCGCGCCTGAAAGAGGCGCGTGAAGCCGGTGCCCGCCATGTGCTGATTGCCACCGACGGCGTGTTCTCTATGGACGGCGTGATTGCCAACCTGAAAGGCGTGTGCGACCTGGCAGACAAATACGACGCGCTGGTGATGGTCGATGATTCTCACGCCGTCGGCTTCGTGGGTGAGAATGGCCGTGGCTCGCACGAATACTGTGAGGTGATGGGTCGCGTGGACATCATCACCGGCACGCTGGGCAAAGCGCTCGGCGGCGCGTCCGGCGGCTATACCGCTGCGCGTAAAGAGGTGGTCGAGTGGCTGCGCCAGCGCTCCCGCCCGTATCTGTTCTCCAACTCCCTGGCCCCGGCGATTGTCGCCGCCTCCATTAAGGTGCTGGAGATGGTGGAATCCGGCGCCGAACTGCGCGACCGTCTGTGGTCCAACGCCCGTCTGTTCCGTGAAAAAATGAGTGCCGCAGGTTTCACCCTGGCCGGTGCAGACCACGCGATCATCCCGGTGATGCTGGGCGATGCGGTTGTGGCGCAGAACTTTGCCCGCGAGCTGCAAAAAGAGGGGATTTACGTCACCGGGTTCTTCTTCCCGGTGGTGCCAAAAGGTCAGGCGCGTATCCGCACCCAGATGTCTGCGGCGCATTCACCTGAACAAATTGAGCGTGCGGTGGAAGCCTTTACCCGCATCGGTAAACAGCTGGGCGTCATTGCCTGAGGACGTGTGATGAAAGCGTTATCCAAACTGAAAGCGGAAGAAGGGATTTGGATGACCGACGTGCCGGAGCCGGAAGTCGGTCATAACGATCTGCTGATCAAAATTCGTAAAACCGCCATCTGCGGTACGGACGTTCACATCTACAACTGGGATCAATGGTCACAGAACACCATTCCTGTCCCGATGGTTGTCGGGCACGAATACGTTGGTGAAGTGGTCGGTATCGGCCAGGAAGTTAAAGGCTTCAAAATTGGCGATCGCGTCTCTGGCGAAGGTCATATCACCTGTGGCCACTGTCGTAACTGCCGCGGTGGACGCACCCACTTGTGCCGCAACACCGTGGGCGTGGGTGTCAACCGTCCCGGCTGTTTTGCAGAATACCTGGTGATCCCGGCGTTTAACGCGTTCAAAATTCCGGACAACATCTCTGACGATCTGGCCTCCATCTTCGATCCGTTCGGCAACGCGGTGCATACGGCGCTCTCGTTTGACCTGGTAGGTGAGGACGTGCTGGTATCCGGCGCTGGCCCGATCGGGATTATGGCGGCGGCGGTGGCAAAACACGTGGGTGCACGCAACGTTGTGATCACCGACGTGAATGAGTATCGCCTGTCGCTGGCGCGTAAAATGGGCGTCACCCGCGCGGTGGATGTCTCTAAGGAGAACCTGAACGACGTGATGGCCGAGCTGGGCATGACCGAGGGCTTTGACGTGGGTCTGGAGATGTCCGGTGCGCCACCGGCGTTTCGCACCATGCTCGATACCATGAACCACGGCGGGCGTATTGCAATGCTGGGTATTCCGCCGTCAGATATGTCTATCGACTGGAACAAGGTCATCTTCAAGGGGCTGTTCATCAAAGGCATTTATGGTCGTGAGATGTTTGAAACCTGGTACAAGATGGCGGCGCTGATCCAGTCTGGACTGGATCTGACCCCGATTATCACCCATCACTTCTCTGTCGATGAGTTCCAGAAAGGCTTTGACGCGATGCGTTCCGGCCAGTCCGGTAAAGTCATCCTGAGCTGGGATAAGTAAGAGAAAAGGGGCCTCAGGCCCCTTTTTTACTGTTTCTTTTTCTCTTCGTCCGTCAGGTAGCGCACCTTGCGGGTGTAATCCTGGCCTTTGAATAGCAGTTTGTTATCCGGCGATTCAAGATACTTCTGCCATTCGGAGAGAGGGAAACCACCGTGCGCGCCAATCACCTCTTTTGGCACAACGGCTTCCTGCCCGCCGATCTTCTTGGAGACCGGCCAGTTCATCCAGTCACCCAGATTGACCGTTTTCACATCCAGCATGTCCAGCAGCGCGGCGAGCGGCAACTGATCGGTCGGCGGCTGCGTATCATCCATCAGCTCCCAGGTATCCTGGAACAGCGTCAACCACAGCGGGCAGATGCGTCGCCAGGTCTTTTTGGTGGCGGCAAGGAAGGCGCCGTTAACGTGATCGACCAGATACGGGCGCACCGTCTCTTTGTAATACGCCGGCACTTTCTCCGCGGGTGCGCCGTTGAGTTTGGCGATCATCTTGCCCTGACGGAAGCTGGAGTAGATATGCATGTCGGCCATGCTGATCTCAGGCATCTGAAGTAAATTAAGATCGGAATCGATCATTAACACGCCCTCACCGCGCGCCTGCAGCGGGGCGTTAAGCTTCACCAGACGGCTAAGATAGATTTGCTTGTAGCGATAATGCGCTTCGCGCACGGGAAGCGTGAGCGTGACAACGCGCGTTTTTAGCGGCAGTTCGCCGAAAGCGGACTCTGGCTGATCGCTAACGATAACGATCTCGCTAACGCCGGTGGCATAACGCTCGGCGAAGGTGGCCGACAGTAACGCCTCTTCAACAAAATCTGCGCCGGTGCAGGGGATCACGATGGAATCCACCGTAACATGGCTGCTGCTGACAGGCAGGGAGGCGTAGGGAATGTTGTGTCGCCCGGTGATATGGCGGTAGCGAGCATTCAGGAATTTAAACATGTTCATCTCGTTGGGTTATTGCGCACCAAGGACGGCTTCGACACCGTTAACATAGCTTTCGATTGCATAGGCCTGGCAAACGTTCTCATGCGCAGCCGCAGCCAGCCGGGCGCGCAGGCCAGCATCGTGCCAGATATTCTCCAGATGTTCAGCAAGCAGCGAAACATCACTCCAGGGGAACAGCAAACCTGTCGACCCGTGGTCAATCAGTTCAGCCGTCCCCGTCACCTGCGAGCCAATCACCGGGATCTTGAGCAGCATGGCTTCAAGTACCACGCGCGGTAATCCTTCGCTCTTCGAGGCCAAAATAAAGGCGTCAAACGTGGCGAGGTAATCAAACGGCGTGTTCTGAAAACCGGTGAAAATCACGTTGTGTTCAATACCCAGTTCGCTGGCCTGTGCGGCAAGCGCGCGGCGCTCAGCGCCTTCGCCAACCAGCACCATCTTCCATTTCGCCTCAGGATGCTTGCGACTAAAGGTCGCCAGCGCTTCCAGCGTATGGTGATTCGATTTACGCGGGATCAGCGACCCTATGCTGCCAAACACAAAGGTGTCATCTTCCAGGTGCAGGCGATGGCGCATGGCAAGGCGGTCGGGCAAGGGCTGGTGGATATCGATCGCGTTATTGACGGTTGTACAAAGCTCAGGGCGAACGCCATGCTCCAGCAAAACGCGCTCGACGCCATGCGAGACGGCGATAATTTTATCGGCATGGGCATTTACAAGCTTAACCAGAGGTGGGGTCAGCACGGGTTCAATGCGGCAGTGCTGGATGACGCGCGCCTGCAGTCTGGCGCCCGCCAGATATCCCTCTTCATTGGAGCCGGGCTGATTGTTCATGTACAGCGTATCAAACCCCCCTTCCCTGAAGAGAGCCTCAATGCGGCGGACGTTAGGCTGAATACGCCACAGCGTATCAATGCGGCGCGTAAACGCCACCCGGGCGCTGCGCGAGAAAAACAACAGGCTACGGCCCAGCTCTTTCGCCACCTTCGCCCAGACGGGCTGTTTGCGCTGAGGGATGACGATCAGGGGAATATCGATACCCTTCAGTACCTGCCCAATCGTCTGGCCTTCGGCCCGGCTGTAGTCGCTGTAAAAACAACAGGTAATGTCGAACTTATCGCGATCGATACGCTTTAACAGTTCGAGCATACTGTTGGTGCCTCCGCCCCATTCTTTACCGGTATCAAGGAGCAGGATTTTATATTTTTGCGGCATCTTTCTACCTTAATTGCCTGTCACTGAAGTGTTACTACTCCAGCCCTGCCACTGGTGCTGAACATATTTCACCAGCGTGCTTTGGCTTACGCTTTCCCCGATGACCGTAAAGAAGCGGGTCGCATTGACCGGCTCAAGCGGTTTTTTCGGCGCACAGCTTTTCACGCCGCGGAACGGATTTCGCGGCGCAGGGGCGGTTTGTTGTCCGCCGTTAGGTGTGGACGTATCGACCTGCGGCTCATTGAGCAGATCGCTCGGGCGCACCAGGGTGATATCGGCAGGCAGCGTCGGCAACATTTGCTGCAAAACGCGCACCGTGGACGGATGCGGGTGGCCAATGGCGATCGCCGAGCCATTCCGGCGGGCCAGTTGCACCGCCCGGTTAAACTGTACGCGGATGTCCGCTTCGTTCTGGGTATCGTCCAGGAACACTTTGCGCTTAATCACCTTCACGCCCGTTCCCTGCGCGGCGCGCATGGCCTGGCTGTTGCCAATGGTCATGCTGTCGAGGAAATAGAGATTGTAGCGCTCAAGCGACTGCATAACCTTCAGCATACCGTACAGGCTGGAGGTCATCGCGCTGCCCATATGGTTGTTCAGCCCCACCGCATACGGCACTTTGTTGTAGGCGTCGCGGATGATGCGATCGATCTCATCGCTGCTCATCTCGGGGCGTAAGGTGTCTTTTTCCAGCGGCTGCTTGCTGAGCGGGGCCATGGGCAGGTGGATCAACACCTGATGGCCGCTATTGTGGGCTTTGGTTGCCATCTCCCGCGCGTGTGGCGCATTGGGGAGGACGGCAACAGAGATGGCTGACGGCATCGCCAGCACCTGGTTTTCGTAGTGTGGACGATAACCGAAGTCATCAATCACGATGGCGAGTTTGCCTGCATATACCGGTGCAGCCAGCGCCAGTGCGCTGGCGACGGAGAGAATCAATCGACGAAATTGAAGCAAAACTTATCTTCCCAACCACGGCTGTGGATTGACCGCCTGACCCTGGCGACGAATTTCGAAATAGAGTGACGGGCGGCCCTGACCGCCACTGCTGCCCACAAGGGCGATAGGTTGACCGGCGCGCACCTGAGTGCCGACGCTGACCAGCGCGCTCTGATTGTAGCCGTACAGGCTCATGTCGCCTTTACCGTGCTCCACCACGACCACCAGCCCGTAACCCTGCAGCCAGTCGGCCAGGATCACGCGGCCATCGGCGATGGCTTTCACTTCGCTACCCTCAGACGCACCGATAACGATCCCTTTCCAACGTAGCTCACCCTGCAGCTGTTCGCCATAACGATGGAGGATAGTCCCGCGTACCGGCCAGTAGGCCTGCCCGCGCGGGGAGCCAAGACCACCGGTGCGAGACATCAGGGAGCGTTCGTTTTCAGTGGGTTTGTAGGTAGTGCCTTTACGCGAGGCTTCTTGCTGTTTGTTGCGCACGACCTGGGCCTCACGCGCCTCTTTCTCGGCGCGCGCTTTGGCGGCCGCTTCGGCGCGGGCGATGCTGTTGCGCAGTTTGGATTCGTTGGCACGCATTTCGCTCAGCTGGCTTTGGCCCTGCTGAATGGAGGACTCAAGCCCGGACAGGGTTTTCTTACGCTCGTTGCGCGCCTGCTCCAGCTTCGCCTGCTGGGCCTGCTGTTCGTAAAGCAGCGTCTGCTGCTGGCTTTGCTTCTCTTCCAGCTCGGCTTTCTGGCTGGTGACCTCTTCGCGCGTCTGCTTAAGCTGGGCGATGGTCTCCTGACGGGCCTGGTTTAAATAGCCGAAGTAAGCCTGTAAACGCTGGCCGCGCTGGCTCTCTTCACCGCTGAGGATTAGCTGAAGGCCGGTGTGTTCACCCTGACGGAAGGCCGCATCAAGCTGAGCCGCAAGCGTGCGCTCCTGCGCATCGCGCTGGCGCTCCAGTCGCGCAATCGACGCGTTCATTTCGTCGATCTGCTTATTCAACTGAGCGAGCGTGTTCTGGGTTTCACGTAGCTTACGCGCGGCGGCGGAGATAGCCTCTTCCTGCTTCTTAAGCTGGGCAAGTAAAGCGGCGCGTTGCTGTTGTTGCTGGCGTACCGCGCGCTCTTTGGCGGCGATATCGGCCTGAATAGATTTGAGCTGGTCGCGGTCATCCGCGTGGGCGGACGTGGCGCACAGCAATACGCCAGCGCTGAGCGCGCTGGCGTAAAGCAGAGGTCTGACTGATAGCCGAAGCGGCTTCACGACCCATGTGATTGAAAAAATCGCCTTTCCCCTCATGGGGAGCGATTATTCCACGATGAACAGCGGCTTACCAGTCATCTCTTCAGGGATCGGCATGCCCATCAGCGTCAGCATGGTTGGCGCGATGTCGGAAAGCTTACCGCCTTCCACTGCTTTCACTGATTTATCACCAACATAAATCAATGGAACCGGCAGGTTGGTGTGGGCAGTGTGCGCCTGGCCGGTCGCCGGATCGCGCATCTGCTCTGCGTTACCGTGGTCGGCGGTGATCAGCAGCTGGCCGCCAACGGATTCAACGGCTTTCGCCACCTGCTCAACGCAGTGGTCCAGCGCTTCAACCGCTTTAACCGCCGCGTCCATCACGCCGGTATGACCCACCATATCGCCATTGGGGTAGTTACAGATGATGGTGTCGTACTTGCCGCTTTCGATGGCCGCTACCAGCTTTTCGGTCAGCTCGGCAGAGCTCATTTCTGGCTGCAGATCGTAGGTCGCGACTTTTGGTGAGTTAATCAGAATGCGCTCTTCGCCTTTAAAAGGCTCTTCGACACCGCCGTTAAAGAAGAAGGTGACGTGAGCATATTTCTCGGTTTCGGAGATACGCAGCTGCGTCTTGTCGTTTTTCGCCATCCACTCACCAAAGGTGTTCGCCAGAGATGCAGGCGGATAGGCGCAAGGAGCCTTGATGTCGGCAGCGTATTCGGTCAACTGGATGAAATCGAGAGTCACCACTTTCTTACGGGCGAAACCGTCGAAATCGCTATTCACGAACGCACGGGTGATTTCGCGCGCGCGGTCAGCACGGAAGTTCATGAAGATCAGCGCATCGCCGTCTTCCATCGCCGCATCGGCCTGACCTTCGGCGCGGATCACGGTTGCTTTCACAAACTCGTCGTTTTCATCGCGCGCGTAAGCCGCTTCCAGGCCTTCAACCGCAGTAGCGAACTGGAATTCACCTTTCGCCAGGGTCATCAGGTCATAGGCTTGCTCAACGCGATCCCAGCGGTTGTCGCGGTCCATGGCGTAGTAACGGCCAATGATGGAAGCTACGCGGCCTTTACCCAGCGCGGCGAATTTCGCTTCAAACGCTTCCAGCGAGCCTTTCGCGCTGCGAGGTGGGGTGTCACGGCCGTCGAGGAAAGCGTGCAGATAGATTTTTTCCGCGCCGCGCTCGGCTGCCAGCTCAACCATCGCCATGATGTGGTCTTCGTGGCTGTGAACGCCGCCCGCAGAGAGCAGACCCATGATGTGAACGGCTTTGCCTGACGCGACGGCTTTATCCACGGCACCCGTCAGCGTTGGGTTGGCAAAGAAGGTGCGTTCTTTGATTTCAACATCCAGGCGGGTCAGATCCTGGTAAACGATACGGCCCGCGCCCAGGTTGACGTGTCCAACTTCGGAGTTACCCATCTGGCGATCCGGCAGACCCACTTCCAGGCCTGATGCATCAATCAGGGTATGGGGACGTTTTACCCACAGCGCATCCATGACCGGGGTTTTGGCGTTGAAAATGGCGTTATCCTGGCTGTCCTCGCGATAGCCATAGCCATCCAGAATTACCAGTACCATAGGTTTTTTAGAAACCGACATTGCGACAACCTCATGCTCAAGAGACGAAAAATATGCGTAATTTTACTACAGCTGAATCGATCAAATAGCCGCAGAAGATCAAAGAAAGGAGAGGGGCAAGGCGCTTCTCGGGTCATTTTGAGGCTTTTTTTTCGTGGCATGCCGCAGAAAATCGATTAGCTTATTGTCGCTGGCTGTATTTGCCACAACGCACAGGTATACTCCTGTCCTGGTTTTTTTATCACTTAGTCGGGAGTTGTTACCCCCCATGCAAGAAATTATGCAATTTGTTAGCCGCCACCCGGTTCTGAGCATCGCGTGGATTGGCCTGCTGGCCGCCGTATTGTTCACGACCTTTAAGGGGCTAACGTCTAAAATTAAGGTGATCACCCGGGGTGAAGCCACGCGTCTGATTAACAAAGAAGATGCCGTGGTGGTCGATCTGCGTCAGCGTGATGATTTCCGCAAGGGCCACATCGCCGGTGCGATCAACCTGCTGCCCGCTGAAATCAAAGCCAACAACGTCGGTGAGCTTGATAAGCATAAAGCCCAGCCGATTATCGTTGTTGACGCGACCGGCATGCAGGCGAAGGAATCTGCCAGCCTGCTGCATAAAGCGGGCTTCGAAAACGTCTCTGTGCTGAAAGAAGGTATTTCCGGCTGGAGCGGGGAAAACCTTCCTTTGGTTCGCGGTAAATAAGGAGTTAAGTGATGGCCAATATCGAGATCTACACCAAAGCAACGTGTCCATTCTGCCACCGTGCAAAAGCGCTGCTGAACAGCAAAGGCGTAACCTTCCAGGAACTGCCGATTGATGGTGACGCGATCAAACGCGAAGAGATGATTCAACGTAGTGGTCGCACGACGGTTCCGCAGATTTTTATTGATGCGCAGCACATTGGCGGCTGTGATGACTTGTATGCGCTCGACGCCAGCGGCGGACTCGATCCTCTGCTGCGCTAAGAGACTTTAGGACAATTAAAAAGGGTTTTTCCATGTCAGAACAAAACAACACCGAAATGAGTTTCCAGATCCAGCGTATCTATACCAAAGATGTCTCTTTCGAAGCGCCAAATGCGCCGCACGTTTTCCAGAAAGATTGGCAGCCAGAGGTTAAACTTGATCTTGATACCGCATCCACCCAGCTGGCGGATGACGTGTATGAAGTCGTACTGCGCGTGACCGTGACCGCTTCACTGGGCGAAGAAACTGCATTCCTGTGCGAAGTACAGCAGGGCGGCATCTTCTCCATCGGCGGTATCGAAGGTAACCAGATGGCGCATTGCCTGGGTGCATACTGCCCGAACATCCTGTTCCCGTATGCTCGTGAATGCATCACCAGCCTGGTCTCTCGCGGTACGTTCCCACAACTGAACCTTGCGCCAGTTAACTTTGATGCGCTGTTTATGAACTATCTGCAGCAGCAGTCTGGCGAAGGTGCCGAACAACATCAGGATGCCTGATGAGCACTGTTAATGCTTCAATGACTGTGATCGGTGCCGGCTCATACGGCACCGCTCTTGCTATCACTCTGGCAAGAAATGGTCACGACGTGGTCCTGTGGGGCCACGATCCCAAACATATCGCGACGTTGCAACACGACCGCTGCAATGTGGCGTTTCTTCCGGACGTTCCGTTTCCTGACTCCCTGCACCTCGAAAGCGACCTCGCGACCGCGCTGGCCGCCAGCCGCAACATTCTGATTGTGGTGCCAAGCCATGTCTTTGGCCAGGTGCTGCGTCAGGTTAAGCCGCTGATGCGCCCCGATGCGCGCGTGGTGTGGGCGACGAAAGGGCTGGAAGCCGAAACCGGACGGCTGCTGCAGGACGTTGCCCGCGAAGCGCTGGGCGATGCCATTCCGCTGGCGGTGATTTCCGGGCCGACGTTTGCCAAAGAGCTGGCCGCTGGCCTGCCGACGGCCATCTCGCTGGCCTCAACCGACCAGGCGTTCTCAGACGATCTCCAGCAACTGCTGCACTGCGGCAAGAGCTTCCGCGTGTACAGCAACCCGGATTTCATCGGCGTTCAACTGGGCGGCGCGGTAAAAAACGTGATTGCGATCGGTGCCGGAATGTCAGACGGCATTGGGTTTGGCGCAAACGCCCGTACGGCGCTGATCACCCGTGGCCTGACCGAGATGTCGCGTCTTGGCGCGGCGCTGGGTGCCGACCCGTCCACCTTTATGGGGATGGCCGGTCTGGGCGATCTGGTGCTGACCTGTACCGACAACCAGTCGCGTAACCGCCGCTTTGGCATGATGCTTGGGCAAGGCATGGATGTACAAGGCGCGCAGGAGAAGATTGGTCAGGTGGTGGAAGGTTACCGCAATACGAAAGAAGTCCGCGAGTTGGCACACCGTTTTGGTGTCGAAATGCCAATAACCGAGGAAATTTATCAGGTATTGTATTGCGGAAAAAATGCGCGCGAGGCAGCATTGACCCTGTTAGGTCGTTCGCGCAAGGACGAGCGCAGCAGCAACTAGCCGCAGGGAACCGTTGTCACCCAACGATACGGCCAGCAGAGACTGGCCGATCGTACTATTACGTCTGGAGCAAGCAATGCCGTGTGAAGAACTGGATATCGTCTGGAACAATATTAAAGCCGAAGCGCGAGCTTTAGCTGACTGCGAGCCCATGCTGGCCAGTTTCTACCACGCGACGCTGCTCAAGCACGAAAACCTCGGTAGCGCCCTGAGCTACATGCTCGCCAACAAGCTGGCCTCCTCAATCATGCCGGCTATTGCCATCCGCGAAGTGGTGGAAGAGGCCTATGCCGCCGACCCGGAGATGATCGCCTCTGCCGCCTGCGATATTCAGGCCGTGCGCACGCGCGATCCGGCTGTCGACAAATATTCTACGCCGCTGCTGTACCTTAAGGGCTTCCATGCGCTTCAGGCCTACCGCATCGGCCACTGGTTGTGGAACGAGGGCCGCCGCGCGCTGGCTATCTTTCTGCAAAACCAGGTTTCCGTGACCTTCCAGGTGGATATTCACCCGGCGGCGAAAATTGGCCGTGGGATCATGCTCGATCATGCCACCGGCATCGTGGTGGGTGAAACGGCGGTGATCGAAGATGACGTCTCGATTCTGCAATCGGTGACCCTGGGCGGTACCGGAAAAACCAGCGGCGATCGCCATCCAAAGATCCGTGAAGGGGTGATGATTGGCGCGGGTGCCAAGATCCTCGGCAACATCGAAGTGGGGCGCGGCGCGAAAATCGGCGCGGGTTCCGTGGTGCTGCAGCCCGTTCCACCGCACACCACCGCCGCTGGCGTACCGGCGCGTATCGTCGGTAAGCCAGACAGCGAAAAACCGTCAATGGACATGGATCAGCACTTCAACGGCATTCACCACACCTTCGAGTATGGTGACGGCATCTGAGTCTCTGCCCGGTGGCGCTGCGCTTACCGGGCCTGCCTTAATATCGCGCCGGGATACCCAAGCTGGCGCCACGCTTCATACACCACCACCGACACCGCATTTGACAGGTTCATGCTGCGGCTGTCCGGCATCATCGGAATACGAATTTTTTGCTCGGCAGGCAGGGCGTCCAGAATTGTCGCCGGCAGGCCGCGTGTTTCCGGGCCAAACATCAGATAGTCACCGTCCTGATAGCTTACGGCGCTGTGCGCGGGCGTGCCTTTGGTCGTCAGGGCGAACATGCGCTGTGGTTTTTCCGCGTCCAGGAAGGCAGCGTAATCAGGATGGCGAACCACGGCGGTAAATTCATGGTAATCCAGCCCCGCGCGACGCAGGCGTTTGTCATCCCACGCAAAGCCCATCGGCTCAATGATATGCAGACGAAAGCCCGTGTTGGCACACAGGCGAATGATATTACCGGTATTTGGTGGAATTTCTGGTTCGAATAAAACGATGTTAAGCATGCTGCCCCCTTAATTGCGGGGGCAGAATAGCAGAAAGCAGCGGTCTTACGCGATGCCGGGATCCTGCGACCGGCAGCACAGCATTTTAAAGACCGTAGCCGCGGCGGCCAGCAGCGCGGGCAGGCTCAGGAACATCAGGATGCTGTCCGCGTGCCACTGCAACGAGAGCAGCTGCGCGCTGGTCATCGTGCCCGCCACGCCGCCGAACCGGCCTATCCCCTGCATCCATGCGATGCCGGTTGCACGGCAGTCGGTAGGATAAAACGTGGCGGCCAGCGTCTGCATCCCGGATTGCGCGCCGTTCATGGTGATCCCCATCAGGAAAATAAGCCCGCCAAACAGCACGATGTGGTTGTGCTCCAGCCCCAGCGTAAGAATTAACACCATGGTGATGAAGAACCCGCCCGCCACCACCTTGTGCGCTTCCCAGCGATCCATCATCCAGCCTGCCAGCAGGATCCCGGCGGTGCCGCCGAAGGTAAAGAGCGAGGTGAGCCAGGCGGATTCCGCCAGCGGGTAGCCCATGCCGAGCATCAGCGTCGGCATCCAGCTCAGCAGCACGTAATAAATCACCAGGCCCATGAAATAGGTGACCCAGAGCATCAGCGTGCCGGGAAGCCAGGGCATTGAGAAGAGTTGCGCGACGCTGCCTTTTTTGCGCGCGGCGCGCTCCTCCGCCAGATAAAAACCCGTTACCGCGTCGAGCGGCGCGGCGGCGAAGCGAGCGGCAATGCGCTTGATCTGCATAACGTCTTTACCACGCTGCACCAGATACTTCACCGATTCCGGCAACAGCAGCGCCAGCAGCACGGTGAGCACCAGGGGGGCAATCGCCCCGGCCAACAGTACGCTTTGCCAGCCGTGGTTCGGGATTAGCCAGGACGAAATGGCTCCGCCGCCTGCCGCGCCCAGAGGAAACCCACAGTACATGGTATTAATGGCCCGGGAACGGCAGCGCTGCGGCGCAAACTCTGAAATCAGCGTAATGGCGTTCGGCATCGCCGCGCCCAGGCCAAGGCCGGTGAAAAACCGCCAGATCGTCAGCGAGTTAAGGCTCTGGGCGTAGGCCGTTGCCAGGCTCGAGAGGCCGAAAAAGAGGCAGGAGAAGACCAGCACGCGCTTGCGGCCAATGCGATCGGAAACCGGCCCGGCAATGAGTGCCCCCAGCGACAAACCCAGCAGGGCGGCACTCAGCACGGGGCCAAGATCCTGTTTGGCGATCCCCCACTCCGTCGAGAGCGTCGGGGCGATATAGCCCATCGCGGCGGTATCAAAGCCGTCTATTGCCAGGACCAGAAACCCCAGAACAATCAGCACCCAGTGGAGCCGGGAAAAGGGGCTGTCATCAATCACCTGCTGGATATCCACCTTGCCTGAATACGTCATACGCGACTCTCCGATGTGATGTTTTTTTATGCTGTTGTATTTGCTTGTCTATACAACTGCGATCGGCGCAGAGATGTCAAATTAACTTATCCAAAATGTTATGCGGGTGTTATTTTGCACAAAAAAACGTTCAGCCGGATACCGACTGAACGCGTGAAGTGGAAAGCGCGAAACAGATCAGGCCGCGTTTCCTTGCGACAGCGGAGCCAGCGCGGCGGGTAATTTACTCAGCTCCTGTACCAGCGAATCTTTGCTGATTTCGCTAATCGATTTCGTGCCGGTCAGCGTCATGGCGACTTTCATCTCTTTCTCGATCAGGTCCAGCAGGTTCGCCACGCCCGCCTGGCCGCTGGTGGCCAGGGCATACAGATAAGCCCGACCAAGCAACACGCTGTCAGCGCCGAGAGCGATCATGCGCACCACGTCCAGCCCGTTGCGAATGCCGCTGTCGGCCAGAATAGCGATATCGCCTTTTACCGCATCGGCAATGGCGGGCAGGGCGCGCGCGGAAGAGAGCACTCCGTCGAGCTGACGCCCGCCGTGGTTTGAGACCACAATCCCGTCTGCGCCAAAGCGCACCGCGTCACGGGCATCCTCCGGATCGAGGATCCCCTTGATCACCATCGGGCCGTCCCAGAATTCGCGGATCCACTCCAGGTCTTTCCAGGAGATCGACGGATCGAAGTTATTCTCCAGCCAGCCGATGTAATCCTCCAGCCCGGTCGGTTTGCCCAGATACGCTGAGATGTTCCCCAGATCGTGCGGGCGGCCATTGACCCCCACGTCCCACGCCCACTGCGGATGGGTCACCGCCTGCCAGTAACGGCGCATCGCAGCATTCGGGCCGCTCATGCCGGAGTGGGCGTCGCGGTAGCGCGCGCCCGGCGTGGGCATATCGACGGTAAAGACCAGCGTGGAACAGCCCGCCGCTTTGGCGCGCTCCAGCGCGTTGCGCATAAAGCCGCGATCGCGCAGAACGTACAGCTGGAACCACATTGGGCGTTTGATAGTGGGGGCGACTTCTTCAATCGGACAAACGGAAACGGTGGAAAGCGTAAACGGAATGCCTTTGGCATCCGCCGCCGCTGCCGCCTGGACTTCACCGCGGCGGGCATACATGCCGCACAGGCCAACCGGAGCAAGCGCGACGGGCATGGAGAGCGTTTCGTTAAACAGCTTCGTCTCAAGGCTCAGATCGGACATATTCTTCAGCACGCGCTGGCGCAGAGCCACTTCAGACAGATCTTCCACGTTGCGGCGCAGGGTATATTCGGCATACGCGCCGCCGTCGATATAGTGGAACAGGAACGGCGGCAAAATGCGCTGCGCCGCGGCGCGATAGTCACTGGCTGCTGAAATAATCATGCTTTGTTCTCCCTGGAAATATCGTTGTCGCCAGGCAGACGGGTAATACGCGCCTGTCGGGCCTGATCTTCATCGAAGCGTTTAATGGTGGTATGTACGAAGCTGAGATGCGCCATCATCGCTTTGCGTGCGGCCTCGGCGTCGCCGGCCAGAATGGCGTTAAGCACGGCGTCGTGCTGTTCGGTTAACTGAGCAAAAACGGGCGGGACCAGATACATGCGCTGGCGGCTCTGTTTAACGGAGGATTGCAGCAGGTCAAAGAAGCCGCGCATGGTTTGCAGAAGAACCACGTTGTGCGAGGCTTCGGCAATCGCCAGGTGAAAACGCACGTCCGCCTGGGAAGCGATATCCGGGTCACGGCTTTGTGTCGCCTCAAAGCAGATTTTGAGCTTCTCTTTATCGGCCTCGGTTGCGCGTATCGCGGCATGCCAGGCAGTGCTGGCTTCGATGGCGTGGCGGGCTTCCAGGATATCGAAGCTGTAGTCCGGGTCGTTCTCCATCAGCGTTTTCAGCGGCTGAACGATATTTTGTTCGGACCAGTCGTCATGCTGCCAGCGCACAAAGGTACCGCCGCCGCGACGGCTCAGCAGCACCCCTTCGCTGATCAGCGTCGCCAGCGCCTCGCGCAGTGAATTGCGCGACACACCAAGCTGGGCGGCAAGCTGGCGCTCGGCGGGCAATTTCATGCCCGCCTCCAACTGCTGTTCTTCAATCAGCGCCCGCACGCGAGAGGCAATCTCGTCGGACAGGCGTCTGGGCATCACTATCATGGAATCATCCAGGTTAAGACATAGGCCTGCAGCGTGGTGATCACCCCCACCATGCAGGTAAATATCAGGCTGTGTTTTACGGTAAAGCGGAACAGATCCGACTCTTTCCCTACCAGTCCCACCGCGGCACAGGCAATGGCGATGGACTGCGGCGAAATCATCTTCCCGGTCACACCCCCCGTGGTATTAGCTGCGACAAGCAGGACGTCGGAGACGCCAATCTGCTGTGCCGCCGTCGCCTGCAGGGCCGCAAACAGGGCGTTGGATGAGGTATCCGACCCGGTCAGGAACACCCCCAGCCAGCCGAGGAACGGCGAGAAGAAGGTGAAGGCGTGCCCGGTATGTGCCAGAGCCAGAGCCAGCGTCGACGACAGCCCGGAGTAGTTCGAGATAAACGCGAACGCCAGCACCATCCCGATGGAGTAGATCGGCAGCGCCAGCTCTTTCAGCGTGCTGGCAAACGTCTGTACCGCGGCGGCAGGCTTCATGCGCAGCCACACAATGGAAAGGATAGCGGCAAACAGGATGGCCGTACCGGTAGCGGAGAACCAGTCGAACTTGTAGACCGCCGCATACGGCGTGGCATCGTGAACCACCGGCGGCATGCGGGCGACCATCTTGTCGAGGAACGGTACAGAGATGTTAATCACCATGTCGTACAGCGCGCCGCCCGGGGCGAAGAGGGCTTTAAACGGCGGAATGCTCCACAGCGTTACGGTAGCGGTCAGGAACAGGAACGGCGACCACGCGCGAACAATCTGCCCTGGGGTATACCCCGTACGCGCCAGGGTTTGATCGACCTGGGACGCGCCCATATCGGCAAAGCGGAAAATACGCACCGGCTGCCAGCGTCTGAGGAACAGCGTCAGGCACACCAGCGACACCAGCGAAGAGATAATGTCCGGCAGCTCGGGGCCGAGGAAGTTAGAGCTAAGATACTGGGCGATAGCGAAAGAGCCGCCCGCGACCATCACCGCAGGCCAGGTCTCCTTCACGCCGCGCCAGCCGTCCATAATCGCCATGATCCAGAACAGCACGATAATGGTGAGGAACGGCAGCTGGCGGCCAACCATCTGGCCGATCTCGAAGCTGTCCAGTCCGGTGACCTGCCCGGCGACCAGAATCGGAATCCCCATCGCGCCAAACGCTACCGGCGCGGTGTTCACAATCAGGCACAGGCCAGCGGCATACAGCGGGTTAAAGCCCAGACCGACCAGCAGCGCGGCGGTAATCGCCACCGGCGCACCGAAGCCTGCCGCCCCTTCGAGGAACGCCCCGAACGAGAAACCGACAATCAGCATCTGCAGGCGCTGGTCAGGCGTGATGGAAAGAATCGACGAGCGGATAATGTCGAACTGCCCGGTTTTCACCGAGATTTTATAGACAAACACCGCCGCGATGATGATCCAGGCTATCGGCCACAGGCCGTAGAAAAAGCCATACACGACCGACGCCAGCGCGCGGTCGACCGGCATTTTGTAGAAGAGCAACGCCACCAGCAGGGCGATGGCCACGGTCCAGGTTGCGGCAAGGTAGCCCTTCAGCTTGAGCTTAATCAGCGCGAAGAAGAAGAACAGGATCGGAAGCGATGCGATCAGGCTAGACAGCCAGATATTCCCGGCCGGATCGTAGTTTTGTTGCCAGAGGCTCATGCAGGTCTCCTGAGGACCACACGATCGGTTCGGCGGTGAGTCTGTGCTCATCTCTGCGTCACCGTCAGTGTAAAAGTGGTCCTGCCAATAAGGTGATGTAGGGTTAATGACAACAAATGGTTAATCAAATGTTATGTGTGAGCAATGGTTTTGTGAGCGGTAATGGCAGAAGTGTGAACCAGTGGACAGTCAAAAGGGGGATTGGTTGGGCCAATTTTGGGCGGGGTAAGGCTTGGGCTAGCTTACTCCGCACACAATAGACAAGGGGATACCCGTTAAATAAGTCCTTTTTGCGTAAAGGTGATCCGGGTCGCTTCGTTCAAGTCCATGTCTTTTAATTTTTCAGGGGACACCCAGGTGATTTCCTGGAATTCTTCATTGAAGGTAATTTTTCGGTTAGCACTAATACAATCAAAGATAAGATAAATCATATAAATTTCTTCAGTAGTGCCGTCCTGATAGGTTTTAGTTCGAGTATCGTCACGGAATGCCCACGGTCGAATGTCAGTGATATTAAGCTCTTCACCCAATTCTTCCATGATTTCACGCCTTAGCGCGGTTTCCATCGTTTCACCCGGTTCCATGCCACCGCCAGGCAGCGCCCACTGTCCCGGAAAAACCCCACGGTCCGATGCCATTTTACAAAGCAGAAACTCACCGTTATTTTGGATAACAGGACACACGATTATTCTCTGGCGCATTTTAGCTCCTTAAAAACGTTGTTTTCTGAATTATCATATCAGAAAAAGCCTCAATATCATCAGGATGGTTACATACCATCACTCGCTGGCGAAGATGCTCTGGCAGGTTATCGAGGTATGCTGGCCGGTTATCCAAGTACTTTTCTTTTTCTCACTCGGAAACGCTTTCTAGCCTTAAAATGTGAATTTCATCACTCATTAATATTACGTTAAGAGCAACATTGGCCTTATCCCTCTCGCTGAAAGAGGACCAACTCATGGATATTTGGGGAAATCGTTTTTTTGAAGATTTATTTTAAAAAAAATATGTGTGTTGCTTTTAAAGTTATTTTTATACCAGGAGGACAGAATCGGATTTAACAGAGGTGAAGTAGTTGTGCTTTTAGATGGAACGATTTTGATACTACGCGTTGGCTTTAACAGGAAGACAGCGGGAGATGTTGAGCATTAAGAAACCCAATGCATTCTGGATGGGAATGCATTGGGTGGCTGAAGCATGCTATGAAATCAGAATGCCGTCTTACAAAAGCCCGTCATCTCTTTCAGGCCCATTTCACGGCCAAGTTCAGTCATCGGGTGAACCACCACCAGGCCACGGACGCTTTTCTTCAGCTTGCCCATGTCGGCCTGCTCTTTTTTGGTGATCGCGCGGCGGTGCGGCATATCCATCAGCTTCTGCGCTTCTTTGCTCAGCTTCTGGCCTTTAACTTCGCGCAGGCGCTCAATTTCTGCTTCCAGCTTTGTGACCTCTTTTTCCAGTTCGGCGTACTTCTCGGCGGAATCAACCAGCGAGAGGCCCGCCATCTGGTGACGGATCAGATCCAGACGGTCGCTCAGGCGTTTAATCTCGTTCTTTTCGACTTCTTTCATAACACATACTCTAAATTCGGGGGATTTACCGGGAAGGATACAACAAAGTGCGCAGGCTTACTTCTGAAACGCTTTTTTTAAGCTGATTCGTGAAATCAGCTCAGTCAGGGAAAGGACCATGGTAGAGCGAACAACTTGCTGATAACGCAGCTTTTGCATCGCATACAGCTCAGGATCGCTGTTATCGAAGTGGGGTGCCGGGGGCAGGGCGGTCACGCAGTGCAGCTCGCCGAACGGCCCGAGGATCTCATCATCGGTAAAGGCGTATTCATTACCGTCATGATTTAACTCTTCGCGCAACGCCATCATCAGCTCGGCATCTTCATACTCGGGCCTGCTCAGCACGCCAAGACCGTAGATCAGCTTCAGGCGCACCGATAAATCGCCCAGCGGTCCGTCGCCGTCCAGTAACGGTTCTACAGCATATTTTACCGCGTAGTCGTCTTTGCGGAACACCTGAAGCACCAGAATGTTCACTGCCTCGGTCAGTAACTCGACGGCAGCAATCAGGAAGCTTCGTACGGTTTTGCCAGCATTCAGACGCTCAAGCACACGGTTTTCAAAGGCCTGGGTTTGTTCCATTATTGCCTGCATATCTGACAATCTGTAATTTGGGCGCAGGCTAACCTGCGCCGCATTCTGCATCATTTGGTTGCGTTATAAGCGTTAACCGCCTCCACGACCACGTTGCTGTTGGCGTCCAGACCAGAGATCTGCGCCAGCGCAGCCTGAGGGCCTTCATCGCCAATCAGTTGCGCCAGTTCCTGTGCCTGCGGGTCCTGCTCGCTGCGATAGTGCATTGCGGCGGCAATCCCTTTCACCAGGTTGGCATGCGGCAGACCGTATTCCAGCGTACCCAGCAGCGGTTTAATCAGACGGTCACCCGCGCTCAGTTTGCGCAGAGGCTGACGTCCCACGCGCTCGACGTCATCTTTCAGGTACGGATTCTCAAAACGCCCGAGGATTTTCTGAATGTAGGCTGCATGTTTATCGGCATCAAAACCGTAGCGTTTAATCAGCACCGCGCCGCTCTCTTCCATTGCGCCTTTCACCACCGCACGGATGTTCTCATCAAGGATTGCATCACGGATGGTCTGATGACCGGCCAATTTGCCGAGGTACGCGGTTATAGCATGCCCGGTGTTAAGCGTGAAGAGTTTACGTTCGACAAATGCCATCAGGTTGTCGGTTAATTCCATTCCCGGAATGGTCGGCAGCGCGCCTTTAAACTGGGTTTTATCAACGATCCACTCGCTGAAGGTTTCAACGGTGACTTCCAGCGGATCGTGGGTAGCCGATTCTGACGGCGGAACGATGCGGTCCACGGCGGAGTCAACAAAACCGACGTGCGCCTCAACCCAGGCCTTGTCTTCGTCCGCCACGGCGGCCATGACGTGGGCCTTCAGCTGCGTGGTGCCGCGCACCATGTTCTCACAGGCGATAATGTTCAGCGGCGTTTCAATGCCCTGCGCTTTACGTTTTGCCAGGCCTTTCGCCACGGCAGGGGCAATGCGCTCCAGCACAACCGGGCCGACGGCGGTGGTGACCAGGTCAACGTGGGCGATAAGGTCGATAACCTCGTCGCCAATGCTGCTCACCGCATCCACGCCAGACACCGTCTCAACCTGTTCGTTTTCGCCGACAACGTGGACCTGGTAGCTATGACGGGCATTCAGGGCGTCGAGCACCACCTGGTTCACATCGGCGAATGTCAGCGTAATGCCTGCGTCTGCCAGCAGTTTGCCGATAAAACCACGACCGATATTACCTGCGCCAAAATGTAATGCTTTCATAGTGTTAACCTTCATTAATGTTTTTACCCGAGAGGGCTGGGGTGAGGAACTTTTCCCCTCACCCTAGCCCTCTCCCCAACGGGGAGAGGGAAGAGAACGGACTTACTTGTTCAACAGCGCCAGCACTTCTTCTACGCTGGTGGTGTTGGCCAGACGCTCGATGACGGTGTCGTCATCCAGGGCGTTGGTCAGGCTGGTAATCACCTGGATGTGCTCGTTGTTGCGAGCGGCGATACCAATCACCAGACGGGCGATGTCATCTTCTTCTTCACCGAAGCGTACGCCCTGCGGATACTGGCAGAACACGACGCCGGTTTTCAGCACGCGGTCTTTCGCTTCAACCGTACCGTGTGGAACCGCAATGGATTCGCCGAGGTAGGTTGGCGTCAGTTTTTCACGTTCCAGCATCGCTTCAACGTATTCTGGCTGAACGTACCCGCCAGCAACCAGCTGCTCACCCGCGAAGCGAATGGCGTCTTCTTTCGTGGCAGCGGTACGGCCAAGGAAGATGTTTTCCGCGCCCAGTCTGAACAGGTGCGCATTGCTCTCGTCAAAGCTGTCCTGCAGGCTGGTACGCACTTTCACTTCATTATCTTCGTGACGCTGCGCAGCAACCAGACGTTCGGTCAGGCTGGCGTACAGGCCGCTGTCGAGGAAGTTGGTCAGCGAAATGTGCTGTGCCTGAGGCACCTGGCGCATCGCACGCTCGGTCAGATCGCGGTGCGTAATCACCAGGTCAACGTCCGGCGGCAGGCTGTTGATCGCGCTGTTGGTGACGGAGATGTTGGTCAGGCCCGCATCCTGCACTTTCTTACGCAGTACGCCTGCACCCATTGCGCTGGAACCCATACCGGCGTCGCAGGCAACGATGATTTTACGTACGTGGCTCAGGTCGTTAGAGACATCGCCAGCCGCCAGCGGCGTTGCGCCTTTGGATTCTGCTTTCATGTCATGCATACGACGGGTTGCCGCTTCGATATCGTCTTCTTCTTTCACCTTGCTGGTTTTCAGCAGGATAGCCGAGACCACGAAGGAGACCGCCATCGCTGCACAGATAGCGGCGATGTTAGCGAAGTAAGCGCCTTTCGGGGTCATCGCCAGTACCGCCAGGATAGAGCCTGGAGAGGCTGGAGAAACCAGACCACCACCGAGCACGCTCAGCGTGAATACGCCAGTCATACCGCCGAGGATAACGGCCAGGATCAGACGTGGGTTCATCAGCACGTACGGGAAGTAAATTTCGTGGATACCGCCCAGGAAGTGGATGATTGCCGCGCCGCCCGCAGACTGTTTTGCACTGCCGCGACCAAAGAACATGTACGCCAGCAGAACGCCCATACCCGGACCCGGGTTCGCTTCAATCAGGAAGAAGATGGACTTGCCAAGGTCATGCGACTGCTGGATACCCAGCGGGGAGAAGATACCGTGGTTAATGGCGTTGTTGAGGAACAGGATTTTCGCCGGTTCAACAAAGATAGACGCCAGCGGCAGCATGTCGTGCGCCACCATGAAGTTAACGCCTGCCGCCAGAATTTTGGACAGAACTTCAACCGCAGGGCCAATGCCGAGGAACGCCAGAATTGCGAGGATCATCCCGATGATGCCCGCAGAGAAGTTGTTCACCAGCATTTCGAAGCCGGACTTAATCTTACCATCCACCCAGACGTCGAATTTCTTAATCGCCCAGCCGCCCAGAGGACCGGCAATCATCGCGCCGAGGAACATCGGCATATCCGCGCCGACGATCACGCCCATGGTCGTAATGGCACCCACTACGCCACCGCGATCTCCGCCGACCAGACGACCACCGGTATAACCGATGAGCAGCGGCAGCAGATAGGTAATCATTGGGCCAACAAGTTTCGCCAGCGTTTCGTTAGGCAACCACCCTGTCGGAATAAACAATGCGGTGATAATACCCCACGCGATAAACGCGCCGATATTTGGCATCACCATGTTGCTGAGAAAACGACCAAAGCTTTGAACTTTGATCTTGAAATCGGATGACATAAAACACCCCTTCTTATGTTTACGCTTAGGCTTACGGCCCGAGGTTTATCGTTAATGTGCGGCGGCAGAGGTAGCCGGGCCCTGTTCTGATGCTGTGAAATCTGGCATTGAATCGTTCAACTGTCCAGACACCGAAAATTTGTGTGATCTCAATCACGTAAATGTAGGGGGTATGCCATTTAATGAAGTGATCGCGATCACATAACGCGTGCATAAAAAAAATACAACGGGCATAAAATAAGCAAAATACCCGGTGTTTTGTGATTCTCATCACATTTGCTCGCCGCGTGTTTGTTTCGGTATTGTGATTGAATTCACAAAATATTTGCATGCAGATTTGTCCTGATGCGCTCGGCCATCAACTCTGCATTCGGGTTTGCCTTAAACGGCCGATCACACCCAAAGCTAAACGAGACACTCTTTTTGTGGTATGGCGAAAAGGCGAAACCTGGATTACGCTCATAATGTAAGTTTATATGACAATTATTCAGCCTGTATTTTGACACGCTGATAAACTTGCATGGAGATATAAAAAAACTACTCCCCGGCTCATAAATATCATTTCTGAAAGTGATGTCTAATGAATTAATTTGTGTGCATACCTTTTTATTACATTAATGCGTTGTCGTCGTGTGAGTGAGGAAATTATGTTTCTCAACTATTTTGCGCTGGGCGTATTGATTTTTGTCTTTCTGGTTCTGTTTTATGGAATCATTGCCATTCATGATATTCCTTATAACATGGCCAAAAAGCGTAACCATCCACATGCCGATGCCATCCACACGGCCGGGTGGATCAGCCTGTTTACCCTCCATGCCATCTGGCCGTTTCTGTGGATTTGGGCCACGCTATACCAGCCAGAACGCGGCTGGGGGATGCAGAACCACATGCAGCCTCCCGAGCGAACCCCGGATGTCGAAGCCCTGGCTAAACGCGTCGCTCACCTTGAGCAAAAACTGGCTTCAGTGCACGTCCCGGCTGAAAAGACTACGCGGGAGCGCTAATCATGGATTTATTAATTATCCTGACTTACGTGGCATTTGCCTGGGCCATTTTTAAAATATTTCGAATTCCGGTAAATCAATGGACGCTCGCCACAGCGGCGTTGGGTGGAGTGTTTATTGTTGCTGGCCTTATCTTATTAATGAATTATAACCACCCCTATACATATACGGCGCAAAAAGCCGTTATCTCTATTCCGATTACCCCGCAGGTCACGGGCGTGGTCAATAACGTCACGGATAAAACTAACCAGCTCATTAAAAAAGGTGAGGTGTTATTTACGCTCGACCCGGTACGTTATCAGGCGCGCGTCGACCGGCTTCAGGCGGACCTGGTGACCGCCACCTACAATATCAGCGTGTTAAAAGCACAGCTCTCTGAAGCGCAGGCCAATACCACCCGCGTCTCCGCTGAGCGTGACCGTCTGTATAAAGACTATCAGCGCTACCTGAAAGGCAGCCGGGCAAAGGTTAACCCTTTCTCCGAAAGCGACATTGATAATGCGCGGCAAAATTATCTGGCTCAGGATGCGATGGTTAAAGGCACTGTGGCCGAGCAGATGCAGATCCAAAGCCAGTTAGACAGCGTGGTGAATGGAGAGCAATCGCAGATTGTGTCCCTGCGCGCGCAGCTGGCTGAAGCCAAATACAACCTTGATCAGACCACCGTGCGTGCGCCGAGCAATGGCTACGTGACGCAGGTGCTGATCCGCCCGGGGACGTATGCGGCGGCGCTGCCGCTGCGCCCGGTGATGGTCTTTATCCCTGAACAAAAACGTCAGATTGTCGCGCAGTTCCGCCAGAACTCGTTGCTGCGCCTGAAGCCGGGCGATGAGGCCGAGGTGGTCTTTAACGCGCTGCCGGGGCAGGTATTCACCGGTAAACTCACCGGGATCCTGCCCGTGGTTCCCGGTGGCTCATACCAGGCACAGGGCGCACTGCAATCGCTGTCAGTCGTGCCCGGCTCGGATGGTGTCCTTGCGCTGATCGAACTTAAGCCGGACGCTCAGGTTGATGCCCTTCCCGATGGCATCTATGCCCAGGTGGCGGTTTACTCCGATCACTTCGCGCACGTCTCCGTGATGCGTAAAGTGCTGCTGCGGATGACCAGCTGGATGCACTATCTCTACCTCGATCACTGATCTTCACGGGCAGGAATGCGATACGCATACCTGCCTTTTTCCATCGATTGTTCCATACTGACGTTTTTCGCGGCATCAAGGATCAGGCAATGAAACTCGTCGGCAGCTATACCAGTCCCTTCGTGCGTAAAATTTCAATTCTCCTGCTGGAGAAGGGGATTGCGTTTGAATTCGTAAATGAACAGCCTTACAACGCCGAAAACGGCGTGGCGCAGTACAATCCGCTGGGAAAAGTCCCGGCGCTGGTGACGGATGAGGGCGAATGCTGGTTTGATTCCCCAATTATTGCGGAATACATCGAACTGCTGGGGATCGCGCCCGCGATGCTGCCAGCCGATCCGAAAGCGGCGCTGGCGATGAAGCAAACAGAAGCCCTGGCGGACGGCATTATGGACGCGGCACTTGCCTCCGTGCGCGAGCAGGCAAGGCCAGCAGCCCAGCAGTCGGAAACGGAGCTGCTGCGTCAGCGGGAAAAAATCAGCCGCAGCCTGGACCATTGTGAACAGCTGATCCGGGACGGGAAAATTCAGAATGACGATCTCAACCTGGGAACCATTGCCATTGCCTGCGCCATTGGCTACCTCAACTTCCGCCGGGTTTCGCCTGGCTGGTGCGTAGACCGTCCGCTGCTGGTGAAGCTCGCTGAGACCCTTTTCCAGCGCGAAAGCTTTGCCCGTACCGAACCGCCAAAGGCTTGATGCGGGTTATAACACTTAGCGGCCAGAGGCGTTACAATCCCTCCCATGTTAACTCCCTCTCCCGTCGGGAGGGGGGATGATATCCATTCGCCGGGCGCATCCATGACTACTCATCGTTCTCTCTACAGCCACATTCCTGCTACCGATCGGCTTCTGCGTGATCCCCACTTCTTAACCGTCGTCGACCGTTTCGGCCATACCGCGACGGTCGATATGCTGCGTCTGCTTCAGGAAGAGGTGCGGGAACATATTCAGGCAGAGAATGCCTTACCGGACTGGTGCGCGGACTGGGGGCAGGAGGCGGAACGGCGGCTGACGGCTAACGCGCAGGGTGCTCTGCGTCCGGTGTTTAACCTGACGGGAACGGTGCTGCATACCAACCTGGGTCGTGCGCAGCAGGCCGAAGAGGCGGTCGCGGCGGTTGCTCAGGCCATGCGTTCGCCGGTCACGCTGGAGTATGATCTGGATGGCGCTGGCCGGGGCCATCGCGATCGGGCGCTGGCGGATTTGCTCTGCCAGCTCACTGGTGCCGAAGACGCCTGCATCGTGAATAACAACGCGGCGGCTGTGCTGCTGATGCTGGCAGCGACGGCCAGCGGCAAAGAGGTAGTGGTCTCGCGTGGTGAGCTGGTGGAGATTGGCGGTGCGTTCCGCATCCCGGATGTCATGCGTCAGGCGGGCTGTGCGCTGCACGAAGTGGGCACCACCAATCGCACCCATGCAAAAGATTATCGCGCGGCGGTCAACGAAAATACCGCGCTGCTGATGAAGGTCCACACCAGCAATTACCATATTGAAGGTTTCACTAAAACGGTCGACGAGGCCGAACTGGCCGCTATCGGGCGTGAACTGAACGTGCCGGTTATTGCCGATCTCGGCAGCGGTTCGCTGGTGGATTTAAGCCAGTACGGGCTGCCGAAAGAGCCGATGGTACAGGAGACGATTGCGGCAGGCGTAAGTCTGGTGAGCTTCTCCGGCGATAAACTGCTGGGCGGGCCGCAGGCCGGGATCGTCGTCGGCAAACGTGAGCTGATTGCGAAGCTGCAACAGCATCCGCTCAAGCGCGCGCTGCGTGCCGACAAAATGACCCTCGCGGCGCTTGAAGCGACGCTGCGGCTCTACCTCCACCCGGAGAAGCTGGCCGAACGGCTGCCAACGCTGCGTCTGCTGGCGCGGGATGCCGCCTCGATTCGTGCGCAGGGCGAGCTACTGCTGTCGCAGGTTGCCCCGCACTATGCCGGGTTTGACGTGCGCGTTGAATCTTGCCAGTCGCAGATTGGCAGCGGCTCGCTGCCGGTAGACAGACTGCCGAGCGCCGCGCTGACGTTTACACCACGCGACGGACGCGGCAGCCAGCTTGAGGCGTTATCGGCCCGCTGGCGCGCGCTGCCTGCGCCGGTTATCGGACGCATATACGACGGACGCATGTGGTTAGACCTACGCTGTCTTGAAGATGAAGAGCAGTTTCTGGAGATGCTGTTGAAATGATTATTGCCACCGCCGGTCACGTTGACCACGGAAAAACCACCCTGCTGCAGGCCATTACCGGCGTGAATGCTGACCGCCTGCCGGAAGAGAAAAAACGCGGCATGACCATCGATCTGGGCTATGCCTACTGGCCGCAGCCGGATGGTCGCGTGCTGGGCTTTATTGATGTGCCGGGGCACGAAAAGTTTTTGTCGAACATGCTGGCCGGGGTCGGCGGCATCGATCATGCGCTGCTGGTGGTGGCCTGCGATGACGGCGTGATGGCGCAAACCCGTGAACATCTGGCGATCCTACAGCTCACGGGCAATCCGCAGCTCACCGTTGCCCTCACCAAAGCCGACCGCGTGGATGACACGCGCAGGGACGAGGTCAGGGAGCAGGTGCAGGGCGTGCTGCGCGAATACGGTTTTGCCGATGCGCCGCTTTTTGTCACCGTGGCGACCGAGGGGCGCGGGATTGATGCCCTGCGCGACCATTTGCAGCAGCTGCCGTCGCGCCAGCGCGCGAGCCATCACCGCTTTCGCCTGGCCATCGACCGGGCGTTTACCGTCAAAGGGGCGGGTCTGGTGGTCACAGGCACCGCGCTGAGCGGAGAAGTGAACGTCGGCGATACGCTCTGGCTGACGGGCGTGAATAAGCCGATGCGCGTGCGTGGTCTGCATGCCCAGAATCAGCCGGTGGAACACGCCCATGCCGGGCAGCGCATCGCGCTGAACATTGCGGGCGATGCTGAAAAAGACCGCCTTAACCGTGGCGACTGGCTGCTATCCGCTGCGCCACCGGAGCCGTCTGAACGGGTCATTGTCTCTCTGCACAGCTTCACGCCGCTGACGCAGTGGCAGCCGTTGCACATCCATCATGCCGCCAGCCATATTACCGGGCGGGTATCGCTGCTGGAAAACAACCTCGCCGAGCTGGTACTTGATTCCCCGCTGTGGCTCGCGGATAACGACCGCCTGGTGCTGCGCGATATCTCGGCGCGGGAAACGCTGGCCGGGGCGCGGGTGGTGACGCTGGATCCGCCCCGTCGCGGGAAACGTAAGCCGGAATACCTGCAATGGCTGGCGGCGCTGGAGCAAGCCGACGATGATAAAGCCGCGCTGCTAACGCATCTCGAACGCGGCGCGGTAAACCTGAGTGATTTCGCCTGGGCGCGCCAGCTGAGCGGTGAAGGCCTGGGGGAACTGACGCAGGAAGAGGGCTTTATCCAGGCCGGAAACAGCCTGCTCAATGCCCCGGTCGCAGCACGCTGGCAGCGTAAAGTGTTGAACACGCTCGCCACCTACCACCAGCAGCATCAGGATGAACCCGGTCCGGGGCGCGAGCGCCTGCGTCGCATGGCGCTGCCGATGGAAGATGAAGCGCTGGTGCTGCTGCTGATTGAAAAAATGCGCGAAAGCGGCGCGATCAAAAGCCACCACGGCTGGCTGCACCTGCCGGAACACAAAGCCGGCTTCACCGCCGAGCAAGAGGCCATATGGCAAAAAGCGGCGTCGTTGTTCGGCGATGAGCCGTGGTGGGTGCGCGATCTTGCGCGAGAAACCCACACCGACGAGCAGACCATGCGTCAGGTCTTACGGCATGCGGCGCAGCAGGGGCTGATTGTGGCGATCGTGAAAGATCGTTATTACCGCAACGATCGCATTCTGGCGTTTGCAAACCTGATCCGCCATCGCGATCGGGTGCAGGGGTCAACCTGTGCGGCGGACTTCCGCGACCAGCTGAACGTGGGGCGCAAGCTGGCGATTCAGATCCTCGAATATTTCAACCGGACAGGTTTTACGCGTCGTCGGGGCAACGATCATCTGCTTCGCGACGCGCAGCTGTTCCCGGAACAAGGTGAGGCGCGTTAAGCGCGGTTCTGCTTTGCCAGCCAGACGGCTCCCAGGCGGCCCGCCTGATTGCCCAGTTTACACGGCAGGATCGGCACCTTGAGCGCCTCCCACTCCTCAAAACGCTGTAAATACTTATCGAGCAGGAGATAGACTTTCTCCTGCTCGCTGATGCCGCCACCAATCAGCACCGCCTGCGGATCAAACATGGAGATCACGCTGTAGACGCCGCGGGACAAAAAATGCGCCCACTCTTCAATGGCCTCACGCAGATGAACGTCGCTGTCCATACGTTTAAACAGCTCTTCACCGTGGGGCATTTCATCTTCGCTGAGCCGTAACGCGCGACTGCAGGCCTTCATCAGGCCGCTGGCAGACGCCACCTCGTGCATGCATTCGCCGTTATTGCCGACGGGAAGCACGCCAAATTCACCCGCCCGATAGTGCGAGCCGCGATAAAGGTCGCCTTCCATCACGATCCCACCGCCGATACCCGTGCCGATGGTGATGCAGACGAAATGCTCGTAATCTTTCCCTGCCCCTTGCCAGCGTTCGCCCAGCGCCGCGCAGTTGGCGTCATTTTCGATGGTCACGGGCAGGTCGGTCAGCTCTGCAAAAAGCGCACACAGGTTTTTGCCGTCAAGATACTCAAGCGCGCCTGCTTTCGCCGCTTCGCCGGTATGGTGATTGATATGGCCTGGAAAGCTCACCCCGATGCCGACAACGTCATGCTCCTGCTGGTACGCTTCCACCACCGCTTTCCATTTCTGTTTAAAGGATGCTTCATCCTCCGGGGTGTCGTACTCCTCAGACGTCAGTTCCTTGCCGTTTTCATCAATCACGCCGTGTTTGATGTGGGTTCCGCCCACGTCAAAGCCAATAAATAGCTGCATCGCATCGTTCCTCATGAGCCTTTAAGCTATTAAGTATGGCTCAGCGGCAGAAACGAAACGTAAAGTACGGTAATCCGTGATACGGCTCGTAAACCCGTCACCGGCTGGCGAGAAAATAGCCAGCCGGAACTACCCTTGATGTACACCAACAGCAAGGAGACGGTCATGACAAATAATCCTCCCTCATCGCGCATTCAGCCTGGCGAGTATGGTTTTCCTCTTAAGCTAAAACCCCGTTATGACAACTTTATCGGCGGCGACTGGGTGGCCCCCGTCGACGGCGAATACTATTCCAACCTGACGCCCGTCACCGGGCAGCCGCTGTGTGAAATTGCCAGCTCCGGCAAGCGTGATATCGATCTGGCGCTGGATGCGGCGCATAAGGTCAAGGATAAGTGGGGGCAGACCTCTGTGCAGGATCGGGCTGCCATCCTGTTTAAAATCGCCGACCGGATGGAGCAAAACCTGGAGCTGCTGGCGACAGCGGAAACCTGGGATAACGGTAAGCCGATCCGCGAAACCATGGCGGCAGACGTTCCGCTGGCGATCGACCACTTCCGCTATTTTGCCTCCTGCATCCGCGCCCAGGAGGGCGGCATCAGCGAGGTCGACAGCGACACCGTGGCGTATCACTTCCACGAGCCGCTAGGGGTGGTGGGGCAGATCATTCCGTGGAACTTCCCGCTGCTGATGGCGAGCTGGAAAATGGCCCCCGCGCTGGCAGCGGGCAACTGCGTGGTGCTCAAGCCTGCACGCTTAACGCCGCTCTCCGTGCTACTGCTGATGGAAGTGATTGGCGATCTGTTGCCGCCGGGCGTCATCAACGTGGTCAACGGCGCAGGGGGCGAAATTGGCGAATACCTGGCGACCTCAAAACGCATCGCCAAGGTGGCCTTTACCGGGTCGACGGAAGTGGGCCAGCAGATCATGCAGTATGCGACCCAGAACATCATCCCGGTTACGCTGGAGCTGGGCGGGAAGTCGCCGAATATCTTCTTTGCCGACGTGATGGATGAAGAGGATGCCTTCTTCGATAAGGCGCTGGAGGGGTTTGCGTTGTTCGCCTTCAACCAGGGCGAAGTGTGTACCTGCCCCAGCCGGGCGCTGGTTCAGGAATCGATTTATGAGCGCTTTATGGAGCGGGCGATCCGGCGCGTAGAGTCGATTCGCAGCGGCAATCCGCTGGATAGCGTGACGCAGATGGGCGCGCAGGTCTCCCACGGGCAGCTGGAAACCATCCTTAACTACATCGATATCGGTAAAAAAGAGGGTGCCGATGTGCTGACCGGTGGCCGTCGTAAGCTTCTGGGCGGCGATCTGCAGGAGGGCTACTATCTTGAGCCAACGATCCTGTCTGGCAAGAACAGCATGCGCGTCTTCCAGGAGGAGATTTTCGGCCCGGTGCTGGCCGTGACCACCTTCAAAACCATGGAGGAGGCGCTTGAAATCGCCAACGACACCCAGTACGGCTTAGGGGCTGGCGTATGGAGCCGTAACGGTAATCTGGCCTATAAGATGGGGCGCGGCATTCAGGCGGGACGCGTGTGGACCAACTGCTATCATGCCTATCCGGCGCATGCGGCCTTTGGGGGCTATAAGCAGTCAGGCATTGGGCGGGAAACCCACAAGATGATGCTGGAACACTATCAGCAGACGAAATGCCTGCTGGTCAGTTACTCCGATAAACCGTTAGGGCTGTTCTAATCATCCTGTTCAGGCCGCCCGGGGGTGGCCTGAACCAGCTGCTGGCGCAGGCAGTCAAGAATGGCGTCCAGGACGTACTGGACGCGCCAGGGCTGGTACTCGCGCTTTTTGAAAATGGCGGTGAGATCGAGCCACCACTCGTCCTGGTGTGGAAAGCAGGGGACGAGCGTCCCTTGCGTTAACTCGCTTTTCAGGCTCACTTTCGGGGCAAAAACAATGCCCAGATTATTACGGGCCAGCTCCAGCGCGGTTTGGGTATTATCGCAAATATAATTGCCGGTGACTTTATAATCACAGATGTCGTTACTGCCAGGGACGCGGAAAGGCCAGATATTGGCCTCATTAACCATCATCGAATCGATGAGAATGCAGGAGTGATCTTTTAAATCCTGTGGGCTGCTAATAGGATGTTTTTTTAAGTAATCGACCGTTGCAAACGCCGTAACGGAATACTTTCTCAACACCGTTGCCACTAAACTTTCATCTTTTGGCGGGGCGTAGGTAATTAAAATATCGCAGTCGTCGGGAAAAGAGACGCCTTCGGAGAATTCACTGCGCTCAAGATTATAGGTTTTCAACGAGAGGCGGATGTCGCCAATGTCTTCAATAAGGTGGATAACGTTGCGCGCCAGGTAGGTCACAATGCCCGTCGGGGCGTATATCGTCACTTTTCCTCGCTTCTCATGTTTATAATCAGCAATAAAATTAACGAGTTGGTTGTTCTTATCCAGCGACGCATTGATGTAGGGCAACAGCGCCTCGCCGAACGGCGTGAGCGCGAGCTGGCGCGTGGTGCGCTCGAACACCTTAAGGCCAATGCGGTTTTCAAAATCAGAGAGATATTTGCTGACGTTGGCCTGCGCCATCCCCAGCAGAGCGGCGGCATCTCCAATGCTGCGCGTTGCGGCGATGATAGAAATTATTTTTAAATCTCGCGGCTTTAACTGCAGGTTAAGCATCTTGCGTATCCATTTATATCATTGCCGATATACTATTATATAATCAGTCGCGTTGCTTTGGTAAATTTGTAACCATTATTATGCGCCTCGCTTACCTGCGTATAAATGGATTACATGGAATGACTGTTAAATATAATTTACTGATTGCTGCCGCGTTATTTTCGTCATTCTCCGCAATGGCTGGCGTTTTTTCTCTCGGGGCGGGGGCGGTATTTAATGAATCGCCTTACAAAGGGTATAACCAAAATACGACCGCCGTGCCGTTAATCAGCTATGAAGGCGATCGTTTCTATGTGCGTCAAACCACCGGTGGGTGGATTATGTGGAAGGACGATAAAAACGAACTCAGCCTCACTGCCTCCTGGATGCCCCTGCATTTTGATCCGGACGACAATGACGACCACCAGATGAAACGCCTGGACGAGCGCAAGGCATCGGCTTTCATGGGCGGCGCATATTATCGTCATGAGCGCTGGGGCAGCCTGAAACTGGCGCTCTCCGGCGACGCGATGGATGAAAGCGGCGGCACGATCGCTGAAATCTCGTATTTCCACCCGATTCGCATGGAACGCCTGATCCTGACCCCCTCCGTCGGCGTGTTCTACAGCGATAAAAGCTATAACGACTATTACTATGGCGTATCCGGCAGCGAGTCTCGCCGCTCAGGGCTGGATGATTACACCGCGAATGACAGCTGGACGCCATACGTTGGCCTGGCGGCGAAATATCAGCTGACAAAAAGCCTGTTCATCACGGCCAGCGCGGTATACACGGTCTTACCGGACGACGTGAAGAACAGCCCGATGATCGACCGCGACGACAGCGTCGCGCTGATGACCGGCGTGGCCTGGCGTTTTTGATGTCGAAAGCCGGGTGACGGTTTACGCCCTCTCTCGTGGGAGAGGGCAACAGACTACCGCTATTTAGCCTTCATCGACCCAAATCCGCATTTCCCCTTCTCCCCGGTTAGCCCAGCTAAACCACGGAATAAAGGTCAGCGTGTGTGGCTCACGATGTACCGGGGCGCGATCGTACTGCCAGAGCGCGTCTGAATTTGCCTGCGCGGCGCACCGCGCGATGCCCTCTGCCTGAATCACCATTTTATGGGCAAACATGCCTTTTCCTTCAAAAACACGGAATTCGCTGTCAGCGGGCAGGGACAGGTTGTGCAGCCCGGCGCCGTTGTCTGCTTCCTCTAGGCAATAGACCAGCGGACCGCGCTGCAACGCGACTTTACCCGCCTGCTGGCGAACCTGGGGATTACCGTACACCCGACGAACCGGCATCGGCAGCGTCAGCGTTAACACATCGCCCTCCTGCCAGCTGCGGCGCAGGTAGAGGTAGCCACGCGATACCTCACCCGTCACCGCTGCGCCGTTCAGCAATACTTCGGGGTTTTCGCACCAGTCCGGCAGCCGGAGCGCCAGCGTGTGGGTGACCGGGACGGGCGAGGCAATCTCAATGTTAACCTGCTCATGCCACGGGTAATTTCCGCTGATACGCAGCTGCAGCTGCTGGTCGCCAACCGGGACGGCGATGTCGTTCCCGACATACAGATTGATGAATAACGTTTCCGGATGAAGGGTATAGATGTAATGACCCAGCGACGTTAGCACGCGCGCAATGTTCGGCGGGCAGCAGGCACAGCCAAACCAGCGCTGGCGGACGGGTTTGACATGGTCATAAATATGGTTAAACGCCAGCGTTTTGGGATGCACTTCAAGCGGGTTCACGTAGAAAAAATGCTTACCGTCGAGCGCCATTCCGCCCAGCACCGTGTTGTATAACGCCCGCTCCATCACGTCGGCATACTGGCTGTCTGCCTCCATCTCCAGCATCCGGCGGGCAAACATCATCAGGCCGATAGAGGCGCAGCTTTCTGCATACACCGTATCGTTAGGCAGATCGTAATCGCTGCTGAAGGCCTCGCCGCTGCTTTGCGAGCCGATCCCGCCCGTGATGTACAGCTGGCGCTGGGCCATATTTCTCCACAGCCGCAGGCAATCCTGGCGTTTGCCGTCGTCGTTACTCAGGCGAGCCAGATGCGCCATGCCCGCCATCAGGTACACAAAACGCACCGCATGGCCGATAGCCGTTTGCTGTTCTGAAAGCGGCTGGTGGGCCTGGCTGTAGGCTTTGTCTTTGACCATCCAGGCCGGGCCGTAGTTATGCCAGTGCGAGGTTCTGCCGCGCTTCTCGTATTCGATATCATAGAAATGGGGCGTCGTGCCACGCGCCTCAATAAAGTAATTCACCAGCGCCATGTAGCGCGGCTCTTGCGTGACGTCATAGAGCCGCATTAGCGCCAGCTCAATTTCCGGATGGCCAGGATAACCATGCAGCTGGTTTTCCCCTGGCCCAAAGACGCTGTCGATATGGTCCGCCAGCTTACAGACGACCTCCAGCAGGCGGCGCTTTCCGGTACCCTGAAACCAGGCCACGCCCGCTTCAATCATGTGTCCGGCGCAGTAAAGCTCGTGGCATTCGGCGAGGTTGGTCCAGCGCTCGCCGGGGGCTTTGACCGTAAAGTAGGTGTTCAGATAGCCGTCCTCGCACTGCGCCGCTGCGACAAGTTCGATCACCTCATCTGCGGTTTGTTCCAGTTCGGGATCGGGTTTTTGGCACAGCGACCACGCCACGGCCTCAAGCCATTTCGTCACGTCGCTGTCCTGAAATACCATACCGTAAAACTCCCCGTCCTCCAGACCTGCCGCAATGCGGAAGTTGGTGATGGCGTGGCTTGGCTCCGCATCCGCAACGCGGTCGTTCAGCGCATTCCACTGATACGGGATCACCACGTCGCGCACCAGCCGCTGGTACTGGCCGAGAAACGGATCGTTAATTTTCAGGTTATGCAGGTTGGCTTCCATTAGGGTCATGACATTCTCCTCAGGACGAGACGTGACGCTGGCGCAGATCGGTGGCAATGCGCGACATCATCGGGTTATTAAGCCTGCACCAGCGGATAGAGATCGCCAGCAGCAGGTGGAAAAGAGCAGGGAGCAGCGTCTCCATGGCGGTAATGCCCTGCAAAGAGGCCGGCGTCTGGTTACCCGCGCCCGGCTGGTAGGCGACTGCGATGAACACCAGGCTGATGATCCCGGCGCTGGACGCCCACGCCAGCTTGATGAAAAACAGATTGAAGGCGAAGTTCATACCTGATGAACGCACGCCGTTTTTCCACTCGCCGTAGTCATCTGCGAAGGCCATCAGGGAGAAGTGCAGTGGCAGGGTAAAGCCCAGGATCACGCCGTTGCTGAGAATGACGACCAGCCAGAGCGTTTGATGGGCCGGCCCGCCCGGCAGGAACCACATACCCAGGGCAACAGCGGCCAGCACCAGGTTGGTGTAATAGTAGAGTTTGACGGTATCAATACGCCGGGACAGCGGATTGACGATCACCGCGCCCAGGATCGCCGCAAAGGTCACCATGGTGAAAAACAGTGAGGTATAAACGGTACTTCCCTGCAAAACGTAGGTGATGAAGTACATGTATCCGCCGCCGCGAATGTTAAAGACGTTTATCAGCAGAAATGACATCACCAGCATCAGCAGTAGCTGATCGTTCTTACGCAGGCCCGCGAGATGCTCGCGTAGCGTGAATTTGCCCATCAGCGCCAGCGGCACGCGCTCTCGTACCCAGAAGAAGCAGCACAGGAACATGATCACGGCGATGGCGCACAGCACGCCGACCCCAAGCTGGTAGCCACGGGCGGTGTTACCTTGCCCCAGCTCTGCGACCAGCCACGGCAGCCCAACCGAGACCAAAAACCCCGCGACGCCGCACAACACAAAGCGCCATGACTGGCAGGCGATCACTTCGTTGTGGCGGGTGGTCATGGTGTTGATCAGCGCGCAATAGGGCACGTTGATGGCGGTATAACCTACGGACAGGAGCAGATAGGTTCCGAACGCCCAGGCGATTTTGACCCCCATGCTGGCGTCCGGAACGGTAAAGGTCAGAACGCCGATAATCCCGATGGGAACCGCCACCCACAGTTGCCAGGGACGAAAACGCCCCCAGCGGCTCTGCGTGCGGTCGGCAATAACCCCCATCACCGGATCGGAAATGGCGTCAAACACGCGCAGCGCAATAAACAGTGTCCCCACCAGCGCGGGGGTCAGGCCAAAAACGTCGGTATAGAAAAAGGTCAGAAAATTCATAATTAAGCAGGTGATCACCGTTCCGCCCGCATCGCCGAGGCCATAGCCTATTTTTTCGCGAATGGATAAACGGTCATCTCTCGCCCGCTGTGCAACATCAGACTTTGTAATCGGTGTGGAAGTCATCAGGTCACTCCTCGGTAAGCGAATTTTTTTATTTTTTGCAAGGTACCTCTTTTATTTTGCATTGAACGGCTATGCCAACAAGGGAAGGGAAAAGTATAAAAAGATGACGATTCCGACCTGATGTTGAAAATGTGAGTTCGATCGAGCAGCGCTGGCACTATTTGTTATTATTCAATAAATAAACGCAATTTCTTCGGAGATAAAAGCGGAATGGTGAATATCTATGCTTGAATTATCCATAGCGCTTCCGATTAAAGTACAAAACGGAGGGTTATTTATTTCCCGGGGCGTGGGACGCCATCCGTCGCGTAAATTAACGTCGTGGGAGATTATCTTTGTCGAAAAGGGGACATTAACGATTCAGGAAGACGACAGGGTGTTTGAGGTAAAAGCGGGCGAGAGTTTACTGCTGTGGCCGGGCCGTCGACACGTGGGGACAGAAGACTTTCCCGGGGATCTGCGTTTCTACTGGCTGCACTTTGATATTGAGCGCGTTAATGAATCCCTGCCGCAGGCGTTTCCGCTCGAAATAGAGCAATATTGCGTTGTCAGGGATCCGCAATATGTCACCGCGCTATTTCGACAATTCCTGAGCGAACAGGAAAAATTACAGCGAAGCGTGGCGCTGGAAATCATCGTGCTGCTGATTTTACAGCAGGTCTCACTTTCCCGGGGCTACGAAGATAAAAGCGATGAAGCGAGTACGGCCATTGCGTGGAAAGCCAAACAGCTTATTCGCACGCAATTTCATTTGCCGCTTTCCACCTCGCAGCTGGCAAAAGCGTTGCACTGTAATGCCGATTATCTCGGCAGGGTATTTCGTAAAACCTTTCATTTAACCCTGACCGAGGCCATTCACCGCCAGCGCATCAGGGCAGCAGAAAAGCTGTTATTAAGCGATGCAGCGTCAATAACCGAGGTTGCCACCCGCTGCGGATTTAACGACGTTGGCTATTTTCGGCAGATATTCTCTAAACATACCGGGCTGACGCCCGCCGTCTGGAAACGGCGGTACTGTAAGGAACATATTAATTCCGGGTAATTACTGGCCGTAATAGGCATTCGCGCCGTGCTTGCGCAGATAATGCTTGTCGAGCAGCGCCTGCTGCATGTCCGGTAGTTGCGGTGCAAGCTGGCGCGAGAACAGGCCCATGTAGGCACACTCTTCCAGTACGACGGCATTATGTACCGCATCGGCAGCATCTTTGCCCCACGCAAACGGGCCGTGAGAGTGCACCAGCACCGCCGGAACCTGCATTGGGCTCAGGTCTCTTTCTTCAAAGGTTTTAATGATCACTTCACCCGTCTGGTACTCATATTCACCCTCAATTTCTGCCGTGGTCATCAGCCGGGTGCAGGGTATCGCGCCGTAGAAGTAGTCCGCGTGGGTGGTGCCCCAGGCCGGGAGATCTAACCCTGCCTGCGACCAGATTGTGGCGTGGCGTGAGTGGGTATGGACAATGCCGCCAATCTCCGGATAACGGCGATAGAGCGCGAGGTGGGTTGGCGTGTCTGATGAGGGTTTTTTGCTGCCTTCAACCACCTGGCCCGTGGCGATATCCACGATAACCATATCTTCGGCGGTCATCACGTCGTATTCCACGCCTGAAGGCTTAATCGCCATCAGACCGCTTTCACGGTCAACGGCGCTGACGTTGCCCCAGGTAAATGTCACCAGCCGGTGGACGGGAAGCGCCAGATTGGCCGCCAGCACTTCGGCTTTGAGTTGTTCTAACATGTCATGCCTCCTTCCTGCATACGGGCTTCAATCCAGCGGCGTGCCTGGATAATCTCCAGCACCGGTTCTTTTGCTTTTTCGGTCCACATTTCAACCAGAAACGCGCCGCGATAGTTCAGCTTCTTCAGCGTGGAAAACACGCCCACGAAATCGACGCAGCCCTCGCCAAACGGTACGTCGCGGAACTGTCCGGGACTTTGTGCGGTAACGGGCTGGGTGTCTTTCAGGTGGATAGCCGCGATACGGTCAATTCCCAGCGTCAGTTCGGCGGTGACGTCGTTGCCCCACGCGCTCAGGTTGCCGACGTCCGGATAGACGCTGAACCATGGGGATGCCAGCATCTCGTCCCACTTTTTCCACTTGCTGATAGAGTTCATAAAGGCGGTGTCCATGATCTCCACCGCCAGCATCACCTGCGCAGCAGCAGCCTGCTCAACGGCCCACGCCAGCCCTTCGGCAAAGCGCTGCTGCGTGCCTGCGTCATGCTCTTCGTAATAAACGTCGTAACCCGCCAGTTGAATGGTACGAATGCCCAAATCGCGCGCCAGCCTGATGGCTTTGGTCATGATCTCGCGGGCGCGTTCACGCACGGTTTCGTCGCGGCTGCCAAACGGAAAGCGACGATGGGCGGACAAACACATCGACGGGATCGACACGCCTGTCTCCAGCATGGCTTCGACCAGAGAGGCGCGCTGCGTAGTATTCCATTCCAGACGCGATAGTCTCTCGTCCGTCTCATCAACCGACATCTCAACAAAATCAAACCCGCAGCTTTTCGCCAGAACTAAACGTTCCGGCCAGGAGAGATCTTTCGGCAGCGCTTTTTCGTATATACCCAACGGATGCTGTCGCATGGTTACTCTCCCCAGATGTCGCGGATTTGCTGGTGGAATGCCTGTGCCACCTGCGGCGGATGTTCTGCGCCTGCCAGGGCGCGCCCGGCGATAAATGCCTTAACGTTGATTGACTTAAACAGCGGCAGGTCGGCGGGGGTAATGCCGCCGGTAATCGAGAGCTGCAAACCGATATCGGAGAGGGCCTTCATTCTGGCGAGATCCGCTTCGCCCCACTGTTGCCCACTGGCCTGTGCGTCACGTCCGCGGTGATAAATCGCCTGCTTAACGCCAGCGCGGTGCCAGGCGCGGGCATCTTCCAGCGTCCAGTTGCCGAACAGTTCCATCTGGATTTCGCCGCCGCAGCGTTGAGCCACCTCATGCCCTTTTTCGACGGTGGCCAGCGGTGCGGCGCAGATGATGGTCATCCAGTTGGCGCCTGCGCCGAACGCCTGTTCCGCCAGCGTTCCTCCGGCGTCGGCGACTTTCCAGTCCGCGACGATGATGTTGTCCGGGCATTGCTGACGCAGCGCACGCACCGCATTCAGCCCTTCGGTCAGACACAGAATGGTGCCCGCTTCGACGATATCGACGCAGTCCGCTAATAACGCGACGTCGCGCTGTGCAGCTGACAGTGAAGTGTGGTCGAGCGCCAGCTGAAGTAATGGTCGGCTCATAAGTCGTACTCCTTAACGCGGGCGTGATAGCCCTGTAGTGCTGATATCAGTAACTGGTAGCGGTGGTATTTACGCTGGTAGGCCGCATGCGCGTGCATATCGGGTTCGATAACCCTGCAGGCATGGGTGAGGGCGCGCTGCGCGGTGTGAAAATCGGGATAGACACCCGTTCCCACGAGTGCGGCCAGGGCCGCGCCGGAACAGCCGGTCTCCTCTACCTGCGGCAGTTCGATAGCCAGACCACTGACGTCCGCAAGCATTTGCATCCACACAGCCGAATGAGCAGGGCCGCCCGTGACGCGCAGTGCCCGCACCTGGGTAAAGCGCTCCAGCAACCGGTTAAGGTGAGTCATATGGCTGAACACCACGCCTTCGTAAACGGCCTGGAGAAGGTGCGCGCGAGTGTGCAGCGCCTGCATACCGTAGAACCCGCTGGTCATCTCCAGCCCGGCATTGCTGCCGTAGAGAAATGGCAGGAAGATCACCTCACTTCCGGCTTTCGGCAAGCTGGCGACGGCGCGGTTTATCTCATCAAATGACATATCGCCCCATTGCGCTGTCAGCCATTCGAGATTGCCGGAGGACGTCGGGCTGGCCTCGTGGACGATGTAATGCTGCGGGTGAACATAGCGGCCATAGACATAAGGAAATGGCTCGTTGTCGCGAATGCCGTTGGCGATACCGCTGGTGACGGCCCATGTACCCATCACGGCATTCAGGGTGTGTTCATCATGCAGCCCGGCGCAGATCGCGGTGGAAACCACATCAAACAGTCCACCAACGACGGGCGTGCCCGCCGCGAGACCGGTCAGTGCGGCTGCCTGAGCGGTGATTTCCCCGCAAATTTCTGCTGAACCGACAATGGGTGGCAGCGCGCCGTCGATTTCATCAATACCCAGCCAGCGCGTGAGCTGGGGGTCGTACCGGCCTGTCTGCATGTTGTAGAGGTTGGACTCGGAGATATTGCTCTCTTCGCAGCCTTTTACGCCCGTGAGGCACCAGCGCAAATAGTCATGCGCCATCATCACGCAGCCAATCTGTTGATACCGCTGCGGTTCGTTTTCTTTGACCCAGCGCAGAAGCGATACGGGATGCCCCGTCCACAGCGTCTGGCGCGTATGCGGATAGAGTTTTTCGGGAATGCCGTCCTGCTGCCAGCGCTGCACAATCTCCAGGGCCCGGCGGTCGGAGGAGAGCATCGCGTTGCCGAGCGGTTGATCCCGTTTATCGAGAAGAAACAGCCCCTTGCCCTGCGCAGAAATGCCAACGCCTTTGATCTGTTCGCCGTCTACGCCTGAATTCTTCAGCAACCGGGCGACGGTTGCATGGCAGTGCTGCCAAAGCGCGTGCATATCCCGCTCGGCGTAGCCGGCATGTGGGCTCAGCGTGGCAACCGCACGGCGTTCGATACAAACTTCTCTGCCCTGGCTGTTGTACAAACCGGCTTTCAGATAAGTACCGCCACAATCGATACCCAGCCAGAAGGGTTCTTTTTCACTCATCTTTGCTTCCCTTGCTTGCCGGGTGGCGCTTAGCTTACCCGGCCTACGATTTGGTTTTTCCCCTCTCCCGGTGGGAGAAGGGGAAGGACATCAGGCCACATGCTTATGCGGGTTCACCGAGGGATGAGGCTCTGCTCCGGCATCGCATTTTGCCGGTAATAGCAGGGCCAGCAGTGCGGCCAGTGCCAGTGATACCGCCAGGCAGTAAACGCCGGCATCTTTGCTGTAGAGAGTGATCAGCACGCCGACTGCATATGGGCCGCAGAACCCACCGAGATTGCCCAGGGCGTTAATCACGCCGCGCGCGCCGCCCGCCATCTCGGCGCTGAACAAACGCGCCGGAATCGTCCAGAACACCCCCGCGGCCGATTGCAGGAAGAATCCGCAACCCACCAGCGCGGCATAGGCCAGCCAGATGTTTCCTTTTAAGGTCACCGAGAGGAACATGCAGAGCGCAAAACCAATCAGCGGCAGGGAGACGAACAGCTTGCGTTTACCGGTGCGGTCCGAGAGTGATGAGAACAGGAACATGCCTGCAATCGCGCCGACGTAAGGCAGAACGGCGAGCATCCCCACCTGACCGATGCTGGTATGCGTCAGCTCTTTCAGGATGGTGGGCAGCCAGAGGGTGTAACCGTAAATACCGGTCTGATAGAAGAAGTTCAGGGCGATCAGCTGCCACATGGTTTTGTCGGAAAGCACAGCGCTCAGTGACGCGTTTTTTACCTCTTTACCGGCAATCGCGCGCTGCTCTGCGGCCAGCGTTTGCACCAGATAGCGCTTCTCCGCTTCAGAGATCCAGCGAGCTTCCTGCGGTCGGTCGTAAACGGTGAAGGCCCACAGCACCAGTACTACCACGGACATCAGCCCTTCGATGATGAATAACCAACGCCAGTCGAGCGCGGTGATGATCCAGCCCGATAACGGTGCGGTGATGATTCCGGCGATAGGCACAAACATAATCACAATCGCATTCGCGCGGCCGCGCTCGGCATCCGGGAACCAGTTGCTGATCATCGTAAGCACCACGGGCAGCATCCCGCCTTCCGCCACGCCGAGTAAGAAGCGCAGGACTAGGAGTTGGTACTGGTTCGTGACGAGGCCCGTCAGCACCGAAATAACCGCCCACGCCACGAGCGACCAGCCGATGAATTTCTTGCCACTGCCGTGAACGGCAATCTTGCCGCCCGGTACCTGGAGAAACAGGTAGCCAATAAAGAAGATGCCGCCCGCCAGGCCCGCCATCGTGGCGGAAATACCGAGTTCTTCGTCCATACCACCGGGCATAGCAAACGCAATATTTACGCGGTCCATATAGGAAATGATGCAGGCGATAAGAATAGGGGGAATGATTCTTAGCCAGCGCTGGCGCGGAATGTTCGCGTGTAGAGCATGATTAGAAATATTCATATTTAATATCTCAGTGAATGTAACCGGAATAAGTGTTTTTATTTTTATTGTGTCGCGTTATGGAGAGCGCTAATGCCGTCGCGCAATATTGCGATGCGATGGCTGACATCAGCATTAGCATTTATTTCCAGTAATTTAATACCGGAGAATTTCAGGGATGCGGCGTTCGCCGCAGTAAAAAGTGTTTTTGCATGTTCGGTGCTGAGTAAACTGTCGGTGCAGAACGAAGAAAACGGCGCATGCAGATCCTGCCATTCACCGTATTCCCCGCGGGTGGTCGTACCCGAAAACATCAGCGCCCCCAGTTTTCCTGCCCTGACTGCCGCCTGGACATGCTCAAGCGGAAGGGTGGTATTGCGACCTTCGATAGCAGAACGCGCCCAGTTGATGCAGACGCTGATATTCGTTGTGCTCACCACGTCAAGCACCTGTGCTAAAGGTAAGAATCCCTTACGTGGCGCGGGGCCGGTCATGGAATCGCAGTGTTCCAGTATCAGATCGCAGGGCCAGTCCCAGCCCGCGATCTCCTTGATGGAACGGGAGAACGCCTCGGTGGCTTGCCCTACATTGTCGTTGCCCGCCTGCGGTGCCGCCTGCATTTCCAGCGCGGTTACTTTTCCCGGAAAACGGGCGTTCACGGCGGTAATTTTCTGATGTAGATGGCGGTAATATTCAACGCAGGCTTTACGCTGGTCTTCGTCGGCTGACGCCAGGCCAAATGCGCCGTTGGTAGCGCGGCGCCGCATGGTTTCCATCACTGCTGTCACCACCATGCGCCAGTCGCCTGGGGTGTGCCGGAATAACCATTCATCGCCAAACGGATGAAGGTTTTCAAGGCACGGTTGTTCCAGACCGCGTATATAAGGCGTGTCGGCAAGTTCCCGCCAGAAGGCTTGCTCTTGTTGTTCCCCTTTCTGGTGAAACGAGGGTGCGCAGGGGTACGCACCAATAATAAAACCGGTGTTGGTCATTTCGCGTTCCTGTATTTATCAGTAAATTACTGTAATTCGCTGACTGCTACTTTCACCACAATCTTACGAATTTCAGAACTTGTGTTCTTAATACAGGCAGGACGGTGCACATCCTGCGGAAAAAATATGGCATAGCTGCCGGGTATCATTTCGATAAACGATTCATGTTCGCTGTCGTGATAAAAAATAATATCCCGCTGTTCGAGCAGTGATTCGCTGATTTTGTTATTACCAGTATCAATGGCGATACCTATTTTCTCTTCACCCGATGCCAGAAATTGAATATCCAGATAACGACGATGTACTTCCGGGCGATTTTCATGCGGTTCCCGGGTCGTCAGGTCGAGCACCTGGGCAAAAATAGTGCGTCCATCAATTTCGACGACACCTGGCTCAAGCGTGGCGAAATCGGTAGTGCGCAGGAAATGAAGTGCTTTTTCAATTGCCTGCGGCAGGCGGCACGGATTTGGCTGTGAAATATGTCCGAATATCATGGCCCCTCCTTACAGAGACTGGATTTTCGCCCACACGCTGTCGTCGATGGTGATGCCGTCCCGGCGGTTCTCCTCCAGCAGGCGCGTAAACTCATGCCCGGGCAGACGGACGGCGACGTTTTCATCGGCGCGTTCGGCGGTGGTGATGAAGTCCATAATGCGCTGTAGTTTGGCGTCACGGGTTGGGCCGTCGATCAGGCGATCTACCTCGATGGCAATGAAGATTTGCGATACGCCGTACTCATCGCTGTTGTCCTGGGTGACTTCCGCCACGGAGGAGCCATTGGAAAGCAGGGTGGCGATCATATCCAGCACGATGGAGAGGCCAGAACCTTTCCAGTAACCCATCGGCAGAATGCGGCGGTTTTTCTCAATGACGCCCGGTTCACGGGTCAGGTTGCCGTCGTCGTCGAATCCGCCGTCCACCGGCAGCTCGCGCCCCGCCAGGCGATTCACTTCCAGCATGCCGTAAGAGAACATCGACATTGACATGTCCACCATGGTGATGGGGTTGGACGGGATCGCCACTATCAATGGGTTCGTGCCGATACAGCACGCTTTTGATCCCCAGGCGGGCATGACGGCAATCGAGTTGGTCCAGCAAATGCCGATATAGCCCTTTTCCGCCGCCTGCCAGCCGTAGCTGCCGCCGCGCATCCAGTGGTTTGCGTTACGCAGTGCTACCAGACCTATCCCGTGATCGGACGCCAGCTCGGTAGCACGATCCATCATTTTCTTCGCCGTCAGGTTACCGATGGCGCGTTGCGCATCCCACTGTTCAATGGCGCCCAGCGTGGTGATCCGTTTTGGCTGGGCGTCAGGAATGATGTCGCCAGCATCAAGTTGCTGAATAAAACGCGGGAAACGGTTCACACCGTGGGAATAGACGCCGGATTCCGTGGTGCGGGCGAACATCTCCGCGCAGGCATCTGCAGTGTCTGCTTGTATGCCGCGCGCGATCAGTACCCGATTGAACGCCGCTTTCAACTCATCAAAGGTCACTTTCATCCCTGTTCTCCTGTGCTTTTAAGGGGCAAGTGTGAGTGCTTTTTTATCGCTAAATTTCACTATGCGAAATCTGATTTCAAATATAACGATCAATTTTTGTCAGATCAACGACATTCATGATTTTCAAAATCGATTAAAATCAACTGGTTGTGTTTTTTCTGTTGAGATCGTGAACTGAGCCACACTTTGCGCTACCATCGGAGCGCGAGAAGAAAGGAGCTAATCAATGAGCATGAAAGAGAGCGAAATGACGCAAGAAAAAGAGAGGCCAGCAGGTAGCCAGAGCTTGTTTCGCGGCCTGATGCTGATTGAGATCCTCAGCAACTATCCGAACGGGTGTCCTCTTGCCCATCTCTCCGAGCTTGCTGGGCTGAATAAGAGTACGGTTCACCGGCTACTGCAGGGGTTGCAGTCCTGCGGGTATGTCACGCCAGCTCCTGCGGCGGGCAGCTATCGTTTGACCACCAAATTTATTGCCGTCGGGCAAAAGGCGTTGTCATCCCTGAACATCATTCATGTGGCGGCACCGCATCTTGAGGCGCTGAACATCGCGACCGGCGAGACGGTGAACTTCTCCAGCCGTGAAGATGACCATGCGATCCTGATTTATAAGCTTGAGCCGACAACCGGAATGCTGCGCACCCGCGCCTATATCGGCCAGCATATGCCGCTCTACTGCTCGGCAATGGGCAAGATTTATATGGCATTTGGCCATCAGGATTATGTTGCAAGCTACTGGGAAAGCCATCAGGACCAGATCCAGCCGCTGACGCGTAATACCATCACCGAACTGGACGCGATGTACGGCGAACTGGCAGAGATCCGTGAGCACAGCATGGCCCGGGACAAAGAAGAGAATGAACTGGGGGTATCCTGTATCGCCGTGCCGGTCTTTGATATTCATGGCCGCGTGCCGTATGCCATCTCCATTTCGCTATCGACATCGCGTATGAAGCAGGTGGGCGAAAAGAACTTGCTTACCCCGTTGCGTGAAACCGCAGACGCTATCTCAAAAGAGCTTGGGTTTACGGTACGCGAGGCATAACAGACGAATCGGGCTGGTGGGAACCGTACCCGAGCGCTGAACCGCTTCAAAAACGCCAGATTTCGCACTGAACGGCAGCGAAATCTGGCGAAAGATGTTACTGGCCGCCTTCGCGCCAGGCGTTCTCAATCTCTTCGGCGAGAATTTTCACGCCCGCTTCAATTTTTTCTGGATCCGGCACGTAGTTCATGCGCATGCACTGATGCGTGTGCGGCCACGGCTTATCCAGCCCGGGGAAGAAGTAATCGCCCGGCACCATCAGCACGCCGCGTTTTTTCAGGCGCTGGTAGAGCAGTTCGGTGGTGATCGGCAGGTCTTTAAACCACAGCCACAGGAAAATGGCGCCTTCAGGTTTGTGGATCAGGCAGCGTTCTTCCGGCAAATAGCGGCGAATGATCGCGATTGTCTCCTGAACGCGCTGGTAATAGAACGGCTTGATCACCTCATTGGACAGGCGCAGCAGGTCGTTATTTTTAATCATCTCGCACATCATGGCCGGGCCTATACCGCCGGGAGAGAGGCTGATAATGCCGTTCATGTTCGTAATGGCGGTGATGATTTTTTCATTGGCGATAATGATGCCGCAGCGGCTGCCCGGCAGGCCGAGCTTGGAGAGGCTCATGCACAGAACAATGTTCGGGTTCCACAGCGGGCGTGCTTCGCTGAAGATAATGCCCGGGAACGGCACGCCGTAGGCGTTATCGATAACCAAAGGGATGTTGTGCTGATTGGCGAGCGCATCCAGCTTCATCAGCTCATCGTCGGTGATGACGTTGCCGGTCGGGTTAGTTGGCCGCGAAACGCAGATCATGCCCGTCTCTTCACCGATGTGCAGGTGCTCGAAATCGACGTGATATTTGAACTGGCCTTCCGGCAGCAGCTCAATGTTCGGGCGCGCAGAGACAAACAGGTCTTCTTCGAGGCCGGAATCGGCGTAGCCGATGTACTCTGGTGCCAGCGGGAACAGCACTTTTTTGGTGGTGCCGTCGGCGCGACGTCCTGCGAACAGGTTAAACAAGTAGAAAAATGCGCTCTGGCTGCCGTTTGTCAGTGCAATATTCTGCGGTTCGATATCCCATCCGAGCTCGTCACGCAGCATGTTGGCGAGGAGCTTCAGCAGTTCGGTTTTGCCCTGGGGGCCATCGTAATTGCACAGCGCGTCGGTAGCTTTGCCGCTTTCCAGCATCTGCGCCAGCAGCGTCTGGAAATAGGTATTCATCTCCGGGATCTGCGCCGGGTTTCCGCCGCCAAGCATGATTGCGCCCGGGGTGCGCAGTCCGTCATTGAGATCTTCCATCAGGCGGGTAATGCCTGAATGGCGGGTAAATTTGTCGCCGAAAAGTGAAAACGTCATAGCAGGTGTTCTGTCTGGCTTATTATGAAAGTGGGTAACCATAACGCTAGCATCGGACAGGTGCAAATCGGGAGGAGAGGGCGGTGTTGATGTTTTATATGGTGGGTTTTGATTTATTCAGTGTATTGTTCTGATGCTTTTTCTCCCCTCACCCGGTCCTCTGCCCAAAGGGGCGAGGGTTAGGGTGAGGGGGACGTAGCGCTTAATCTCCTGCCCACACCACCATCGCTTTATCGCCGTTGTGCTCGCGCACAAAGCCGTATCCCTCCTTAAGCGACAGCGTTTTTTGAACGCCTTCACCTATTGCCGGATGGCGGGCGCGGAACTGGCCTAAAATCTGCCAGTGGGCGACGGTGGCAGCATTTTTACCCGTGACGTCCTGCCAGTTCATGTCCGAGCGCGTCCCCTGCAGCGGGTCGGAGCCGGTTGGACCAAATGGCCGCTCTGATTCATCTCCGTAATAGATCTGCACACTCCCCGGCGCGAGCAGGAGCAGCTCTGCCGCACGCTGGCCCCCTTCGCGGAAAAGCCGCGTATCATGCGACGAGAGATAGCTCAGGACGTTATAGCTCTGCAGTTTTTCGGCCATCTGCTGCCAGGTCAGGTCGATGTCGGCCAGGCAGTCCACCGCTTTCGCCGCCTGCTCCTGATAATCAAAGTTGATCATCGCATCGAAACCGTGGCGGTAGTAATCGCTCTGCATAACGCCGTGGCCCCAGGACTCTCCCGTCATCCAGAACGGGGCGTTATCGACTTTTTTGTCCGGGTTAGCGGCTTTCCACGCCGCCAGCGCCTGGCCTGCCTGGTCTTTCAGCTGTTGCCACGCATCAAGCTCAACGTGCTTCGCGGTATCGACCCGGAAACCGTCAATGCCGTAATCACGCACCCACTGGCTAAGCCAGTGCGTCAGGTAATCACGCGGGGTGAAGCCCGGAATGGCTTTCGCGTTCGTATCAGGCTTGTGCTGATAAAAGTTCGGCAGGCCGGAAGCCTCGGTCGATTCCGTTTTCAGATCCGGTAAAAAGGCCAGCGACATCGTTAAATCGTCAAAGCCAGGGTTGTCATAATCGCCGATGTCGGTGCGGATCCATTTTTTACCCCACCATGCTTCCCACGCGGCTTTATCGCTGAAATTAATGTAATCGTTAAAGCTGTGCCAGCTTTGTCCGGCCCTTGGTTTCCAGTCCGTCCAGCGCTCGCCCAGGGTTTTCTTCAGCTCATCACCTTGCAGGTATAGCGCGCCAAACTGAAACGCCTGCATGTCTGCCAGCGTGGCGTAGCCCGCGTGGTTCATCACGATGTCGAAAAGAATACGGATGCCGCGCTTGTGCGCTTCATCGACCAGATGGCGCAAATCATCTTCGTTGCCCATGTTGGCATCGAGGGTGGTCCAGTCCTGAGTGTAATAGCCGTGATAGGCGTAATGGGGGAAGTCACCTTTGGTTCCACCGCCTACCCAACCGTGGATCTGCTCCAGCGGGGAGCTAATCCACAGTGCATTGACGCCGAGCTGCTGCAGGTAGTCGAGTTTACCGGCAAGCCCTTTGAGATCGCCTCCGTGAAAGGTTCCAATTTCCTGCATGCCGTCTTTATGGCGGCCATAGCTGTTGTCATTGGTAGGATCGCCATTGACGAAGCGGTCCGTCAGCACGAAATAGACGGTGGCGTTTTGCCAGCTAAACGGTGCGGGTTTATCGGTTTCGGCGCGCTCAAGCAGCAGCAGGCCGTTGCTGTTCGCCGCGGGCTGGAGGGTGATTTTGCCGTTTTGCACCGTCGCCGTCTGCTTGCTGTAAAAATCACGCACCACGGAGCCTTCCGGGAAGGTGTGGCTGACGTCGAGCGTAAGCGGTTTGCCGTCCCACGTTGGACACTGGCGGATAACGTTCGCGACGGTTTTTTCCGCCTCGCGTTGTACCGTCAACATCAGCGTCGGCGTGCCTGAGCGGGTATCAATCCGCATCTGGTAGCTGCCGTCGCGAAACAGACGCCACTGCGGCGGCGTGCCTTCGCAAGGTTTGAGCGACAGCATCTCGTTGAGTTTTATCGCATCGGTCGGCTGCCAGCACGCGTTGTCAAAACTGAGCGTCAGTGGGCGGGTACCCTTCGTCAGCGTTGCCTGGCTGGTGAAAACGCCGGTGCCTTCAGCCTTAAACGCGGCAAAGCCCGGTGATGACCAGTCTGCCTGCGCCAGTGCCGGTAAAAGCAGAAAAGCGAGTGCGGTGCGTTTCATTCCAAATTCCTTCGCGGCTTTTTTAACCAGTGTGCCATCGGGAAGACGGGAACAACTCCTCCCCGCGCACGTTCTGCCAGGAGGATGCGAAAGGATGAGTGATCCCGCGCAAAATTAGGCGGTTATCTGCGATATCGCGCACATTTTTTCAGAATTGATGATTTCGTGAACACGTTTCAGATGACATGGTTTCGGATTTGGACTATTTCTATACGTGCTCTTGAAGTCTATTTTTGCTATGATTTGAGATTCCGCTCTCAAATTCGAGAAAAAAATAAGGTGTTGGAATGATGAAATCCGACCAGGAGACCTAATGATATCGACTCCCATTCGACGATATGGGGCCGCGATACTCATGTTACTCACCATGGCATTTTCGGGTGAGGTGCTTGCGAAGACGCACACGGATACAACGAGTAAGAAAGCCCACGTAATAAAGACGACAAGCAGTAAGGTTAGCAGTAAACAAGAGTATTCTCGCAATAGTGCAAAGAGTAGTTCACTTCCTGATTTGCGAAAATACCCTTCCGGGACACCACGAAAAAAAGCGTTTCTCCGGACGGTAATGCCTTACATCAAAAGTCAAAATGCTGCGATTACCGCAGATCGTAACTGGCTGATCTCGAAACAGTACGAGAGCCGCTGGTCGCCGTCTGAGCGCACGCGTCTTAAAGACATTGCGAAACGCTACAAGGTTAAGTGGAACGGTAACACGCGTCGCGTGCCGTGGAACTCGCTGTTAGAGCGTGTGGACATTATTCCAGGCAGCATGGTCGCCACCATGGCCGCAGCCGAAAGCGGCTGGGGAACCTCGAAGCTGGCGCGTAACAATAACAACCTCTTTGGCATGAAATGCGCAAAAGGGCGTTGTACTAACGCGCCGGGCAAAGTGAAAGGTTATTCGCAGTTTGCATCGGTTAAAGATTCAGTAAACGCCTACGTGGTGAACCTGAATACGCATCCGGCCTACTCGTCGTTCCGTAAGTCACGCGCCCAGTTGCGTAAAGCGGATCAGGAAGTGACGGCCAGCACGATGATCCACAAGCTGAAAGGGTATTCGACTCAGGGACAGCGTTATAACAACTACCTGTTCGCTATGTTTCAGGATAACCAGCGCTTAATCGCCTCGCACATGTAATGTAAAAAAACGCCTTCCATCGGAAGGCGTTTTGTTTTCTAGATAAGCACCTCGCTGTGCCGCTCCCGATACTCTTTTGGGGTGGTGTCATACTCTTTCCTGAACACCGAGTAAAAATACTGAAGCGACGGGTAGCCGCACATCTGTGAGATTTCGTTGATCGACAGCGACGTTGAGATGAGCAGGCTGCGCGCTTTCTCCAGTTTCTCCGCATGGATCACCGCATGGATGGTTTCGCCAACCTCCTCTTTAAACCGCTTCTCCAGGTTCGAACGCGAAATGCCGACGGAATCCAGCACCTGATCGACCTTAATGCCCTTGCAGGCGTGGTTGCGGATGTAGTGCATCGCCTGAATAACGGCCGGATCGCTTAAGGAGCGGTAATCGGTTGAACGGCGCTCCACCACGCGCACGGGCGGGACCAGTAACCGTTGCAGCGGTAGCGATTCGTTATCCAGCAGCCGGTGCAGTAGCTTCGCCGCCTGATAGCCCATCTGACGCGTTCCCTGAGCGACCGAGGATAGCGCCACGCGCGACAGGTAGCGCGTCAGCTCTTCGTTATCAATACCAATGACGCACAGCTTTTCAGGCACCGGAATGTGCAGATGCTCGCAGACCTGAAGCACGTGGCGGGCGCGGGCGTCCGTGACGGCAATAATCCCGGTTTGCGGCGGCAGCGTTTGCAGCCAGTCTGCCAGGCGGTTTTGCGCGTGCTGCCAGTTTTCCGGTGCGGTCTCCAGCCCCTGATACACTACGCCGCGATATTTCTCCTGCGCGACCAGCTGACAGAATGCGTGCTCACGCTCCACCGCCCAGCGTTTGCCGCTTGAGGCGGGCAACCCGTAAAAGGCAAAACGGTGCACGCCTTTCTCTTTTAAATGGAGAAAGGCGGCTTCAACCAGGGCATGGTTATCGGTGGCGATGTAGTGCACCGGCGGGTAGCTGTCGGGGGAATAATACGAGCCGCCGACGCCGACGATGGGGACATCGACGTCCGTCAGCAACTGCTCAATCACCGGGTCGTCATAGTCGGCGATAACGCCATCGCCCAGCCAGTCCTTGATGTTCTCGAGCCGGGTGCGGAAATCCTCTTCAATAAAAATATCCCATTCGGATTGCGACGCCTGCAAATATTCACCAACCCCTTCGACCACCTGACGGTCGTAGGCTTTATTGGCATTGAATAACAACGTAATGCGGTGACGCTTCTCAAACATGGCTGCTTTCCCAAATAAGTAACGATGCTGTTCTCAGGCTCGCCGCTTGGTGGCGGAGTCCATCCAGACCGCCAGCAACAGAATGGCGCCCTTGACGATATACTGCCAAAACGTTGGAACGTCCATCATACTCATTCCATTATCCAGCGAAGCCATAATAAATGCGCCCATCACCGCACCCGCGACGCTACCGATCCCCCCGGCGAGGCTGGTTCCACCAATCACACAGGCGGCGATGGCATCCAGCTCGGCGATGTTCCCGGCTGACGGCGAACCGGCTCCGAGGCGGGAGCTGAGGATCAGTCCGGCAATCGCGACCATCAGGCCGTTGATGGCAAAGACTGCGAGTTTGGTGCGTTCTACGTTGATACCCGACAGACGCGCCGCCTCAAGATTGCCGCCAATGGCATAAATACGCCGGCCAAACGCTGTGCGCGTTGCCATAAACATGCCGCCCAGCAGCAGAAGGGCCAGCAGTAAAACCGGCGTCGGCACGCCGCGATAATCGTTCAGTAGCCAGATTGCCCCCAGCACGATCGCCGCCGTCAGCGCCTGACGCCCCACCACGGCGGTGGACGCAGGTGCTGCCAGCCCGAGCGCCTGACGGCGCATACGGCCGCGCCACTGCCACGCGATAAAGGCCATCAGCCCGACCACGCCGATCGTAAAGCCGATGCCATCGGAGAGGTAACTCTGCCCAATTTGCGACATGGCGGCGCTGGTAGGGGAGACGGTAGTGCCGTTGGTCATGCCAATCAAAATGCCGCGAAAGGCGAGCATGCCCGCGAGGGTAACGATAAACGACGGGACTTTGCGGTAGGCGACCCACCATCCGTTCCATGCCCCGAGCAGCAGGCCCAGCACCAGCGTGACCGCTACGGTCAGTGGCAGCGGCCACCCGAGCCAGACGTCAAAAATGGCCGCTACGCCGCCGAGCAGGCCCATCATCGAACCGACCGACAGGTCGATTTCTGCGGAGATAATCACGAACACCATCCCCACGGCCAGAATGCCCGTAATGGCCGTCTGGCGCAGCAGGTTAGAGACGTTGCGCGCGCTCAGGTAAGAGCCGTCGGTCATCCAGGTAAAGAACAGCATGATGGCGATAATCGCCGCGATCATCACGAAAACCTGCAGGTTGAGCGCCTTAAGCCCGGAAAACGCGCCGGGCGTCGGAACAGCGACTTTGATATCAGACGGATTGCTTTTCGACATGACGTTCGCTCCTTAAAGCGGCTTCCATCACCTGCTCCTGCGTCAGGTTCTGGTTGATCAGGTTGGCTTTGAGTTTCCCTTCGTGCATAACCAGCACGCGGTCGCTCAGGCCCAGCACTTCAGGTAATTCAGACGAGATGACAATGACGGCAATCCCTTGCTGCACAAGCTGGTTGATCAGCTTGTAGATTTCATATTTCGCACCGATATCAATCCCGCGCGTCGGCTCGTCCAGAATCAGAATCCGGGGGTTGAGCAGCAGACAGCGCGCCAGGATAGCCTTCTGCTGATTGCCGCCGCTGAGACGCCCGATGGCCAGGTCGGGAGAGGAGGTTTTCACCTTCAGCCTGGCGAGCGACTGCAAAATGCACTGCTGCTCCGCCGCGTCGTCCAGGGCCGTCAGTGCACCGGAAAACTGACCGAGCGCGGCAAGCGTAACGTTTTGACCCACGGCCATGACCGGCACAATGCCGTCTTTTTTGCGATCTTCCGGTACCATCGCGATGCCGTGGGCAATCGCCTGCTGGCAGTTGGTGATGTGTACTGGCTGACCGTCGATAAAAATGTTGCCCTCCCAGCGTCCCGGCCAGACGCCGAAGAGACACTGAACGGCTTCGGTCCGTCCTGCGCCCACTAACCCTGCAATACCGAGGATTTCGCCACGGTACAGCGAAAAGGAGAGGGTGTTGACGCGCTTGATATGCCGGTTAACGGGGTGCCACGCGGTGAGGTTTTCGACGCGCAGGATCTCCTCGCCCACGGTATGTGGCTCGTTCGGGTACAGCGCGGTCAGTTCGCGGCCAACCATCATGGTGATGATGTCATCCTCACTCATCCCGGCGGCGTCGCGCGTGCCGATGTGCTGCCCGTCGCGGATCACACAGATGGTGTCCGAGATGGCTTTCACCTCATTAAGCTTGTGCGAAATATAGATGCAGGCAATGCCGTGATTTTGCAGGTCGCGGATGATGTTAAGCAGAACCGCCGTTTCCTGCTCGGTGAGTGAGGCGGTAGGCTCATCAAGGATCAGCAGGCGTACCTGCTTGTTCAGCGCCTTGGCGATCTCAACCAGCTGCTGCTGGCCCAGACCCAGATCGCCCACGCGCGTGTCGGGTGAAATCGCAAGGCTGACCTGCGCCAGCAGTTTTTCACAGCGCAGCGTCATGGTGTCGTAATCCAGCACGCCGTGACGGGAAATTTCAGCCCCGAGAAAGATGTTCTCCAGCACGGTAAGATGCTTCACCAGCGCCAGCTCCTGGTGAATAATGGCAATCCCTTTGCGCTCGGTATCGCGGATGTGCGCGGCCTGGAGCGTTTCGCCGGCAAACACAATTTCGCCTTCGTAGCTACCGTGAGGATAGATCCCGCACAGGACTTTCATCAGCGTGGACTTCCCCGACCCGTTCTCGCCGCACAGCGACATCACTTCGCCAGGGTTGAGCCTGAGGCTCACGTTGTCGACGGCCTTCACGACGCCAAACGCTTTGGTGATGCTTTTCATTTCAAGTAAATAAGACATAACTGCTCCGCTGACCCGATAAAGAAACAGGACATGTCGATGCGCCCCCGCAGAGCAGGGGCCGCGCTGGATTACAGTTCACTCTTTTTGTGGAAACCGTCTTTAATGACGGTGGCATCAATATTGTCTTTATTGACTTCAATAGGGGTAAGCAGGCGAGCCGGAACGTCTTTCATGCCGTTGTTGAGCGAGGTATCGGCTTTAGGCTGTTGGCCATTCCCCAGCTCAACGGCAATTTCTGCCGCCGTGTTCGCCAGTTCGGTGATGGGTTTGTAAACCGTCATGGTTTGGGTGCCTGCGATAATGCGCTTCACCCCGGCGAGGTCGGCATCCTGGCCCGAAATAGCCACTTTCCCTGCAAGCCCCTGCGCGCTGAGCGCCTGAATCGCCCCGCCTGCGGTGGCATCGTTCGACGCCACAACGGCATCAATTTTGTTATTGTTCGCGGTTAAGGCATTTTCCATAATTTTCAGCGCGTTTTCAGGCAGCCAGCCGTCAGCCCACTGATCGCCGACGACGTGAATTTTGCCCTCGTCGATATACGGCTTAAGCACTTTCATTTGCCCTTCGCGGAACAACTTGGCGTTGTTATCGACCGGCGAACCGCCCATCAGGAAATAATTCCCCTGAGGCACTTTGTCGACCAGACTTTTTGCCTGTAATTCGCCGACTTTTTCATTATCAAACGAAATATAAAAATCAATATCCGCATTATTAATCATGCGGTCATAGGCCAGCACTTTTATGCCTTCCTGTTTTGCTTCTTTAACCACATTACTGAGTACCTGGCCGTTATAAGGGATAATGACCAGCACATCGACGCCACGGTTAATCATATTTTCAATCTGTGACATCTGGGTTTCTTCGTTGCCGTTAGCGGATTGCACAAACACTTCGGCACCCAGTGATTCCGCTTTTTTAACAAAAATATCGCGATCTTTTTGCCAGCGCTCCAGGCGCAGGTCGTCAATCGCCATGCCGATTTTGACCTCTTTGGCGTGTCCGGCAAAGCTGGCTAGCAGGAGAGTAGTGCAGAGAGTAAGGGTCAGGTTCTTTATCTTCATAATTATCAGGCCTTTTTGTAGGGGTATGTGTTGCTGAGATAAAAGAAACATTCACTGCTGAGACGCAGCAAATTCTTAACGTGGAGAGGCCTGCTGGCAATTACAGATTTTTATCTTCTCATTATGATATTTGGTTTATTTCCGAATTTATGACCGCGATCGGATTTTAAAATGCGTAACGTACTAATTACATTTGATTCTGGAATAAGCGCAGAAAAATCGTTGCCAGCGCATTATTTTGCGAGCCAGCGCACAGTTGTGCATTCTCTCAATAGCAGTGTGAAATAACGTAATTGAGCAACGTTAAATGTCTATTCACTATTACTCCTGTCGCACTCTTACGCCGAATACCCTGATTATGGAGCTGAATATGCAAGCTTATTTCGACCAACTCGATCGCGTTCGTTACGAAGGCACGAAAACGACCAATCCTTTAGCATTTCGTCACTACAACCCGGATGAGCTGGTGCTGGGTAAGCGTATGGAAGATCATCTGCGCTTTGCCGCCTGTTACTGGCATACCTTCTGCTGGAACGGTGCCGACATGTTCGGCGTGGGCGCGTTTGATCGCCCGTGGCAGCAGCCGGGTGAAGCCATTGAACTGGCGAAGCGTAAGGCAGACGTTGCCTTTGAATTCTTCCACAAGCTGAACGTGCCCTACTACTGCTTCCATGATGTGGACGTGTCGCCGGAAGGCGCATCGCTGAAAGAGTACCTGAACAACTTTGCGCAGATGACGGACGTGCTGGCTGAAAAACAGCAGCAAAGCGGCGTAAAACTGCTGTGGGGCACGGCGAACTGCTTTACCAACCCGCGTTACGGCGCAGGCGCCGCAACCAACCCGGACCCGGAAGTGTTTAGCTGGGCTGCCACGCAGGTGGTGACGGCGATGAATGCCACGCACACGTTAGGCGGCGAAAACTATGTACTGTGGGGCGGGCGTGAAGGCTATGAAACCTTGCTCAATACCGACCTGCGTCAGGAGCGCGAACAGATTGGTCGCTTTATGCAGATGGTGGTCGACCATAAGCACAAAATCGGATTCCGCGGTACGCTGTTGATTGAGCCGAAGCCGCAGGAGCCCACCAAGCACCAGTATGATTACGACGTGGCAACCGTGTATGGCTTCCTGAAGCAGTTTGGTCTGGAAAAAGAGATCAAAGTGAACATCGAGGCTAACCACGCAACGCTGGCGGGCCATGCCTTCCACCATGAAATCGCCTCGGCTATCGCGCTCGGCATTTTCGGCTCCGTGGATGCTAACCGTGGTGACCCGCAGCTGGGCTGGGATACCGACCAGTTCCCGAACAGCGTCGAGGAGAACGCGCTGGTGATGTATGAAATCATCAAGGCGGGCGGCTTCACTACCGGTGGCCTGAACTTCGATGCCAAAGTACGTCGTCAAAGCACCGACAAATACGATCTGTTCTACGGCCATATCGGCGCGATGGATACCATGGCGCTGGCGCTGAAAGTTGCCGCCCGTATGATTGAAGACGGTGAACTGGATAAACGTGTGGCGAAGCGCTACAGCGGCTGGAACAGTGAGCTGGGTCAGCAAATTTTGAAAGGCCAGTTATCGCTTGCCGAGATCGCGAAGTACGCTGAACAGCATCAGCTGGCGCCGCAGCATCAGAGTGGCCATCAGGAGCTGCTGGAAAATCTGGTCAATCACTATCTGTTCGATAAATAACAGGTCTCGCCGGGCAGCGCGTTGTGTGCCCGGCCTCCGGTTTTTGTAGGCCCGGTCAGCGCAGCGCTACCGGGCATGTTCAGTTAAGGAACCCACAATATGTACATTGGGATCGATCTGGGTACATCGGGCGTGAAGGCCATCCTGTTAAGCGAGCAGGGAGATGTGCTGGCCTCGCAAACCGAGAAATTGCAGGTTTCGCGCCCGCATCCGCTGTGGTCGGAACAGGACCCGGAACAGTGGTGGCAGGCGACGGATCGCGCGATTCAGGCGTTAAGTGAACAGCACAGCCTGCAAGAGGTGAAAGCGCTGGGAATTGCCGGGCAGATGCACGGCGCAACGCTGCTGGACAGCCAGCACCGCGTGCTGCGGCCCGCCATTCTCTGGAACGATGGCCGCTGTGCAGAGGAGTGCGCACTCCTCGAAGAACGTGTGCCTGCCTCTCGCGAGATAACCGGCAACCTGATGATGCCAGGGTTTACGGCACCCAAACTGCTGTGGGTGCAACGCCATGAACCGGAGATTTTCCGCCAGGTGGCGAAGGTTTTACTGCCAAAAGATTACCTGCGCTTTCGCATGACGGGCGAGTTTGCCAGTGACATGTCTGACGCGGCGGGCACGATGTGGCTCGACGTGGCGAAGCGCGACTGGAGCGCAGCCATGCTGGATGCCTGCCATTTGACGCGCGACCAGATGCCTGCGCTCTTCGAAGGCAGCGAAGTGACCGGAACTTTAACGCCGACGGTGGCGCAACGCTGGAAAATGCCAGCCGTGCCCGTCGTCGCCGGTGGCGGTGATAACGCGGCGGGAGCGGTTGGCGTGGGAATGATCGAGGTGGGCCAGGCGATGCTCTCGCTGGGTACTTCCGGGGTCTATTTTGCCGTGAGCGACGGCTATCGCAGTAACCCTGAGAATGCGGTACATAGCTTTTGCCATGCGCTACCGGGTAAATGGCATCTGATGTCGGTGATGCTGAGCGCCGCCTCCTGTCTGGACTGGGCCGCAAAACTGACCGGCATGGCGGACGTTCCGGCGCTGATTGCCGCCGCGCAGCAGGCGGATGATCAGGCTGGCGCGGTGTGGTTCTTACCCTATCTCTCCGGGGAGCGTACGCCGCATAACAATCCGGAAGCGAAAGGCGTGTTCTTTGGTTTAACGCATCAGCACGGCCCGGCCGAGCTGGCGCGCGCGGTGCTGGAAGGCGTCGGTTATGCGCTGGCGGATGGCATGGACGTGGTGCACGACTGTGGTCTTACGCCGTCGAGCATCACTCTGATTGGCGGCGGGGCGCGCAGTAGCTACTGGCGGCAGATGCTTGCTGATATTAGCGGGTTACAGCTGGATTATCGTACCGGAGGCGATGTCGGTCCTGCGCTGGGTGCGGCGCGTCTGGCGCAAATTGCGCTGAATCCTGAAAAGTCTCTGTCGCAACTTCTGCCCCAGTTGCCGCTTGAGGCGCAGCATTTTCCTGATGAGAAAAACCATGCTCGCTACGGCGAGCGGCGCGACGTGTTCCGCAAAATTTATCAGCAGCTTTTACCGCTGATGTCTTAAACAGGTGCCGGGTGGCGCTGACGCTCACCCGGCCTACACTCCACCTGTATCGGGTTAGCTCACAAACCTGCGCGTATCGATTTTCTGCAACAGCATGGACAGCAGCAGGCTCGCTGCCAGCGTGGCGGAAAAAATCCAGATAATGTCCAGCAGTGGCCAGCTTTTCAGCTCAACGCCGCGCGTACGAAGCGCGTGGATCACCAGCGCGTGAAAACCGTAAATCCCCAGCGAGTGGCGTGAGATAAAGCCCAGCACCGGAAGCGGGCGGCTGTTCAGGGTATTTTTCACAAGCGTGAGCAGGGAAACCGCACAGATAAAGACCATCGGGCCACAGTACAGGTACCAGGTATCGGCAAAGTTGCCGCGCCACTGCAGTTCGTGCAGCGTGCCTCGTGAAATTATCCCCACGCTGAGGATAAACGCCGCCCCGCAAAGCAGGTTTAGCCCCCGTTTGCCGGTATCCATCATGCCGATGGCGCGCCCCAGCATGCCGTACAGCACGTAGTAAAACGTGTCGCCGTTGATATAAAGATCGACGGGCAGCCACTCAAAACCAGCGACTTTCTGCGAGACGGTATTCGGGTTTGCCACGATGCCAATCACAACCATTAAAGCCAGCAGCATTTTGCCGCCAATATGTTTTACCTGGATCAGCGGAGAGACCAGGTAGATAACGATAATGGCGAAGAAAAACCACAGATGATAGAACACCGGTTTTTGCAGCAGATTTTTCAGCGACAGCCCGGCGTTGATTGACGTAAACAGCGTGATGTAGAGCAGCGCGACGGCGCTGTAAAACAGCAGACACGAAGCGATGCGGATAAAGTGTCTTGGCTGTGCGCTACGCTCGCCAAAAAAGAGAAAGCCGGAGATCATAAAGAATAACGGCACGCTGACGCGGGAGGCGGAGTTAAGAATATTCGCGATATCCCAGTTAACCTGACTGATACTGTGCGCGTTGGTGACATACCAGGTGGTCGTGTGGATCATCACTACCATCAGGCACGCTATGCCCCGCAGGTTATCAATCCAGTTAATTTTTGACTGCATCAGGCCCTCTGTTGTCCGGATAAAGAAAGTGTGACCATCATTGTCTTAATGCTTTCCCTTGGAAAAATCTGAGTTTTATTCATTAAACTTGTCGTCGAGACGAGAGGTTCGCAGAATGCTGACACATAATCTATAAAAGCGTTGATACTAAAAATAACAGCCCTAAACGAGGCCGGTAATAAAAATGATGATGAAGCGTGTAGTGTCTCTCTTTCTGCTGTTGATGCTCGCAGGATGCAGTACGTCGCAGGAAGCCCCGGTGCAAAAAGCACAGCAGGGGAAAATTAGCCCTGAACGCACGCTGGGCATGGAGCAACTCTGTAAAGATCGGGCGGCCCATCGCTATAACGCTGAGGCGCAAAATATTGCCGTCACCGGCTTTGAGCATTTTCAGGGGAGCTATGAGATGCGGGGGCATACCGCGCGTAAAGAGGGCTTTGTCTGTTCATTTGACGCGGACGGCCAGTTTTTACACCTCTCGATGCGCTAGAGTGCGCGTATAATCAGCAATCAGGCCGTTCATGGATTTTAGCGTGGCGGCTTATTTCCCAATTTTCCCTAAACAACCCCGTTTCGTACTGTATATCTTGCAGCCAGCGGGTATACTGATCCCTTCCTTTTGAAACCACACGTATCCAGCACGAAATACTATGCAAAAGTTTGATACCAAGACCTTCCAGGGCCTGATCCTGACCTTACAGGATTACTGGGCTCGTCAGGGCTGCACCATTGTTCAACCTTTGGACATGGAAGTCGGCGCCGGCACTTCACACCCAATGACCAGCTTACGCGCATTGGGGCCAGAGCCAATGGCTACTGCCTATGTTCAGCCTTCCCGTCGTCCGACCGATGGCCGTTACGGCGAAAACCCGAACCGTCTGCAGCACTACTATCAGTTCCAGGTGGTGATTAAGCCATCCCCGGAAAACATTCAGGAACTGTACCTTGGGTCGCTGAAAGAGCTGGGCATGGATCCGACCATTCACGATATCCGTTTCGTGGAAGATAACTGGGAAAACCCAACGCTGGGTGCCTGGGGTCTGGGCTGGGAAGTGTGGCTGAACGGTATGGAAGTGACGCAGTTCACTTACTTCCAGCAGGTGGGTGGTCTGGAATGTAAACCGATCACCGGTGAAATCACCTACGGTCTGGAACGTCTTGCGATGTACATTCAGGGCGTAGACAGCGTTTACGACCTGGTCTGGAGCGACGGCCCGCTGGGGAAAACGACCTACGGCGACGTGTTCCATCAGAACGAAGTGGAGCAGTCCACTTACAACTTCGAATACGCGGACGTGGACTTCCTGTTCACCTGCTTCGAGCAATACGAGAAAGAGGCGCAGCAGTTGCTGGCGCTGGAGACTCCGCTGCCGCTGCCAGCCTACGAGCGTATTCTGAAGGCCGCCCACAGCTTCAACCTGCTGGACGCCCGCAAAGCCATCTCCGTGACTGAACGTCAGCGCTATATCCTGCGTATTCGCACCCTGACCAAAGCCGTTGCAGAAGCTTACTACGCGTCCCGTGAAGCCCTTGGCTTCCCGATGTGCAACCGAAACAAATAAGAGGCGGCCATGTCTGAGAAAACTTTCCTGGTGGAAATTGGCACCGAAGAGCTGCCACCAAAAGCCCTGCGCAGCCTGGCTGAATCTTTTGCTGCGAACGTAACGGCCGAGCTGGATAACGCTGGCCTGGCACACGGTAAAATTGAGTGGTTTGCTGCACCGCGTCGTCTGGCGCTGAAAGTGGCAAACCTGGCGGCGTCACAGCCGGATCGTGAAGTGGAAAAACGTGGCCCGGCTATCGCTCAGGCGTTCGACGCGGAAGGCAAACCGAGCAAAGCGGCTGAAGGCTGGGCGCGCGGCTGCGGTATCACCGTTGATCAGGCCGAGCGTCTGACCACTGACAAAGGCGAGTGGCTGCTGTATCGCGCTCATGTTAAAGGCGAAAGCGCAGAAGCGCTGCTGCCAAACATGATTGCAACCTCGCTGGCTAAGCTGCCTATTCCAAAACTGATGCGCTGGGGCGCGTCCGACGTGCACTTCGTGCGTCCGGTTCACACCGTGACCCTGCTGCTCGGCGATACCGTTATTCCTGCTACCATTCTCGGCGTCGCGTCCGATCGCGTGATCCGCGGCCACCGCTTTATGGGCGAACCGGAATTCACCATCGACAATGCCGACCAGTACCCGCAGATCCTGCTGGAGCGCGGTAAGGTCATTGCCGACTACGAGCAGCGTAAAGCCAAAATCAAAGCGGATGCCGAAGAAGCGGCACGCCAGATTGGCGGCAACGCAGACCTGAGCGAAAGCCTGCTGGAAGAGGTGACCTCTCTGGTCGAATGGCCGGTTGTGTTGACCGCGAAGTTCGAAGAGAAATTCCTCGCCGTTCCGGCTGAAGCTCTGGTGTACACCATGAAGGGTGACCAGAAGTACTTCCCGGTTTACGCCAACGACGGCAAATTGCTGCCAAACTTCATTTTCGTGGCGAACATCGAATCGAAAGATCCGTCCCAGATTATCTCCGGTAACGAGAAAGTGGTGCGTCCGCGTCTGGCAGACGCCGAGTTCTTCTTCAATACCGACCGTAAAAAGCGTCTGGAAGACAACCTGCCGCGCCTGCAGACCGTGCTGTTCCAGCAGCAGCTGGGTACGCTGCGTGACAAGACCGACCGTATTGCAGAGCTGTCCGGTTGGATCGCCCGTGAAATCGGTGCAGACGTCAATCACGCTACCCGCGCGGGCCTGCTGTCCAAGTGCGACCTGATGACCAACATGGTGTTCGAATTCACCGACACCCAGGGCGTGATGGGCATGCACTACGCGCGCCATGACGGTGAAGCGGAAGACGTGGCTGTCGCCCTGAACGAGCAGTACCAGCCGCGCTTTGCGGGTGACGATCTGCCGTCCAATCCGGTGGCCTGCGCCGTCGCGATCGCCGATAAAATGGATACCCTGGCGGGCATCTTCGGTATCGGTCAGCATCCGAAAGGCGATAAAGACCCGTTTGCGCTGCGTCGTGCCGCGCTGGGCGTGCTGCGTATCATCGTTGAGAAGAACCTGAACCTGGATCTGCAGACCCTGACCGAAGAAGCGGTGCGCCTGTACGGTGACAAACTGACAAACGCGAAGGTTGTGGATGACGTTATCGACTTCATGCTGGGGCGTTTCCGCGCCTGGTATCAGGATGAAGGCTACACCGTTGACACCATTCAGGCGGTGCTGGCGCGTCGTCCAACCCGTCCGGCAGATTTCGATGCGCGCATGAAGGCGGTTTCTCACTTCCGTACCCTGGACGCGGCGGCTGCGCTGGCTGCGGCCAACAAGCGAGTCTCCAACATCCTGGCGAAATCCGACGAGACGCTGAATGAGCGTGTTAACGCCGCTACGCTGAAAGAGCCGGAAGAGATCGCTCTGGCAATGCAGGTTGTGGTGCTGCGTGACAAACTGGAACCGTTCTTCGCCGAAGGTCGCTACCAGGAAGCGCTGGTCGAGCTGTCTGAACTGCGTGAAGCGATTGACGCTTTCTTCGAGAAAGTGATGGTGAACGTAGAAGATCAGGAACTGCGTATTAACCGCCTGACCATGCTCGAAAAACTGCGTGAACTGTTCCTGCGCGTAGCGGATATTTCGCTGCTGCAGTAATGCGCCTTTTGTTACAAATGCTAAAAACCCGCTTCGGCGGGTTTTTTTATGGGTCTTTTGTGGCCGAATAAGCGTAGCGCCATCCGGCAGGTTTAGCCTATCGCCACCGTGCCTTCATCGGTCTTCAGCCAGCGTGGTGCCTTCAGCGTATCGGCAAAGTAGCCGATCAGTTCACATAGCAAATCTTCTATCACGATTGCAGACTGTCGCGGCAGTGAGCCATTCATCAGCAACTGCGTAATCTCCTGACAGTAGCGCCCCAGTTGATCGCATTCGGGTTCGAAAACCGGAACGCGTGACGGGAGTTCTTCCACGGTCAGGCTGGCTTTTAAACGTTCTGGAATAGCTTCCAGGAGCGTCGGTTGCAGAAGTTCCAGACAGGCCGAGAGTCGGCCGTAGAGCGCCATTTTGTGGGCGGGTTCTACGCAATCTGTCAGTGCATCGGTAAAACGTTCGCAGTTATCCGCCAGTTCGGTGAAGTCGGTGGCGTGACTGAAGGGCAGGGTGATTAAAGAATGAGTTTGGGTTGGGGTAGTAGCCATATTGGCAGCCTCCGATAAGTGATAAAGCACTCACCACCGGAAATGCTAATTTCGCTGGTGGTGGACTGAACAGAGTTAGCATTACCGGCCTTATCGGATACCGGCGCATCTTTCGATGCCCCTGCTCAGCCCACCATTGAGATGTAGCAAAGCATGCTGCACAAAATGTGCTGCCGATAAGATAAGCCAGGATGCTAAACCCGGCACCTGATTTTGCAGGTGCAAAGAGAACTTACTGCTCATCAAAACTGGCGGCAACATATTTGAGCTATGCCACTGAGGATATTACCATTTCTGGAAAGAGGCTCGCAAAATTAACGCAACGAGAAATTTACTACTGGCAGCGGTCCTACAGCGATGTCCTGGTCCGGCTGTAAATCGCTGAGGCGTTTTTTGCAGGCCGGTCGCCAGGGTAGTGGTGATTGAGCCACCCTTGCACGTTCATAGGTCATGTCCTTACAAAGTAGCAACGAACATAAAGTGAACGGAATGACCTCTACAGCTGTATGTTCCCCCCTCACCCCAGCCCTCTCCCTCAAGGGAGAGGGGGTCGTCTGTGCAGGTATTATTTTGTGGGGATTCCTCAGCCCAAAGGGAGAGGGAGTATGCATTGTCCAAAATTTAACCTTGAAACCTCCAACACATTACCGCTATCCTTATCACGTTAAGTTTCTCGCGCTGGAGCGCCCCCCAAAAATGAACAAACACGACTGATGAATTTCGATCCTTGCTAAACGCTACCGCGTGAGCAGGGGATGTTTTGATTTCATTCAGGAGTGCTTATGGCTCATTTTGCGCAATCCCCTTCTTTTATTTTGCATCAGGTCACCTGTCAGTTTGCGACGGGCGATATCCTTTTTGGTCCGCTGAATTTGTCACTGGAACCCTCTCTGTGCGCGCTGGTTGGGCGCAACGGCAGCGGTAAAACGCGCCTGCTGCGTCTGCTGGCGGGGCTGGATCTCCCGGCTGGCGGCCACATTGAGCGCTTCGGAACAAGCGCGTATGTGGCGCAACAGCACGTTATTTCTCCGCAGCTTACGCTGGCTGAACTGCTCGGCTATGAGACGATTTTCGCGGCGCGAAAGCGTATCGACAGCGGCGATGCTGAGCCCGAGGATCTGGATATTCTCGACGGGCACTGGGATCTGGCGGAACGGCTGAGCGACGCGTTTATCGCCGCTAAACTTCCGCCTTTTGATCCCGAAAAGCGGGCTGATGAGCTGAGCGGTGGGGAGCGCATTCGCGCCCTGCTGTGCGGCGCGTTTACCGCCGGGGCAGATTATCTGCTGCTGGATGAGCCCACCAACCACCTCGACAGAGAAGGCCGGGCGTGGTTCTACGACCAGCTTGCCCGCTATCCGGGGGGCGTGCTGGTGGCATCTCACGATCGTGAGTTACTGGCCCGGGTACCGCGCATACTTGAGCTGAGCGCGTCCGGCTTGCGCAGTTTCGGCGGGAACTATGCCACCTGGCAAACCCAGCGCGAGGCAGAACAACAGGCCGCCCGCGCGGCGCTGGAACATGCGGCGACCGAGCGCAAGCGTACCCGTGCCCGCATACAAAAAGAACATGATGACAGCCAGCGGCGTTCGGCTAAAACGCTGCGCACGGTGGATACGCTGAATATTGCCTCGTTTGAGCGCGTGAAATACAAAGGGGCGGCGAAAGAGCGTGTGGGTTCCTGGAAAAAACAGCATAGCGATCAAAATGACGCGCTGAATGCCGCGGTTAACAAGGCGCGCGAGCGGGTTGAAGAAGAAAATCCCGTGATGTTTACCCTGCCGGAAAGCCATATTGCGCAGGGGAAACAGGTGCTGGTGATGGACAATCTGGTTCTGCCCTATGTCGATCTGCCGCCAACTGACTGGCGGATGGATGGTCCCATGCGCGTGGCGCTGCGTGGGCCGAACGGCTGCGGCAAATCGACGCTGATGAAGGTCATTCTGGGGCAGATCGCGCCGCTGTCAGGCACCTGCCGTCTGTCGGTATCATGCGCGTATCTGGATCAGCATCTTACGCAGCTGGATCTCTCCCGGTCGGTGATGACGCATCTGAACCTGCATAATACGCCGCTTGAAGAGGGCACGCTTCGGACCCGGCTGGCCCAGCTTCAGCTGGGCGCGGACAAAGTCACGCTTCCGCTGGCCGAACTGAGCGGAGGCGAGCGCCTGAAAGCCGCACTGGCCTGCGTTTTATGGCGAGAAGAGGCGGCCCAGTTGCTGCTGTTAGATGAACCCACCAACCATCTTGATTTGGCGTCGGTGCAGGCGATTGAAGCGGCGCTGGCCGATTTTCCCGGCGCGCTGCTGGTGGTGTCCCACGATGAGGTTTTTCTAAAAGGTTTAAAACTGACGCATGAACTGGTGTGGCAGGAATCGGGATGGCGGTGCAAAAGCCTCTAAAACACAAACCCCCGCAAGGGCGGGGGCGGGTTATCTTTATTACGCTATCTGTTTACTAAGGGCAGGGTTGGCCTGAATCAGGCGCATCAGCTTTAATTCAGCCGGTGTGGGTTTTTCACGTTTTGATTCCCATTCCAGCACCATCGATACGCTGACACCCATCGCTCTTGCGAATTCATCCGTTTTAAGTCCTGACGCTTTACGTAACCGCTCAAATTCAGTAAAGGGATTGGACTTTTGTTTCAGGGTAATCGTCTGCGGTACATCTTTAAAAATAATCTGTTCCAGGCTGCTCAGCAGCTCAAACTCAGGATCTTTATATTCCATTGAGAACTCCTCATAAATCTCACAGCGGGATCATGAACATCAGAGAGCCTGTTAAGAATAGTCCCTATTGCAAATCGTGGATCATCACGGCAGTGATTATTTGTACAGTAAGGGTAGGTTGATTCGTTTCAGCGAAGTGGATAGTTATGCTAATCCACTGATTACACATCCTTAGGCTGCTATAGGTATTTTTTTGTAAATACTCAGCACGAAAACGGTAATAGCCGTTTTGCATGAAAAGGGTATCTTGCAGGGCTGACCTGGACTATTCTTGTAAGCCGTCAGGCACGCGTGTGCCGGTGTGCGCTTTTTTGGGTGAAAGGAGTATTAAAATGGCGACAGGAAAGTCCTGCTCTCGCTGGTTTGCGCCTATTGCGGCGTTGTTGATGGTTGTTAGCCTGAGTGGGTGTTTCGATAAAGAAGGCGATCAGCGCAAAGCGTTTATCGATTTTCTGCAGAATACGGTGATGCGCAGCGGTGAACGTTTACCAACGCTGACTGCGGATCAGAAAAAACAGTTGGGTCCTTTTGTTTCTGATTACGCCATTCTTTATGGTTATTCACAGCAGGTGAGCCAGGCGATGGACTCCGGTCTTCGTCCGGTGCTGGATAGCGTTAACGCGATCCGCGTGCCGCAGGATTATGTGACCCAGCGTGAACCGCTGCGCCAGTCCAACGGTGCGCTCGGCGTGCTCAGCCAGCAGTTGCAGAATGCCAAAATGCAGGCCGATGCTTCGCGTTCTGCGCTGAAGCAGGGTGAGGATCTCAAGCCGGTCTTTGATAAAGCGTATGAGAAAGTGGTCACCAAACCTTCCGACGCTTTGCAACCGCTGATCCCGGCCGCGCAGATCTTTACGCAGCAGCTGGTGCAGGTAGGGGACTTTATTAACGAACAGGGTACGCAGGTGAGCTTCGTCTCTAACGGTATCCAGTTCCCGACCTCACAGCAGGCAAGCCAGTACAATACGCTGATTGGCCCGCTGGCGTCGCAGCACCAGGCCTTTAGTCAGGCGTGGACGGCAGCCGTCGCGGCAACCGAGTAAATAAAAAACCCCCGCTTCAGGCGGGGTTTTTTAAAGATAATAAAAATAATGCTTGTCATTCACCTACCACATCGGTATAACTATCCCCGTCGGTTTGTTACACAGACCTAAAGCAGTTTAGTTAAGCAGTCCAGATTGTTATCCATAGATACCCTTCGTAGTGACCCTTCCTTCATCGCTTAAAAATCTGTAACGCAACCATCGCGCCGGAAGGCACAACAAATTTTTAATAAGGTAATTTCTATGTCTGGTAAAATGACTGGTCTGGTAAAATGGTTCAACGCTGATAAAGGTTTCGGCTTCATCACTCCTGACGATGGCTCTAAAGACGTGTTCGTACACTTCTCTGCTATCCAGAACGAAGGCTACAAATCTCTGGACGAAGGTCAGAAAGTGTCCTTCACCATCGAAAGCGGCGCTAAAGGCCCAGCAGCTGGTAACGTTGTAAGCCTGTAAGCTTCCAACTCAGCAGCAAAGAATTCTAAAACCCGCCTTCTGGCGGGTTTTTTCGTTTTTACTGTTGCACCTGCGGGTTAACGCAGTTCTGTTTAACCTTACCGCCCAGCGCGGCAATCAGGTTATCTACTGCGGTGGCCGCCATGTTGTAGCGTGTCTCGTGCGTTGCTGAGCCAATGTGGGGCAGGGCCACAACGTTGGGCAATGTCAGCAGCGGTGAATCGACCGGCAGCGGCTCCTGCTCAAACACATCCAGACCGGCTGCATGGATCTCACCATTTTGCAGTGCCTCAATCAGCGCCTTTTCATCCACAACCGGGCCACGCCCCGCGTTGATGAAAATGGCCGACGTCTTCATCTTCTCAAACGCAGATTTGCCAATCAGATGATGGGTTTCGTCCGTCAGGGGCAGGATCAGACAGACGTAATCCGCTTCCTGAAGCAGCGTATCCAGCTCGCAGTAGCGCGCGTTAAACCGTTCCTCGGCTTCAACGTGATGACGGCGGGCGTTGTAGAGGATCGGCATGTTAAAGCCGAAATACGCGCGCTGCGCCAGCGCCAGACCGATGCGGCCCATGCCGACGATCCCCAGCGTTTTGCCATGAACGTCCACGCCAAACCAGTCCGGGCCAATGCTCTTTGTCCACTCGCCCGCTTTGACGCGTTCGGCAACCTCCACAACGCGGCGGGCAGTGCTGAGCACCAGCGCCATCAGCGTGTCGGCCACGGTTTCAGTCAGGGCATGTGGTGTGTGCATCAGCAGGATCTTGCGGGCGTTGAGGGCATCCACGTCAAAGTTGTCATATCCTACGGAAACCGTAGAGGTGGCACGAAGCTTCGGCATTTTTTCCAGCAGTGCGGCATCCACTTTTTCGCTGGAGCCCAGCAGCCCTTCGGCATGGGCGAACGCATCGGCGTGTTGCGCTACGGTCTGCGGGCTAAGGTCTTTCACCTGGGTCACGGTGAAATGTTCTTCCAGGCGGTGGTGCAGATCGTCAGGCAAGGCTTTATACAAAATGACGGACGGCTTCATGCTAATCTCCGTTGATGTGAAAGGGTTCAGGCGTGGCGTGCGCCGACGGGTAGCTGTTGATTATTAGCAGGCTTAACAATCAGAGTTAGCCACACTGAGACGAAAAGTGCTACCCCCATAAATATGTACGATGCTGACGGGCTGCCGGTTGCGCCATTAAGATAACCAACGAACCACGAGCCAAAGAACGACCCCAGCGCGCCCATGCTGTTAATTAAGGCCATTGCGCCGCCCGCCACGTTACGCGGCAGCATCTCCGGGATAATCGCGAAGAATGGACCATAAGGTGCGTACATAGCGGCGCCCGCAATCACCAGCAGGGTGTAAGAGGCCCAGAAGTGGTTAGCCCCGACGGCCCAGGAGCCGATAAACGCAAAGGCAGCAATCAGCAGCAGCGGCCAGACGAACAGTTTACGGTTTTGCAGCTTGTCCGAGGCCCATGAGGCGATAATCATCGCGATGGTCGCCGCCAGATAGGGTACCGACGACAGCCAGCCCACCTCGACCATGCCGAGATTTTCGCCGCCGCTGCGGATAATGGACGGCAGCCACAGCACAAAGCCATACACGCCAATGCTCCAGGTGAAATACTGTGCGCACAGCAGAATGACGTTGCGCGAGCGGAAGGCCTCGCCATAGTTGCGTACCGCCTTCAGGCCTTGCTGCTCTTTGTCCAGCTGCGCCTGAAGCGCGGCTTTTTCATCTTCCGAGAGCCATTTCGCCTGAGACGGTTTGTCTTTCACCAGCACCCACCAGCAGAATGCCCAGATAACCGCCGGGACGCCCTCGATGATAAACATTTCGCGCCAGCCGAAAGACTGGATCAGGTAGCCAGACACTACGGACATCCACAGTACCGTCACCGGGTTACCGAGGATCAGGAACGTGTTCGCCCGGGAGCGCTCGGATTTAGTAAACCAGTTGCTGATGTAAATCAGCATTGCGGGCATAACCGCGGCCTCCACCACGCCGAGGATAAAGCGAATGGCGGCCAGCGCAGGAATGTTGTTCACCACGCCGGTCAGTGACGCACATCCACCCCACAAAATCAGGCAAATGAAGATCAGTTTGCGCACGCTGCGGCGTTCGGCGTAGATAGCGCCCGGGATCTGGAAGAAGAAGTAGCCGAGGAAGAAAAGCGCGCCCAGCAGCGAGGAGACGCCTTTGGTGATCCCGAGATCCTCGGTGATCCCTGCGGCGGATGCGAAGCTGAAGTTGGCACGATCGAGATACGCCAGGCTGTACGTGATGAACACGATAGGCATGATGTACCACCAGCGTTTTACTGCATTGGTCGAACTGTTCATAGGCTTGCCTCTGTTGTTGAGGTTGTTACCCCCTCACCCTAACCCTCTCCCCAAAGGGGAGAGGGAATGATTAGCACCCTCTCTGTTAGAGAGTGGGGGGAAGGATCTATTCGTTAAGCTGTGCGCGCGTCGGTAACCCTTCGCTGTCGCCCTGGACCTGAATGGCCAGCGAGCCGATTTTATTGCCCCGGGCGACGGCCTGCGGTAAGGCTTTACCTTCCAGCAGTGCGCTAATAACGCCCACGGCAAAACCATCGCCTGCGCCCACGGTGTCGACCACGTTCTCAACCTTGATCGCAGCGACGGCACCCTGCTCGCCGTCGGCGGTTTTGAACCATGCGCCATCCGCACCGGTTTTCAACACCACGGCTTTTACCCCCTGGTTCAGATAAAAGTCGGCAATCCCTTCCGGCGTGTTTTCGCCGGTGAGGATCATCCCCTCTTTGATGCCGGGGAGCACCCAGTCGGCCTGGAACGCCAGACGGTTCAGCTTCTCGACCATCTCCGCTTCACTTTTCCAGAGCACCGGACGCAGGTTCGGATCGAAAGAAATGGTTTTTCCCTGCGCTTTCATAACAGCCGCAGCGTGATCCAGTAGCGCATATGAGCTTGCCGAAAGCGCAGCCGCCACGCCGCTCAGGTGCAGATGGCGTGCTGAAGAAAAGTAGGGCGCATGGTAGTCCTCGACGGAGAGATGGCTTGCCGCCGATCCTTTACGGAAATACTCCACGGTGGGATCGGTTCCATTTTCAACTTTCGATTTGAGCTGAAAGCCGGTGGCGAAACGCCCGTCGAGCGTCACGCCTGCGGCATCAATGCCCTCTTTTTTTAAGGTGTCGAGAATGAAATGACCAAAGCTGTCGTCGCCCACGCGGCTGACCCAGCCGACGTTCAGGCCCAGACGGGCAAGCCCGGTGGCGACGTTCAGTTCTGCTCCCGCCACGCGCTTCATAAAGTGTTCTACCGTGCTCAGCTCGCCCGTTTCGGTGGCGACAAACATCGCCATGGCCTCGCCGACAGTGATGACATCCAGCGTCTTGTGCATGGTTTACTCCTCGCGCAGCAGGTTAACGTAATGACGGGTGACGGCCATTAAATCCGCCCCTTCCAGTGGGAACTCAATGCCGCGCGGTGCATCGGCTGGAAGCTGGTTGAGCAGATCCAGCCAGCGCGCGTCGGCGTGGTCCGGGGGAACGGCGCGGAACTGCGCGTTATGCGCAACGGCGGCTTTAACGTGGATATAGCTCACCGCGGGAGCCAGATGACGTGCGGCCTCCTCCGGCGAGTCACCGACCCAGAGCCAGTTGCCCATGTCGAACGTCAGCGTGACGGGCAACGCCATCACCCGGCAGGCCGCCTTGAAGCGCTGCATCGGGGCGAGTTGACCGCAGTCGGTTTGGTCGTTCTCCACCACCAGCGCCATGCCGCTTGCATTCAGCAGGGCGCGCAGGGCCTCAAGAGGCTGCTTGTCGTTGAAATGACCCAGAGAGACTTTCAGCCAAAGCGCGTTTAAGGTGCTGGCTTCCGATAAATAACGCGGGAGGTCCGGGTTAAGCGTACCGTCCGGCATAAACAGGGCGGCAGGGGCGGAGTAGCACGCCAGCAGGCCCAGCAGTTCGATCGTTTCGCTCAGCGCGGGCAGCGTCAGCAGCTCGTCATGGCTGAACAGTTCGCGGCGGATCTCCACGCCGTCGGCACCGGCTCCAGCAATCACGGGGAGCATCGCCCGTTGACCGCCTGCCTGCCGGACCTGGTCTGTGCCATAGGCGGCGGTGACCACCATTATTTTCCTGCTCATTGCCTGACTCCATCGCAACATTGATACTATTACGCTAGATGGAACCGGTTCCAAAGAAAAGTTCAGGATGTTGAATTTATGATCGGCATCACGGAGGGAGGGTTAACGGGCGGTAGAGCCGCGAACGATCAGTTCGCCGGAGAAGACCTGCTCGCGCACGGCCTCGCTGGCCCCTTCAATGCGGCGAACAACCTGTTCCACGGCGGCGTAGCCTATCTGCCAGGTCGGCTGTTTGAGGGTGGTAATGCCCACGCCGGCCAGTTCCGCCCACTCCAGTTCATCAAACCCGAGCAGGCCAATATCGCTGCCCCAGTGCAGGCCGATGCGCTTCAGCGAGCGGGCAACCTGGAGCGTCAGCGCCCCGTTAGCGGAAATCACCGCTTTGCGCATCCCCCGGTGGCGGGTGTGAAACTGGCGCAGGGTGTTATCGAGCTGGCTGGCTTCGTGAAGCGCGACTTCCGCATTTTCAGCGATCGCGCCGGTATACCGCTCCAGCGTGCTGCGAAATGCCGCGAGTCGTTCACGGCGGGTGTTGACCATCCCCAGCGGCTCGCTGAGGAACAGGATCGCCTCGAAGCCTTGTTCAATCAGATGCTCGGTGGCGGTGGTGGCGGCCTGCGTGTTATCCAGCCCAACGACATCACAGGCGAACTCCGGGATTTTCCGGTCGATCAGCACCATAGGCAGGGAGGATTGCTGCAGGCGATTTAACCCCTCTTCACGCATCCCCACCGCGTTGACCACGATGCCTTCTACCTGGTAGCTGCGCAGCAGGTCAAGATAGTGCAGCTCCTGGTCCACTTCGTTATTGGTATTACACACCAGCGGCGTAAAGCCTTTTTCGCGGCAGGCAGCTTCAATACCGCTCAGCACGTTAACGGAGTAGGGGTTGGTGATATCGGCGATGATCAGACCAATAAGGCGGGTGCGTCCACGCTTGAGGCCGCGCGCCATGATGCTGGGCCGGTAGTCGAGTTCGGCAATAGCCTGTTCAATACGTGCCAGCAGCGCGTCGGACAGCAAATGTTTCTCGCCGTTGAGATAGCGTGAAATGCTGGTTTTACCGGTTCTGGCGGCTTTCGCCACGTCGCTGATGGTGGCCCGTGTTGATTTGCTCATCGCTGATTTCCCTGAAGTGCGTGAGAACACCTTAGCGGGAAAATCTGACGAATCAAGTCATTTGCCCGGTGGCGCTGCGCTTACGAGAGGTTGCGGTCTGATGCCCTCACCCCAACCCTCTCCCACGGGAGAGGGCGCAAACACTAAAAACGGCAACGGGGTTGCCGTTTTGCTTTTACCTACTGCACAGGACTTAACGTAATCTCTACACGGCGGTTCTGCGCTTTGCCTTCCGCCGTGCTGTTGCTGGCGATCGGATTCGCCGGCCCCATGCCGCTGGTGCGGATACGGTTCGCGGCGACACCCTGGGTGATCAGGGCGCTGGCCACGGAATCAGCACGCTGCTGGGACAGGCGCATGTTCAGATCCTGGCTGCCGGTGCTGTCGGTGTAGCCAATCACGTTCACGGCGGTTTTGCTGTACTCTTTCAGCACCATCGCCACGCCGGTCAGGGTGTTTGCGCCAGCCGGTTTCAGCGTTGCGCTGCTGCTGTCGAAGGTGACGTTGTTTGGCATGTTCAGAATGATGTTATCACCGCTGCGCGTCACGCTAACGCCGGTACCCTGCATTTTGTCGCGCAGTTTCGCTTCCTGCACGTCCATGTAATAACCGACGCCGCCGCCCAGCGCCGCACCGGCTGCTGCGCCAATTAACGCCCCTTTACCGCGATCTTTCTTAGAGGAGGAGAGCGCGCCAACGCCCGCCCCGACCAGCGAGCCAATGCCCGCGCCGATGCCGGATTTACCCGCTTCGCGCTCACCGCTATAAGGGTTTGTTGTGCAGCCTGAAACCGCCAGGGCGCCGCTCACCAGAGCAGCAATGACGAGTACACGTTTCTTCATCTTATTTCCTTAATCCTTTTTATTCTTTGCCACTACGCGCGTGGCAGTTGATTATGACGTCCGGATCTGGAGAAAATTCCGGGTATAACTCTGAAATTTGTGACAAACCATAAACAGCCTCAATAAGAAGGCCGTCAACCTGCACGCAACCAGGAGCGCACGCATTGAGCACCTCGATAAAAACCATTCTGACCGCCGCCCACTGGGGGCCGATGCTGGTCGAAACGGACGGCGAAAATGTGCTGTCATCCCGCGGAGCATTGCCTACGCAACACCCTAACTCCCTGCAGACCGCCGTTCGCGATCAGGTGCACAGCAACGCCCGCGTGCGCTGGCCGATGGTGCGTAAAGGGTTTCTGGCGTCGCCGGATAAGCCGCAGGGCAGTCGCGGCCAGGACGCGTTTGTCCGCGTCAGCTGGGACGATGCGCTGGCGCTGATCCACACGCAGCATAAGCGCATTCGCGAGAGTTACGGACCCTCGTCGATTTTTGCGGGATCGTACGGCTGGCGTTCTAACGGCGTGCTGCATAAAGCCGCGACGCTGCTGCAACGCTACATGAGCCTGGCGGGCGGCTATACCGGACATCTGGGCGATTACTCGACCGGCGCGGCGCAGGCGATCATGCCTTACGTGGTGGGGGGTAACGAGGTCTATCAGCAGCAGACCAGCTGGCCGCTGGTGCTGGAGCACACTGAGGTGGTGGTGCTGTGGAGCGCCAACCCGCTCAATACGCTTAAAATTGCGTGGAATGCCTCCGACGAGCAGGGCATGTCCTACTTCGACGCGCTGCGTAAAAGCGGCAAGCGCATCATCTGTATTGACCCCATGCGTTCAGAAACCATGGATTTTCTCGGCGACAGCGCCGAATGGCTGGCCCCGCACATGGGAACCGACGTGGCGATGATGCTGGGGATTGCCCATACGCTGGTCGAAAAAGGCTGGCAGGATGAAACATTTCTCAACCGCTGTACCACCGGTTTTGATCGCTTCGCGGAATACCTGATGGGGAAATCCGACGGCATCGCCAAAACGGCGGAGTGGGCGGCGGACATTTGCGGTATTGAGGCCGATAAACTGCGTGAACTGGCCGCGTTATTCCACAACCACACCACCATGCTGATGTCCGGCTGGGGGATGCAGCGTCAGCAGTATGGTGAGCAGAAGCACTGGATGCTGGTGACGCTCGCGGCCATGCTGGGGCAGATTGGCACGCCCGGCGGGGGTTTTGGTCTTTCTTATCACTTTGCCAACGGCGGTAACCCAACGCGTAAAGCGGCGGTACTAGCGTCGATGCAAGGCTCGGTGCAGGGCGGCGTGGATGCGGTCGATAAAATTCCGGTGGCGCGCATCGTTGAAGCGCTGGAAAACCCGGGAGGTTTCTATCAGCACAACGGTATGGATCGCCACTTCCCTGATATTAAGTTTGTCTGGTGGGCGGGCGGGGCGAACTTTACCCACCATCAGGACACCAACCGCCTGATCCGCGCCTGGCAAAAGCCGGAGCTGGTGGTGATCTCCGAGTGCTTCTGGACCGCGGCAGCTAAACACGCCGACATCGTTCTGCCTGCGACCACCTCGTTTGAGCGTAACGATCTCACCATGACCGGGGATTACAGCAACCAGCATATGGTGCCGATGAAGCGCGTCGTCCCCCCGCGTGATGAAGCGCGTGACGATTTTGAGGTGTTTGCGGCGCTGAGCGAGCGTTGGGAAGCGGGGGGCCGCGAGCGCTTCACCGAAGGTAAAACGGACCTTGAGTGGCTGGAAACCTTCTACCAGATCGCCGGAGAGCGCGGCGCAGCCCAGGGCGTGACGCTGCCGCCTTTTGCCACCTTCTGGGAAGCGAATGAAATTTTTGAGATGCCGGAGAGCGAACATAACGCCCGGTTTATCCGCTTCGCGGAGTTTCGTCGGGATCCGGAACGGTACCCTCTCAAAACCGAGAGCGGGAAAATTGTTATTCACAGCCAGCGCATTGCCAGCTTTGGGTATGCCGATTGCCCGCCGCATCCGATGTGGCTGGAGCCGGACGAGTGGCACGGCAACGCGCAGCCGGAACAGTTGCAGGTACTTTCTGCCCATCCGGCGCACCGTCTGCACAGCCAGCTGAACTACAGCTCACTGCGCGAACAGTATGCGGTTGCCGGGCGAGAGCCCGTCACGCTGAATAGTGCTGATGCAAAAGCGCGGGGAATAGCCGACGGCGACGTGGTACGCGTCTGGAACGCACGCGGGCAGGTGCTGGCAGGCGCAGTGGTGAGCGAGGGCATCCGCCCTGGCGTTATCTGTATTCATCAGGGAGCATGGCCTGACCTGGAGCCGAGCGAAGGCGGGATCTGTAAAAACGGTGCCGTTAACGTCTTAACCAAAGATCTCCCCAGCTCGAAGCTGGGGAACGGCTGTGCGGGAAACACGGCGCTGGCCTGGGTTGAAAAGTATCAAGGGCCGACGCTTACGTTAACGGCGTTTGATCCGCCTGCCAGCACATGATCCACGTCGGGTGGTGGGTATCATCCTGCCAGGCGCTGTCTTCAATACGAAAGCCCTGTGCGTGATAGAAATTCACCGCCCGTTCGTTCTTCTGATACACCTCCAGGCTTAAATAGGGGTAGCGCTGCTGTACATGGTTCAGCAGCGCGCGCCCAATCCCTTTGCCAATAAAGGCTGGCGCGACAAACAGCGCGCCGACAAACTGCGAGTGCATCACGCTGATAAACCCGCAGAGTTGCCCCTCATCTTCCCATACCCACGTTTGCGCCGCCGGGAGATAGACGTCCCGCACCATCGCTTCGTTCTCTTTCCAGTACTCTGCGTCGATAAAGGGATGCGCGACGGTGGTGCTTTCAAGCCACAGGCTCAGGAGCGGAGCGGTATTTTCACTTTGCCATTGGCGGATCATCATGGCCCCCCGGGTGGCAGAAACATTCCGTAATATGGTCGTTCACCAGCCCGCAGGCCTGCATAAAGGAGTAGCAGATGGTGGTGCCGGTGAATTTGAAGCCGCGTTTTTTCAGCGCCTTTGAGAGGGCGTCCGAGGCGGGCGTAGAGGTTGGGATCTCCGCAAGCGTTGCGGCCCGGGTCACGATGGGGGTGTTATTCACAAACGACCAGACAAACGCCGAGAACGGCTCGCCGTTTTGCTCCATGGCAAGCCAGGCACGGGCGTTACCAATAATGGCCTGAATCTTCCCGCGATGGCGGATAATGCCGGCATCCTGCAGCAGCCGTTCGACATCCTCGTCGGTCATGGCGGCGACGGCGACAGGGTCAAACTGATGGAAGGCGTTGCGGTAGTTTTCCCTTTTTTTCAGCACGGTGATCCACGACAGGCCCGCCTGTTGCCCCTCCAGACAGATCATCTCAAAAAGTTTTTTGCCGTCGGTTTCCGGTACGCCCCATTCCTTGTCGTGATAGTCGATATAAAGCTGATCCTGGCTTACCCAGCCGCAACGTTGCATAGGTTATCTCCCTTATGGCTTCAGAAAGTGCAAAATTTTCAATCTGTCAGGCTTGACGTGTCTGCTAAAAAGACAATAGTTAATACAAGGCTATCTGCCTGCAAACTCTTCCCAAATAATGACAAATATCGCCGAATTCGGCTCTCTCTGGAGTCGCTTTGATGATGATAAATATAATCAGTGGTCGCCATGCTGTTTTTGGCTTGGTGGGTATTTCAGCGTGCGTGCTTTATTCGCATAGCGCGTTTGCCTGGCAACAGGAATATATCGTTTCAGACGCACACAATAATACGGCAGAACGTTATACATGGGACGCCGATCACCAACCGCGTTATGAAGATATTCTCGCAGAACGCATTAATACGTCACAAAATTCGGCGGGCTTTACCCTGAATACCGCCTCTGCCTTACCCTCCGAAGCGCCGGAAGGGGTGAGCATCGGGTGGAATTTTCCCCTGCAGGGGCAGATGTCGACAGGGCCGGTTGCGGAATGGCGCTACGATGGCTCGGCACCTTCGATGGCGAATGAGTTTGGCGATACGCTAACAACCCAGTCGCTGACCGACCCGCTCTGGCATGCCAGCATCAGTTCGCTTGGCTGGCGTCTGAACACGAAGGTGGGTGAACTGCGCCCCTGGGCGCAAATCAGCTACAACCAGCAGTTCGGGGAAAACCAGTGGAAGTCGCAGTATGGGATGTCCCAGACCCCCGCACCTGCGCAGAGCGGCAGCTGGATGGATGTGACCGTCGGAACGGATATCCCATTCAATACCCATATGGCAGCCTATGCGTCTTTAGCCCAGGGCGAGGGGAACATCACGGGTGAGGAGACGCTCTATACGCTCGGCGTGAGCGCTAAATTTTAACAATGCGTTTTTTTTAACGTTGGCTTTACATTGTAAACATAATATTCACGCGGTTTTCAGCGATAGTAGGCACTAACATTATTACGCTTCGTTCGCTGGCAAGGCCGTTCATTCCCGATTAATGGCATTTCATTCCCGTCTTCCTGCATTTCATGCCGTTTTCCCCCAGGTAAATCACGGTTTTGTTTATCGTTGTCCATAGCGAATTCCCTTACTTTCTCTTGCAGGACAACTGCCATGAACACATCGACATATAACCGCACCCGTTGGTTAACGCTATTTGGCACTATCGTTACCCAGTTTGCGCTGGGATCGGTCTACACCTGGAGCCTGTTTAACAGCGCACTCTCCGATAAGCTTGGCGCATCGGTAAGCCAGGTGGCGTTCTCCTTCGGCTTGTTGAGCCTCGGGCTGGCGATCTCCTCCTCGGTTGCCGGTAAGCTTCAGGAGCGCTTTGGCGTGAAGCGCGTGACCATGGCGTCCGGTATTCTGCTGGGCCTGGGCTTTTTCCTGACGGCACATTCCAATAACCTGATGATGCTCTGGCTGAGCGCCGGCGTGCTGGTCGGGCTGGCGGACGGTGCGGGCTATCTGCTTACCCTGTCGAACTGCGTTAAATGGTTCCCGGAGCGTAAAGGCCTTATCTCCGCCTTTGCCATCGGCTCTTATGGCCTGGGCAGCCTCGGTTTTAAATTTATCGATGCCCATCTTCTGGCCTCTGTGGGCCTCGAAAAAACCTTCATGATTTGGGGAGCTATTGTCCTGGTGATGATCCTGTTCGGCGCAACGCTGATGAAAGATGCTCCTCAGCAGGAGGTCAAAAGCGTTAACGGCGTGGTGGAGAATGACTTCACGCTGGCGCAGTCCATGCGTAAACCGCAGTACTGGATGCTGGCCGTCATGTTCCTGACCGCCTGCATGAGCGGCCTGTATGTGATTGGCGTGGCGAAAGATATCGCGCAGGGCATGGTCAAACTGGACGTGGCGACGGCAGCTAACGCGGTGACCGTGATTTCCATCGCTAACCTCTCTGGCCGTCTGGTGCTGGGTATTCTGTCGGACAAAATCGCCCGTATCCGCGTCATCACGCTGGGGCAGGTGGTGTCGCTGGTGGGCATGGCGGCACTGCTGTTTGCTCCGCTGAATGAAGTGACCTTCTTTGCGGCGATTGCCTGCGTGGCCTTTAACTTCGGCGGCACTATTACCGTGTTCCCGTCACTGGTGAGCGAATTCTTTGGTCTGAACAACCTGGCGAAGAACTACGGGGTAATTTACCTGGGCTTCGGTATCGGCAGTATTTGCGGGTCGCTGATTGCCTCTCTGTTTGGCGGTTTCTACGTGACCTTCTGCGTCATATTCGCGTTGCTGATTATTTCCCTGGCGCTGTCGACCACCATCCGCCAGCCGCAGCGTGAGGTGTATAACGAAGCACATGCCTGATGCAGCACAAAGAGGCCGTCACGGCCTCTTTTTTTGCGCTGCAGAATGCGCTTCCAGACTTGTTTTTTTGTAAAAATTTATACGAATCACATTCTCTGCTGCCACTTTTCTCTTCCGCTGTGGTCTACTTACCGCGCTTGTAGACGTTTCTGATAACGCTTTCCTACGCACATACTTACTCTGTCTGCTTTCTCCATGAGATTCAGCGGGTCTTTATACCCCTTCCCCCAGGGTTGTTTGCATGAAATACATTAGATCTCTTACCCAGCAAAGATTATGTCTGATGCTGGCTGTCTATATCGGATTATTTCTGAATGGCGCGGTACTGTTCAGACGAGTGGAAGGTTATTTCGAACACCTCACCGTAAGAAATGGAATTTTTGCTGCTATTGAAGTGTTCGGCTCTATCCTCGCCACATTCTTCCTGTTACGCCTGCTCTCTCTTTTTGGCCGACGCACCTGGCAAATTCTGGCCTCGTTGGTGGTGATCATTTCTGCTGCCGCCAGTTATTACATGACCTTTATGAATGTGGTCATTGGTTACGGCATTGTGGCGTCGGTAATGACCACCGATATCGATCTCTCCAAAGAGGTAGTCGGAAAAGGCTTTATCGTCTGGACGATTTTAACCTGCCTGGTCCCGCTCTTCTTTATCTGGAGTAACACCTGTCGTTATACGCTGTTACGTCAGCTGCGCACGCGTGGGCAGCGGGTCCGTAATGTCGTCGTCGTGTTGCTGGCCGGCCTGCTGGTGTGGGCGCCTATTCGCCTGATGGAAAAACAGCAAAAGAGGATCGAAAAAGCGACGGGCGTGGATATGCCAAGCTACGGCGGCGTGGTGGCCAACTCCTATTTGCCATCAAACTGGCTGTCGGCTTTGGGCCTGTATGCCTGGGCACAGGCGGATGAATCCAGCGATGTGAAATCGCTGATTAACCCAACGAAAAAATTCACCTATCAGGCACCGGCTGACGGGCTTGATGATACCTACGTCGTCTTTGTCATCGGCGAAACGACGCGCTGGGATCATATGGGTATTCTTGGTTACGATCGTGATACCACGCCAAAACTGGCGCAGGAGAAGAACCTGGTGGCTTACCGGGGTTATTCTTGTGATACCGCGACCAAGCTCTCACTGCGCTGTATGTTTGTTCGCGAAGGCGGAGCCAGTGATAACCCGCAGCGCACCCTGAAAGAGCAGAACGTGTTTGCCGTGCTCAAGCAGCTTGGGTTCAGCTCAGATCTTTTCGCCATGCAAAGTGAGATGTGGTTCTACTCGAATACCATGGCGGATAATATCGCCTACCGCGAGCAGATTGGCGCCGAGCCGCGTAACCGTGGCAAAAATGTGGATGACATGCTGTTGCTTGCAGAGATGTCACAGTCTCTGAAAAACCATCCGCAAGGTAAGCACCTGGTTATTCTGCATACCAAAGGGTCGCATTACAGTTATTACCAGCGTTACACGCGCGATTTTGCCAAATGGCAGCCTGAGTGCGTGGGCATTAATAAAGACTGCAGCAAGCAGGAACTGATTAACGCCTATGATAACTCGGTGCTGTATGTCGATACTTTCCTGAGCCGGGTGATTGACGAGCTGCGCGATAAGAAAGCCATTGTTATTTACGCCGCCGATCACGGCGAGTCTATCAATGAAAAAGAGCACTTGCACGGTACACCACGCAAGCTGGCACCGCCTGAGCAGTTCCGCGTGCCGATGATTATGTGGATGTCCGATAAGTATCTGGAAAACCCGGAAAAGGCGAAGATGTTTGCGCACCTCAAGAAAGAGGCAGAGATAAAAGTCCCACGCCGCCACGTTGAGCTGTACGACACCATTATGGGCTGCCTGGGGTATACTTCACCGAACGGTGGGATTAACGAAAATAACAACTGGTGTAAACTTCCCGATAATGCTGCAAAAGCCGCGCAGTAGCGGGGCTGGCGAGATTATCGCCAGTTGAATGGCTTTTTTAAATTAAGGGATTGACGGGGGCGCACCTCAGCAGTAAGATGCGCTCCGCATTCGGCGAGTAGCGCAGCTTGGTAGCGCAACTGGTTTGGGACCAGTGGGTCGGAGGTTCGAATCCTCTCTCGCCGACCACATTTAAAAAAGGGCTAACCGCAAGGTTAGCCCTTTTTGCATTAGCAGCTTACTGATCCCGAGTAGCCAAAATCCCCCGTAGGCCTGCATCTTCCTGCCTGATAACTATTTTGTGACATAATCCATTGTATTTTTTTATATATGGATTGATCTTTTTTCGCGTTGCTTATGGATAACCTCAGCATTTTTCGCTGTGCGTTTTAACGTTCGCGGAATTTAGTGCTCAGATATTCACCATTCCGCAAGAAAATTTACCTGATCTGAATAAAAGTTAATCACTGGATGTTGCAGAATATGAAGATATTTGTGCTGCAACATGGCGAGTAGCATAAATTTCCCTGCTGAAAACGGGCCCCGAAGGTTTTTTTAATCTTTGTTTGCGGTTTCTCACACTCCGCGTAAATCCCCGCCACCTGTATTGACGTTTTCACATTCTGTTGACAGATTGTAGGGCATGAGGGGCATTTCAGGGAGGATCTGCGCTGCAACTCAAACGCTCTTCTGAAAGGATTCTCCATCCCTTTAACGCCTACGGGCACCACCGACCAGACCGGGTAAAAAATAAATAAAGGTCAGGCGGCGTAACACAACAAAGCAAAACATCACATTGGAGCAGAATAATGAGTATTTCCTTGAAGAAGTCAGGGATGCTGAAGCTTGGTCTGAGCCTGGTGGCTATGACCGTTGCAGCAAGTGTTCAGGCAAAAACCCTGGTTTACTGTTCTGAAGGCTCGCCGGAAGGCTTTAACCCACAGCTCTTTACCTCTGGTACAACCTACGACGCTAGCTCAGTACCTATCTATAACCGTCTGGTTGAATTCAAAACCGGTACTACGGAAGTGATTCCGGGTCTGGCTGAGAAGTGGGATGTCAGCGAAGACGGTAAGACCTATACCTTCCACCTGCGTCAGAGCGTGAAGTGGCAGGACAGCAAAGAGTTCAAACCTACGCGCGATTTCAACGCCGACGACGTGGTGTTCTCCTTCGACCGTCAGAAAAATGCCCAGAACCCGTACCATAAAGTGTCCGGCGGCAGCTATGAATACTTCGAAGGCATGGGTCTGCCTGACCTGATTGCTGAAGTGAAAAAAGTGGACGACAAAACCGTTCAGTTCGTGCTGACGCGTCCGGAAGCGCCATTCCTGGCCGACCTGGCAATGGACTTCGCCTCTATTCTCTCTAAAGAGTATGCGGACAACATGCTGAAGGCCGGTACGCCTGAGAAAGTGGATCTGAATCCTATCGGGACCGGTCCGTTCCAGCTGCTGCAGTACCAGAAAGACTCCCGTATTCTGTACAAAGCCTTCCCGGGCTACTGGGGTACCAAGCCGCAGATCGACCGTCTGGTCTTCTCCATCACGCCTGATGCTTCTGTGCGCTACGCAAAACTGCAGAAAAACGAATGTCAGGTTATGCCGTACCCGAACCCGGCCGACATTGCGCGCATGAAGCAGGACAAAAACATCAACCTGCTGGAGCAGGCGGGCCTGAACGTGGGTTACCTCTCCTTTAATACCGAGAAGAAACCGTTTGATGACGTGAAAGTCCGTCAGGCGCTGACCTACGCGGTAAACAAAGAAGCGATCATCAAAGCCGTTTATCAGGGCGCTGGCGTTGCCGCGAAGAACCTGATCCCACCAACCATGTGGGGCTATAACGACGACATCAAGGACTACACCTACGATCCTGAGAAAGCGAAAGCGCTGCTGAAAGAAGCGGGCCAGGATAAAGGCTTTACCGTTGAGCTGTGGGCGATGCCTGTTCAGCGTCCATACAACCCGAACGCGCGCCGCATGGCGGAAATGGTTCAGGCTGACTGGGCGAAGATCGGCGTTCAGGCCAAGATCGTGACCTACGAGTGGGGCGAATACCTCAAGCGTGCCAAAGCGGGCGAGCACCAGGCGGTGATGATGGGCTGGACCGGCGACAATGGGGATCCGGATAACTTCTTCGCGACGCTGTTCAGCTGTGCGGCAGCGAAAGACGGTTCCAACTACTCTCGCTGGTGCTACAAGCCGTTTGAAGACCTGATCCAGCCGGCGCGCGCGACCGACGATCACAACAAACGTATCGAACTGTACAAACAAGCGCAGGTTGTTATGCACGATCAGGCTCCGGCGCTGATTGTTGCTCACTCCACCGTGTACGAGCCAGTGCGTAAAGAAGTGAAGGGCTACGTGGTTGATCCACTGGGCAAACATCACTTCGAAAACGTGTCTGTTGAATAACTAAAAGCGTAAGGGGTGCAGTAGCACCCCATGCCCGGCGGCGCTGCGCTTGCACGGGCCTACGAGTGTAGGCCGGGTAAGCGTAGCGCCACCCGGCAGTAGTGCTTTATTTCCTCTCTGAAGGGGAGGGAATAAGATTTGTGAGCAATACAGACGTCGCGCCGTTGGGCGTGCGTCATCAGAGAGAATCCGGGTTATGTTGCAGTTCATCCTCCGACGTCTGGGACTTGTCATCCCCACGTTTATCGGTATCACCCTTCTCACTTTTGCCTTCGTCCATATGATCCCCGGCGACCCGGTGATGATTATGGCGGGCGAGCGTGGTATTTCCCCTGAACGTCATGCCCAACTGCTGGCGGAACTCGGCCTTGATAAGCCGATGTGGCAGCAGTACCTCCATTACATCTGGGGCGTTCTGCACGGCGATTTAGGGATTTCACTGAAAAGCCGTCTTCCGGTGTGGGACGAGTTCGTGCCGCGGTTTAAAGCGACGCTGGAACTGGGTATCTGCGCCATGATTTTTGCAACCGCGGTGGGTATCCCCGTTGGCGTACTGGCTGCCGTTAAGCGCGGTTCAATTTTCGATCATACGGCCGTTGGCCTCGCGCTGACCGGCTACTCCATGCCTATCTTCTGGTGGGGCATGATGCTGATTATGCTGGTGTCGGTGCAGTGGAATCTGACGCCGGTGTCCGGGCGCGTCAGCGATATGGTCTTCCTTGATGATACCAACCCGTTGACCGGCTTTATGCTGATCGATACGGCTATCTGGGGCGAGGAGGGCAACTTCATTGATGCCGTGGCGCACATGATCCTGCCTGCAATGGTGCTGGGCACCATTCCTCTGGCGGTCATCGTGCGTATGACCCGTTCCTCGATGCTGGAAGTGCTGGGCGAAGACTACATCCGTACCGCGCGTGCTAAAGGGCTGACCCGTATGCGCGTAATCATCGTTCACGCCCTGCGTAACGCGATGCTGCCGGTGGTTACCGTTATCGGCCTGCAGGTGGGAACACTGCTGGCAGGGGCGATCCTGACGGAAACCATCTTCTCCTGGCCGGGGCTGGGACGCTGGCTGATTGATGCATTGCAACGCCGTGACTATCCGGTGGTGCAGGGCGGTGTGCTGCTGGTTGCGACGATGATTATTCTCGTCAACCTGCTGGTCGATCTGCTGTACGGCGTGGTGAACCCGCGTATTCGACATAAGAAGTAAGGGGCCATCATGTCACAAGTAACTCAAAATAAAGTGGTCGCGGCGCCGGTTCCTATGACCCCGCTGCAGGAGTTCTGGCACTATTTCAAGCGCAACAAAGGCGCGGTTATCGGGCTGGTCTATGTCACCATCATGATCCTGATTGCAGTGTTTGCGAACGTGCTTTCACCGTATAACCCGGCGGATCAGTTCCGCGATGCGCTGCTCGCGCCACCTGCCTGGCAGGACGGCGGCAGCCTGACGCACCTGCTGGGGACCGATGACGTGGGCCGCGACGTGCTGTCCCGCCTGATGTACGGCGCGCGCCTGTCGCTGCTGGTCGGCTGTCTGGTGGTGGTGCTGTCGCTGATCATGGGCGTGGTTCTCGGTCTGATTGCTGGCTACTTCGGCGGTATCGTAGATAACATCATCATGCGCATCGTCGATATCATGCTGGCGCTGCCAAGCCTGCTGCTGGCTCTGGTGCTGGTGGCGGTCTTTGGGCCGTCGATAGGTAACGCCGCCCTGGCGCTGACCTTCGTGGCCCTTCCGCACTACGTCCGATTAACCCGCGCGGCCGTTCTGGTTGAAGTGAACCGCGACTATGTGACCGCTTCTCGCGTGGCGGGAGCAGGCGCCATGCGCCAGATGTTCGTCAACATTCTTCCTAACTGCCTTGCACCGCTGATTGTTCAGGCGTCGCTTGGTTTCTCTAACGCCATTCTTGATATGGCCGCTCTTGGCTTCCTTGGCATGGGTGCGCAGCCGCCAACACCGGAGTGGGGCACCATGCTCTCCGACGTGTTGCAGTTCGCACAAAGCGCCTGGTGGGTCGTCACCTTCCCGGGTGTGGCGATTCTGCTGACGGTGCTGGCATTTAACCTGATGGGTGATGGTCTGCGTGATGCACTTGATCCCAAACTGAAGCAGTAAGAGGCACGAGATGGCGTTATTAACTATAGATAAATTATCGGTGCACTTCGGAGACGAAGGCACACCGTTTCGCGCCGTGGACCGCATCAGCTACAGCGTAAATCAGGGCGAAGTGGTCGGCATTGTTGGGGAATCTGGTTCCGGTAAATCGGTGAGTTCACTGGCGATCATGGGCTTGATTGACTATCCCGGTCGCGTGATGGCAGAAAGCCTGACCTTTAACGGCCAGGATCTGAAGCGCATCTCCGAAAAAGAGCGTCGCCAGCTGGTGGGCGCTGAAGTGGCGATGATCTTCCAGGACCCGATGACCAGCCTCAACCCTTGCTACACCGTTGGCTACCAGATTATGGAAGCCATTAAGGTGCACCAGGGCGGCAATAAGAAAACGCGTCGTCAGCGGGCTATCGACCTGCTGACGCAGGTGGGAATACCTGACCCGGCATCGCGTCTGGACGTTTATCCGCACCAGCTCTCCGGCGGGATGAGCCAGCGCGTGATGATCGCCATGGCGATTGCCTGTCGGCCAAAGCTGCTAATTGCCGATGAGCCGACCACCGCGCTGGACGTAACGATTCAGGCGCAAATCATCGAACTTCTGCTGGAGCTACAGCAGAAAGAGAACATGGCGCTGGTACTGATTACGCACGACCTGGCACTGGTGGCTGAAGCGGCCCATAAAATTATCGTGATGTACGCAGGGCAGGTTGTGGAAACCGGCAACTCGCACGATATCTTCCGCGCGCCGCGTCACCCGTATACCCAGGCGCTTTTGCGCGCGCTGCCGGAGTTTGCTCAGGATAAAGCGCGTCTGGCCTCGCTTCCGGGCGTGGTGCCGGGCAAATATGACCGTCCGCAGGGCTGCCTGCTTAACCCGCGCTGCCCGTATGCGACGGACAAATGCCGTGTCGATGAGCCAGAGCTGAATATGCTGGCTGACGGCCGCCAGTCGAAATGTCACTACCCACTCGATGATGCCGGGAGGCCAACACTATGAGTACGCAACAGGCCGCCACGCAACACATGCTGTTGCAGGCCATCGACCTGAAAAAACATTACCCGGTCAAAAAGGGGATGTTTGCCCCTGAGCGTCTGGTGAAAGCGCTGGATGGCGTATCCTTTACCCTCGAACGCGGTAAAACGCTGGCGGTGGTGGGGGAGTCGGGCTGCGGTAAATCTACCCTGGGCCGTCTGCTGACGATGATCGAAACGCCGACCGGCGGTGAGCTTTATTATCAGGGTCAGGATCTGCTCAAACACGATCCGCAGGCGCAGAAACTGCGTCGCCAGAAAATCCAGATCGTCTTCCAGAACCCGTACGGTTCTCTGAACCCGCGCAAAAAAGTGGGGCAGATTCTGGAAGAGCCGCTGCAGATCAACGCTATTCTGAGCAAAGAGCAGCGTCGTGAAAAAGCGCTGGCGATGATGGCGAAGGTGGGCCTCAAAACCGAACACTACGATCGTTACCCGCACATGTTCTCCGGTGGCCAGCGTCAACGTATCGCCATTGCCCGTGGTCTGATGCTTGACCCGGACGTAGTGATTGCCGACGAACCGGTTTCAGCGCTCGACGTTTCCGTGCGCGCGCAGGTGCTGAACCTGATGATGGATCTGCAGCAGGAGCTGGGGCTGTCGTACGTATTTATCTCGCACGATCTCTCCGTGGTGGAGCACATTGCTGACGAAGTGATGGTGATGTATCTCGGGCGCTGCGTGGAGAAGGGGACCAAAGACCAGATCTTTACGAATCCTCGTCACCCGTACACCCAGGCGCTGCTATCGGCTACGCCGCGTCTGAACCCGGATGACCGTCGCGAGCGCATCAAGCTCACCGGCGAACTGCCAAGCCCGCTGAATCCGCCGCCGGGGTGTGCGTTCAACGCTCGCTGCCGTCGCCGCTTTGGTCCCTGCACACAGTTGCAGCCGCAGCTGAAGGATTACGGTGGACAACTGGTGGCCTGCTTCGCGGTCGATCAGGATGAAAACGGCGAGAAGCCGCAGGCGTAAACAAAAAAACCGGCACTGAGCCGGTTTTTTTATACCTGAAAGATTACTTCCGCAACCGGATCTGGTCGACAGCGTGTTTCTCACTCTTGGTGAGGATCAGGCTGGCGCGCTCGCGCGTTGGCAGGATGTTCTCTTTGAGGTTCACGTAGTTGATCTCATTCCACAGCCCCGTCGCGACCTTAATAGCCTCTTCTTTAGAGAGATGCGCGTAGTTATGGAAGTAAGAATCAGGATCGGTGAACGCCCCTTCACGGAACTTCAGGAAGCGGTTGATATACCAGCTTTGCAGCAAATCTTCCGGCGCATCGACATAGATAGAGAAGTCCACGAAGTCAGAAACGAATACGTGATGCGGGTCGTGAGGATAATCCATCCCGCTTTGCAGCACGTTTAACCCTTCGAGGATCAGGATATCCGGCTGCACTACCGTTTTGTCGCCGTCCGGGATGCGGTCATAGATTAAATGCGAATAGACCGGCGCGGTCACGTTCGGCGCGCCCGATTTCAGATCAGAGACGAATTTCACCAGCCGGTGCATATCATAGGAGAGCGGGAAGCCTTTCTTCTTCATCAGACCGCGCTCTTTTAACACCTCATTCGGGTGCAGGAAGCCATCGGTGGTGATCAGCTCCACGCTGCGGTGTTCCGGCCAGCGGCTCAGCAGCGCCTGCAATACGCGCGCAGTGGTGCTTTTACCTACCGCCACGCTGCCCGCAATGCTGATGATATAAGGAATGCGTTGGCCATTGGTTCCGAGGAACTGCTCCAGCACCGCCTGACGGCGCAGGTTGGAGCTTATATAGAAGTTAAGCAAGCGAGAGAGGGGAAGATAGATCTCTGCCACCTCTTCCAGGGAGAGATCTTCGTTTATCCCTTTTAACCGTGCGATTTCGCCTTCCGTCAGCGTCATGGGGACGGAGTCACGCAGGGCAGCCCACTGGCTGCGGTTAAACTGAAGATAAGGCGTCATTAACGTTTGCTCTTTTTTGCTCATAAGCATGCTTCTGTGAACCGCCACAGACCGGCGCGTAACGGCTCATCACATAGTTAATTTTGGACAATGGGCAGGAGGTTAACACCAGATGACAGGAATAATAAGAAAAAATATGGGAAAGCGGTGCGTTACGCGGGAGCCATCACGCCAGAGTAACGCAGGGCAAAACGGGGGTTTCCGCTGATTTTTTGTTCGCGAGTGAATGATTTTACAGCACTCGACGCTACTTTCGAATAAAATGTGAGCGAAAGAACGTTTTATGCAATTTTTTAGTTGCATGACTGCGCAGGTCTCCATAGAATGCGCGCTACTTGATGCCGACTTAGCTCAGTAGGTAGAGCAACTGACTTGTAATCAGTAGGTCACCAGTTCGATTCCGGTAGTCGGCACCATCAAGTCCGGTGGGGTTCCCGAGCGGCCAAAGGGAGCAGACTGTAAATCTGCCGTCACAGACTTCGAAGGTTCGAATCCTTCCCCCACCACCACTTTCTGGCAGCGAATATGCCGCCGGAGCTGGTTGGAAAAATTGACCAGCTCGAACTTAAAAAGAGAGAAATCTCTTTTTTTGTTACAGAAAGAACTGGGTAGCCGAGTTTCAGGATGCGGGCATCGTATAATGGCTATTACCTCAGCCTTCCAAGCTGATGATGCGGGTTCGATTCCCGCTGCCCGCTCCAATACGTGCTGATATGGCTCAGTTGGTAGAGCGCACCCTTGGTAAGGGTGAGGTCCCCAGTTCGACTCTGGGTATCAGCACCACTTCACTTCTCCTCCCTTTTCTCTCTGTTTCAATGTAAATGTATTCAACAGTTCAGGCATTTCGCCTGGTTGATGTGGTGATATCACCGATTTATCCGTGTCTTAGAGGGACAATCGATGTCTAAAGAAAAGTTTGAACGTACAAAACCGCACGTTAACGTCGGTACTATCGGCCACGTTGACCATGGTAAAACAACGCTGACCGCTGCAATCACTACCGTACTGGCTAAGACCTACGGCGGTGCTGCTCGCGCATTCGACCAGATCGATAACGCACCAGAAGAAAAAGCGCGTGGTATCACCATCAACACGTCCCACGTTGAGTATGACACCCCGACTCGCCACTACGCACACGTAGACTGCCCAGGCCACGCCGACTATGTTAAAAACATGATCACCGGTGCTGCGCAGATGGACGGCGCGATCCTGGTTGTTGCTGCGACTGACGGCCCAATGCCTCAGACTCGTGAGCACATCCTGCTGGGTCGTCAGGTAGGCGTTCCTTACATCATCGTGTTCCTGAACAAGTGCGACATGGTTGATGACGAAGAGCTGCTGGAACTGGTAGAGATGGAAGTTCGTGAACTGCTGTCTCAGTACGATTTCCCAGGCGACGACACCCCAATCGTTCGTGGTTCCGCGCTGAAAGCGCTGGAAGGCGAAGCAGAGTGGGAAGCAAAAATCATCGAACTGGCTGGCTTCCTGGATTCTTACATCCCAGAACCAGAGCGTGCGATTGACAAGCCATTCCTGCTGCCAATCGAAGACGTATTCTCCATCTCCGGTCGTGGTACCGTTGTTACCGGTCGTGTAGAGCGCGGTATCATCAAAGTTGGTGAAGAAGTTGAAATCGTTGGTATCAAAGATACTGCGAAATCTACCTGTACTGGCGTTGAAATGTTCCGCAAACTGCTGGACGAAGGCCGTGCTGGTGAGAACGTTGGTGTTCTGCTGCGTGGTATCAAACGCGAAGAAATCGAACGTGGTCAGGTTCTGGCGAAGCCAGGCTCAATCAAGCCACACACCAAGTTCGAATCTGAAGTGTACATCCTGTCCAAAGACGAAGGCGGCCGTCATACTCCGTTCTTCAAAGGCTACCGTCCACAGTTCTACTTCCGTACAACTGACGTGACCGGTACCATCGAACTGCCAGAAGGCGTAGAGATGGTAATGCCAGGCGACAACATCAAGATGGTTGTGACGCTGATCCACCCAATCGCGATGGACGACGGTCTGCGTTTCGCAATCCGTGAAGGCGGCCGTACCGTTGGCGCGGGCGTTGTTGCTAAAGTTCTCGGCTAATTGCTGATAACATTTGACGCAATGCGCAATAAAAGGGCATCATTTGATGCCCTTTTTGCACGCTTTCACATCAGAACCTGGCTCATCAGTGATTATTTTTGTCATAATCATTGCTGAGACAGGCTCTGCAGAGAGCGTATAATCCGAAAAGCGAATATGCGTTTCGATTTGGTTTGCCTCGCGATCGCGGGGTGAAAATGTTTGTAGAATACTTCTGACAGGTTGGTTTATGAGTGCGAATACCGAAGCTCAAGGAAGCGGGCGCGGCCTGGAAGCGATGAAATGGGTAGTTGTTGCCGTGCTGCTTCTCGTAGCGATTGTTGGCAACTATCTTTATCGTGACATGATGCTGCCGCTCCGCGCGCTTGCAGTGGTAATTCTGATTGCTGCAGCGGGTGGTGTCGCGCTGTTGACAACGAAAGGCAAAGCGACCGTTGCTTTTGCTCGCGAAGCGCGTACTGAAGTCCGCAAGGTAATTTGGCCGACTCGCCAGGAAACATTGCACACCACGCTGATTGTAGCGGCGGTTACCGCTGTAATGTCACTGATCCTGTGGGGACTGGATGGTATTCTGGTTCGCCTGGTATCCTTTATCACTGGCCTGAGGTTCTGAGATGTCTGAAGCCCCTAAAAAGCGCTGGTACGTCGTTCAGGCGTTTTCCGGTTTTGAAGGCCGCGTAGCAACGTCGCTGCGTGAGCATATCAAATTACACAACATGGAAGAGTTATTTGGCGAAGTTATGGTTCCAACCGAAGAAGTGGTTGAGATCCGTGGCGGCCAACGTCGCAAAAGCGAGCGTAAATTCTTCCCGGGTTACGTGCTGGTTCAAATGGTTATGAACGACGCGAGCTGGCACCTGGTGCGCAGCGTACCACGCGTGATGGGCTTTATCGGCGGCACGTCCGACCGTCCGGCGCCAATCAGCGATAAAGAAGTTGATGCGATTATGAACCGCCTGCAGCAGGTGGGTGATAAGCCGCGTCCTAAAACGCTGTTTGAACCGGGTGAGATGGTTCGTGTTAGTGATGGTCCGTTTGCTGACTTTAACGGCGTGGTTGAAGAAGTCGACTACGAGAAGTCCCGCCTGAAAGTTTCTGTGTCTATCTTTGGTCGTGCGACCCCGGTAGAGCTGGACTTTGCCCAGGTAGAAAAAGCCTAAGCAGCGATCAAAAAAGCGGCGATTTAATCGTTGCACAGGGCGCGAGATTGGAATACAATTTCGCGCCTTTTGTTTTTATGGGCCTGGCCCGTAAAACGATTTTTATTCACGGGGAGCCTTTTTGAGGCGTTATTACCCAATCAGAGGATTTTAGAATGGCTAAGAAAGTACAAGCCTACGTCAAGCTGCAGGTTGCAGCTGGTATGGCGAACCCAAGTCCACCAGTTGGTCCAGCTCTGGGTCAGCAAGGTGTGAACATCATGGAATTCTGTAAAGCGTTCAACGCCAAAACCGAATCCCTGGAAAAAGGTCTGCCAATCCCAGTCGTAATCACTGTTTACGCTGACCGTTCTTTCACTTTCGTTACCAAAACCCCTCCAGCAGCAGTTCTGCTGAAGAAAGCAGCGGGCATCAAGTCTGGTTCCGGTAAGCCGAACAAAGACAAAGTCGGTAAAATTTCCCGCGCTCAGCTGCAGGAAATCGCGCAGACTAAAGCTGCCGACATGACTGGTTCCGACATTGAAGCGATGACTCGCTCCATTGAAGGTACTGCACGTTCCATGGGCCTGGTAGTGGAGGACTAAGAAATGGCTAAACTGACCAAGCGCATGTCCGTGATCCGTGACAAAGTTGATGCGACCAAACAGTACGACATCAACGAAGCTATCGCTCTGCTGAAAGAACTGGCTACCGCTAAGTTCGTTGAAAGCGTTGACGTTGCCGTTAACCTGGGCATCGACGCTCGTAAATCCGATCAGAACGTTCGTGGCGCAACTGTACTGCCACACGGTACTGGCCGTTCCGTTCGCGTAGCTGTATTTGCTCAGGGTGCAAACGCTGAAGCTGCTAAAGCTGCCGGCGCTGAACTGGTAGGTATGGAAGATCTGGCTGATCAGATCAAGAAAGGCGAAATGAACTTTGACGTTGTTATTGCTTCTCCAGATGCAATGCGCGTTGTTGGCCAGCTGGGCCAGGTTCTGGGTCCACGCGGCCTGATGCCAAACCCGAAAGTTGGTACTGTAACCCCTAACGTTGCTGAAGCGGTTAAGAACGCTAAAGCAGGTCAGGTTCGTTATCGTAACGACAAAAACGGCATCATCCACACCACCATCGGTAAAGTGGACTTTGACGCTGACAAACTGAAAGAAAACCTGGAATCTCTGCTGGTTGCGCTGAAAAAAGCAAAACCAACTCAGGCGAAAGGCGTGTACATCAAGAAAGTTAGCATCTCCACCACCATGGGTGCAGGTGTTGCAGTTGACCAGGCTGGCCTGAGCGCTGCTGCAAACTAATGCCTTTACGTGGGCGGTGATTTTGTCTACAATCTTACCCCCACGTTTGCTAACGAAAGTTAGCGGCTAAAAAGATTTGTTCGTTGGAGCCTGGCCTATCCAGGCCTCCGTCGAAGACCGCAGGTGTTTCGTAAGAAACTTAATCCCCTGCGTAGACGGTGACAGAACGCTAAGATTATTTTTTGAATACTCTGGCTTGTTTCTGCTCACCGTATTAAGACGCTCTTTCCGTTTGGGAGAGTGAAGTGAGTTCCGGAACATGAGTTCCGGCAAACATCCAGGAGCAAAGCTAATGGCTTTAAATCTTCAAGACAAACAAGCGATTGTTGCTGAAGTCAGCGAAGTAGCCAAAGGCGCGCTGTCTGCAGTAGTTGCGGATTCCCGTGGCGTTACTGTAGACAAAATGACTGAACTGCGTAAAGCAGGTCGTGAAGCTGGCGTATACATGCGTGTTGTTCGTAACACCCTGCTGCGTCGCGTCGTTGAAGGTACTCAGTTTGAGTGCCTGAAAGACACGTTTGTTGGTCCGACCCTGATTGCATACTCTATGGAACACCCGGGCGCTGCTGCTCGTCTGTTCAAAGAGTTCGCGAAAGCGAATGCAAAATTTGAGGTCAAAGCTGCAGCCTTTGAAGGTGAGTTGATCCCGGCATCGCAAATCGATCGCCTGGCAACCCTGCCGACCTACGAAGAAGCAATTGCACGCCTGATGGCAACCATGAAAGAAGCTTCGGCTGGCAAACTGGTTCGCACTCTGGCTGCTGTTCGCGATGCGAAAGAAGCTGCTTAATAGCAGTTATCTTTATAAAGCATTTGCTTACGTATAAACTTATTCTGATTTTCAGGAACAATTTAAATGTCTATCACTAAAGATCAAATCATTGAAGCAGTTGCAGCTATGTCCGTAATGGACGTTGTAGAACTGATCTCTGCAATGGAAGAAAAATTCGGTGTTTCCGCTGCTGCTGCTGTAGCTGTAGCTGCTGGCCCGGCTGAAGCTGCTGAAGAAAAAACTGAATTCGACGTAATTCTGAAAGCTGCAGGCGCTAACAAAGTTGCTGTTATCAAAGCAGTACGTGGCGCAACTGGCCTGGGTCTGAAAGAAGCTAAAGACCTGGTAGAATCTGCTCCAGCTGCGCTGAAAGAAGGCGTGAGCAAAGATGACGCAGAAGCACTGAAAAAATCTCTGGAAGAAGCTGGCGCTGAAGTTGAAGTTAAATAAGCCAACTTTTCTGGTTGCAGCCTAAGTCATTAGGCTGATGGCTGGTGACTTTTTAGTCACCAGCCTTTTTGCGCTGTAAGGCATCAGCAGCATTTCACACTGTTTGACTGCTGGTTGTCCTGACAATGCATGTTTCTATCGACGACTTAATATATTGCGACAGGGTGCTCGCTCTGTGTAAATCGCGACGAAATGATTTAAGCGTGATAGCAACAGGTATTGCGGAAAGTATTCAATTTTCCGGTCCACAAAATGGTGTTGCACAAACTGTCCCTTCGTCGGACAGATGCGTCGACTTGTCAGCGAGCTGAGGAACCCTATGGTTTACTCCTATACCGAGAAAAAACGTATTCGTAAGGATTTTGGTAAACGTCCACAAGTTCTGGACATACCTTATCTCCTTTCTATCCAGCTTGACTCGTTCCAGAAGTTTATCGAGCAAGATCCTGAAGGGCAGTACGGCCTGGAAGCAGCCTTCCGCTCCGTGTTCCCAATTCAGAGCTACAGCGGTAATTCCGAGCTGCAGTACGTCAGCTATCGCCTTGGCGAACCGGTGTTTGACGTTCAGGAATGTCAGATCCGTGGCGTGACCTATTCCGCACCGCTGCGCGTAAAACTGCGTCTGGTGATCTACGAGCGCGAAGCGCCGGAAGGCACCGTAAAAGACATTAAAGAACAAGAAGTCTACATGGGTGAAATTCCACTCATGACGGACAACGGTACTTTCGTTATCAACGGTACTGAGCGTGTTATCGTTTCCCAGCTGCATCGTAGCCCGGGCGTTTTCTTCGACAGCGATAAAGGTAAAACACACTCTTCCGGTAAAGTACTGTATAACGCACGCATCATCCCTTACCGTGGTTCATGGCTGGACTTTGAGTTCGATCCGAAAGACAACCTGTTTGTCCGTATCGACCGTCGTCGTAAACTGCCTGCAACCATCATCCTGCGTGCGCTGCAATATACGACTGAACAGATCCTGGACCTGTTCTTCGAGAAAGTGATCTTTGAAATCCGCGACAACAAGCTGCAGATGGAGCTGGTGCCGGAACGTCTGCGTGGTGAGACCGCGTCGTTCGACATCGAAGCCGACGGCAAAGTGTATGTGGAAAAAGGTCGCCGTATTACTGCGCGCCATATTCGTCAGCTGGAAAAAGATGATATCAAACTCATCGAAGTACCGGTTGAATACATTGCAGGAAAAGTATCCGCGAAAGATTACGTTGACGAGTCAACTGGCGAGCTGATCTGCCCGGCTAACATGGAGCTGAGCCTGGATCTGCTGGCTAAGCTGAGCCAGTCTGGTCACAAACGTATCGAAACGCTGTTCACCAACGATCTGGACCACGGTGCGTATATCTCTGAGACCATTCGCGTCGACCCAACGACCGATCGTCTGAGCGCGCTGGTAGAAATCTACCGCATGATGCGCCCTGGTGAGCCACCAACTCGTGAAGCAGCTGAAAGCCTGTTTGAGAACCTGTTCTTCTCCGAAGACCGCTACGATCTGTCTGCGGTAGGTCGTATGAAGTTCAACCGTTCTCTGCTGCGTGAAGAAATCGAAGGTTCCGGAATCCTGAGCAAAGACGACATCATCGAAGTGATGAAGAAGCTCATCGATATCCGTAACGGCAAAGGCGAAGTGGATGATATCGACCACCTCGGCAACCGTCGTATCCGTTCCGTAGGCGAAATGGCGGAAAACCAGTTCCGCGTTGGCCTGGTACGTGTAGAGCGTGCGGTGAAAGAGCGTCTGTCTCTGGGCGATCTGGATACCCTGATGCCTCAGGATATGATCAACGCCAAGCCGATTTCTGCAGCCGTGAAAGAGTTCTTCGGTTCCAGCCAGCTGTCTCAGTTTATGGACCAGAACAACCCGCTGTCTGAGATTACGCACAAGCGTCGTATCTCTGCACTCGGCCCAGGCGGTCTGACCCGTGAACGTGCAGGCTTCGAAGTTCGAGACGTACACCCGACGCACTACGGTCGCGTATGTCCAATCGAAACGCCTGAAGGTCCAAACATCGGTCTCATCAACTCCCTGTCCGTGTACGCACAGACTAACGAATACGGTTTCCTCGAGACTCCGTACCGTAAAGTGACTGACGGTGTTGTAACCGACGAAATTCATTACCTGTCTGCTATCGAAGAAGGCAACTACGTTATCGCTCAGGCGAACTCCAACCTGGATGACGAAGGCCACTTTGTAGAAGATCTCGTTACCTGTCGTAGCAAAGGCGAATCCAGCCTGTTCAGCCGTGACCAGGTTGACTACATGGACGTTTCCACCCAGCAGGTGGTCTCCGTCGGTGCGTCCCTGATCCCGTTCCTGGAACACGATGACGCCAACCGTGCATTGATGGGTGCGAACATGCAACGTCAGGCCGTTCCAACGCTGCGCGCTGATAAGCCGCTGGTTGGTACCGGTATGGAACGTGCTGTTGCCGTTGACTCCGGTGTAACTGCGGTTGCTAAACGTGGCGGTACCGTTCAGTACGTGGATGCTTCCCGTATCGTTATTAAAGTTAACGAAGACGAGATGTACCCGGGCGAAGCAGGTATCGACATTTATAACCTGACCAAATACACCCGTTCTAACCAGAACACCTGTATCAACCAGATGCCATGCGTGTCTCTGGGTGAGCCAGTTGAGCGCGGCGACGTGCTGGCAGACGGTCCGTCCACCGACCTCGGTGAACTGGCGCTCGGTCAGAACATGCGTGTAGCGTTCATGCCGTGGAACGGTTACAACTTCGAAGACTCCATCCTCGTCTCCGAGCGTGTGGTTCAGGAAGATCGTTTCACCACCATCCACATTCAGGAACTGGCGTGTGTGTCCCGTGACACCAAGCTGGGGCCAGAAGAGATCACCGCTGACATCCCTAACGTGGGTGAAGCTGCGCTCTCCAAGCTGGATGAATCCGGTATTGTTTACATCGGTGCGGAAGTGACCGGCGGCGACATTCTGGTTGGTAAGGTTACGCCAAAAGGTGAAACCCAGCTGACGCCAGAAGAAAAACTGCTGCGTGCAATCTTCGGTGAGAAAGCGTCTGACGTTAAAGACTCTTCTTTGCGCGTACCAAACGGTGTATCCGGTACGGTTATCGACGTTCAGGTCTTCACTCGTGATGGCGTTGAAAAAGATAAACGTGCGCTGGAAATCGAAGAGATGCAGCTCAAGCAGGCGAAAAAAGACCTGTCTGAAGAACTGCAGATCCTCGAAGCAGGTCTGTTCAGCCGTATCTATGCGGTACTCGTTGCCGGTGGCATCGAAGCTGAGAAGCTCGACAAACTGCCACGCGATCGCTGGCTGGAACTGGGCCTGACCGACGAAGAGAAACAGAATCAGCTGGAACAGCTGGCTGAGCAGTATGACGAACTGAAACACGAGTTCGAGAAAAAACTCGAAGCGAAACGCCGTAAAATCACTCAGGGCGACGATCTGGCACCAGGCGTGCTGAAGATTGTTAAGGTGTATCTGGCCGTTAAACGTCAGATCCAGCCTGGTGATAAGATGGCAGGTCGTCACGGTAACAAGGGTGTTATTTCTAAGATCAACCCGATCGAAGATATGCCGCACGATGCTAACGGTACGCCGGTAGATATCGTACTGAACCCACTGGGCGTACCGTCTCGTATGAACATCGGTCAGATTCTGGAAACCCACCTGGGTATGGCTGCGAAAGGTATCGGCGATAAGATCAACGCCATGCTGAAGCAGCAGGAAGAAGTCGCAAAACTGCGCGAATTCATCCAGCGTGCCTACGATCTGGGTACCGACGTTCGCCAGAAAGTCGACCTGAATACCTTCAGCGATGACGAAGTGCTGCGTCTGGCCGAGAACCTGAAAAAAGGTATGCCAATCGCAACGCCAGTCTTCGACGGTGCGAAAGAATCTGAAATCAAAGAGCTGCTGCAACTGGGTGGTCTGCCGTCTTCCGGTCAGATTACGCTGTTTGATGGTCGTACCGGTGAACAGTTTGAGCGTCAGGTAACCGTCGGTTACATGTACATGCTGAAACTGAACCACCTGGTCGATGACAAGATGCACGCTCGTTCCACCGGTTCTTACAGCCTGGTTACTCAGCAGCCGCTGGGTGGTAAGGCACAGTTCGGTGGTCAGCGCTTTGGTGAGATGGAAGTGTGGGCGCTGGAAGCATACGGCGCAGCATACACCCTGCAGGAAATGCTTACCGTTAAGTCTGATGACGTGAACGGTCGTACCAAGATGTATAAAAACATCGTGGACGGCAACCATCAGATGGAGCCGGGCATGCCAGAATCCTTCAACGTACTGTTGAAAGAGATTCGTTCGCTGGGTATCAACATCGAACTGGAAGACGAGTAATTCTCGCTCAAACAGGTCACTGGTGTCGGGTTAATCCCCGACACCAGATTGTGCTAACTCCGACGGGAGCAAATCCGTGAAAGATTTATTAAAGTTTCTGAAAGCGCAGACTAAAACCGAAGAGTTTGATGCGATCAAAATTGCTCTGGCTTCGCCAGACATGATCCGTTCATGGTCTTTCGGTGAAGTCAAAAAGCCGGAAACCATCAACTACCGTACGTTCAAGCCTGAGCGTGACGGCCTTTTCTGTGCGCGTATTTTCGGGCCAGTAAAAGACTACGAGTGCCTGTGCGGTAAGTACAAGCGCCTGAAACACCGTGGTGTGATCTGTGAGAAGTGCGGCGTTGAAGTGACCCAGACCAAAGTGCGTCGTGAACGCATGGGCCACATCGAGCTGGCGTCTCCAACGGCGCACATCTGGTTCCTGAAATCTCTGCCGTCCCGTATCGGTCTGCTGCTGGATATGCCGCTGCGCGATATCGAACGTGTTCTGTACTTCGAATCTTATGTGGTTATCGAAGGCGGGATGACGAACCTGGAACGTCACCAGATTCTGACCGAAGAACAGTATCTGGACGCGCTGGAAGAGTTCGGTGACGAATTCGACGCGAAGATGGGTGCGGAAGCTATTCAGGCCCTGCTGAAGAGCATGGATCTGGAGCAAGAGTGCGAGCAGCTGCGTGAAGAGCTGAACGAAACTAACTCCGAAACCAAGCGTAAAAAGCTGACCAAGCGTATCAAACTGCTGGAAGCGTTCGTTCAGTCTGGTAACAAGCCAGAGTGGATGATCCTGACCGTTCTGCCGGTTCTGCCGCCAGATCTGCGTCCACTGGTTCCGCTTGATGGTGGTCGTTTCGCGACGTCTGACCTGAACGATCTGTATCGTCGCGTTATTAACCGTAACAACCGTCTGAAACGCCTGCTGGATCTGGCTGCGCCTGACATCATCGTACGTAACGAAAAACGTATGCTGCAGGAAGCGGTCGATGCCCTGCTGGATAACGGTCGTCGCGGTCGTGCGATCACCGGTTCTAACAAACGTCCTCTGAAATCTTTGGCCGACATGATCAAAGGTAAGCAGGGTCGTTTCCGTCAGAACCTGCTCGGTAAGCGTGTTGACTACTCCGGTCGTTCTGTTATCACCGTAGGTCCATACCTGCGTCTGCATCAGTGCGGTCTGCCGAAGAAAATGGCACTGGAGCTGTTCAAACCGTTCATCTACGGCAAGCTGGAGCTGCGTGGCCTCGCCACCACCATCAAAGCCGCTAAGAAAATGGTTGAGCGTGAAGAAGCTGTCGTTTGGGATATCCTGGACGAAGTAATCCGCGAACACCCGGTACTGCTGAACCGTGCACCAACCCTGCACCGTCTGGGTATCCAGGCATTTGAGCCAGTACTGATCGAAGGTAAAGCTATCCAGCTGCACCCGCTGGTTTGTGCGGCCTATAACGCCGACTTCGATGGTGACCAGATGGCTGTTCACGTACCGCTGACGCTGGAAGCCCAGCTGGAAGCGCGTGCGCTGATGATGTCTACCAACAACATCCTGTCTCCAGCGAACGGTGAGCCAATCATTGTTCCTTCTCAGGACGTTGTATTGGGTCTGTACTACATGACCCGTGACTGTGTTAACGCCAAAGGCGAAGGCATGGTGCTGACTGGCCCGAAAGAAGCTGAGCGTATTTATCGCGCTGGCCTGGCCTCTCTGCATGCGCGCGTTAAAGTGCGTATCACCGAATATGAAAAAGATGAAAACGGCGAGTTCGTTGCGAAAACCAGCATCAAAGACACGACCGTTGGCCGTGCGATTCTGTGGATGATCGTACCGAAAGGTCTGCCTTTCTCCATCGTCAACCAGGCGCTGGGCAAGAAAGCGATCTCCAAAATGCTGAATACCTGTTACCGCATTTTGGGTCTGAAGCCGACTGTAATCTTCGCTGACCAGACGATGTACACCGGCTTTGCTTATGCAGCGCGTTCAGGTGCCTCTGTTGGTATCGATGACATGGTTATCCCAGAGAAGAAACACGAGATCATCTCTGAAGCGGAAGCCGAAGTTGCTGAGATCCAGGAGCAGTTCCAGTCTGGTCTGGTCACCGCGGGCGAACGCTACAACAAAGTTATCGATATCTGGGCAGCGGCGAACGATCGTGTATCCAAAGCGATGATGGATAACCTGCAAACCGAAACCGTGATTAACCGTGACGGCGTCGAAGAGCAGCAGGTTTCCTTCAACAGCATCTACATGATGGCCGACTCCGGTGCGCGTGGTTCTGCAGCACAGATTCGTCAGCTGGCAGGTATGCGTGGTCTGATGGCGAAGCCAGATGGCTCCATCATCGAAACGCCAATCACCGCGAACTTCCGTGAAGGTCTGAACGTACTCCAGTACTTCATCTCCACCCACGGTGCGCGTAAAGGTCTGGCGGATACCGCACTGAAAACAGCGAACTCCGGTTATCTGACGCGTCGTCTGGTTGACGTTGCACAGGATCTGGTTGTTACTGAAGACGATTGTGGCACCCTCGAAGGTATCACCATGACCCCGGTTATCGAGGGTGGTGATGTTAAAGAGCCGCTGCGCGATCGCGTACTGGGTCGTGTTACCGCGGAAGACATTCTGAAGCCGGGTACCGCAGACATTCTGGTTCCACGCAACACGCTGCTGCACGAGCACTGGTGTGACCTGCTGGAAGCGAACTCTGTTGACTCCGTGAAAGTGCGTTCCGTTGTATCCTGTGACACCGACTTTGGTGTATGTGCACACTGCTATGGTCGTGACCTGGCGCGTGGCCACATCATCAACAAAGGTGAAGCAATCGGCGTTATCGCGGCACAGTCCATCGGTGAGCCGGGTACACAGCTGACGATGCGTACGTTCCACATCGGTGGTGCGGCATCTCGTGCGGCTGCTGAATCCAGCATCCAGGTGAAAAACAAAGGTAGCATCAAGCTCAGCAACGCGAAGTCTGTTGTTAACTCTGCAGGCAAGCTGGTTGTCACCTCACGTAACACCGAGCTGAAGCTGATCGACGAATTCGGTCGTACCAAAGAGAGCTATAAAGTGCCTTACGGTGCGGTTATGGCGAAAGGTGATGGCGAGCAGGTTGCCGGCGGTGAAACCGTTGCAAACTGGGATCCACACACCATGCCGGTTATCACCGAAGTAAGTGGTTTCATCCGCTTCACTGACATGATCGACGGCCAGACCATTACTCGTCAGACCGACGAGCTGACCGGTCTGTCTTCTCTGGTAGTTCTGGATTCTGCTGAGCGTACTGCCGGTGGTAAAGATCTGCGTCCTGCACTGAAAATCGTTGATGCTCAGGGTAACGACGTTCTGATCCCAGGTACCGATATGCCTGCGCAGTACTTCCTGCCGGGTAAAGCGATCGTTCAGCTGGAAGATGGTATTCAGATCGGTGCGGGTGATGCTCTGGCGCGTATTCCACAGGAATCCAGCGGTACCAAGGACATCACCGGTGGTCTGCCACGCGTTGCGGATCTGTTCGAAGCACGTCGTCCGAAAGAGCCGGCAATCCTGGCTGAAATCAGCGGTATCATTTCCTTCGGTAAAGAGACCAAAGGGAAACGTCGTCTGGTTATCACCCCAGTAGATGGCAGCGAACCGTACGAAGAGATGATTCCAAAATGGCGTCAGCTCAACGTGTTCGAAGGTGAACGTGTAGAACGTGGTGATGTTGTTTCCGATGGTCCAGAAGCACCGCACGACATTCTGCGTCTTCGTGGCGTACACGCGGTAACGCGTTACATCACCAACGAAGTACAGGACGTTTACCGTCTGCAAGGCGTTAAGATTAACGATAAGCACATCGAAGTTATCGTTCGTCAGATGCTGCGTAAAGCAACCATCGAAAACGCGGGCAGCTCCGACTTCCTGGAAGGCGAGCAGGTTGAATACTCTCGCGTGAAGATCGCTAACCGCGATCTGGAAGCGAACGGCAAAATCGGTGCGACTTACGCACGCGATCTGCTGGGTATCACCAAAGCGTCTCTGGCAACCGAGTCCTTCATCTCTGCAGCATCGTTCCAGGAAACCACGCGTGTCCTGACCGAAGCGGCTGTTGCGGGTAAACGTGATGAACTGCGCGGTCTGAAAGAGAACGTTATCGTGGGTCGTCTGATCCCGGCCGGTACCGGTTATGCGTACCACCAGGATCGTATGCGTCGTCGTGCGGCAGGCGAACTGCCAGCTGCACCGCAGGTTACTGCAGAAGATGCATCCGCGAGCCTGGCAGAACTGCTGAACGCAGGTCTGGGTGGTTCTGACAACGAGTAATCGTTGATGCCCGGCGGCGAACATTACCGGGCATGTACCACGGAGGTCGGGTAAGCGTAGCGTTACCCGACAATAAAAAACCCGCCTCGGCGGGTTTTTTTACATCTGTAGGTTCTTAGTTTACCAACGGGATACGTCGATAAAGCTCAATCATATCGCCCGCCAGATCCTGAATGACCATCGCATTCATCAGGTGATCCTGAGAGTGAACGGTGATCAGGTTAACCGGCAGTTTTCCGGTACCTTCATCAAGGCCAATGAGCTGGGTCTGGATGGTGTGCGCGTGCTTAACGTATTCGCGCGACTCCTCCATTGCCTTTTCGGCTTCGTCAAATTCACCTTTGCGTGCCATCTGTAATGCCGTCAGGGCAGCGCTACGCGCCGCGCCTGCGTTGACCAGCAGTTCCATGATCGTTGTTTCTAAGTCTTCCATTATGACTCCAGCAGCTTGAGCGCTTTTTCCAGCACGACATCGCCTTTCATCATGCCGTAATCCATCATGTCGATAACCGCGACCTTTTTACCCAGCGGGTCGGCCTGCGCCTGAAGTTTTGCCTGCTCGTATTTCACCTGTGGCCCCAGTAATACGATGTCAGCCGTTGCGATATTGTCCTTAAATTCCGCGACCGGAACGGCTTTAATGGTTACTTCAACCCCTTTTTTCACTGCGGCATCTTTCATACGTTGAACCAGCATGCTGGTTGACATTCCCGCTGCACAGCATAAAACGATGTTCTTCATAGTCAGCCTCGATCTACATGTGTTTATTGATAATTATCCCGTGCAGTGGGCTTCAACAACCGCTTTACCGCGATTGTGTGTCTGGCATCACAAAGAAATCGGTATTTTTATGAAACCGGTTACAATTTTACATGAACGGCAATTCTGCCCGCCGAAACGGGCGAATGAGGGAGGTGGAAATTAGATCTCTGAGGTAAGCAAAATGCGGTTTTTGCCCTGCTGTTTGGCCTGATACAGGGCGGCATCGACACGGCCAACAAACTGTTCCAGCGGTTCGAACTGCCACTCACCCAGCCCGGCGCTGAAGGTGACATGCAGGTTGTCTTCCCGCCACTCGCGCTGTTCAACGGCGCTACGCCACGCCTCCAGTAACTGCCGGGAGGCTTCGGACCGTTCGGCCTGGAAGATCACCGCGAACTCTTCTCCGCCGTAACGATAAACGGAAACGCTGTGCGGCTGCATCACCTGCAGGCCTTCACGCGCGACGTTGCGCAGGACGATATCGCCGCTCAGATGACCCCAGGTGTCGTTGATCGATTTAAAATTATCGATATCCACCAGCGCCAGCGCGAAAGGCTGATGGTTATTCATCAGCTCTGCCATATCGTTATCGAAAGCGCGGCGATTCTTACAGCCCGTCAGCGCATCGTGGGTGGCCTGTCGGACGTAGGCCAGCTCGCGTTCTTTGTTTGACTGAATGGTGTGGCTGAGCATGGATTCAAGGCGAGGCGCCTGGCTCACGTCGCCGGTTTTAATGGCGTTGATAATATTCATCAGAACGGTGCGGGAAGCATGGCGCAGATAGAGCCCGAACAGCACAATGATAATGGCGGCCAGCGCGAAACCCCAGCTGATGAGCGCTGTCTCGTGGCGGGTAATATCGGCAAGCGTCGCGTCAGATACCCGGTAGATCACAAACCAGTCAGGGTTGGTAAAGGAGTAATAGTAGTACCAGGCATTACTTTTTTGATCGTAAATGTGCCCTTCACCGCTGGTCATTTTATCCATCAGCGCTTCGCTGACGTACCGCTTAAAGAGCGCGCCCGTGTCCGGGTGAAGCACCACCGCGCCATCGCGTTCAACGACGAAGAACTCGCCCTGAACAGGGGCAACCATCTGGCGCAGGGTGTAACCCATTGAGGTCAGATCGAGATGAAACGCCAGGGTGCCTTTCAAACGGCCTTCCGGTGAAATGACCGGCCTGTAAACGGTGACCGTGGGATGGTCGGTGAAGTAGTCCCTGTACGGATGCGTGTAATTGCTGAAGGAGCTGGCCTCGGCCTGGGCGACAAACCACGGGCGGGTACGTGCATCAAACGTTTTGCTTTTATCGGTCGGCAGCACTTCTGGCGCACGCAGATAGTGCCCCTCTGTATCTGCAAGTGAGATCGACGATACGCTCGGCATCAGGTTCTGAAGGTGCATCAGTACCTGCAGCCCCTCTTCAGGATGGGTGCTTAGCGTCTCATTCAGCCGGTTATTGCGGGCGAAAAAGGTCGTGGCGGTACCCAGAATATGATCGTTTTCGCGCAGGATGGATTCGGTGTAGTTGACCGCAAGATTGTGGGTGAAATTACCATTGATCTTATGATACTCATCGAGGAAATTCTTGCGCTGTGTCAGCGTGATAAAGAGCGCAATCAGCACGAAGCTGAACAAGATCCCCGCAAAGCTGAGCATGATCGGCCGGGTAAACGAAAGTTTAGTGCTGTGAAGTGCCATGAGCTGTACATCAATCCCGATGGTGAATGCGTCGCGTAAATCGATATCCTCTCAGCATAGTCGCTGTCCGGATGCTGACAGCCAATTATAAGGAAATGCCTGGGCATGGAGATGATTTATCTTAAGTGTGAATAAGAAAGTGCCTTTTATTTTCGCGGTGAATTGCGTTGGGTGAGAGGGCAGGGCGAAACGAGGAAGAAGCCTTTCGCCCTGGTCAGCGTCCGTTGCTGACCCGCTAAGCATAAAAAAACCGGGCATTGGTCGACAATCACCCGGTTATCATCTTTCGAGCCGCCTCGTAACCTTTCTTCGCGTTTACACCGGGTTTCAGCGTAATTGCGAAGCTCTTCCCAGCCAGCTGTCCCAGTCTTTCCAGACGGGCTGCAGCCCCTGAGCCGTCAGGGCGGCCGCGACCGCTTCCGGCCGTCGGCCATCATGCGGGGCGAACTGCTCCAGTTCAGGGCGTTCATCGGCATAGCCGCCCGGCTGCGTTTTAGAAAAGGCGCTGACGTTGTTTATCGCAAGCGGTATCACCCGATCGCGAAACGCCGGGGCCTCCCGGGTGGAGAGCGATAATTCCACTTCCGGGGCGAGCAGGCGAAACGCGCAGATGGTTTGCACCAGCTGGCGTTCTTCCATGATCGACGCGGGCTCAATGCCGCCCGCGCAAGGGCGCAGCCGGGGAAACGAGATGGAGTAACGGCTCTGCCAGTAGTGCTGCTGGAGCCACAGCAGATGTTCCGCCACCATGTAGCAATCCACTCGCCAGCTGTCGGATAGCCCAATCAGTGCCCCAAGGCCGATTTTATCGATCCCGGCGCGTCCCAGCCTGTCCGGCGTCTCCAGCCGGAAGATAAAGTCCTGTTTCTTGCCTTTCAGGTGATGCCGGGCATACATCGCCTCGTGATAGGTTTCCTGATAAACCATCACGCCGTCCAGACCGAGGGTTTTTAGCTCCGCATACTCTTCCTGCGACAGCGGCTGAACCTCCATCTGCAGCGACGCAAACTCACGGCGAATGGCGGGCAGATGCTGGCGAAAGTAGTCCATTCCGACCTTGCTCTGATGCTCACCGGTGACCAGCAGCAGGTGCTCAAAACCCATCTCCCGTATGGCGGCGCATTCGCGGGCGATTTCATGCTCATCAAGCGTTTTACGCCTGATGCGGTTGCTCATTGAGAAGCCACAATAGGTACAGTCATTGGCGCACAGGTTGGAGAGGTACAGCGGCACGTAAAAACTCACCGTGTTGCCAAAGCGCTGACGGGTGAGCCGCTGCGCGCGCTGCGCCATCGGCTCCAGATAACTGCTGGCCGCCGGCGAGAGCAGGGCCATCATATCGTCGCGGGTCAGGTGGCGGGCAGCTAATGCCCGTTCGACATCCGCCGCGGTTTTGCTGTTGATGCGCAGGGCAATATCATCCCAGTTAAGCTGCCGCCAGCGATCGGTAAAGGTCGGCATCATAACGCCTCCAGAAAACCGGTCAGCGGGCTGGTGGCCTGCGCAAGAACGCTGCGCGAACCGGGGCCAGACTGTCTTGCCAGCAGGCCAGCTTCGACCGCCAGGCGGAAGGCGCGAGCCATCGTAACCGGATCGTCGGCCACGGCGATTGCGGTATTGACCAGCACCGCATCGGCTCCCATTTCCAGCGCCTGGGCGGCATGGCTCGGCACGCCTATACCTGCGTCAACGATAACGGGGACGGTCGCCTGCTCAATGATGATCTCCAGCATCGCGCGGGTTTCCAGCCCCTGATTGGAGCCGATAGGCGCTCCCAGCGGCATCACGGCCGCGCAGCCAACCTCTTCCAGACGTTTACACAGGACGGGGTCGGCCCCGCAGTAGGGCAGGACGGTAAAGCCCTGCTGAACCAGCTTTTCCGCCGCCTTTAGCGTTTCGATGGGATCGGGTAATAGCCAGCGAGCGTCCGGATGAATTTCCAGCTTCAGCCAGGGAGTGTCCAGGGCTTCACGCGCCAGCCGGGCGGCAAAGATGGCCTCCTCCGCCGTTTTCGCGCCGGAAGTATTAGGTAATAGCGTTACGCCTGCGTCCAGCAAAGGTGCCAGAATGGCGTCGCTGTGATGGCGCAGATCCACGCGTTTCAACGCCAGCGTCACCAGCTGGCTACCGCTTTCCCGGATGGCATCTACCATCAGCTGCGGAGAGGCAAATTTCCCGGTTCCGGTAAACAGATGGGAATCAAAGGTTTTATCGGCAATACGTAACATCTCAGCCTCCCGCGATAACCTGAAACAGCAGGATCTGGTCGCCTTCGCTCACCTGCTGATGTTCCCACTGCTCGCGCGGTAGGATCTGTTGATTGAGCGCCAGCGCCGTTCCCGGCCTGAGCTGACGCAGCTTATCGAGCAGTGTGGCTACGGTCTGCCCCTCGTCACACTGCATTGGCTCATCGTTAAACAGGATGCGCATTGTGACCTCCGCATACCGGGCATTGGCCTGCGTGGTGGAGAGCCAGCTGACGCCAGCCGCCGGCGCGGGCGTCGAACAGCCGCAGCGTATTACGCTGCGTTTCCATGCCGCAGAGCAGCGTGATCGCCTCCAGCGCCTGCAACGTTCCCATCACCCCGACCACGGGGCCGGTAATGCCTGCCGTGCGGCAGTTGCGCTCCGGCTCGGCGTCGTCCGGCCACAGGCAGCGGTAACAGCCCTGCGCCCACGGCGGCGTCAGGACCATCATCTGCCCGCCAAAACCGACGGCGCTGGCGGTGATAAGCGGCGTATTGTGCGCGACGCAGGCGGCGTTAATCGCCTGGCGCGTCGCCATATTGTCAGTGCAGTCGAGCACGACGTCAGCCAGCGCAACCTCGCGTCGCAGGCTGTCACCGCTAAGGCGCGTCTGAAGCGCGATGAGTTCGATATCAGGGTTGAGCTGATGCAGCCGCTGGCGGGCAATATCTGCCTTAGGCTGGCCCACATCCGCCGTATTAAACAGGATCTGCCGCTGCAGATTGCTGATGTGAATATCATCGTCATCCGCCAGCACCAGCGTACCGATGCCTGCGCCCGCCAGATAAAGCGCGGCAGGCGAGCCTAATCCACCCAGACCGACGATCAGCACCCGGCTTTCGAGCAGCTTTTGCTGCCCGTCAACGGCGATATCCTCCAGCAGGATCTGGCGGCTGTAGCGCATAAAATCGCGATCATTCATCGCCTGCTCCTGCCAGCCGTAAGAGCTGTGCGGTGGCATCACGCCAGTCATTGGCCTGGGTGATGGCGCTGACGACGGCGATGCTGCCGACGCCGGTCTCCAGAACGGACGGCGCGCGTTCAAGGCTAATCCCGCCGATGGCGACCGTCGGATACTCTGCCAGGCGTTTAACGTGGTCTGCCAGCTGCGCCAGCCCCTGCGGCGCGGAAGGCATTTGCTTGGTTTGCGTCGGGAAAACGTGGCCGAGAGCGATATAAGAAGGACGGGCGGCCAGCGCCACGTCGATCTCCATATCGTCATGCGTCGACACGCCCAGGCGCAGCCCTGCGTCACGAATGGCACTCAGATCGGTGGTTTCCAGATCTTCCTGACCAAGATGAACCCCGTAGGCCTGGTGTTTCACCGCCAACTGCCAGTAGTCGTTGATAAACAGGCGGGCCTGGTAACGACGCCCCAGCGCAATGGCGGCAACCACATCGGCCTCGACCTCGTCATCGCGTTTATCTTTGATACGTAACTGGATCGTGCGCACGCCGGCCTCCAGCAGGCGCGCAATCCACTCGACGCTGTCCACGACCGGGTACAGCCCTAGCCGGAAGGGGACGGAGGGGAAATCGGGCTGGTACATTATGCCTCCTCTTTTTTGAGGTAAATTTCGCCGCCTCTGGCGCGGAAGTTCTCTGACATATCCGCCATCCCGACTTCAATTGCCTGCGCGGCGGCGTAGTCCCGCACTTCCTGGCTGATTTTCATTGAGCAGAATTTTGGGCCGCACATGGAGCAGAAGTGCGCCACCTTCCCGGACTCCTGGGGAAGGGTTTCATCGTGGTAGGCGCGGGCGGTGAACGGGTCGAGCGCGAGGTTGAACTGATCCTCCCAGCGGAATTCGAAGCGCGCCTTTGACATCGCGTTATCGCGGATCTGCGCCCCCGGGTGGCCTTTCGCCAGGTCTGCAGCGTGCGCGGCAATTTTGTAAGTGATAAGCCCCTGTTTCACATCCTCTTTGTTGGGCAAGCCAAGGTGCTCTTTCGGCGTGACGTAGCACAGCATTGCGCAGCCGAACCAGCCAATCATTGCCGCGCCAATACCGGAGGTGAAGTGGTCGTAACCCGGTGCGATATCGGTGGTCAGCGGCCCTAGGGTGTAGAACGGCGCTTCGTGGCAGTGCTCCAGCTCCTCGGTCATGTTACGGCGGATCATTTGCATCGGCACGTGTCCCGGACCTTCAATCATCACCTGCACGTCATACTCCCAAGCGATTTTGGTCAGTTCGCCCAGCGTATGCAGTTCGGCAAACTGCGCTTCGTCGTTGGCATCGCGGATCGATCCCGGACGAAGGCCGTCACCCAGCGAGAGCGAGACGTCATAGGCGGCGCAGATTTCGCAGATTTCGCGGAAGTGTTCATAGAGGAAGTTTTCCTGATGGTGGGACAGGCACCACTTCGCCATAATCGAACCGCCGCGTGAGACGATGCCGGTCAGGCGTTTGGCGGTCATCGGCACGTAGCGCAGCAGCACGCCAGCGTGGATGGTGAAGTAATCCACGCCCTGTTCGGCCTGCTCCAGCAGCGTGTCGCGGAAGGCTTCCCAGGTGAGGTTTTCCGCGATGCCGTTCACTTTCTCCAGCGCCTGATAGATGGGCACTGTGCCAATCGGCACCGGGCTGTTACGCAGGATCCACTCGCGGGTTTCGTGAATATAGCGGCCGGTTGAGAGGTCCATCACCGTGTCCGCGCCCCAGCGCGTAGACCAGACCAGTTTCTCTACCTCTTCTTCGATGGACGAGGTGACCGCAGAGTTACCGATGTTGGCGTTAACCTTCACCAGGAAGTTGCGGCCAATGATCATCGGCTCTGATTCCGGGTGGTTGATGTTGGCAGGGATGATAGCCCGGCCCGCCGCCACTTCGTCACGCACGAATTCCGGCGTGATGTTTTCCGGCAGGCGAGCACCGAACCCTTCGCCCGGATGCTGGTGGCGTAACACCTCGCTGCGGATGCGCTCGCGCCCCATATTTTCACGGATGGCGATAAACTCCATCTCCGGGGTGACAATGCCCTGACGCGCGTAGTGCAGCTGCGTAACGCATTTGCCTGGCTTAGCACGCTTCGGCGTCAGCAGCCCGGTGAAACGCAACGCGTCCAGACCGTCGTCGGCCAGACGCGCGTTGGTATACGCCGAGCTGCGGACGGGCAATTCTTCGCTGTCGTTGCGCGCATCAATCCAGGCCTGGCGCAGCTTCGCCAGACCCTGCTGCACGTTGATCGCAACGGTCGGGTCGCCGTAAGGGCCGGACGTGTCGTACACCGGCACGGCTTCGTTGTCTTCAAACTGCGGCGTCTCTTTGCTGCCGTCGATAAGCGTCGGGCTAAGCTGGATCTCGCGCATCGGGACGCGGATATCAGCCTGAGAGCCAGTGATGTAAATGCGTGTTGAGTTCGGGAAAGCGGTGCCTTCCAGGGTGTCGATGAAGCGTTGGGCGTATTCGCGCTGTTCGCGACGGGTCAGTTTAGTTGCAGACATAGCTCATTCCAAAGGTGAAGGACATGGCTTGTCAGACGACGGATGAAGCAAGAGGAGATCGCCCGAAAGGCGATACAACAGCAGTTTGACTCTTGTTCCCTTCGCAGGTATTAGCCTGATCAGGTTCCGCGGATCCCGAATTAACGGTCTCAGCCCGCGTTTTTCCAAACGCTGGGCACTCCGACAAGAAAAACCCCTCCGAAGAGGGACGATAGATGTAAATTACTCGTTAACGATTAAGAACTCAAGCCGGCCGCGCGATGTTGTCTTCGTTGCTGACCTTCAGGTCATTATCCAGCACGAGTACGATCAGCTTATCTTCCAGCGTGAATCGCTCCTCCAGCGCTTCACCGAGATCGGACAGCGCCTGCTGGAACTCGAGATAATTATCGTGATCGATCGCGTTCTCGAGCGTGGAGTCGTAGTACGCCATGATCCGCTGGGTGTTGGCTTCCAGCAGCGAACAGAGTTTGCTGGCGGCTAAATAGGGATTTGTGCCTTCCATTTCACGGACAATGCGTTCATAAATATTGAAATGCCCGTCGGAAAGGTAGTCGACCAGGCTTTGACAAAAATCGTCCAGCGCTTTTTCATTCAGCCGCATGAAGGATTCTTTGCCAGGCTTAATACCGACCAGATTGTAATACGCCACGAGGAGATGCTTGCGGTCATGTAGCCAGCGATCCACCAGGTTGTTACTTCCTCCAACGCGCTCAGTCAGGCTTTCTAGCTGGTTTAACATGTTCGACTCCACAAGGTTTAGAATTGAATCTGCTTATCCAAAATGTAACCACAATGCTAACAACATGTCAGTGAAGCGAAGGTAGTGCAATAGATATGGATCGTATTATTGAAAAATCAGATCTGGGTTGGTGGATCGTCAGTCACGAACAAAAGTTATGGTTGCCCGCCGGGACACTGCCTTACGGAGCGGCGGAAACCTTCGATCTTGTCGGCTTGCCCGCGCTGAGGATCGGCGAATGGCAGGGCGATCCGGTGTGGTTGATCCAGCAATCTCGTCGCCACGATATGGGATCGGTTCGTCAGGTGCTCGATCTTGACGCTGGCCTGTTCCAGCTGGCGGGCCGCGGCGTGCAGCTGGCGGAGTTTTACCGCTCGCATAAATTCTGCGGCTACTGCGGCCATACCATGCACCCGAGCAAAACCGAGTCGGCGATGCTCTGTAGCCACTGCCGCGAACGTTACTACCCGCAAATTGCGCCGTGCATCATTGTGGCCATTCGTCGCGAGGATTCCATCCTGCTGGCGCAGCATACCCGCCATCGTAACGGCATTCATACCGTGCTGGCCGGGTTCGTCGAAGTTGGCGAAACGCTGGAGCAGGCGGTCGCGCGTGAAGTCATGGAGGAGAGCAGTATCAGGGTGAAAAACCTGCGCTATGTGACGTCTCAGCCGTGGCCCTTCCCGATGTCTTTAATGACGGCGTTTATGGCGGATTACGATAGCGGCGAGATCGTTATCGACCAAAAAGAGCTGCTGGAGGCGAACTGGTATCGCTATGACGATTTACCGCTGTTACCCCCGCCGGGGACGGTGGCGCGTCGGCTGATAGAAGATACCGTGGCAATGTGTCGGGCCGAGTATGAGTAGTGTTACACTGAGGCCATGACGCTTAAGGAACTGCAAAAATGACCGAACTGAAGAACGATCGTTATCTGCGTGCGCTGCTGCGCCAGCCCGTTGATGTCACCCCGGTGTGGATGATGCGCCAGGCGGGACGCTATCTGCCAGAGTACAAAGCCACGCGTGCGCAGGCGGGCGATTTTATGTCGCTGTGCAAAAACGCCGAGCTGGCCTGTGAAGTGACGCTCCAGCCGCTGCGTCGCTTTCCACTGGATGCCGCCATTCTCTTTTCAGACATTTTGACCATTCCGGATGCGATGGGGCTTGGGCTCTATTTCGAAACCGGCGAAGGCCCGCGTTTCACCTCCCCGATTAAAAGTAAAGCCGACGTTGATAAGCTGCCAATCCCCGATCCCGAAGGCGAACTGGGCTACGTGATGAACGCGGTGCGCACCATTCGTCGTGAGCTGAAGGGCGAAGTGCCGCTGATTGGCTTCTCCGGCAGCCCGTGGACGCTGGCGACCTACATGGTTGAAGGCGGCAGCAGCAAAGCCTTCACGGTCATCAAAAAAATGATGTACGCCGAGCCGCTGGCCCTGCATGCGCTGCTCGACAAGCTGGCGAAAAGCGTCACGCTTTACCTTAACGCGCAGATTAAAGCGGGCGCGCAGTCGGTGATGATTTTTGATACCTGGGGCGGCGTGCTGACCGGGCGCGATTACCAGCAGTTCTCGCTGTACTACATGCACAAAATCGTCGACGGCCTGCTGCGTGAAAACGAAGGTCGCCGCGTGCCGGTCACCCTGTTTACCAAAGGCGGCGGGCAGTGGCTGGAAGCGCTGGCCGCAACCGGCTGTGATGCGCTGGGTCTTGACTGGACCACCGACATTGGCGAGGCGCGCCGTCGCGTGGGCGACAAAGTGGCGCTGCAGGGCAACATGGACCCGTCCATGCTTTATGCCCAGCCTGCCCGCATTGAAGAAGAAGTGTCGACTATACTGTCTGCTTTCGGCCAGGGTGAAGGCCACGTCTTTAACCTCGGCCACGGCATTCATCAGGATGTGCCGCCAGAACACGCAGGCGTCTTTGTGGAGGCGGTGCATCGGCTTTCTGCCCAGTATCACAAGTAAGGAGTGGTTATGGATCTCGCGTCGTTACGCGCTCAACAGATAGAACTTGCCTCATCCGTGATCCGCGAGGATCGTCTGGATACGGATCCCCCGCAGTACATCGGCGGCGCGGACGTGGGGTTCGAGCAGGGCGGGGAAGTGACGCGGGCGGCGATGGTGGTTCTTAAGTACCCCTCGCTTGAGCTGGTGGAGTACAAAGTGGCGCGTATCGCCACCACCATGCCTTACATTCCCGGTTTTCTCTCCTTCCGTGAATACCCCGCGCTGCTCGCAGCGTGGGAGCAACTCTCGCAAAAGCCCGACCTGCTGTTCGTTGATGGACACGGCATCTCTCACCCGCGCCGCCTGGGCGTTGCCAGCCACTTTGGGCTGCTGGTGGATGTGCCGACCATCGGCGTCGCCAAGAAACGCCTCTGTGGGAAGTTTGAGCCGCTCTCCGCCGAGCCGGGCGCTCTGGCACCGCTTATTGATAAAGGCGAGCAGCTGGCGTGGGTCTGGCGCAGTAAAGCCCGCTGCAATCCGCTGTTCATTGCTACCGGGCATCGGGTCAGTATGGATAGCGCGCTGGCATGGGTACAACGCTGTATGAAGGGCTACCGTTTACCGGAGCCAACGCGCTGGGCCGATGCCGTGGCGTCCTCGCGTCCGGCATTTGTTCGTTGGCAGGAAATTCAGCCATGATTCAGGTAAACTGCGGCTAATTTTCGATTCGAGACATCATCATGTTACAAAACCCGATTCATCTGCGCCTTGAGAAGCTGGAAAGCTGGCAGCACGTCACCTTTATGGCCTGCCTGTGCGAGCGCATGTATCCCAACTATGCCACGTTCTGCAAGCAGACTGAATTTGGTGAAGGCCAGATCTATCGCCGCATCCTGGACTTGATCTGGGAAACGCTGACGGTAAAAGATGCCAAAGTTAACTTCGACTCTCAGCTCGAAAAGCTGGAAGAGGCAATCCCGGCGGCGGATGACTATGATGTGTATGGCGTCTACCCGGCGATTGACGCCTGCGTCGCGTTAAGCGAACTGATCCACTCTCGTCTGAGCGGCGAAACGCTGGAACATGCGATTGAGGTAAGTAAGGCGTCCATCACCACCGTCGCGATGCTGGAAATGACGCAGGAAGGTCGTGAAATGACCGACGAAGAGCTGCGTGCCAACCCGGCGGTTGAGCAGGAATGGGACATCCAGTGGGAAATTTTCCGCCTGCTGGCAGAGTGTGAAGAACGCGACATTGAGCTGATCAAAGGGCTGCGCGCGGACTTACGTGAGGCGGGTGAGAGTAATATTGGTATAGTTTTTAACCAATGAGACAACAAAACGTGATTTAACGCCTGTTTTGTCGTACCTCAACTCTTCCCTTCTGCCCCCCGTCTGGTCTACATTTGGGGGGCGAAAAAAAGTGGCTATCGGTGCGTGTATGCAGGAGAGTGCTTTTTTGGCATTTTCGTCGCACTCGATGCTTAGCAAGCGATAAACACATTGAAAGGATAACTTATGAACAAGACTCAACTGATTGATGTAATTGCGGACAAGGCTGATCTGTCTAAAGTGCAGGCTAAAGCTGCTCTGGAATCTACCCTGGCTGCTATTACTGAGTCTCTGAAAGAAGGCGATGCTGTACAACTGGTTGGTTTCGGTACCTTCAAAGTGAACCACCGCGCTGAGCGTACTGGCCGCAACCCGCAGACCGGTAAAGAAATCAAAATCGCCGCAGCTAACGTGCCGGCATTTGTTTCTGGTAAAGCACTGAAAGACGCAGTTAAGTAAGACGCGTGGCAGTGAACAGTTTTAACGAAGGGGCGGCAACGCCCCTTTTGTCATTCTGTCGCGGAACGCTCGCGCTGGCAGGCGTGCTGTTACTGTCTGCCTGTAGCCATGATGCCTCCCTTCCTCCGTTTACCGCCAGCGGTTACGCGGATAACCAGGGTGCGGTCAGGATGTGGCGCAAAGATTCCAGCGGGGAAGTGCACCTTCTTTCCGCATTCAGCCCGTGGCATACCGGTAATACCTCGACCGCAGAGTATCGCTGGCAGGGGGATTCCCTCTCCCTTATCGAGCTGAATATCTACAGTAAGACCCCCGAACATGTGAAAGTGCGTTTTGATGACCATGGCGAGCTGAGCTTTATGCAGCGCGAGGTCAGCGGTCATAAACAGCAGCTTTCCAGCGAGCAAATAGCCCTCTACCGCTATCGTGCCGAACAGATCCGCCAGACCAGCGATGCGCTGCGTCTGGGGCGCGTAGTGCTGCGCCAGGGGCGATGGCATGCCGATGGTACGGTAACGACCTGTGAAGGGCAGACGGTGAAGCCTGAGCTGGAATCCTGGGCAACCGAACATATTGAACGTCGTCAGCGTCACTCTTCTATGGAAGTGAGTATCGCGTGGCTTGAAGCGCCGGAAGGTTCTCAGCTGCTGCTGGTGGCGAACGAAGATTTCTGCACCTGGCAGCCGACGGAAAAGAGTTTTTGAGCAATATACCCTCTCCCAGAGGGAGAGGGTTGGGTGAGGGGGAACAGACGACTCTTACTCGCCCTGCTCACGCGCAATCGCGCGATAACCGATATCCTGGCGGCTGAAGCTGCCGTTCCAGTGGATATCCGCCATCAGCGCATAGGCGCGCTTCTGTGCTTCCGCAACGGTGTGACCCAGCGCGGTCGCGCACAGTACGCGGCCACCGTTGGTCAGGACGCGATCGTCGTCAGACAGCGTTGTGCCCGCATGGAACACCTTTGCGTCGTCTACCGCTTCCAGCGGCAGGCCGTGGATCTCGTCACCGGTGTTGTAATTCCCCGGATAACCGCCCGCCGCAATCACCACGCCCAGAGAGGCACGCTCGTCCCACTCGGACGTTTTCTCGTCGAGCTTGCCTTCGCAGGCCGCCAGGCACAGTTCAACCAGATCCGATTTCATGCGCAGCATGATGGGCTGCGTTTCCGGATCGCCGAAGCGGCAGTTAAATTCGATCACCTTCGGGTTGCCCTGCTTGTCGATCATCAGGCCCGCATAGAGGAAACCGGTGTAGGTGTTGCCTTCCGCCGCCATCCCTTTAACGGTAGGCCAGATGATGCGCTCCATGGTGCGCTGATGCACTTCGTCAGTGACCACTGGCGCAGGGGAGTAAGCACCCATCCCACCGGTATTCGGACCGGTGTCTGCGTTACCCACGCGCTTATGATCCTGGCTGGTCGCCATCGGCAGGACGTGCTCGCCGTCGACCATCACGATAAAGCTCGCCTCTTCACCGTCGAGAAACTCTTCGATGACGATGCGATGGCCCGCATCGCCAAAGGCGTTGCCAGCCAGCATGTCCTGCACTGCGGCTTCCGCTTCTTCAAGCGTCATCGCCACGATCACGCCTTTACCGGCGGCCAGACCGTCGGCCTTAATCACAATCGGCGCGCCTTTTTCACGCAGATACGCCAGCGCTGGCTCTACCTCGGTGAAGTTCTGGTATTCCGCCGTCGGGATGTGATGACGCGCAAGGAAATCTTTGGTGAAGGCTTTTGAACCTTCCAGCTGCGCGGCGCCTTCCGTCGGGCCGAAGATGGTCAGCCCGGCTTCGCGGAATGCGTCAACCACGCCAATCACCAGCGGCGCTTCCGGACCGACGATGGTCAGATCGATATTCTCATTTTGGGCAAAGCTCAGCAGTGCCGGGATATCGGTCACGCCAATGGCGACGTTCTGCAGCGTGGGCTCCAGGGCAGTGCCGGCATTGCCCGGCGCCACAAAGACGGTTTCCACTCGCGGAGACTGCGCGGCTTTCCACGCCAGCGCGTGCTCGCGGCCGCCATTACCAATCACTAATACTTTCATTTTCTGCTCCGGGAATTAATGGCGGAAGTGACGCATGTCGGTGAAGATCATCGCGATGCCGTGTTCGTCAGCTGCGGCAATCACTTCTTCATCGCGAATGGAGCCGCCAGGCTGGATCACGCAGGTGATGCCCACCGCCGCTGCCGCGTCGATGCCGTCGCGGAACGGGAAGAAGGCGTCGGAGGCCATGGCGGACCCTTTCACTTCCAGCCCTTCGTCGCCTGCTTTAATACCGGCAATTTTCGCCGAGTAAACGCGGCTCATCTGGCCTGCGCCTATTCCGATGGTCATGTTCTCTTTCGCGTAGACAATGGCGTTGGATTTCACGAACTTCGCGACCTTCCAGCAGAACAGCGCGTCACGCAGTTCCTGCTCGGTTGGCTGACGTTTGGTCACCACGCGCAGGTCGGCCTCTGTCACCATACCCAGATCGCGATCCTGAACCAGCAAACCGCCGTTCACGCGTTTGAAGTCCAGGCCCGGCACGCGATCAGCCCACTGACCGCAAACCAGGACGCGCACGTTTTGCTTCGCCGCGGTAATTTTCAGGGCTTCTTCAGACGCTGATGGCGCAATGATCACTTCGACAAACTGACGCGAGATAATGGCCTGCGCGGTTTGCGCATCCAGCTCACGGTTGAAGGCAATAATGCCGCCAAACGCGGAGGTCGGGTCGGTTTTGTAGGCGCGATCATAGGCATCCAGAACAGAGGTGCTTACCGCCACGCCGCACGGGTTCGCGTGCTTGACGATAACGCAGGCCGGCTCGCTGAACGCTTTCACGCATTCCAGCGCAGCGTCGGTGTCAGCAATATTGTTGTAGGAGAGCGCTTTGCCCTGAACCTGCTGAGCGGTGGCAACCGAGGCTTCTTTTACCTCTTCTTCTATATAGAAGGCTGCCTGCTGGTGGCTGTTCTCGCCGTAGCGCATATCCTGCTTCTTAATGAAGTTCAGGTTCAGCGTGCGCGGGAAGCGGCCAGATGGAGCGTTGCTTTCGCCATGGTAGGCGGGCACCAGGCTGCCGAAGTAGTTGGCGATCATGCTGTCGTAGGCGGCGGTGTGCTCGAAGGCTTTGATGGCGAGGTCGAAACGGGTTGCGAGGGTTAATGAACCTTCATTGGCGTCCATCTCATTAATAATGGCGCTGTAGTCGCTGCTCTTGACCACGATAGCCACATCTTTATGGTTCTTAGCTGCGGAGCGCACCATGGTCGGGCCGCCGATATCAATATTCTCTACGGCATCTTCCAGCGAGCAACCTTCGCGGGCTACGGTCTGGGCGAACGGGTAGAGGTTAACGACAACCATGTCGATAGGTGCGATGCCATGCTGTTCCATAATGCCGTCATCCTGACCGCGACGGCCAAGAATGCCGCCGTGCACTTTCGGGTGCAGGGTTTTGACGCGTCCATCCATCATTTCCGGGAAACCGGTGTAATCAGAGACTTCGGTAACCGGCAAACCTTTCTCTGCTAACAGGCGAGCGGTACCGCCTGTGGACAGCAGCTCCACACCGCGTGCAGAAAGTGCCTGAGCGAATTCAACGATACCGGCTTTATCAGAGACACTGAGCAGAGCGCGGCGGACTGGACGACGTTGTTGCATGGTAAATCCCCTGGATTTCACGATTACAGAGAGCGTTAGATGAATTTTTCCTGTGAAAAACTCATCTAACACACCTGGCGGGGCATGCCTGTTAAGCGCGAGCATTTTAACGAAAACGTTTGCGCAACGCTCGCACAATTTCACTTTTTCGTATCATTGTGGATAAGTCTGTGTGTAAAAAGGTATAAGGCGGGGTTTTGCTGTGGAATGCAGCAGCCAGTCATTTTTCTGTCATTTAGCGGTTGCGGCGGCGCGAGAACTCCCTATAATGCGCCTCCATCGACACGGCAGATGTGAATCACTTCACACAACAACCGGTTCGGTTGAAGAGAAAAAATCCTGAGATTCAGGGTTGACTCTGAAAGAGGAAAGCGTAATATACGCCACCTCGCGACAGAGCGCTAAAGCGCGTCGCAACTGCTCTTTAACAATTTATCAGACAATCTGTGTGGGCACTCAAAGTGACATGGATTCTTAATGTCTTCGGACAATAAATGAATACCAAGTCTCTGAGTGAACATACGTAATT